>JBEKFM010000006.1:0-79469 GCA_050013315.1 Bathyarchaeia archaeon
CAAACCCACCGCTACGCCAACACCAACCCCCAAACCCACCGCTACGCCAACACCAACCCCCAAACCCACCGCTACGCCAACACCAACCCCGAGCCCGACACCAACGCCATCTTCCACAAATTTAGCACCGTTTAATCCATCAACAGTTTATCCTGCTACCCCAGCTTGGCTCACTTATGATTATTATCATGAATCATACACATCTATTCTTCACATAGATTATAGTGTTCTTTATAACGGACAGTCCACCATTAGACTTGATCCCCATACAAGCAGTGATAACAATTATGCACGTGAATCTGACGGCCCGCCGATAGATATTTCTCCAGGTGAGCATGTTGTTTTTAGCGCATGGATGAAAACTTCTGGAAGTACATTAGGTAATAATGGCAATCCTCTTGATGGTGTAAGAATTGGCATAGACATCTATGATGGCCAAGAAGATATTTGTGGTACTTCTCAGACTGATGGAAGCACTACGGGAACGAGTCACCCAACTTTTGTGCCTTGGGGTACGAGCACATGGACTTTGGTAACAATAAACTTTATAGTGCCAAAAACTTTTTCTTACATCAATCAAGGTGGATCAAATCCAGAGGGTTTTGCAAACGGGCAACAAGTTGTTCCAGTCTGGATGAATCCTTGGGTTCAAGCTTTAGATGCTAATGATGGTGGTGAAGCATGGTTTGCCTATCCCCAACTATACATTAATCCATAGCTTTTAGTTTGCCTTTGTTGACAATCTATTTTTCTTTTGAGCGGCTTCGGAATGGTCAAGAAACATTGGAAAAGCTAAAAGGGCAATTCTTGTTCACATTTATACGGTCGTATTAGGTCCAGGTATTTTTTCAAAAAGATCCGTGAAGGATAGTACTTTTGATGATCGTCTTGACAATCTTAGATGAATATTTTGTCCCCTTAAAGTCTAACAAAATCTGTTTCAAGTCGAGTGGAGTTGTAAATAAATTTTGCATCCACGTTCCAACTATTTCTGGAAAACACTCTTGCAAAAGTCTATTACTGGGGCCTCATGTGACATTGATTTTAAATAACCAACGAAAAATTGTCCGAGTACTCTGAGCGCCCGCGTTATGGTGCCAAGCACCTTATGCAAGCTTTTTCTCGTTTCATTGCTAACCCTGCTGAAAAAATAACCTTGTCTTTCAACCGTTACTTCCCAATAAAGTCAGTCAAATAACTTGTAAGACTTTCAGTGCTCAACATGATCAACTTACTTTGATTTCCTCGTCATTAAAAACATCAAGCGATATTGGAAAACCTCTGCGCGGCGTGCTATCATTTGGCTTCCTGATTTTATCCCGAAGGATATGCCCTCAGTTCCTCCATCATTGACGCAGTTTTAGCAGATTCCATCCGCAAGGTTCACACAAGTGTTACAAAGCCGACGACTAATCAGTGTCCATATTTACAGCTTTTTTCTTGCACTTTAGCAACTCCTCTCACAACTAGACCATATTATCTTCGCTCAAGTCTCTCGGAAATAAGCGAGGTATATATTTTCTCTATCTGGTCTGTTATCATATTCCAATCATAATGCTTCCTAATTCGGTCCATCGCTTTTCTTTGCATTTTATGAACTTTGTCAGGATTTGCAAGCAGAAACTGAAGTTTTTCTTTTAGGTCCTCAGAATCCCCACGTCTGAATGAAAAACCAGCATCTCCAATAGTTTCCAAATTTTCGGGAATGTCACTTACGAGCACACATTTGCCTAACGCCATAGCTGTAAGCAACGCTGGAGATGTACCCTCGAGTTCGGAAGGCGTGACATAAAGATATGCACCTTTGCACAAATTTTCATAATCTTTTCCATAAACATACCCTAAAAACTTAGTATTTTTGTTAGCATTTTTCCTAAGAAACAACTCGTATTCTTTATCATATGGGTCGCCGCCGACAATAACTAATTCAAAATCTGTGTTGATTCCCTTGAAAGCTTCAACTAAGTAATGAACGCCTTTTTCACGCACTAACCGGCCAACAAACAGGACGTATTTCTTGTTTCTAAGGTTTTTCTTGTTGAGAATTGTTTTATCAAGTTCTGTCAGATCAATATTGGCTCCATATGGAACATAAATCGGGGACTTGACGAAGTTCTCATGATACCAACCTTGTACAGACTTGGAGTCGACAATGGTCACATGTGGAAAATATAACGCGAAACGCGCTGTAGAACGCAGAATTTTTCGTACCCATATCGGATAACTCGATCTATTCCAAACCAATCCGTCAAGAGAAAGCACGGTTTTTGAGGAAAATATTCTGGGCACAAGCGCAAAAGGCCAAGCATCAGAACCGTAAAAATGAACAATGTCAAAGTCCCTGTGCAATGCATTAAGAGTGGAAACAAATGCACGAAAAGGAAAATCCAGAAATTTGCTTTTCAGACAGCGGACATGTACAAGGTGGACACCTTTATATGATTTCGTCTGTGGTTTAAGATCCCTGTAACCACAATATACGGTTATTTCATGCCCTTTTCTAGCAAGTCTAGTTGCAACTTCCTCTACGCTTGTTTCAAAACCCCCGTAGCTAGCCGGAATGCCCATAGTTCCTACATACGCGACTCTCATAAAATCAACATCAAAATTAAAAATTTTGGGGTACCAAAATCTTGTTGTCAGAATCGCGCTTTTTTCATCAACGTAACCTTCAAGCGTTATTCCCAGTTACCCATATGTCTCTTAACTAAATCCGAAATGATAATTCCTCAAGGGCGCATTCTAGGTCAAATGGTTGGGAGTACGTTTCTTAAGCTTATAACAAGCTTAATTCTTGTATTAGTAATTAGGCTTATGCGGTTTTTCATGCTTGTTTCCAATAAGTGTTTATGTATTCTTTCAAGGCTTCTTCCCAACGCCTGGTTGAACCGATCCGAAGCAATTCAAGCTTGTAATTTCTAGACATTTCAGACCTAGCTCTAGCTGCCGGCAACGGAAAATACGCCGAGCTAACAGGTTCTACAGTTACGTCCGTTCTTCCCATAAACTCAACAATTTTCTTCGCTACATCAAACCTTGACCCAAAACCCTTGTTCGTGCAATGATAGAGTCCATAGAAACCAGTTTCAATTAAATCAGCCACGCATCTAGAAAAGTCATAGGTATATGTGGGGCTACCAACTTTATCATTAACTGCCTTCAGCGTTGTTGTTTCATTTATTTGCCTAATGATTTTCCCTATGAATTTTTTTTCCTTTTTTGGTCCGCCCCCTACCATCCAACCCGCACGTACTGTATAGGATTTTGGCAATAGAGTCTGAACAATTTTCTCGCCTTCAAGCTTGCTTCTGCCGTACACATTAATTGGATTTGGTTCATCAAACTCTGTGTATGGTTCCGGTTTGTCACCATCGAAGACACCTATGGTACTAGTATATACTAACTCAATATTCTGTTTTTGACACACCAAGGCAACATTCTGAGTTCCGATTGTATTTGTGAGAAAAGCGTGATCAGGTTCGACTTCACACTTGTCGACATCTGTTTCGGCTGCTAAATGTATTACCATATTAGGTTTAACTTTTTCAACCATTTCTTTTATGTGATTGTAATTTCGCACATCCAAATGTTTACTTCCTTCGTTTGATGGAATAAGGTCAGTCGCTAACACGTTGTGCCCTCTCTTGGCAAGCGTAGGGCATAATGCGCTACCAAGCATCCCATCAGCACCAGTTACAAGTACTTTCATTTCAGGTCACCATTAAAGTACATAGTTTTTTTAGCACAATGTTGGATTAATATCTTGAACACCACACATAGATCGCTCTTAAGCTTTTCTGGATAATCACAGTTATGCTCGATAGTTCAACACAAATACTAAGGAACAATCTAAATTTAAATAATCTTGGGTGTGACAAGCTACAGTGACACTAAACAACATGTCAATGATTTCGCAGATAAATTGAAACATGGAAACCCAACATTAGTCAGATTTCCAAGTATTTTACAACCTCGAAGGCTTCTGCCGCTGCGACGCCGACTTGGTTTCCTCTGAAGGAGGCAAGATTGACGGTTGATTCATATGCGATATATCTTTTCTCTTTTTGGGAAACGTGACACCGCAGGGCTTCCCACTTCTTATCAACGCAACCCGTTATGTTTACGAAATAGGTTGGCATGAAAGCGGCCGGTCTTACCCTAGGTGTTTCAAACGCTAGAATCTTTGGAATGTTCCTAAACGACGACATGGCAAGCCAGCCTACCCTCCTGTGATCCTGGTGAGTGTCGTTGATCGAATGAGTTAGCACGATATCAGGTTGAAATTTGATGGCGTAATTTTCCAAGCAACTTATAGCCTCGAATGAATCCGGAATCTCGGTGTCTGGAAAATTTTCAAACCAGACTTCATTCGTTCCCAAAATGTGCATGGCTTCTTTGCTTTCTCTCATCCTCACGGTAGTGTTACTGGTTTTTCCGCCCCTTGTCATATACAAAGCGATCACTCGCGCTCCTGCTTGCGCAGCCTTGTACAGTGTCCCGCCGGATCCCAATTCAATGTCATCAGGATGCGCTCCCACTGCCAACACAACCTTGGAATCGAATACCATTTTAATCACAAGCCAAATTCAATTTGAAGACGATTTTTAATGATGATACACCTGTAATACTTACGCAGAGGAAAGATATACGTTTTCATAACTGAAATTCGAAGCATCTGAAAAGTATCAAAGTTTTATAAGGATCAGTTCTTTCGCGCTAATTATATTGTCCTTAAAGTTTGCCGAGAATCATGTAGAGGTTGAGTAAGGGGCAAAGGCTCCTAAAAACAAAACGGCACGATTGTAATTGCAACTCAGTAACGAGCGGACGAGCCTAGAAGAACATCAGGATTAATCTTGGAACTTTAAGGCGTAAGCCTGTACGGATTTAATGCGCTATTATCTGTTTGAGAAAGCACTTTTCTTGAAGATCTGGCGCACATCATGAAGAATGGGGAAGGATCATCCCATGCGAACCAAGCGCTTTCTTGGACGCCACGGAATGATGCTAGCCACTGCCTAAATGTTAGGTTTTTTTCATAATAGTACCGAACACTCGAAACAAGATCTCTATCTTCAACGAACCATTTTCTCCCCTCAACAATCTCACTAAAAGGAACCGACTGACCAGTGAGATCGAGATATTCGGCTCGCGCCACATCTAACCCATTGTTTCCCACAAAGAGCCGGAAAGTCGATCCGATGCGAGGATTAACATCAAGCACCTTATACTTTCCGTCTCGCATGTCATATCTGTATCCGATATCAAGTATTCCTTTGTAACCGATACTCTTCATAAAACCCGTTGTCAACTGATCAATGACCGGGTTCTCCAAGCAAACACCCAGTGAGGTCACTCCCGTATGAACGGGTGACTGACGGATTTTCCTTCCAGTCATTCCAAAGAGGCATGCTGATTTATCATCAAAATAACCGTTAAACATCCAAATTGAATCATCACCTCCCGGAATATACTCCTGCAGCATAAAATTCGGGTTCGAAGGATCCTCACATTGACCATACAATCTGAGAAGCTCCTCTTTTGTTTGCGCTATGAACATTCTTTTTCCGGTTCGAGGTGACCCTCCACGATAAATCTCCTTCAATACCACCGGGAAAACCGCATCTTTGACATATTCTTCAACATCACTTTGCGAAAGCGGAAAACTCGCGTCTGGCGTTGGAACACCACACTTTTTGGCAAGAAAATACATCTCCTCCTTGCTGGCAAGCGCTAAAACAAGCTCTTTAGAAAGCTTTGGAAAAATATACCCTTCACTCAAAGCGTCGGCGTGATCTGCAAGCCAACCTGCGCCATTGTCGGTTGTATGAATCAGAAGTGAACGCTTTCCAATTTTCTTGGCAACATCCAACAAGTATCGAACAGAAGCTTGTGGTGACGCGTCAACATCCCACAAGAACTTCTTCTTGCAGTATCGGGAGAACAGACCCGGAGACCGGGGATTTGGATCGACGCCGTGAACCGCGATACCAAGCCTTCCAAAGGTGCGCAAGACTCCTAGTTGACCATAATGGTAAGTATACAAGACCACAACTGGAACTGTCGTGTCCTCCGCAGAAACCTTTTCAACCGTCATTTTCTCACGTTTAACCGTTATTTTCTCTCAATAGCTGAATCCTGTGTCTTGACGATCTCATCGTTCTTAATGGTAAGTGGCGAGTTCAAGTCGTTTACGTGTTTGAGAATATAATCAAGATCTTTTGTCTGACCAGTTTTTCGGAGATATTCCGCACTCTTTCCTTGAGCGCAAACGGTGACTGGCTTATCCTTCCAGCGGTTTACGATTTGGGCCGTTTCTTCATCTTCTGGGAAATATCCAGCTCTCATAAAGCTGGCTGCGATCCAAGCACAACATAGCTGATCCTCCTCACGGAACTCCCCACGTGTGGGTGCACCAAGGACTTCTACGCGATCGTAAAGTCCAACGAGACGATTGACAGTGGCGCCATAATTCCGGAGACACGCAACGTAAACTGAATTGCAATTTCTCAACGAGCAAAGCAGAGGTATTCCTGATGAAGATACTAGAATCGCTGGTCGTGAGATGTCTCGACGGCTTTCAATCTCCACTGGACTGTTGTTAATATCGAAGCCATAGGGCATGTTGCCTCCCATTTCGCCGACCAGCAACGGACGATCAAGCCGTTTTGCCATAAGAAGTGCCGCCTCAACTGAAGGAGCAAAAAAACACCTTCGTCCAGACTCAACGACTGTGGCTGCCACTGTTATCGAACGAATCACATCGACAACGACAACCGCGCATTCTTGATTATGAGGATGTAGACTCTCAGCCAGACAATCGATTACAACTGATTTTCTGCTCACAATCAAGTTCCCCTAATCACTCTTTATTCCACAGGAAGGCGGGGACGCAGATTTTCTTTACCGAAAGCATCTGAATGCAGTCCTCGACGATAAATTTCCACCCTTAACAACTCTTCAAGGCGGACGTTGCAAAGATGAACTTCACGACCGAAATGATCCAACAAAGCGAACTGACTAGGTTTGTTAGGCGCTTCAAACATAACAACACGGTGACCAAACGCATTCGCGAAGCGATCAGCAAAACCCACGTTAAGATTTCCTTCGTCATCAAACAGTCCAACGCCCTTTGCGCTCTCTCTTGCCTCCACGACCAACTGGACAGCACCAGCGTCAAGCCACCTTTTGCCTTGGCTAATCAATGCTTCAACCACATCTTGCGTAAAAGCGCCCGTATGTTTCTTACCGAGCTCAAACTGCACTTCTAGACCACGGTCGTTTGCCATCTTCACAATCTCTTGCGCGTTCAACGAAATATCCGTGAACCCTTCTCCGCACTCTATCCGATTAAACCCGAAATCGGCCACAAGGTCAAGATACTGCGGGAGCTTACCCTGAACATAAGCAACCTCAAAAGGACCGCCGCCTGTAGTTGTTGGAACCCAGTATTTCTTCGCTGATTCAATCTTTTGACGAGTAACATCCTCGTTTGCAATCATCCAGCACGCCATCGAAATCTTCAGAATCGACATAAGATGGTGACTTTGTTCAAGATGCCCCGCTAACGTTACCGCATCATAACCAGGGTCGAACGGGCTGGTCGCTGAACGGATTTCAGGGACACCAATCGACTTCAAATAATCATCAGTATGGAATCGCCCTTCTCGAGCCAAATTCAAAGAGGGAGGAAAATCAACCAAAATTTGTCACCATTTATCAGTGATGCAGATTGTAGGTTTTGCCAGTTATACGCAAATTACTTTCATATTCATTTTATCAAAGTTTTATCGAGGGCTTAAGTAACATTACTTCTTTAACCGACGTGCTTTCCATTTTGACGACAATCTTAAGCCCTCAGCACAAAAGCTTTATCGATAGATTTACGATAAGGAGGAATGTTAGGATGTTTAACCATGGCTCCGCCCAAAGCACAAAACAATCGCCAACAGAAGCGCGTAGACGAACTCTTTGACAGCCGTGCAACGTATTGGAGAGACGCCTACAAAGACAACGACATCTACGGAATCATTTATCAACAGCGGCAGGCCGTCGCGCTCAGTTTTATCGATGGTTTATCTCTTCCAAGAACTGCGCGTGTTCTTGAAATCGGTTGCGGAGCAGGGTTCATGACAACAGCGCTCGCAAAGCGAGGATTTGCCGTGGAAGCAATTGACCATGCTCAAGCAATGATTGATCTAACAATAGAGCACGCAAAGCAAACAGGCGTAGATAACCAAATCAATGCATGCACAGGAGACATTCACGAGTTGACTTACGAAAGCCAATCGTTCGACTTGATTATTGCTTTGGGCGTAATCCCTTGGCTCCATGATTCTCAAAAGGCGTTGACCGAGATCAAAAGGGTCGTAGCACCGAGAGGATATGTTGTTCTGAGCATTGACAATATCTTGCGAGCAACGACGCTACTTGACCCCCTAACTTTCCCCCCAATCGCACGAATCCGAAGGTGGGCAAGACGAAAACTTGAGAGAGCAGGGCTACTTAGTTCATGGGATCTTTGGAGCAACGCTCCACCTTATACACAACACTCGATAAGAGAATTCAACAAAAATCTCTGCGATGCGGGACTTACTATCATGAAGAGCACGAGTGTAGGATTCGGCCCATTCACCTTTTTTGGTTACAGTTTGTTCTCCGACAGAACGGGAATCAAGATTCAACAGAAGCTGCAAGAATACGCCGACAGAGGGTATCCAATTTTGCGCTCAACCGGATCACAATACATCGTCCTCGCAACAAAGAAAACTACACCCAAACCAATTCCGTAAATGACCATAGCTGGTTATTATCTAAAGAAGCATCGGCTAAATATGCGCAATGACATTAAGATTCATGTTGATTTCGAAAATTAATCTTATGGTGTCATATTCAGGATTAAGTTTACAAACCTGTTATTGTACTGAGAAATTCCTAAGGTGGAATTGTATATCCAAAGCTCGACGAAAAGATTATAATAGTATCCTGTTTTGTCTGAACTTAATGCGGATGTTTGATTAATAGGAAATTCTATTCCATTAATAGTTATGCTGGAGAGTTGAGAAGTCCCATCAATGAAGGTTAGCTGATTAACTTGGAACGTTAGGGGTATTTCCCATGTTCCCCCATCGCTAAGAAATGAATTGGATTCGTAGAGAGCAGGCAGTGTACTGGGGGTTCCAAGCGTCGCATCAGGAAGAGGTTCAGTCTGGTTTCCGATTTTTACAAAACACGTGTAGTAACAAGAGGATCCCATTTGATTGACTATACCTAAATAAACAGAATAGGGTACATCAGCATTGATCTTAAACGGAATGTTCGCAAAGGTATGATTAGGACCAAGGATGTAGAGCTCAGTGAACTCTTGGTTTGCAGGCGGTTTTACAAGCAGGCTTAAGGTTGGCGACGCAAACAGCAAAACTCCAATCAAACCGATCGTGATAAAAACAATTCGAATGCTTTTAACCTGCATTTTCAGTCACCTCAGGGTTCGAACCAAGGAACTTTTTCATGTAGCCGCGCTTAATGCTGCGCCAAACCAGAAACAAAAGCAAAACAAATACGGAAGCACCAACTTCAGTAAACGCAATCGTGAGCCAAAAAGCATTTTGACCCGAAACCAAAGCAGTTTGCTTGGCATCCTGAGCGGCAGTTGTTACTTCTTGCGCAATCGGAAGCACGCTATCTGCTTGAACCACGGCTAAGTTGAAATCTCCGGCTCGATAAGAGTTTTCTGCCTGAGCCAAAAAGCCACCAGCAACACTTAACTGAGCCAACAACGAATTAACGTTTGCGCCTGCTTTTTCAGCTTCTAAAACAGAATTGAAAGCCTGCTCGACAGCGGTGTTGGCCATCTGCAGTTTCGACGCAGTTTGGTCAGTTTGAGCAAAAACATAATGTCCACTGAAAAGGCAAGAACTAAACGCGAAGAAGATAAATAGCGTAATAACGCCAAGTTTCCAGCGGTCAATTATTTGCTTTTGCCTCCAAGCTAAATGTTTCCTTATGGCAAGGTTAATTTTGGGGTTGAGGTGTTAGGAAAATGCACTCAAGCGCCTTACGTTCGTTGCTTATTCCTTGCAAGCTTTAAACCTAAGGCGCAGTTTAATGTCTGAAGGAATTAAGAATCATAGTAAACACTTTAAATTCCCTCTCTGACGAGAGCAGATAAGTAAGAGGAGTGCCTAAATTAGAAAAGTTTTGTCTTACACATCCTATTGTCAAATAGATTCTGGAGATTCCTTAATAAATGCATAGGTAAAAAAAATCTAGAAGGCAAACTGTTATGATCGCATACAAATCTCCATTGCTCTTGTTTCTTAGATTAGGCATTAGCTTTTGCATCGTTTTAATTGAAACCGGTGTCTGAGAAGAATGTGTTACGACGCTAGAGTCTGCGTTTAGTAAGTTGTTTCTAGCATTATGCGTCTCAAAATTTCGGCGCCATGTTTAACGCCAAGTTTCTTCTCGCCTAATCTTTCTCGATACTGAATGGGAATTTCCAAAATACCGAAACCTTCTCGTTCAACATGATGATTAAGCTCCACCTCAACATCAAAGCCTTTAGATTTCACCTTCCAGTTTCTAAGAAGTCCCGCACGCACAACACGCAACCCCGTCAATGGATCGTCTAATTGGACACCATTTAGAAAGTTGTGAGTAAACGCGATAAGCCGGTTACCAAAGTGAAAAACACTATTTAACGCCTTCACGTCTACGCGACCATGAAACCGGTTACCACATACCATACCAACGTTGGGGTTTTCCTCTAAAATCCGAATCATTTCAGGAATGTATTCAGCGGGATACGTATAATCCGCATCTGTTATAACGACGTAATCGGCTGTTAAATCCAAGTTCTCAATCGCCTTCGCCAGCGCGTCTCCTTTGCCTAATCCGTCTTGGAAGAGGATGTCGGCACCCATGTTCTTTGCTATTTCGACGGTTCGATCAGTGCTTCTCCCGTCAACTACCAAAACACGTGGACTACTAAGGTTAGCCATAAGCTCAGCGATAGTAGGCCCTACGCCCTCTTCCTCGTTCAACGCCGCGATGATAACCTGCGCCGAAGGCAAACCCTGTACTTCTCCTTTCTCCATTTATAAACAGTCCTTCTTATCAGTCATATATTTTAGTTCAACTCTTATTTAATACGATATTGAAAAAATGGAAATATATCAACCCTTTCAACCTTAGCTTCCTATTCAGCGTTTAGTTCTAATATAGATTTGTTATTGTGCGTTTACAATCACACAACATGACCGCTTTTCCGGTTCAAAATCCAAGGACTCAAGTGATTTCTGTGCCTCTACATGGCGCTCATGAAAATGTCCATTCTGCTTAAAGAACTCTCGTCCATGTACAGCCAACTTATACCGGTATTCCTCTCAACGAACAAAAGCAGCACCCAAAGCAACGTCAAAATGTTTCTCCAAAAGACTAAAGTTCAAATTCACCATAAACATAATGCGAGTTTTTAAGCGGCGCGACAGTTATTAATCTGCACGAAGTTTTGTCCAGCTCGTTGAAGAAATAGTTGAATAATTTGTGATAAAGGGACGCGCTGAAGTGTCTTTAGGCTAAGAGAAAATCATGGAAATAGAACGCTCAATTCGAGAGATGAAGAAAGGAAACTGCGTTGCATTTGAGGAACTTGAGTGCACTCTAAATACTAAGTTGTAGCTTTATCAGCTCTATCCGCTAAATAGCAAAGTTTCCTTGTAGTTATTTGGCAGAGTCATCAGTTTCTTTCTTTTCACACCATTTAGCCCTTGTGTAGCAAACAGCGAAGGAACCCTCTGCAGCAGGTTATTTGTAATCAGAGATTCCGAGCGCTTGTGCGATTTCTTTGCATCTATTCTGAAGATTTAAGATTTCTGTTTTCAAGTTGTTGATTGCCGTCTTCTTCTTTTCAATTTCTTCGACAAGTTTGTTCTGAAGATCTTGTTCTATTGTCAATAAATCTTGTTTTTGTGCCAGCAGCTCTTGCTCTTCTGTTTTCATTTTTGGAAAAGACGCCAAAAGATCCAAATCCTCAGCTGCATTTGACGACTTTACAATTTGCGGTCGAGCCATTTGTTTGGGTTCTTTAGGTGTTTGAAGCGATTCGGATTCTTGAATCATTTCGAAGTTTGGATGCATTTTTTTTAATTGTCGGATAACAGATGCATGATTTCGTTTAGGTAACGTTGGCAGCTCTGCTTTTCCTGAGATGTCCACATGGGCATTTCCATTTCGTTTTCTTTTGTTTCTTTTGTATTCCTCTTCTATAATGAATAAGTAAATGCTTTCGTTTTCTTCGTTCGTCGCCATCACTCACATCATGCAGTATTAAGATATAATAATCGGATATTCCGAATTATGAAAAATCCCGTCTACAACAGGCTAGTTGTAGACTGGGAGTCCAAGCGCTTGTGCGATTTCTTTGCATCTACTTTGAAGATCTGGAATTTCTGTTTTCAAGTTGTTGATTGCCGTCTTCTTTTTGTCAATTTCTTCGATAAGTTTGCTCAGAAGATTTTGTTCTATTGTCAATAAATCTTGTTTTTGTGCCAGCAGCTCTTGCTCTTCTGCTTTCATTTTTTGAAAAGAAGCTAAAAGGTCCAAATTGTCAGTTGTGTTTGGTGGCTCTGCAATTGAATTTGTTTTATTTGATTCTTCGTCTGGATCTTTTTTTGATAGTTCAAGCATTCATTTCACCTGGAATTACGTATTAAGTGTTAATATATAAGATTTATTAAGTATCAATATGTGAGTTGTGTTTTAGTTCGAAAAATATTCCTAAAACCGATAAATTCCTAGAACCGAAAATATTTCTTACCGCACAAATCAGCCAATCAGGCCAAAAAGTTGCAAGAGTCCTTCAAATCTCAAGGATTAACAATTAAGCTGCAAAATATTTTCCACTTTCTTCCTCGTAATAAGTAAACTTTAACTTGATTGTCAGGGTTGACGATTCAGCCGGATTTTAGGAAAACTCATAACAAAGAAGTTCTCCATTAACCCTCGAAACAATCGTCTAATAAGCGCTCAGAATCTACACTCCCATTAAACAGCGAGCATAAGATAAGAAATAGATGTGAAATTTGCTTTGAAAAGGAGGGGTAAAACTTAATAAAACCCCAACCCAAACCCAAAAAATCTAAGGTAGATACATACTCGTATCATCGAGAGCGTTTAGCTGAATCTTTAGATATCACTATAGGCATTCTGAAATTTCTGGGTTTTTGCTTAATTCATCGAGAGACTTGTTTAGCAGTATATGGTCTCCAACTTTCGAAACCAGTGAGATAGGCAAGCATACGGTTGAGCTTCCGAATCTTTTTTTGAATCCGAGATCATCAGATGCTTGTTTTGACAACTTCACATGTAAATGGGTGACTTGCCATGTGTTAGTGTTCATTTCTATGCCATTAACCTCTCCGAGGTCAAAACCGCCTGCACAAATAACAAACTTCCCAGAAAGTTTTTCAAAACTCACCAAAATAAATCACCATTCTAATACCACCAAAATCTGGAATATAATTCTTTCCGTAATCACATGATGAGTTCTGAAATATTTCAGATGATTTGCCTTCTTCTTGCACGCGTAGTTGCTATAAAAATAAATACTTTGATTTTTCCATTATAGTTCTGAAAAAGAAGAGTTGGCTTTTCAGCCATATGAAAGATTCGACGTTTTCCCTCCTGAGAGCAGTGTGTTTAAGCAACCACGTTTGTCACGAAGTGAACCGAGAAAAGGTGCCCTTTGAAGGGCATAGGTATGAGAACTATTGTTGAGTTCACTAGGTCTCCGCCTTTCTTCACAAATGTTATTTGGCTAGTTGAGGCTACCATTTTCTTCATCGCATCCCAATAGGCATTCATTAGTGTATCCCGACTTTTCTCAGCTACAAACGGCTCCAAGAATCCTTCTATAGCAGCCCACTCCTGTGGCGACTTAAAGCCTAATAAAGCGGCAAACTTGTGATTGCAGGTTTTGTGATTATCGTCTAAGTAAATGAAAATTGGTTGTTCTGAACCTTCCAAAACGGTCTTCATCTGTTCGGAAAGTCCCTTCACTAGCTCTTCATGATGTGCGTCTTGGGTTTGCATTCTTTTCGACAAAAGATCTACCCTCCTTCATTTTCATTCAAATCTATACTTCAACATTCAACTTTTATGAAAGAAGTTTTATGGCTTCTTCCCGTGGGATAGCTACCAGTGTAGCCGGCATGCCTCAGCTCTGGATTAGGTTATTTTTGTATTCCTATATTCTTAGCCCACGTAACGCCTTCTGAATACTTCATTACAGGAGAAATTCGGACAGTACCCACAAGCCTCAACGGCTCAACAGCATTGCTAAGCGCCGCAGCATCGTTGGCATCCAAAATGAAATACCAGACATGCCCAGGAGCATCAAGATATCCTTCAACGACCTTCACTCCCGATTTTTTCATGCTCTCGTCCAATTTAGCCGTAAACTGCTTGTCGGGTCTAATCAATCCTCCAGGACAGTTTTCAGCACTGTGTTCCGCAACAATAACGAAAAGCAACTCAAAACACCTCCTTTCCAATTCGCCTATAGATGTGTAGGATACAGTTGTTTTTTAAACGTATGTGGTTGCAGACTGACAGCCACAAATAAGTCGTTGAGCTCATCGCTCAAGGAAATGTTTTCTTAGCCATCAGCATACACTATTTGTGGTGACCATATTGTTTTTTCTATGCATTTTCGAGCTTGAGATAAGAACTTCACCCTAACGAACCAAACTCCTGAATTACAACCTAAATTTAGATGCTGTGTGTGCACTAAATTCTAATCTTGGCTAATTTTGGGGACTAAATTTTGATCCAACAAACCCCAAACATAAAATTATAATTTAGTTTAAAAAGGGGAATTTACAAAAAGCCACAAGTATGTCTATCGTTGTCTAAAGATTACTTTGGTTTTTGTATTTTTGCATGAGTTTTTCTATTTGGGTAGTTTATTGAAGACTGCACATTCTAAGCATTGTTTTGTTGTGCATAGATCCTCTGTAAACGGGCAGCTGTGAAATATTTTTGGAAGATAATCGTTCAAAGCTTTATTCTCGACCGACTCAAAATCTAGCTTAGCATTGCTTAGAAGTGTTCGAATTTCATCTGTAGTTTTTTGGGTCATTTTAGTTTAATTCTCCCCCTGTTTTGATTTGCTTCTTCCCTCTTTTATGCAAAAGTCGCGATGAAGCCTTCTCTTCTCCTGTGCTTCTATTCTCATCAAATAAGGTAGACGGTAAAAAAAAGCATATAAGCCGTATTGCCCAAACCGTAATATATCAAAACCTAAAAAAGAGAAATTAAAACTAAAGTATCTTCCAAATCGTTATTACCAGAACAGTTATGGCCTACCAGAATAAATTTTATAAAAGAATTGTAGGCGATTCAGAGCGTGCTTTCGGCTGCATCTGCATGCTTAAAGTTGAAAAAATTAGCAGCTGGTTTTGTATATTCGCCTTTTAACTCAAGAACTTAGGTGCTTATTGAGTCCAATCGATAATGCTGCTTAGGACACAGGCGAATTGTTTATGGTTTTTGGTTGGCAATTGGTTTGTCGACAAATTTCTTGGAGTTTGCTGCCGGTTGCTCGCGCAAGCGCCAATGTTTTTTCTAGCAACAACATAGATTAAGGCTTTCCGTCTCGATATTTCGCGACATTGCCATTATGTCGGAGTTTGATTTAATAGGTTCCTTTTGCATTTGCGAGGTACCAAGAGGTCTATTGAACGTTTGCGATTGGACACTTTGCCTTAGGATACATAACTGGAAAAGGCTCTTCAAAGCTTGCCAAAGTCAAGGTAAATCTGCCGCTTCTGCTTGCAGCTTCGGTTCTTCCTGACATTGACCTGATACTTCGTTTCCTCACGCATCGGGGGCCTACCCACTCACTAATAACCATAACTGTGCTAATGATTCCGTTTTTTGTTTTTTATCGCAAACAAGCCATTCCATATTATGCGGCTTTGCTTTCTCACATTCTCATAGGCGATTTTTTCACTGCCCCAGGGGTCCAACTGTTTTGGCCTCTGTCCCAAGCCCATTTTGGTGTTCTAAACATTAGCGTATTTAGTCTAACTAACGTCATTGTTGAGCTTATTCTTTTCTTTGTTACTTTGCCGATTATGTATAAGCTAGGCGATTTGCAGACTCTCCTGAAGCCGTGTAACAAGAACTGGACTCTGATTATCCCTTTAGGCGCGGTTCTCGGACCTTTGTTCTCGGTTATTCCAGGCCCAGAAAGCTCTCTGCCAACCCTTCTTGTGGTTCCAAGCCTTTTCTATATAGGGCTATTTGCTTACTCCTTATTCGTCGAGTTTGAAGCTGTGCTCAATAAGGACGCAGAAAAGTTAAAACCAACCAATATATCTTATTTTTTTTAGAAGAATCTTGACAGTTGCGTTGAGGTCTTGGGTCTCTTGCATTATCCTTATTAGTTGTTTGCAGCTTCAGGTTTTTGCAATAATAGACTTGTGGTTAGAACTGCGCTTGGATTTTTTGTTTTGGTGAAGGTTTGTTAGTTTGTGGTAGGTCAATGTGAGTTTCACCTGCGAACATTTACGTTTGGCAAATTAATGGCCAGATTTTTAGCCATTTAAAGGAGGAGGCTTTTTCCGGTATTTGATTTTTCCACACGCGAGCGGGGTTGGACTACGGCTATTTTTTGCCATGTTCAGGATCAATACAAGACCACTGCTGAGTTTTTGGAAGTTTTTTGAGGGTTTTGTATTTTTGTAGTGCACTTTATATTGTAGCCTTTCAGCTAAGTAATGTTTATTAATACTTAAGACTCATCCAACTATACGCTAAGGGGCATAGATTATAATGGCTTTCAAAAAACTTGGGTCAGGTACACTAATTGCAATCACCATAACAAGCGTGCTGTTAGTCGCAGTCACTGCTGGATTGTTAACCATAACCCAAAATGTGCCCGCAAATGGAACTATAACCGCGATAAACCTTGGCGTCTACAGCGATACCGGTTGCACAGTGCCCTTAACCGCAATATCCTTCGGAATGGTAACTCCAGGCACTCAAGCTACGCAAACTGTCTACCTCAAAAACACTGGGAACATCGCTGAAAACTTAACCATGACCGTAAACAGTTGGAATCCAGCAAACGCTGGCACATATCTAACCTTATCTTGGTCGCCAACATCATCGACTTTAGCCGCGGGAGCAACCACCGCAGCAACGTTGACTCTTGCCGCGTCATCAAGTGCAGGCGCACTCTCAACATTTAGCGTCAACATAGCTTTCACTGGCACACAATAGACAGCTGTAAAAGCTCTTCCTCGCATCGTTTGTTCGCCTGACCGATAACATTCAATAGTTTCGTTTGCGCCGATGAATGAGCCACTGCTTGCGCGAAAAATCTTTGTTGGAAGCACCACTAAGAAGTTAAGTGCCAATTCGATAAAGAAATTAGAAGCAAACAACCAAAAAGCACTAACAATAATGTGGATAATGCCCCTCGTTCCATTTCAGCAACCAAAACAAGTTTTCCCATTTTGGTATAAGTAAAGAAAGTTATATGACTTCTTCGATCTAATTAATCAAACCTTGTGGGATACTGCATGGCGATTAAGCGTAGCCCAATTACTTACAAAGGCAGGAGCTTTGGCATTCTTGTTTTGACTTCTGCTCAACTGCTTATCGGCGCCATTCATGTATTCTTCGGTGTATTACTTCTTGCATTTGAGCCATCAATTATGCAGGCAACAGTAGCCTATGCTGTTTACACGTTGGCTTTCGGTTTGCTGGTTATAATTTTTGCTTTATTTATTTGGCAGGGTAAAAAGGCAGGATGGATTGGCACCGTTGCAGTTTCCTTATTCGTTATTGTCGCAGACGCGTTGGCAGTTTTGAATTTGCCAACCATCCCGGGAATTCCAAAATCAGCAGCGCTAACTGAAATAGGATATAGCGTATCGGTCATAATTTACTTGTGTGAGGGTCATGTTAGAAGAAAATTTTTGCGATAGGCTAAGGGACCGTAGGAGCCCTTTTCATCCAATCGTGCCCAAAAATTTCAGCTTCTCCACCTTCGATGCCTTCAACTATTCGTTTGGCTGTGTACTCAGGCGGGTCGGCTTTCTTGAAGGCCTCCTGCGCTTCCGACGTTTCTTCCCCCTGTTGCAGGGAAGCATCTTTGATTGTGTTCTTCTCAAAATCAGTAAGCGTAATGTATGGGTAGACAACGCTGACAACGATGTTGTCTTTTTCGAGTTCATTTCTTGCGGTTAAGCTGATATGAGCTAACGCCCGTTTTAGCCCTGCATATGGACCGTTATCGGGCAAGTACATCAAGGCAGTTCCTGAACTTATGTTAATTATTGTTCCTCCACCTTGTTTTCGCATGATCGGAATGACTTCTTTCATGGCAACCACTGGACCAACAACATCTAAATCAAAAATGTAACGGAAAATGTCAATTTCAGTCTTCTCGACTGGCACATCATATCCGCGACCGGCATTATTGATTAAAATATCAACTCTTCCAAAGTGCTCATATGTCTGCTTAATCATGCGCTTGACATCTTCAACCTTAGAAATATCTGCAGTAACCGCAAATGCAATGGGCAGTTCCTTGGCAAGCAGATCAAGTTTATCTTTTGAGCGCGCAACTAAAGTCAGCTTGGCGCCTTTGCTAGAAAGAAGTTTAGCTGTGGCTAATCCGATTCCTGAAGACGCTCCAGTTACGATGGCTACTTTCCCTTTGATGTCCATATTATCACTTTAGTCAATTCGCTTAAGAACCTGAGCAGAACGCTTCACAGGTGCTTTAGTAACGCCCTTCGGATAGCCAAAGATGATTGCAGCGTGAACTTCGTGATCCTCTGGAACACCGAGATCAGCTTTAACCTTCGGATCATTCGCAGTATGAACCGCAGTGCCTATCCAGCAACTTCCGATGCCCATTGTGAAACCAACAAGCATCATGTTTTGAGCCGCCATAGAGCAGTCATAAACTGCGTAAGGAGATTTAACGCCAGACACAAAAATCAGTAACGGCGCATTGTAAAAAATATTGTACTGTGGATCGGAGAGCCGCCGCTTTAGGCCCACTAAGCCTTCGTCACCAACATCAGGCAATGCCCGAATCAACACAGGTTTTGCCTTATCCGAGAGCCGCTTCATTTCCGCTTTATTGGTAATTAATGTGAATTTCCAAGGTTGAACGTTGATCGCTGAAGGCGCATAGGTTGCCGCTTCAAGCAACGTCTGAATTACTGAATCAGGAACTGGTTTATCTTCAAAACTGCGAATCGATCGCCTAGATTTTATAGCTTCCATAACAGGGTTTATGACCATAAAACTTCGCCACTGTAAAGGAGCTTGCGGTTTATAAAAACATTCTCTGACAAAGAAATCAGCAATTTCACCTCTAGTTTCGGTTACAAAACCTTTTTTTCAACCAACTTTTCTGCATTTCTTTGCACTTTACTAACTCAACCCGTAAACGATTCGCGCTCTTCAATGCAGTCTTAAATTAACTCTTTTAGTTAACGGCATCCTAAACAGTTGTTCCTTTTAGGACCCCGCGAGACCCGAAAACACGTTTCTTCAAGTCCTTCTACGTCCTTGTACGTGCTTGTACGTGCTTGTACGTCCTCTTACCTCACATGTACGTGCATGTACGTCTACGTACTCTCTTGTACTCAACCAACAAACAATTCAAGCTTTGCCACAAAAAAGCAACCCAAAACAACTTTAACAAAAATAACAAAAAATTTGATTCTAGAAATGTCATTTGAAAGATAATTTAGGTTTAATCTTACGTTATTTGGTTTTTGGCAGCAACTTTTCTGCACTTTTTGCGGCAACTTAAACCGCTGGATTTTTTTCCGACTTTTCCCGAGAAATCTAGAGAATTCTAGAGATTAACTACAAACGATTTAAGCTTAGATTCAAAAAAACAATCCAAAACAGCTGGTGAGAAATGGCGTAATCAATGTGACGTTAATTTCAGTTACAAGATTCTTTTAAGCAATAATTCGGACTTACAGACAAGCTTGGCTGGGCCTCTGAAGCCATGAGAGGGGCATTTTCTGTTCTTTTAAGTCACATAACTTTTTCCTGCAGAGTATCCAAATAGGATGTTAAGCTTTCGATGCATTGAATTTCGCGACCGACCAACGCTCGCAATTTACGCCAAAACGTCACGTCCGCCGCAATTTTTGATCGTTCCAGATTCTGCTGCAGCCGCTCGGTGCCCTCTTTGCCTCGCCTGTCAAAGTCTAAAAGAAGAATAACTTCCCCAGCGCCAAGCCGCTCTATTTCCGCAGTTGCTTCTAGAAAGGATTTGCCGCCGGTTTTCACCGTCAAAACTCTACCGCCAACACCTAAAATGCGAAGAGCTTGAACGTCTTTTTTGCCCTCAACAATTATCGGCTTTCCCTTTACCGACTCTTCGACCAATGAAGCCAGGATTCGCCGAATTTTTTCCTCTTTTTCAATTAGCCTTGTTGACAAATATTTTTACCTTGTAACTTTAGCTTGCCGCACAGTCTCCAAACAATCTTTGGCTTCCATGTTATTTTCAAAGTAACGTCTAACCGGCTCCAATATACCTACAAGTTCATTTGCAACACCATTTTTTAGGTCTTGAGGATGCAATTTGCCCTGTGCATAGGCGCATTCAAGCTCTTGAAAACTCTGAAACTCTATATTTCCCCCAAATTTTGCCGGGCGCTCAATTTTAAAGAACGGCTTTTCACGGAAAACTATGTATTTGCAGATGTCAATTATTGGGTTGAATTTCACAGTTTTTTCTGGACAGAAAGCTTTCCCTAATTTCTCCTTAATTTCCTCTGGCGTGTCATATATGAAAATGCATGTTTGAGGCTTGCTCTTAGACATTTTCGCTGAAGCTATAGCTTCTTTTTCCTGTCCCTCTGGAATCGGCCAAAGCTTAGGCTTCTCCAAACCTTGCAGTATATGATGATGAACGCAGACAGGTTTCCAGCAACCAATTTTTTCGCCTATCTCTCGAGCAACCACGTTTGCTTTACGCTGATCCATACCTAACTGGCAAATCTTCACCTTCATGTGGAAAATATCTGCAACTTGCATAGGCGTGTACAGGTAATCCGAAACATAATGGGCTTCACCTTCCTTTCTCCCCGCAATCTCCAAAGTCCTCGTAGTTCTGGCTAAAGTGAGGTTTTTCGCGATAATCACGGTTTTAGCCCAATAATCAATATCATCATACAGTTTATCAGAGTAAATGAACTCAACCTTGTCACCAGGAACACCAAGGGCAAGCCATGAATGCCTAAAAAGGTCAGCGGCTTTGCGTATAAGCGTTAAGTCGCCTCCTAACTTGTTGTTTAACCAAGCGTGCCACGTAGCTAAGTAAGCTTTAAAATGGATCCCTGCATCAGCGAAGTCCTTCATTTTATAAGCACAAATCACACCCGTTCCCAAATGAGCTAAACCCGAAGGCTCCCAACCATTATACGCAATCGGATGCTCCTCACTTTCCAGTAACCGCCTTAAATCCTCAGCAGTCACAACCTCTTCGGTTGGCGGTCTACAGATTAATTCAATTTTCTTTTCTATATCCAACTTGCATCCAGCTTCTATGTGGTTTCTATCCTTTAATGTGCGTGTTGAACTTAAAAATTTAGTATGATTTTACTTGATTATTAGGGTTAAGGCTTGATTCTTTTTGTAAAACGTAACATGTATTTTTGCTGGTCAATGGTTTTTGTGCGGCTATCAACAAGCCCTTGTTTAATGGCTTCATCAACAGCTACGTTGAATGAAACTGGCTGAGGATCAGCAAACTTTTTCTTTGTTAAAACTATCCAAATTTCATGATACTTATCCTTGTTTTCCTCAAAAAAACGCTCAAGCTCTAAAAATTTTTGGGGCTCAAAAGTTACTGATTCAGCCATAACCTGTCACTTTTCTTTTTTCGTTTTTTTGGATATTTTTATCTTGTTGAATTCTCTGATTGTTGGATATCTTGTTCTATTATGGTATAGTTTTTTCTGAGATTTTTACGGGCTGATTGTCTCCCATGTAACCTAACACTTAACCTCATGGCTGAGCGTTGCTTTTTGCTTGGCTAAGTTCTCTCGGCATGGGATTTTTTGTCGCCCGCGTCTCACCTGTTCCATAATTGGGTAGAACCCTATCGTCATAGGTGCAAGATTTGTGTTTCTTGCTTTCCTCTGTTGAGTCCGTCGTTATGGGTGCTCAATTTCGGTGAGGCAATAAAAATAGGTGTGGGGGGTTGGTTAAATGTTGCTGTGTGATTACCTCCGTTTTTTGAAGTTTTTGGCTTCCCCAAATTCACATGCAACTGTCCAACCCTCTGCAATCAGTTTGAATAGTTCCTCTATGTTTTTTGCGACCGATGCGTTAAATTTGTCTTCTACGCTGCTAAGTATCTCTTGAATGTCAACATGTAGTTGAGTGTTTTTCCAGGTTTTATATCCCATACAATAATCTGTATATGCTGTTCAATGCGTTTTTCTGTAAGTCATTTTTGATCTACAGGTTAGCCGTAGAGCATGTTGGAGACCTGACAGCAAGACCTTTTAATAGTTCTTTTGCGCTAAAGAACTGAAAGGGACTTTGCACACACATGAAAAGGTTACCTGCGGTATTAGCGTTGGTTTGCATATTTTTTCTTTCTAGCTTATTCTTGATTCCGTTTGCGAAAGCGGACTGGACAATGATTCATGCCGATGCATCTCACAGCGGCGTAGGAACGGGCAATCCAACCCTTATCCCCATGGTGCTCTGGAAGCAAACTACCGGCAACTATGTTGAGTCGTCTCCTGCGGTCGTCAACGGCGTAGTCTACGTCGGCTCATACGACGATAATGTTTATGCCTTAAACGCAGCTAACGGCGCCAAAATCTGGAGTTACCCTACAGGCAAGGGGGTTGCTTCGTCTCCTGCAGTTGCCAACGGCATGGTCTACATAGGCTCCGATGACAATAACATTTATGCCTTAAACGCAGCTAACGGCAAAAAAGTTTGGAGCTATCCCACCGGCGGCAATGTCGGTTATTCCTCTCCTGCCGTCGTCAACGGCGTAGTCTACATAGGCTCCCTTGACGGCAACCTTTATGCTTTAAACGCAGCTAACGGCAACAAACTCTGGAATTACACCACGCCCGACCAGGTTTTTTCGTCGCCTGCGGTTGTCAACGGCGTAGTCTACATAGGCTCGTGGAATGATAGCGTTTATGCTTTAGACGCTAATAATGGCAACAAACTCTGGAATTACACCACAGGCTACGAGATTTTTTCGTCTCCCACAGTTGTCAACGGCGTAGTCTACATAGGCTCATTTGACGGCAACGTTTACGCCTTGAACGCTACTACCGGCGACAAAATCTGGAACTACCTTACTGGGAACTTCGTTTATTCTTCGCCTGCGGTTCTCAACGGCGTAGTTTACATAGGCTCATTTGACGGCAATGTTTATGCGCTGAACGCTAATAACGGCGCCCAAATCTGGAACTATACCACCGGCAACAAGATTTATTCGTCTCCCGCAGTCGCCAACGGAGTAGTCTACATAGGCTCGAGTGACTACAAGATCTATGCCTTAAACGCTACCAATGGCAACAAAGTCTGGAGTTTCCAGACACTCTACGCGATTGTATCGTCTCCCGCTGTTGTCAACGGCGTAATTTACGTTGGCTCTGATGATGACAACGTTTATGCTTTAGGTGCTTCGTCCACGTCGTCTCCTTCACCTATTTCAACTTCAGGTACTTCTGCATCCCCCACGGTTCCAGAATTTCCTAACCAAGCGCTAGTAATTACGTTGGTTGCTTCTATTATGATAGTTTTGTCTGTAGTTATTATTTCAAAGAAGAGAATGACGTGGAAATCGAACTTAACTGCCACTCCAAAGAAAAATCATTGAGAATAGGTCTTCGCAACTCATTTAATTCAAGACAAAAAAAATAGGCTGCTTCTCAGCTAAATCGACCACGTTTTCTTTTTTCGCGGAAAGAGGGCTGGGGCTTGGCATAATTTGTTTGCCTCGGCGTTTAACGGTCGATTGTGTGAAGAATGACAAAAGTTTGATTCAGGCTAGGGTGTTAAGCCGCTTTGGATGATTGTGCTGTTCCAAAAAATCAACGTTTTGTAGGGCAACGTAATGGGTTGGCTATCGATTCTGGTTGCGTAAACGATGTCTAAATTGTTGCCATAAGTCGCCAATAGGCTGTTTGCGTCGTTCCACACTTTAGCTGAGAGTGCATCCGAGTTCCAAAGGCCCCAAATTGTGTCGCTTGAGCCGCGGAAGCCATAACCGTAGTCTGCAGGAAGCACATACGCCGTATCAGCGGGATACTCTACGCTGCGAGTACTGGTTTTTGCATTATTCCAAAACTGCTTCATCGCATCCAAGTGCGCCTGCGTCAAGACTCCATACGGCGTCGCTTGGGTGGAGTTACCGTCGAAGACCACTATGTATTTGGCGCCAGACTGCCACGCAAACGTCATATCACTATAGAGTTGAGTTGCGTTTTCTGGCCCACTCGTTTGGTATGTAATTATTACACCCCAATCTTCGCCAAGAGTATCGGCTGCGCCTCTGTCAAGAGCCACCGCAATTTGCCTGCTCTGGTTTCCCACGAACTCGGTAAACACAGTGTTGTAGCCGCCTGAGTAATCGTACCAATAAAGCGCGTAGTCAGAAGTAAAGAGTTGCAGATGATCATATGAAGGGGCGTACCAGCCCGCGGTTTCTATCAAAGCGCCAGTCAAACTGGCGACAAACACCTCAGACGCATAAGAGTAGACTCTGGAGTTGAAGGTGCTGTTCGACAAGATCGAAACAACTTTATCTGAACTGTCCAGCTGTTTTCCTCCGACCTCATCAAAAAAATACGCTCCCAAAAACTTGTCCCCCCACCGAACAGACGCCAAGCTGAAGAATGAAGGGGCCGGACCCCGAGGCGGCAAATATCCACGCGTCGCAAACCCAACATAAACAATAAAGTAAAACCCTTTCTGATATAAGAAATCACAAACCCTCGTCAACGCAGCCGAATCCTGAGTAACATTGAGTGAACCTACAATAATCAAGTTAGCATACCCCGAGACGGCGTCTGCAATTGTATAAACATCAGTTTCATTACCATACGCAACGTCCACTCCCACAAACGCATCGGGCTTGCTCTCCACATTTTGCGACAGCAAATTGACGCCGGCAAGCGTGAAAAGAAGAACAAAAACAAGCAACACCGCCAAGACTTCCACGGCATTCCTTCGCCTCAAACGCACATTCTCCGGTTAAGCTGATGTATTCTATTATGATACTTCTTTTCCAAAACGACCACACCTCAAAACAAAAGTAACATCGACATGGTTCTAATCTTGGTAGGCATTTAAAAAACTAACTCTTCACAACCGACCGCATAAAAGATACTAACGCCTGTTAAACTTCAGAAACTCTAGCAGTCCATGACTAGCCCGCATCACTAAAGACCATGTCCGAACCGTCAAAAAACCACTTGATACAAGTCAGTCGAAAACACAAAGAAGTAAATCCACAAATTTGAACCCAAGAACCACAAAAGCTACCACGTAGCTGGAGCATCAACAATTGACTAAACAAAACGCATCGCTGAGGGGACCCCCAAAATTTGATGCAGCGAAAAGAACACACACCCTATAGATAACCGAAAGAATTCGGGAGCTAAAAATGTGATAATTAAACGTTAAACTATTGTGGGTAAAGGTTTAAGTGTGACAGTTATGCTTTATCAGCAAGGTGCATTAAATGCCAACTCACGGTTCATTATCTAAAGCTGGAAAAGTCCGCTCTCAAACGCCGAAAATCCAGGCGCAACCAAAAACGTCGCCAAGCCCAAAAAACCGAAACAGACGCAACTACGATAAACGCGTGATTCTGCAACGGAAACCCGGACAAAACTGGATGTAGGCGCAAATCAAAAAGTTTTTTTCAAGATTAAACAGCTTTTTAACGTTAGTGCACTTTATTTATCACTTCCCTACCCCATATTTGGGTACCTTCCACATTGAAAAATGAAAATGCTTTAAGAGAAATCGTAAACTCTTTAATGGAAATGCCGCATGCTGCACGCGAAGACGTAAACCGCTTAAAAATAAAAATCGCGGCAAAATACCACCTTGAAGAGGTACCATCAAACGCTGATCTAATAAGTATTTTAACGCCTCAGGAAACAAAACGCCTTTTGCCCATCTTGCGAAGAAAAACGACACGGACAATCTCAGGCGTAACAATAGTCGCAGTAATGACTAAACCCTATCCATGCCCACAGCCAGAACCATGCGCTTACTGCCCAGGAGGACCAACCCAAGGCAGTCCGCAAAGCTACACTGGATATGAACCAGCAGCCATGCGAGGAACCCAAAACAACTTTGACCCATACCTACAAGTCAGAAGCCGCATTGATCAACTCTCCGCCATCGGCCACAAAGTAGACAAAATAGAGTTAATCATCATGGGAGGAACCTTCCCCGCTACGCCAGCGGATTACCAAACATGGTTTATCAAACGCTGCCTAGACGCAATAACTGGCAAAGACTCAAAAACTTTAGAAGAGGCAAAAGCAAACGCTGAAACAAGCAGCATCCGCAATGTAGGCATAACCGTAGAAACTCGCCCAGACTGGGCAAAACAGCAACATGTTGACGCAATGCTTGACATGGGAGTTACACGCATCGAACTTGGCGTACAAAACCCAGATGACGAAATCTACCGTTTAGTTGGCAGAACCCACACTGTGGCAGATGTGGAAGAAGCAACACGCATTGCAAAGGATTCAGGATTAAAAATCGTTTACCACTTAATGCCTGGAATGCCAGATTCCAACCCAGGAAAAGACATTGCAGCATTCAAACGAGTTTTTACAGATTCAGCCTTCAAACCCGACATGGTAAAAATTTACCCATGCCTATGCATAGCAGGCACAAAGGCTTACGACTGGTACCAAAAAGGCACCTACAAACCCTACACAACGGAACAAGCAGCGTCGCTTATTGCCGAAATCAAAAAATTCATCCCGCCATGGGTGAGAGTGATGCGTGTTCAACGTGATATTCCTGCAGGACTCATTTTGGCTGGCGTTAAAAAGAGCAATCTTCGCCAACTTGTCCACCAAAACCTCGAAGAACAGGGGGTTAAGTGCCAATGTATCCGTTGCCGAGAAGTTGGACACAAAATGACGATTGATCATGTGAAGCCAGATTTGAAAAAAGTGGAAATCCAATCAATCCGTTATGATGCTTCTGAAGGCAAGGAAATCTTCATCTCAGCCGAAGACCAAGAAAACAAAATCCTATTAGGCTACTTGCGCTTACGTGTTCCCTCTCCAAAAGCGCATAGGTCTGAAATCATCGCCATGCCATCTGCAATCGTAAGGGAACTTCACGTGTACGGTCCACTTGTGCCGGTTGGAAAGCATTTTGCAGGCGCATGGCAGCATAAAGGTTTTGGCGCAGTCTTGCTAAAAGAAGCCGAACGGTTGGCACTTGAGGATTACAGTTTGGAAAAGCTTTTAGTTATAAGTGCATTAGGAACAAGAAGGTATTACATGCGTTTCGGTTACGAGCATGATGGAGTTTACGTATCCAAAAAACTGGAGAAACAAATATGAGTCAACTTGAAAATTCAGGTTACAAGGGCTTAGCATTAGAAGCCCTGAAAAAAGCAAACTGCGACGTCGGCGACATCATACAAGTCACCAGCAAAGGCAAAACCTACGAAGGCATCCTTATTCCCCGCTCAGAACTTGGCGAAAGCACTAACGTTATCATTAAAATGAAAAGCGGCTACAACATCGGCATCCACATCTCAGCAGAGGTTAAAATTGAAAAAATAGGAAAAGGAACAAAACCCGCCTTCGCTTCGCCACAACCGCCAAAACAGAACCCAACCCTGCCTCATGTAGTGATAATGAGTACGGGCGGAACAATCGCCAGCCGAGTTGACTACCGTACGGGAGCAGTAAGATCTGCGCTATCCGCAAGCGACCTCTACGGTGTTGTTCCTGAACTTTCGGATGTTGCTCGAGTTGATACCGAGATTGTTTTTAGTTTATATAGCGAAAACATAACCCAGAAGCATTGGAAAGAACTGGCTGAAACAGTAGCTAAACGCATAGAGGAAGGAGTAGATGGCGTGGTAGTTGCGCATGGCACTGATACCATGGCTTACACCTCCGCTGCACTAAGTTTCGCACTGCAAAACCTGCCTGTTCCAGTAGTAGTCGTTGGCGCTCAACGCTCCTCTGACCGACCAAGCAGTGACGCAGCAACAAACCTCATTGGTGCAGTCAAAGCTGCTGGAGAAGCGCCATTTGCCGAAGTAACATTAGCCATGCATGAAACCGTTTCCGACACCGCTACTACAATTCACAGAGGAACAAAAGTTCGCAAATGCCACACAAGTCGCCGAGACACCTTCAAATCCATAAATGGCTTTCCAATCGCAAAAGTAAAAGATCAACAAATAACCATGCTAACAAATCAGTACCAGCATCGTGACGCCTCAAAAAAACTAACTCTTAAACCAAACTTCAGCGAAAAAACTGCTTTAATCAAGTTTTATCCTGGGCTTGACCCAGCAATCATCGACTGGTATGTTGACAGAGGCGCAAAGGGCATTTTGCTGGAAGGCTCAGGTTTGGGTCACGTGAGCAAATACTGCTTTGAAAGCATTAAAAACGCTGTTGAAAAAGGCGTTGTGGTCGCATTGGCTTCCCAATGCATTTGGGGAAGAGTAAACATGAACGTATACGACACAGGCAGAGATTTGCTGTCATTTGGCGTTATCCCGCTGGACGACATGTTCCCTGAAACAGCGCTTGTTAAACTAATGTGGGTTTTGGGACAAACCAGGGATGTAAAAGAAGCCATAAAGCTTCTCAAAACTAACATTGCAGGAGAATTCTCGCCGAGAACGCTTCCTCAAGAAAACATTGTTGAAGGAGGAGAAAAAACCTTTGGCAGCTGACTATGCAAAAGTAGGGTTAAAAGTCGGTTTAGAAATCCACCAGCAACTAAACGCAAAAACAAAGCTGTTCTGCAGTTGCCCACCTGTACTCTTCAAAGAAGAGCCAGAGATTACTTTTCTGCGCAGGCTAAGACCAACCCAAAGCGAACTAGGTCAAGTTGACCCTGCGGCTTTTTTTGAATTCCAAAAAGGCGTAAAAATTCTCTATGAAGCTGACAAAACAAGCGCGTGTCTCGTTGAGATGGATGAGGAACCGCCGCACCCGATAAATTTGGAAGCAGTAGACATCGTTTTAAGTGTTGCATTAATGATGAACGCTGCACCAATCGACGAAGTCTACGTTATGCGCAAGACAGTCATTGATGGCTCTAACACCTCGGGTTTCCAGCGAACATGCATAATTGCTTCCGACGGATGGATAAAGGTTGGAGAAAAAACCATTCCAATCCAAGCTTTAAGCCTAGAAGAGGATGCAGCACGCAAAACAGGAACAGAGAATGAAGGCAAAACGATCCGTTACCGAATAGACCGCTTAGGCATACCACTCATCGAGGTCACCACTGGCCCAGTAATCTACTCGCCATTGGAAGCGCAAGAAGTCGCGTTAGCAATTGGACGAATTCTGCGGGATACACGCAAAGTGATGCGGGGTTTAGGCACGATACGTCAGGACTTGAACGTGTCTCTTCCCAACGGTGCTTTAATCGAGATAAAAGGTGTTCAAGAGCTTGAGATAATTTCTAAAGTTGTAGAGTATGAAGTTCAACGCCAACTAGGGCTAATTAACTTGAAGGAAGAACTTCATAAAAGAGGCATAAAAGCTGAAGATCTAAAAGAAGCCTTCGTTGACGTTTCAGAAGTTTTCAAGCAAACAAAATGCAAAGTCATTCGAAAGGCAATAGACAAAAACCAAAGGGTTATGGCTGTTAAGTTACCAAAGTTCGGTGGACTTTTGAAACGTGAGCTTATGCCTGATTTTCGTGTTGGAACCGAGCTTTCGGACAGGGCAAAGTTCTGGGGCAGAGTTGGCGGAATATTCCATACTGACGAAATGCCCAATTACGGTATCACCGCTGAAGAAGTAGACGCCTTAAAGAAAATGATTGAAGCAGGCGAATTGGACGCTGCAGTTTTCGTAGCTGATACAGCAGAAAATGTTTTGGATGCCTTAAAGGCCGTTGTTGAACGTGCACAGGAATCAGTGGCTGGCGTTCCGGCTGAAACACGTACTGCAAAAGATGATGGAACAACGCGCTATATGCGTCCAAGACCAGGTGCAGCGAGAATGTACCCTGAAACTGATATTCCTCCAACATTGGTAACTGACGAATTAGTTGAAAATGTTAGGAAGAATTTGCCTGAGCCTGTAGAGAAAAAACTCACACGTTTGGTAAAGCAGTACGGTTTGAATGAGAAACTAGCCAAGCAACTTGCCGACTCAGAATACAACCTTCTTTTTGAAGAAGTTATTAAGGAAACCGGCGTTTCAGCTTCAATTGTAGCAGCATTTTTAACTGAAACGTTGAAAGCTCTGAAACGTGAAGGAGTACAAATCGAGAATGTCGGAGAAGACCAAATAAAAAGTATATTCAGCGCAGTCGGTTCGGGTGAACTTGCGAAAGAAGCTATTGCAGAAGTTTTCAGTTGGCTTTCAAAGAATGAAAATAGAAGCGTACAAGACGCAGTGGATGTTTTAGGTTTGAAAATGTTCACTGAAGCTGAATTAACGCCAATGGTTGAACGCATAATTGCAGCAAATAAGCAGTCAGTTGAGAAGTTGGGAAAGAATGCTTACGGAATGCTTATGGGTGCCGTGATGAAGGAAGTCCGTGGAAAGGCTAATCCTGAATTGGTTGCTAAACTTTTAAGGGAACGCTTGAAATAACCTTTTTTCCTGAAAAAACCATAACTGAGCCGCAAATCCTAAAAAGGCTTAACATAGTGTATAGCTTAAGATTAATGGAGAAGCCTTAAAATGAAACGTATTGAAGCACGCATAAAAACTCCCTTCGGAGAAGTTATCATCGAAGGCGAAAATCCCCAAGACATCCTTGATATGCTTGGAGCTATCCCTGAAAATTTTGTTGAGAAACTATCTGACTTTGTATCTAATAGGCTAACACCATCAGGAGCACAGTTAAAAGGCATTGTTGAATCCACAACTGAAGGTCCAGTAATAGTTACGCGTGAAAACCTTACGCATTACGAAGCAGTCGGCTTGGTTCTTTATGCTTCTGAAGAACGAAAAAACACAGCAGCACAAGTAACTAAACTCTTGGAATCCAGCGGAATAAAAAGCATGGTTCCGGCACGATTGAATGAGATGACTAAACGGGGGCAAGTGTTCAAGCCAGACCCGAATAAGCCGGAGTTCAAGCTTACTATTCAAGGCGAGAAATGGATCGAAGAAGAAGTTCTCTCGAAGCTTAGAGGCAAAATGAGTTGATCGAAAAACCAGAAAAAATTCAAGTCCAGATCAAATATAAAGAAATTGAGCAGCAGTTTTCCGCTGATCCACAGGACGCATGGCTTTTACTAAGACAGTTCTTCAAAGATTTTATTCCCTCATTTGAAATTGCCCAGAAACTTTGGCTCAGCATCGACCTTCAGCAACTCGCTAATGACCTAAAGGGCATAGTAGCTTTTTCAATTGACGGCGCAAGCTTGCTGGTGTCTAAGAACAAGTTAACGGATAATGAGACTTTATCGATTTGGCTAGCAGCTTATTACCTTGGGCATAAACTAGGCATGGTCAGTAGCGATTCTTTATCAAAAGACGAGTTGCAGATGAAACTTGGAAAAAGCGGCAAGATAACAAGCACACGTTTAGGGGAACTATCCAAAAACGGCGTAGCGCTGAAGACTACTGACGAAAAGTTTAGAATAACAACTTATGGCGTTGTCCAAACGCAAAAAGAAGTTATCCCAAGAATCAAATCAAAAATTAAAGCCTAAATTTTTTTGTAATAAGTGCATAGAAAAAATATATTACTTACCTACTACACATTTTTACTTGAGGCTCACATATGAATTTGCTAATTTTGATGTCGATGGTGTATTCTGTTCTAAGCAGTTTGGGACTTGGCGGATTGAACCTGCCTTTTCTCGTCATTCTAGTCATAATTGGCTTGATAATTATAATTCTAATAAAGCTGTTTCTGGTTCTGATTCCTGCAATTCTGGTTGCAATCGTTGTGTATTTCCTTACTGGCGGTGACCTTTTTTGGACCGGCATTGCCTTCCTAGTAGTTGCAGCCTTATCGATACTGTCCAAAATCTGAAAACACCCTAATCATCACTTTTTCTTCGGCAAAATCTGCAAAATCTTATTTGCCTTTAGGACTGTAATATGTGATTATGGCTGAAAAAAAGCTTACCTCTTTTTGTGGCCTCTACTGCTTCGACTGCATACCGTCTAACAAACGCCTATTCGAAACGCTGAAAGAATTTAATAAATCGCTCGAACACGTTAACTTTGAGAAGTACGCCGCTCTGAAATCAGAAGCAATACCCACATTTAAGAAATACTCTGAATTTTTAGAGGTGCTAAAAGAAATTAATAAGTTAGAGTGCACCGGACCTTGCCGTGAGAATAAGGATGTTGCGGGTTGCAAAATTCGAGCATGCGTCATCAACAAGAAATATGAGGGCTGCTGGGAATGCTCGTGTTTCAAAAAATGCGAATTACTTGAGCCTATAAAAACTATTCATCCTCTACTAAATTATAATTTGGAAACGATAAAGAAGTTTGGAATTGATGAGTGGAGCACAAAACGAGGCAAGCATTACTTGTGGTCGCAATAATTTCTAATCACACAGGCTTTTTCTTTTGGATATTGATTTTTCCGTTTATCTTAGTTGCCGGTTCTTTCATAAGACTTTTATATTGGGTAAGGGGTTTTGGATATTACAAGAAATGGACTAGGACACGGTAATATGATGGAACCAAGTAAAAAACCGTTGAACGTTCTCATAAAACAGTTGCACGGAAATATTGAAGTTGTTCTCAAAAATGGCTACGAATATAAGGGAAAAATGATAAAATGCGATGGGCATATGAACATTCTTCTTGAAGGTGCAAACGAATGCAAAGAAGAACAGTTGATGACAAATTACGGCAATGTGTTGCTCCGCGGAAACAACATTCTCTACATTGTATTAGATGCAGATAAGCATTAAATAGCCAGACTTCTGGCTTTTCCAGTCACGTAGTCGCAGGCATCCTTAACTGCCACTTTTACACTGAACTTGCGACTGAAAAAAGTAAGTATATTTTTGAGATCTCGCTCAAGCAGTTCCTCAGCGTTTGCGTGATTTGTCATTACATATTGTGGCCAGTCAATGATGAGGATGTGCCCATCTGGCTTTAGGATGATGTTGTATTCGCTGAGATCTGCGTGGATAACGTGTGCTTTTAAGTAGGCCTTCCTCACATTGCGTAGAACTTGTTTTAGTATTTTTTCAGGTTTTGCGATTTCTTTGTATTTGGATAATTCAGCCCCTTCAATCATCCCCATAGCTATTACGTGTCTGTTTTGGCTTATGGGCTCTGGAACCGAAACGCCATTTTTGTAAACAAGTTGCATCGCTTGGAACTCTTTTTCTGCCGCTAAATGCGACTGGAAAAGCCAAGTGGAATGTTCTCGCACGTAACCTCTTTTTCTTCTTGTTTGCCTAAAGCTTATCCTTCCTAGCCTATGAAATTTTACTGCTATCCGTTTGCCATCGGAGCTTAATGCATCGTAGACATCTGCTTCTTTTCCCACGCCTAAGGTTTGTCCGAAAGACTCGATTACTCCCGCCTTGACAAGGGTGTTTATTGCTAGACAATCGTAGCCTGCATAGTTTAAGGTGTGCCCAATGTAAGCTCCTCTTGTTTGGTAAATCAAACCCAGCTTATTCAGTTTGCCCAATGTAAATTCTATTCGGTCAATGGGAAGTTTAGCGTATTTTTGTATTTGTTCCGTTGGCACAAACTCGCGTTTGCTCATTGCAGCTTCAATAATATTAAGTACTCTGAAATCTTCGCTTTCCAATTTACGGAATACTTGGACTGCTACTTCAGCACTTGACACACCTATAACATAGGTTGCATTTCACTATAAAGACTGCGGGTCCTAAACAGTCAAAGAGTTTTTTGAGTTGGACTTATATGTGAGTTAGTATTTGTAATTGGCTATATGCCAAAACCGCCCTACAATCACAGATGTTTAATTGGAAAAACGCTTGGTTTTGAAACATGGCAGTAGATCAAGAAAACATTTCGAAGATACTATCAGTCCTTTCGCATCCTTTGCGGAGGGAAATCCTACTGAACCTTAGCGAAAAAGGCGAGTCATCATTCACTGACCTGCTTAACCTGCTAAAGGTTGATACGGGAAAGTTAAGTTTTCACCTTCGATCGTTAGCGGTTTTCATAGAGCAAACTCCCACGGGTAAGTACAAGTTAAGTAGAGCTGGTGAAAGCGCCGTAAGAGTTATTCGTGATGTCGAAGGTTGGGCCGAAGTTGCGGATGTACAAAGAAAAGAAAACCAACTTCTGCTTGCATCTTTTAAAAAGAGAGTGGCAGCTTTTGCAATTGATTTTGCGTTGCTGTTAGCAATTACGGAAATCGTTTTTCTTCCACAGGTCCTTTCTGTGTCTATAACAACTTATTTAACTGCAGGAACTAGCACGGTGCTTTTCATCACTGTTGGTCTTCTTTGGCTTTACTCTACTTTACTTGAGGGATTTAACGGTCAAAGTATAGGCAAACGCATCATGGGTTTGAAGGTCGTCAGAACTGACGGAAAAAAAATGTCCTATGACCACGCAGCAATAAGGAACTTTGGGAAAGTTTTGCCTCTGTTACCCTTTGACTTAATTGTTGGATGGCGACTTAAAAATGCCACATTCAGGAGGTACTTTGACAAGTTTGCCGGTACAACAGTTATTGACTTGCGTTTTCCTCACTCTTCCAGTGTTCCCTCCCATGTTTAATGTAAAATCTTATTTGCTGTAGATGCAATAGCCTTCTACTGGAGAATTCAAATGAGCGAGAAGGAACTTCGGGTTTCAAGAATCAAAGACGGCACTGTAATTGACCACATCAGCGGCGGATACGCGTTGGATGTTATTAAGATTTTAGGGATAACAGGTAAGGAGAAACGGGTTATCACTATTGGCATTAATGTTCCAAGTAAACGTTTCAAAGTTAAAGATATTGTGAAGATTGAGGGTCGGGCTCTTAACTCACAGGAAGTTAATAAAATTGCTTTGGTGGCTCCTCACGCCTCAATTAACATTATTCATAATTACACAGTTGTTGAAAAGTTGGAGGTTAAGCTGCCGAAAGCTATTGAAGGTATTCTTAAATGCGTAAATCCTTGTTGCATAAGTAATAGTTATGAACCTGTGGTTTCAAGATTTTACGTTAAGAACGAAGAACCTTTGTTACTGAAGTGCCATTATTGCGGAATTATTTTAGAACAGGCTGATGTTCTCCAGCAACTCTAACGATAATCTTTACCCCAATTTTTCTTGTGCCAGTTCAAACAACTTCTTAAAATCTTCTTCACTGATTAGTTTGCCTTGATTTATTCCTGGGCACTCAAGCGTAAAATCGAAAATATGCTTCTCTTTATTTTTGTCAAATTTTAATTCAAAGGGATAAAACACGCAAATTAATGGTCTTAATGGGTAAATGCGGCATTGATTTTCTTTTAATAAGATGCATGCGCCCTCGCTTGTCTTTTTCATCTCATAACTGTAAGGAAGCTTATCTTTAATTTCATTTGAAAAATCAGGAAGAGGCAGGGAAGTTTGTGAGGCTATTTTTTTGGCTTCAGTTTCTAAGAGAAGAATGTGCCTAGTTTTTTGTTTGGTGTCACCGCAGCATAAACCACATCTATTACATTCGAATCGTACGTTAGCAGGATAAGTAAAGTCCACTTTTGCTCAACAGTTATAGTCTAAGAGAAGCTCCATAAAAGCTTCGCCAGTTACTTTTTGTTTTCTTCAGGTTTTTTATTTCGGTGGCCTTCTCCATACTGAAAAGGGCGGCTAAAGTTTTTCTCAAGTTTTCTCTGGAATACTTCGTCCATGTTCACTGTTGGGCACGCTAAGCGACTTGCATCTAAAACGTAGAACATCACGTCAATGAGTTCTTCAGCTATTTTCTCTTCAGGCAAACCTTTTTTCCAAGAATCACTTGCCTCACCTAGTTCTATGAAGGCGAAAAGTAGCTTCTTAGGAATATCTTCAGGTTTATTATAGAACCCTTTTGCAATAACAAGAGATTCAATTTCTTTCTTCATCTCTTCCAAATGCAACTTCGTGTTTCTCCTCAAGCCTTAACAAAAACTATAACGGTCTTATTTATAGTTAAATCTTGACGGTGGAAGCTTACGGGGTGCTTGTGATTGCAATGGCACTACTACAAATTCTTATTTTGTATTAAATAAGTAGGATAATTATCGGGAAAGAACTACGAGTTGTTTGGCAGGCGAACCTGTCGCCTTGTTATGGCTCTGTCCCAGAATGGCACTATGGGGCTTAGGCTCTCAATGTGTATTTCTGAGCATCCTATTAGGCAGGTAGAGTAGCCTGTCAAACGACACTTGTCAAAATTTTAGGTTAAATTTTTTGTTAGTTTTGTTTTTTTCTCTTTCTAATGGAATTGTTGTAGAAATTTACTTGTGATTGAAGAGCGTGAATTCCAACAAAAATTATTCCTGTTGGGAAAACTTTTAATCTAATACCAGCAATTTGACTTAGGCGATCATGCAAACAAAAGGATTACCAAAATAAAAAGCAAGAACGTTTGGAATCCAAGAAACTGTTTTAGCTGTCAAAAGATGATTTATGGGTTTTCGGTGAGTTCTATCAGTTGCTTCTTCGTTAATCCCGCGCCTGGTGCAGCATCGAGTCTTTTGTATATTTTTCCTTTTTTGAAGAGAAGCACAGTAGGGTAGTATTCGATTGAGTATTTGTCACATAGGTCTGGTTTGTCATCGACTACAACGCTTATGCATTCATGTGGATTGCGTTTTGCATACTCTTCAAATATCGGCAGGAATCTTTGGGAAAATGGGCACCATGAAGCATAGAAGAGGGCAAAGGTTTTCTCTTTAGATTTCAAAATTTCTTCGATTTGTTCCTCTTTATTCTCATCTAATTTTTTCATTCTTTCACCTCTCTGTCCTCTTCTGGGTAGTGACTGCTGTCGCAAAACGGTTTGTTTGAGGATTTTCCGCAGCGACAAAGAGTTACGCGATTTCGCACTTCGTAGAGTTTTCCATCGTTTGAGTAGATTGGAATCCCACCTCGAATCCAAAGCGGTCCACTAACGCCTTTACTTGGGTCTTCAATTAAACCAATCGACTTTGTCAAGACAGGTTCAATTGTTATGCCAGTTTTCTTGTCTAAAATTACGAGCCTACCTGACGGACAATCGCAAGCATTTTCCATCACATTTTTCTTGGCTGGGGTGTCGTCTGATTTGAGCACCATCTCCCAGATGTCGCCTCCTCGATGGCAAAAACGTGCTGAGGCGCAAAGTATCTCTGCATCTTTTAACTTCAATTCGGGGCTATCAATTTCTGTTGCCATTTTTTCGAAAAGTTCCATCGTGCTTGTTTCTGTCCCGTCAAAATTCGCTTTCAAATGGGTGCTATCGCAGAATGGCTTGGTACTGGATTGCCCGCATCTGCATAAAGAATAATTTTCCGAAGTTTTCAGCTTTTTTCCCATAACCCATTTGACTGGTATTCCCTTCTTTCCGCATTCTATTGTCATACTAAACAATGGGATCCCTCCTGAAACAAAATATGGCCCGTGCTCGCTAACTTTTATATTGCAACCTTCTTTTGCACTTGAATCCTTTAGCAATTTAATTTGCCTCACATTTACTGAACCAATATGAAAGTATTAAGGTTACTATTTTGTTTCTACTGTTTATCCAAATAAAAATAGCAGGCTCAGAAAGCAAAGGAAAAAAGTTTTCACTGTAGCTCTGTGATTTCAGCGTGCCTTAGCTGGCGTTTTGCTATTCCCGCGAAAACTTTATAGAATTCTTTTAGCGCAACTCGGTACCCTTTGTCCATGAAGGACATATCTAAGAGATTGTCAACCCAGCGAATACTGTGCTCTGCGCATTGAAACATTAGTTGCTTATGCAGTTCATTCACTTCTGTATCTCTGAACCAATCTCGGTTTTTCAATCGACCCAAAGGAACGAAGAATAATGGCACAATAAGACTTCTGCAGTCTTTGACGTCGTCTATAAGCTCCATCGTCTTTATGATGTCGTCCTCAGTTTCTTCAGGAAGCCCAACTATAAGAGTTCCTGCCGGAATCAACCTGTTATCATGCATTAACCCTAAACCTTGCCGAGCAACTTGAGGCCATTCTTCAGGCTTAAACGGAAGCGCCTTCGCGGGCATGATCTTTTTCGCAAGTTCAGCTGAACCCGTCTCTATGCCGATTTCTGCGCCCCACCACGCTTGTTTCCGAAGGATAATTTCGGAGAGTTTTGAGAAAAGTTTTGGTTTTGAAGCTACAGCAGCTAATGAACAGTGGCTCCAGCTTATGGTGGGAATTTTGCTCATGACCAGCTCGTGAAGCCTTAGCAGTTTTTCGTCATTAGGCACTGCATTTTGCGACCCATAAAGCATAACGTCTTCTGCGTGCAAGCAGATAACTCGATTCTTGCCAACCTCAACGTTAACTGTTAATTCGCGCATTATTTTGTCAAGAGTATACCAGCGCAATGGCCTTAGCGTAACGTTGCAGAATTCGCATCCTCTACAGCATCCTCTTCCAATTTCAATCAGACCATTAACCGACGGTTGGACAATGTCAGGTATTTCTTCTAAGCGAGGCGCGTCTTTGGCTGCGATTTCATAATGAGTAGGCAGTTCCTCGCCACTTATGGCGGTCTTGACGATTTTTCCGATAACGTTTTCTGCTTCGCCCTCCACCACGCAATCTATTGCATTTTTTTCTATAAGTTGCGGTCTATAACGGAATTGCCATGCGCCTGGACCGCCCACTATCACTTTTAATCCATTTCTTTTTGCTTCTCTTATAACAGGACTGTTTACTAAAGCGTAAAAGTGCCTTGCCAAGAAAGGTTCTTTCTTGAAAACAGATGCCAAAGTGGTTGACGCTGGGCCGAAACCGAAAGGATCCATAGTGTGAATACCAATGACTTTGGCGTTTTTGATATACTTCCGAAGATGCTGCGGGCTTACTATTAAGACGTTAAAACCTTCTTTTAGCAGTTGAGCTTCAATTTTTCTTAAGCCATAAGGCGCAGCATTCGGTAACCCGTTGCTTGTTCCCAGCGGAGGGAAAAACAGGTAACTGTACAAGACATCAGGAATGAAGTTGGAAGGAGCACATGTACCAAATCCGAGAAACTCATTGCCATGGTAATTGCTCATCAGCGTTCTATCGGCAGTTAAAAGTACTTCCACGTCGGTGTTTGTCGTTGGGTCACATCCATGTCAAATGGCTTTTTTAATATATTAAATTGACTCAGTAACTATGGGCCAAGATTGAATTATCGGTACATCCAAATAAATATACCGAAGAAAAGCAAACGCATTCAGGCGCCAACTTCCGCGCTGATTTTGAACGGCGACTCCCAACCATAACCTTTTGACTGCTATCCGTTCAATTTTTCTCAATCCCAGACCCCAAAGAGAATTAGCATCTTGGGGCAATCCCATCTTTGTCGTGGGCACAGGGATGAAACCAAAAATGAAACATGACCCCTATGATTATTAACTCAAAAACAGCGTAAAATAAAGGGACAAGCCTAAGTGCAACAAGACCATAGAAATCTGAGGATAATCCAAAAAACAGGTAATCATTAAAGGCAAAAACGACTAAAGGAACGGCAAATAGAAGTATAGCGAACCGAGCTTTCTTTATGTCTTTGTGAATGCAAAATTCTCTATAACTTTCCACATGATCCCCGATTAGCTCAACCTGCAGTCTGCCGAACATACTAAGGCATTCTTCCAATTATGATCCTATTTCGTTTGCGCCAAATATTTATCAATTAGGTTGAGGCAGACTACACTATATTTTGAGATCAGCCCGATATAGATGCTAATGTAGACGTTTAGAGTGTTCCTTGCTTGTCAAAATCTCAAAATGTATTGGATGAGTTTTATTTTCACTAACCCAACTATTGGGGCTACCGCGATCAGTATTTTCTTTGCAGATCAGAAAACTATTCTTTTTGACATTAAAAAAAGTGGTTAACGGTCTGGGTGGATGAGCGTCCAAAGAAGAGGCAAGTTTAGTTTTCTGATTTGAGTTTTTGAAAAAATCATCCTGCTTGTATTGATAAAGTCATAGGGCATGATGGTCTCAATATTATCCGCTATACATCCAAATCGTGACTTTAAAAGGCGACGACTTCTATTTTGCAGTAACGAAACCAGCGAATGAAGCAATTAATTTCATGAAGGCTGGCTTTGAATTCGTCAGTGACATATCAGGCGTTAAACTCTTTGCAAAGCGAAAATGAAACGTATCAAATGGAACAAAGTAATAGGGCTGCTGGGACTTGGACACGGTCCAACAATAAGAAATCGCCTGTACATCTATATTTTTCCCAATTCTAAGGACTACTTGTTCCTGGGAATTGCAAATTTATCGTTTTCTTGTTTTTCCTTTTTTGAGACGGTTCCTTGAGTTGTTTTGTTTGGTAAGAAGTGGTATTGACTGGATTGGACTATAGGATGTAGATTTGTTTTGCACGGGTAAGATGTAATTCCAAGTTTTACGTATTTCGCCTTTTTCCACCATGATAGTGAGTTTTGACGTATCTTTTTTCCTTCCTAACAGTTAGATTACGTTTAGCTAGGTTGAGACAATAACATTTCTTAACACGCGGATATAGTTCAAAATATCATGAAACGATAAAAAACGCTTCCTAATTATTAATATAAATATTAAACTTTGTCTGTAAGACAAGAAAAACCTCTTTGAAAAATACAATTTTGAAAGCTAAAGATCTTGTGCTACTCGCTGATAAGAAAACAGATCGGCAATATTGTCTTACCGCACCACAAACACTCATTTGATTGTCTTGAGCACTCTGCGATCACTTAGGCTTCAAACTTTCCAGAAAGCAAATGAATACAATTTACGAATAAATCATAATTTTATCGTGGTGGGGCCGCTGGGATTTGGACCACGGTCAATTGGTGACATCACCCGCGAGCTTCTCTTTTTTAGTACTTAAGTAAGCACCGCTAATTTAGTTTTATCAATATTCGAGCAATCGTCTGCACGTACGGGTTGAGACCTTTCTTCTGTTTTTCTTTCCAATCATGCCTCCTTGTGGTTTGAGATTTTGCTTTTGCCTCAAATCTTAATTCACACTTCTCCATTAGTCAATTCTGACTAATTTTGGGGGGATCCACTTTTGGAAAAGGTTTAGTTTTGGTTGTTTTTTAGTCAGTGGTCTTTTTTAGGGGCTTATTTGGTTTGCAGGTCTTGGGGTTTTGCAGGTTTTTTGCTTAATGAATTAGGTTTGGTTTGAAGCTAATTCTTCAAAAAACTCTAAATTGCGTATAAGAAGGGGCTTAAATAGCGGTTAGAAACGCTTAAGCACGGTGGAAATTGGTTAGAGTTCTATGAATTTGTGAAGGAATTAAACGTGAAATATACGCTTACCTACGCTAATTACACGTGTATTTACGTAGATTTGACGCTCGGCATGCCACTGGCAGCAGCATTAGCCGCAGCAGGAGCATTGGCACTTCTATCCAGAATACTGCTAATAATTGAAGACCTGATCGGTGTCCCACAAAAGCGAAATCGACCTCAATTATAGTCTTCCGAAAAAACCTCAACCCAACCAACCGCTCAAACAACAAAAGCCGCTAACTCATGCTTTAGTAGCTTCAATCCCAGCAGCCACAAACACGTATATTACAGGAACAGGATTCTTTCCAACTGCCATTTCGTCGCCATTCATGAGCGCTCTAAGGGAAGCATTCTGCATCGGCGTTTCATTGTACTTCATCGCAGCTATTTGCTCTGCGCTAAGAGGCAAGAAATACATTCACGGACAAACAAACTGAAACAACTTAAAAGAAACAACGCAACTTAAGATGCAAAATGAATTGTAATGAAGCCTTCGCCTTTGCTCCATCTTCAAAAATAAGTGCACTTTTCCTTTTTCGTTTAGTGTGCGCAAGTTTAGCGCATGATGCTGTGTTTGATTTAAAGGACAATTTTGGCTTATTTCCCTAAAATATTCCAGAATTGGGCTTTGGTGGGGCCGCTGGGATTTGAACCCAGGATCGCACGCGCCCCAGGCGTGTATCCTAATCCAAGCTAGACGACGGCCCCTTTTTGTTAAATGAGGGTACAGTGGAAGTAACATCTGAGATTTATTTGCTTTTCCTGAATAGCTTAACTTCTTTCATTCTTCGACCGCTTCGAATTCTTCTTCAATGAGTTGGTGAATTGGCAGTTAGAATTAGAAATTCATAAGCCTTTACTTTCTTGTCGTCATTTTAGAATCATCTCTCAAAAAGTTTGGATTGGCAAGGTACCCGTGGAACTAGAAAAAGTTAGCTGTAGGGATGAATAGTTGGACAAGAATAAATGCGGTAAAAAATTTGAACAAATCCTGCAGGACTCGATAGACGAAGCCTTCTTGACTTTAGGAGAAAGCGTAAAAACCGCAATTTACTTCCATTTGGAACACAAATTCATGATTGTAAGACAAGAGATTCCTTCCAGGATCGACGATTTTTCGGATTCTCTTGAACGAATTTTCGGTTTAGGCGCCAGACACCTAGAAGTAATGATCATGAAGAACCTTCACAACAAAATTAGTTGCTTTTATGAATGGAATGGCCCGAATTGGCTGGTCCCAGATTTAACATTCAAACAATATGTTGAATTGGCGAGGCTATGCTACGAAGATAAGAGGAAAATAGGGGAAATAGAGGTGCTGGTAATTGCAGAAGAAAAGCAAGAACAACACGTTTAAAGATAACTTTCAAGAGCTCCTAAACTTTGTTCCAGACTCAATTATAATATTGAATAAAGAAGGAACTGTGCTGGCTGCTAACGAGGTCATATGTAAGTTTCTGGGATTCGCGAATGAGGAATTAGTAGGTAAGCATATTGAAAATTTCAAGTTTTTTGATGAAAAAACGAAAATGCTTATTCAAAGACAGCTGAAGAAAAGGCTAAAAGGAGAAGTAATTGAGAATTATGAAATCCCAGTTTTCGTAAATGGTGAAACCAGATATTTTGAACCAAAAGGAAAAAGAATGGAATATTTTGGAGAACCAGCTGATTTAATTATTCTTAATGATGTTACGGACAAAAAACAACTTCAAAATCAATTATTGGTAAAAATAGAAGAGATGGATGAGCATTGCCATGAATCCGAGGGAAAATACAGTAAACTTTTCCAAGAATCGTTGGACGCCATCGTGGTGGCAGATGCTGAGACAGGCATAATTGTGGACTGTAACATTGCTGCCTCGTTATTGGTTGGCAGAGACAAGGCAGATTTGATTGGGCAACATCAATCTATCCTTCACCCTCAAAGGCTTACAGAAGTAGGGTTCACAAAAGGATTTAAAGAACATTTTAAAAACCCGATGAAACCCCGTGAAACGCAAGTGGTTACGAAAACTGGAGAAATCAAATATGTTTCAATCAGGGCAAGTGTTTTTGAGTTTCAAGGAAAAAAATTGATACAAGGCACGTTCAGAGACATCACTGAGCGCAAGCTTATGCAGCAAGCTCTTAAGGAAAATGAAGAGAAATTTCATGGAATAGCGAATTCAGTCAGAGACGCCATAATCTTAGTAGATGAAGAAGCAAAGGTTACTTACTGGAACCCTGCTGCTGAAAAGATGTTTGGCTATTCAAGTTCAGAGGCAATTGGCAAAGATGTACATGCACTGATCGTTCCCGTTTCAATAAGCAAAGAAGGAAAAGCGCAAATCGAAACAAGCGTAAAACTGTTTACCGAGACAGGCACGGGCTATTTTACAGTTGGAAACGTTGAATTGGTTGCGCGTCGCAAAGACGGCACCGAATTCCCTGCTAAATTAGCGATATCACCGATAAAGTTAGGTGGAAAATGGAGTGCGGTTGGAGTAGTAAAAGACATCACCCGAAGGAAGCAAGCCGACCAAATGCAAAGAGAGGCGGAGCAACGTTACCACGCGTTATTTGACCAATCACCGTTAGGTGTCTTGGTTGTTGACCCAGAAACAGCCGCATTTGTCGAATTCAACGATGTCGCTTACCAACAGTTAGGCTATTCAAGACAGGAGTTTTCAAAACTACGCCTTCCAGACATAGAGGCTAAGGAATCCCCAGACCAAGTAAGGTCACATGTAACCGAGATGTTAAAGGAAGGCGGAGGAGAATTTGAAACCGAGCATCGCACAAAAAACGGCGACATTAGGAATGTCTTGGTGACCACAAGGACGTTTGAATTGGCGGGAAGAACATTTCTACATTCTATATTCCATGATATTACCGAAATCAGAAAAGTGCAAAATACCTTGATTGAAAGCGAGGCGCGGTATCGTCAATTAGTTGAGCTTGCGCAAGAGGGCATATGGGCTTTAAACAATGACTTCACCACGGTCTTTGTCAATCCTCGAATGGCACAATTATTAGGATACACGGAAAACGAAATGATTGGGAAAAGTCTATTCGAATTTCTGGACAGAGACGTTATCGAACAAGCCAAACACTTTTTGACACAATTCAAGCAAGGTATTAAGGGACAATTTGTATGTGTGTTTCCACGTAAAGACGGAACACACATCGATACAAGTGTAGCCGCGTCCACTATTACGGATGACCGAGGACAGGTAATCGGAACACTTGCTTTAATGGCAGACATTACTGAACGCAAGAAACTCGAAGGCGAACTACGGGCAAGCGAAGAACGATTCCGCGCTATCAGCACTTCCGCCATGGATGCAATCATTTTGGTCGATCAAGAAGATACGGTCATCTATTGGAATCCCGCTGCAGAAAAAACCTTCGGCTTCGCAGAAACAGATGCAATAGGAAAAAAATTGTCAGAACTAGTCATCCCGCCGTCAGGACGTAAGAATCATGCCTTACTCTTACAAGAACTAAGTCAAGCCTCATTTTCGGCGAGGCACTTTGAATTGACGGCAATCAGGAAGGATGGAACAAAGTTTCCGATGGACCTATCCGTGGCACGCGTAAAGTTAAAAGACAAAAACTGTCTGCTATCAATTGTTGGAGATGTTTCAGAAAGGAAAGTGATGGAAGAAGCACTAAGACAAGAACGAGACATACTTGAAAGTGTGGCGGCAAACATTGAAGCAGGACTCACGCTTATCAGCAAAGACTACCGCATATTATGGGCTAACCAACTGCTGAAGCAAATTAGCGGTAATGATTTAGAAAACCGACTGTGCTATTCCATTTATGACCAATCAAACAGAATTTGTCCAGATTGCGGTGTTAAAAAAGTCTTTGAAACTGGCGTTGCAGTTGACAGACATGATTACCACTACAAATTTAACGGTCGTGACGACTGGGTCGAGCTTATAGTCAGCCCAGTAAAGGATAAAGACGGGAAAGTTGTTGCTGCATTAGAACTTGCTGTGAATATAAATGAAAGAAAACGACTGCAGAACAAACTATCTGAATATTCACAAAGGCTCGAGGAAATAGTGCAAAAAAGAACTGATCAGTTAAAGAAAACACAAGCTGAACTTGTGAAGTCGGAACGTCTTGCTGCTATAGGCGAATTGGCAGGCATGATTGGGCATGACCTACGTAACCCGTTGACAGGAATTAAAAACTCTGCCTATTTCTTGAAAAAGAAAGGCAACACAATTCCTGAAACACAAATTAAAGAAATGCTGGAAACAATCGACAAATGCGTCGACTATTCAAACAAAATAGTCAATGACCTGTTGGATTACTCAAGAGAAATACATTTAGAACTGCAAGAACGTTCGCCGAGGCAGCTGATCGCTGAAGCATTAGCTATGGTGAATGTACCAGAAAAAGTGGAGGTTCTAAACCAGCTACCAGACGAGCCCCATATAGAAGTTGACCCTAACAAAATAAACAGAGTTTTCATAAACCTTATTAAGAATGCTATTGAGGCAATGTCAAACGTGGGCAAAATAACGATTTACGGCAAAAAAGGAAATGGTTGCTTTGAAATCTCCTTCGAAGACACAGGCGCAGGCATTAGTGATGAAATTTTGCCGAAGCTTTTCTCTCCACTGTTTACTACGAAAGCGCAGGGCATGGGCTTCGGTTTAGCCATATGCAAACGCATCATCGAATCGCATGAAGGAACAATAAAAGTTAAGACATCCAATGGCGAAGGAACAACCTTCATGGTTAATTTACCAATAGAACACAAACCCAAAATTGGAGGTGAAAAAATTTGGATAAACATGCCAGAATCCTTGTCGTCGACGATGACGAAACAATAAGAAACACGATGAAGGCTATACTTGAGGACGAAGGATACCTTGTTGATTTAGCAGCTACCGGACATGAAGCCGTGCAAAAAACGAAGGAAACAGCCTACAACATCGCGCTATTAGACATTCGATTGCCCGATATGGAAGGCGTGGAACTGTTAAAATTAATGAAGGACAACATTCCGCGGACGCGCAAAATAATGGTTACAGGCTACCCCTCGATGCAGAATGCCATAAGCGCGTTAAACAAAAATGCAGACGCATACTTAGTTAAGCCCTTGAACGTTGAAGCGTTTCTGAACACGGTGAAAGAGCAGTTGCAATTGCAAGAAAATGAAAGAGAATTTAGCGAGCAGAAAGTGGCAGAATTCATCGAAACACGAGTCAAGGAATTATCAATCGACCAGGGCTAAACACGTGAAAAATCCCCAATTTTTTATTAATCTTCATTTGTTGTTGTTATTGTACAGGCACGTATGTTAATACGGCAAATTTCCCGATATTCTTTAGGGTGAAAAATTAATCGAAAAACTAAGCATAAATAGCATACAAGGAATGGAAATTTGCGAAAATGACGGGCTAGTACTTCTTGAAGAACTCGATTCTGTAGATGCCTGGAGCAATTGTACAAGTGCTTGCTGATTACCTGAAAAAAATAACATAATCGGGAGCAAAGAATTAACTGACAAGTGGATGGTCATCGAAAGGTAAACTAAAAAAATAACCGTTTTTGGAGGTGAAAGTCTTCTTGGAAGAGAAAAAGAAAGGCCAATTTACCATTAGACAACGAAGGAAGAAAAGAGAAATTATTGAAGAAAGCCATCATCAAGTCGACATACCTATTGATATCAGCGACGAAGAAAAGAAAGCGTTGGAGCAAACTGGTGAGGATACAACTTCAGGCTGGTGAATAATAAATTCCTATCTTCAAATTGAAAGTAAAGCAATTGCAGTTCTGGAAAGCGTTTGTTGGGATTTAGAAAAAAAGCTCAATAGAATGTTTCAAAGCTTAAAAAATCTTACCTATTTAGGTCTATTTAGTAGACAAAACGCAAATCTTTTATTGACAACAAATGTAGTAATTAGGAAGAGGAAAAAATCTTGGTAGAAGATGCCATAATTGAGATCGGACACATAGCTCATTTCTTCGCTAAAATCAGCGTGGCAGTAGTAGAATTAACATTACCGCTAGCAGTTGGAGACCGAATACTCATTAAAGGTCCCATAACCGATTTTGAGCAAACTGTAGAATCCATACAAATAGACCGCCAAGATATCCACCGAGTTGAAGGTGGACAAAGCATAGGATTAAAAGTGGTACAACCGGCAAAAGAAAAGGATGTAGTTTATAAAAAACTTTAAGCAAATATTCTTTACTTTTGATTTCATGCTGCTTTTAAGTCGCACCAATTGAGGCCTCGACGAGGCTCTCGATTTCTACATTCAAGATAAACCTGGCAATATAATCACAAGTCGTTTAACGATTCTACGGTTGGAGAAAGTTTATCAGTCCAACTGTGACTAAAAGAACAGACGAGAGGCATTGGTTTGGTTGAAACTCACAGAGTTCTGAGCAAGAATTTTGAGGCTGAGCTGTGGATTGATGACATGAAGTTGCCGCTTAACCATATGATGCAGGAAACACTTGCAAATATTATTGAGGGCTTTTCAAAAACGCTCAAAGGCACCGATGTGACGCCTGAGAAAATAGAGGTTAAAATAAAAAGATTGCATGAACCTGTTGATGTAGACGCACACACCTATCCACAGTAGCAGTTGAAAAAATGCAGGGCATCTACCTCCTTGTTATCCGAGTGGATGAAGATGTTAACCTGCAGATTGGTGCGTTAGGCGAAAAAACATTCAGAAAAGGACTATACGCTTACGTAGGATCTGCACAGACCAACTTGGAAAAGCGAGTAGCACGGCATCTTAGTAAACAGAAGCGCCTGTTCTGGCACATTGACTACTTGCTAAACTGCAAAGCAGTGGAGGTGACGGAGGTTCTTTTCAGGCAAGCTAAAAAAGCCGAGGAATGCCGCGTAGCCGAGTTTTTCAGCAAGCGAAAGGAGCCAGTCAGAGGATTTGGATGCTCTGACTGCCGTTGCGTGGCGCACCTTTTCTGGCTAAGATAGCTATTTCTTTTCACTTTTAGGAAACCATTTTTAGCTTTTCAATTTTAGTTTGCAATAATGTCTTGTGGCGGCAAAAAAGTCTTTGGGTTAATGGGGTTTTTTTCTTAAAATCTTAAGGGATTATTTCGCAGCCATTATAGTTTATGTAATCGAAATCTTTCAATCTTATTTTTCCGTTCTTGATCAGTAGCTGAATGCGAGGAACCTCAGTCTTAACAGCCTCCACAAGTTCTGTAACCGTGTTGCAGACATTACCGTAAGCCTCGTCATTCCATCGTTTAGTTATATTAGTGTATAAGCATCGTCCACCGCAAATATTTAGAATCGAGCAATCTACGCACGGCTGTTGAGCAACGAAAATTTTCTTTAGTTCAAGCGGATCAGCATCGTGTATGTGTCCTAAGTAGTATTTTTTCATGCCCCACATTGTTGGACAAGGAATAATGTAACCATCAGTTTGAATTGCGTAGTTTATCCATCCTCCACCACAACGCAGAAGACAATTTTTCTCTTCATGCAAAAGCGAATAAGCTATGCCCAATAAAGGATAAAGCTTCAAAACAACACCTTTCTCTTCCATCTGGTCTACCCAAAAATGTGCGAGCTGTCTAACGCCTAGAATGTAGCTTGACTTTGTCCATTGCTCAAAGTTACGCCTTTGATAATCGTTTCCCCAGAAACCAGCGTTCAATTGCCAATGAACTGAGAAAAAAGAAAATTCATCATTATCTAGTAGCCATCGAACTTGTTTGTAAATATCGGTTTGCTCCATAACTGTCATTCGAGCAATTAATTCTCCTTTAAAGCTGTTTTGCTTAATTAATTTGAGGTTGTTTATGACTTTGCGGAAAGTTCCGTTTCCCCTGTAATAATCAGTTAAAGCTTCTTCACCATCAATAGAAACAAGAATAGTGTGAAAACGGTTAACGTATTTTGGCTCCAATTTGTCAAGCCGCAAACCGTTTGTTTGAATCATAAAATGTTTAGGCTCGGCATTATCCATTACCTGCTTCATTTTGTCAATGCAAAGCAAGGGTTCGCCACCATAGAAAGTTAAGACGCAATCAGGATCTTTTTGGATGAATTTATCTAGCAAATCAATGTTATAATTAACTTTGCTGGGTAAATTATAGTCCACTTCTAAGTCGCTGAAGCCCTCGTCAAAATCTTCCAAGCTCTCGCCAAAGCAGTACTTGCACTGCAAGTTACAATTGGTCGTAAGGATCACGTGGAAGAACATGCCTTAATTGTGCATGATGCTGACTTAATAGTATTTTTCCGCTAACTTACGAGCTTCCTCATCTTCAGGGCTTTCTTGAGTCTTTTCCTTTGCCTCTTCGTTTTCCTCTTTAGTTTTTTCCTTGCCTTGTTTCTCTTTTTTTTCGGTTTCTTTCTGAACTAGTCTCTGCGCTTTCTCAAGGTAGCTCTTGAGGTCCCTGTCTTTAATTGCCTTTTCTGGTAAAGTCTCATGGGCATACATTAAAGGTATAACAGCCATGAAAAGGAAGAAGCTTGCAAGAGAAAAAGCCGTCCCTGAAGGAATATGCTTGGCATAGGGTTCGATTAATATTGACAGGAAGCTTGAAAGAAGATAAGGAAGCCCCCCCAAAGTATAGTATTTCTCTTTTATTCCGTTTTCACCTAGATCTCCCCAAATTACTGTGAAAAAGACAGAAACCAACAGGCCCCAAGTTATGCCATCAAGAGCCAAGAATAGGTATACCGTCAGAGGCGAACTGGAGAACAAACTCATTACAGCATATTCAATTCCTAACATTACGAAGCCTGCAATTACTACTCGCTTTCTTCCAGAAATGTCTGCCACAATGCCACCCATAACTGCAAAAATCCCTATGATAGCAAACTCCGCAAGCTGAATAATAAGAAATGCTTCTTGACCAAAAACGTTTTGCAATATGGGCGTTTCTGCGAAGTTTATGATAGAAAACATAGTCCACGGGAACAGATACAACAGGATGTCTCTTTTTTGAATGAGTTCAAAATAACTGGGGGATTTTTGCACATTTGGTTGCTTTTTGTATTTTCTGTCCAGACCAATAAAACCTATGCCTCCAAGGAGTCTCCAGATCGCAAGCAAGATGATTGCTTGCCAGTTTCCCTGAATGGCTAGGAAAAATGCGAAAGGCAGAACAGTTATTCCCACGCCGCTCCATGTTAATCCTCCCGCAAAACCTCGTGTTTCAAGAGAAGTTGATTCTGCAAAGTAACTTAGGCATGAAGGTAAACCTATTCCGATCGAAGTTCCTAAAGAAAAGGCGATTAGAGCGTTAATTAACAGATTTTGGTTTGATAGGGCACTCAAAAGTAAAGTAGTGATTGCCCCCAGGAATGGCCATAAATACAAAGATTTAGTTCTTACACGTGGAAGATACTTTGAGCCTATTATTGCCATGACCGCAACAGTGGCGAAGTAAGTTGCAAATATTTCTAGTTTTTCCGTTTCAGGCGACTGCAGCCCATTTACTACACTTAAGAAGACTGCGTAAGCCATTATATACCACACGAAGCTGTTAAGCACTAATAGGATAGCTGGCGCTGCTTTTTTCAAATCGGTTTTGTTTCTGAGGGATTTAAGTGAATTCATGCTGTGACTCAGGTATGGATACGCCTTTTATGAATAAAACTTTTGTTAATCTATGATTCTGTATTTCTGTTCAACACAAAGCTTATATGTAGATGCGTTCTACAGGAGTACTACAGGAGAACGAGGTATGAAGGCAGTTAAGAGAGCGAAAAAGAAAGAAGTACCAGTTCGGATGTTCCCATAAGTTCTACAAGTCTTCAAGCATGAACGATACAACAGCTTGAAGCTTGCTTTGCAGCTTCTTCCTTGGGAGCTTATTTAGTAGATCTAATCCTTCCTCGATAAGGAGTTGCATTCTATCTTTCATTTCTGCGACTGGCTTAGCTTCGAGAGTGAGATCTACCAATTCGGCGATGTCACTCCTTGTCATTTTGGGTTTTGAGAGGATAGGCATTGCTCTGGAGTTTATTTTTTTGTCTTGCATTGCGAACAAAAGAGGCAAGGGCAAATCTTGAACGGCGATGCGTTGACGAAGCTCTTCAATATCAAAAACATCCACAAGATCATCACGCAAAGTGGCTAGTACTCCGAGAATTCTTCCCACTTTAGCCAAGTTCACCACTTCGACTTGGTCGCCTCCCCCGAAAAATGCGCCGAGCATCAGGTCCGCCTCAATTGATGCAGCCTTCATTTCAGTAATCATCATATAATCATTCGGAGTTACTCGCTTCCTCTGTTTTAAGCAGACTTCCAAAGAATGCGCTTTTCCGACTTCAAAAAGCAAATTCTTAGTGGTCTCAAGTATGCTCTTCCTTCTTTCTTCCGAAAATGTTGTTATTGAATCTGCAAGAATTTTGAATCCTTCAATCAAGAATGCGTTACCAAGAAGCAGCGCCATCTCAACGCCGAACTTGCCATAAACAGTGGGGATCTTGTTTTTCGCTTTAGATTTGTCTAATATATCGTCGTGTAGGTCAAATGCAGCTGCCATCATAGCTATCGCAGCTTGCGTGAGGACGCTATCGTCTGGATTTCCTCCCACAGCCTCACATGCCATCGAGAATAAGCCTGCATGAGTGAAATCATCCCAGTGTTCAAGGTAATGTTCAAATGCACTGCGCAGTTTTGGAGGATCCATTGTTTCCGCCTGCAAAATCTGTTTTGCCAGGACAAGCCCTTTTTCGCTTCGCTTTCTCAGTTCCGCAACTACTAGTTTTCCTTTTTTGTGTACCATGTTCTAATTCTATCTGCGTTTGTTGTTTAAAAGATTGTTCAAGGCAGAGAAGGGATAATCGGTGTTTTGGGTCAATACCGTCAATCATGAAAGATTAAAAATAGACTAATGAGACCCATAAAACCTGCGTGGTGGTGCAGGGGATGGGATTTGAACCCATGAACCTCTACAGGATAGGCTCCTGAAGCTTGCACACCGCTCTCTTGAAAAAGAGCAGTTCTACGCCTTTGACCATGCTCGGCGACCCCTGCACGGAAACGGCATATTTGTAATCCAAATTAACTTTAATGATAAATACATTGCCGCTAATTATTTTTCCATAAAGCATCGTGCATTTTAGTTGAGTGATTGAAGCCCTAATACTTCTTTAACTATTCTTAGCGGTATCCCAATTATGGCATCACTCGTGTCTTAATCTGGTCATTTAACAAAATACCGAAAGCAAAGAACCATGCTAACACCAAGATTACGTAAGGCAGCGGTATTGAAGCTAATCCTGGGATGCCGATAACTGATATCAGCGAGGAGATTAGGATATCTACCAGAATTGCGGCTAAAAGAGGCTTGCTAGGCTTTGACTTCCAAAAATTACTTCTCTCTCGCACAACAAAAATTGTGAATAATCCTCCAAACAATAGCATGTCAAAGACGAACGTGTTTAACTGGGCAGTATTAGACAATGCTAAGTATTTTAGTCCTAAATAAAGGAGTCCGAGGGATTCGACCACAATGAAAATGCCCAGTACAACGGATGCTTTTACTAGGGCGGCGATGTTCCAAGTTTCAGGCTTTTCTGATGGTCGCACGTTGTCTGTGGCGAGTGAAATTGTGACGAAGTCCACCAAGAACAAAAGCAAAACCACTTGAAAAGCATTTACCACAAATAGTCCAGTTAAAATGAAAGCTAAGACCACGAATAGCACGATTTGGAATGTTTTAACGATTTTGTTGAGTATCCACGTCACAATTCTTTGATAAATCATTCGCCCAGTCGTGACTAGGCCTAAAATATTGGTTAGTCCAGGTTCGGTTAGAACTACACTTGCCGCCCCTTTTGCGACATCGGTTGCATTGCTTACTGCTATTCCGACTTCTGCTTGTTTTAGCGCTGCGGCATCGTTTATACCGTCTCCAGTCATTCCAACTACATGTCGGTCAGCCTGTAAGCCTCTGACTATTTGATACTTGCCCGCGGGGTAAATTTCTGCGAAGCCATCGCTTTTTTCAACGATTTCCGCAGCCAATAGGGCATCGTTGTCAGCCGTATCTTTTACGTCAGGTGTACGTGTTATTTTGTCACCCAAGTTTATCTCTTGGGCTATTTGTTTTGCGATTGGTAACGCGTCTCCAGTAAGCATTTTGATGGATATTCCTAGCGCTCGAAGTTTAGCTATGATTTTGGCAGAGTCGGGTCTTGGTTTATCATAGAGCGCCACTAACCCAACGAGACCCATTTTCGATTCTTCGCGGCTTGCTGCAACAGCAATGATTCTGTATCCTTTATTGGCAAAAGCACCCATTTTTGCCTCCAGATCAGCAAGTTCTTTTCCTTCAATTTCACATAATGGAGTTATTGCAGAGACTGCTCCTTTAGCAACTCTAAGTTTCCCACTGCTCTTTTCTACAATTGCCTCGGTTCTTCGAGTAGAAGGGTCAAAAGGCATGAACTCTTTTTGAATGTAATCATCTAACGATATGTTTCTTTCATTGGTTGCTGCTAAGAAAGCCATGTCAATTGGGTCTTGGTTTGCTTTTTGTGAGGCTAAGGCGCCAAACAGCAGAGCATCATCTTTTTTAAAGTTGCTAATTTCTAGCACGTCTGCTACGGTTAGCATGTTTAAGGTGAGTGTTCCTGTTTTGTCAACGCATAGAACGTCCATGAGGGCGGCGTCTTCAGAGGCGCTGAGCCGAGTAACTAAGACTCCTTTTTTTGCGAGTTCTAACGAGCCTAGCGCCATTGTAATCGTGAACATGGTGGGCAATGCAACGGGTATTGCTGATATGAGTAAGATTAGCGCCAGCGACAACATATCTAGGAGATTTATGCCGCGTATCCATGATACAGCGAAAGCTATGAGCAATAGAGAGGCAACCAGGATTAAAAGCCACTTCATTAATCCCGTAATGACCGTTTCCATGTGGAGTCTAGGTTTGGCTATTTGAACGAGCTGAGCTGTTTTTCCAAAATAAGTGTGTATTCCAGTGGATGTTACTACGCTTGTGGCTTCTCCCATTCGTATTATAGAACCAGAGTAAATGATTTCGCCCTTTCTCTTCTCAAGAGACATGGATTCTCCAGTAATAGCTGATTGGTCTACCGTGACTTCTGCATCTATTATCTTGAGATCTGCAGGAACAAAATCGCCTGACCTAACTCTGATAATGTCGCCGGGAACCAAATCTGCGGCAGAGATGGTTGACCATGTTCTGTCTCTTAGGGCTCTTGTTTGCAGTTGCAGTTTTTGCTTGAGCGCTTTGACTGCTCTTGTTGCTTGTTGTTCTTGAGCAAATCCTAAAATGGCATTTACAAGCAATAGCGCAGCTATTATGTAAACATCTAAGTATTTGTCTAAAACGAACGAGAGTACGATTGCTATTTCAAGCATCCATGCTGTTAAGCCCCAGAAACGTTTTAGAAAACCAATAAGAGGATTTTGCCGTTCTTCTGGTACTTCATTGCGGCCATATTGGTCCATTCTTCGATTCGCTTCAATGTCGGTTAAACCTATAATTGGGTCAACTTGTAGTTGCTTCAGAGTTTCGTCGACGGGGAGAGTAGCAAAGGTATCGGAGTTTCTTTTTTCTTCCATTTAGACATATTCACCGCAGGTCTAATAATGAATTAATTTATGGCAGCTTATTATGAGAGAAAACAACCGATCTATAAAGCTCTGATGTTGATTTTTTTGCAGTCTGGAGAAGCGTTGCGTAAATTGTCTTTAGCAATCATCGACAAGTTTTGATAAATATTTACGTTTAGCTCTTGCCAGATGCAACTAATTCACGAGCTTCATTTATTGGTGTGTGGCCTGGTTTGTTTTAAGTAGCCCATCATAAGTTGTTATTGATTGGTTGGTTCTCGGTTCGGTTTTTTCGTCTTAGTGCAAGCGAAACTTAGGCTAGCGTAACAGGAATTTCTAAGAGTGGTCCCACTACTGTGAACACAGCTACCACTTTCATTGAAGCGAATACTGTTGGAGCTATTGCTAATTCGAAGTTTCTTCCTGCACGATGGAAAGCCATTGTTGATGAATCTTCATAGTTGTATCCAAGTCTCTGTGCCGTGAAATACACTAGCGCGCTCTAAACGAATGTACTCAGTTACGGACAATTGCATCTACCAAATCATGGATGCCATGACACCGGTCTTTGTTAATGTTCTCGCAAAAGTGGTTTTTGGGCAGATTACTTGTTGTTAGGAAAAAGAACAGTTAGAATCCAACGAAGAATATGCTGAGAATTTTTTTGCTATTTACGGATTTTCTATTGTATCTTTTATCCATTTGACCAGTGTTTTGTAGGTTTCCATGCCCTTGGCCGTTAGTGAAATGTACTTTGACCTTTCGGCGTCTTCTCTCATGTGAATCAGGCCCTTGCTCTCTAGCCACTCCAAGTACTTAGTATAAACGTTGAAGTTGAGCCCGACAGCCATCTGCAACTCTGTCTTGCGCCGAGAACCGCCTGTGGCTATCAGTTTTTCAAGGAATCGGGAAACTACGTAGAGGTCAGGTTTAGGTTCCCTTTCCTGCGGCTGTGACATCTTTTTTCACTCAGAGGTTTTCTAGGGCTATAGCAGTATAGTTTTTGAAGCGCGCTGCTTTGGTTTGCCATCGTCGGAACTTTACGTCTATTCCATAGTATATTGCTAGGGCTAACGTAAACATGTACACAATGAATACGACATCTAATACTCTGACTTCGAATACATTGACCTGGTAGATGGATAACAGGAAAATGACGATTGCCACAATAGGCCAAAAGAGGACGCTAAAAACATCGCGTTTTATTGTTTTGATCCAATCGCTCGTTGCCAAAACCACTTTCATTAGGTTTTCAATTACTGATTGGCCCTCTTTTTCTCGGTCTAAGGTGTTGTCTGGTTTGATGAAGGAAGCAAGCACACTTTTCCAGTGCGGAATGTCTTCTGTGCAACATTGGTTTCGCGATCCCAAGATGTTTCAGACGAAAACCCATGCGGCTATGGCAAGGAAAATTATGCCTTCTGTAAAGAACTGCTGTTTGCTTGGATCATCAACAAAGAGACCGATTGAAGCTAACCCCACAATTGCCAAAGACATTAGCAGTGCTGCAAGTCAATACTTCCAGACCTGAGATAGTGTGTTTAGGATTTGGTTTGCATCATGTATCAGGGAAAGGTAAGTGGTATCATTATCCTTTTCGAATATGTCTGTATTTGGACTTTTGTCTTTAACCATTGCCGATTTCACCAGAAGGATATCGAGCATTCAAAACAAAGAAAGAAAGGAGAATATGTTTTAACTTTTCTGTAATTTGCCATTATAGAAGCCTCCAGCACTCCATGGCGCAAACAGTCATCCATAGTTCCAAGACAATGATTAACAACGAACTGAAAATGTCTGGTCGGATTGCCATGATGTTAGCTTCTCTGAGCGGCTCGATTGTGCCAGCAACTATGATGACTAGACCTAAGAGTACAAGTAAAGCTGCGCTGTATCTTTTCATCAGTAATCACTTCCCGTTAAATCAGCCTGCTTAAGAACCACTGGAACCCATCACTTAGCCAGGTTACTACTATGTTTTTGCGCCACATGTAAATGGCAGCAAATAATGTAACCCCGATGAAAACGAACGTGAAGGGTAAGTTCTCATACCAGTACTCGGGATTGTCATTTCGTGCAGGGTATACATGGCGCCGATCAGAAATGGAACAACATAACGGTTCAGTTGTTTGCTTACACGCTCAGTTAAGAAGCCAAAGTAAAACAGATTCTCTACTGTTGATGCGGGATTACCAAACATCCTGAACATTGTGGCAAAAACTGCAGGCATCACAGCAAACTGTAAAACGTTTGATGATGCAACCGCTTGAAGTAACCTATAGTTCCAACAATGATAATTGCTGTTACGTCGCCTTTCCAGCCTTTTGATTTGAAGCCTAGGTCGGACAGGTCAAATTTCCAATGAAGATATATGTACACTACAATGGCGATGGTTGCAATGTAGTGCAGAGGGTACCAAAGGACTACGCTTATGGCGGTAGCAGCAACAGGAATGAAGTTGGGTTTTTTAACGGTGCCCCATCCTTTGGTTAGCACTAAAGGCAAAATTAGGAAGAATCCAGCGTAGTTTATTGAGAATAACAGGAGCCCTTTGGCATTCGAGTAAGTCCAATCGTGCATGTTGAAACCGAAAATTAATGGGATTAGCAAGTTAATGGTTACGGTTACTGCGAAGAATAGACCCCCCACGATAAGTGCTTAGCGTGCTTTTTTTCTTCCTTCATTTTTCCGATCGTTCAACATTACTTTCACAAATCGTCAAAGCTACGAACAATAATAATCAGTTTTCTCACCGCCGATATGTACCGAAGGTACATTTCCAGTCTATCTGGCCAGATATTGAAAAGAAGAAAACGAAAACACCTACACTTTTTTCATAAAAGCCGAAGCGCCCGCGCGGCGCGCTATTCCACAACTGGGTTAAAGACTTATGTTGAATTAATGGGACAAAGGAAAAAGATTGTAAATTAAGCGTACCCTCAGTCTTCAGAATTTTAAATGGGCCGAGGCAGGGATTTGAACCCTGGCAAAAGGCTCCACAGGCCTCTAGGCTACCAAGCTACCTCACCTCGGCCACATTGATGGACTTTTCCTTGACCTCGTACGGTTTCTCCATGCTTTTGTCGGTGTCTTCGTTCGCGTTCATTCTAAGTTTGCATCCTTGTTTATTTCCGTTTCCTGAAGAGCTGCACACCTTCCATGATAACGAAGGGTTCAAAGCCGACTTCACCGAGCTTTACGGCCTCTTCCAAGTTATGAACTGCTCGAATGATAAAGCTGTCGTCCGGTAGGTTGCTGAACAAGTTCTTATCCAAGCTAATGTAGATCAGCGTGTTATCGATTTCTTTATGGCCGAGGAATTCTTTAACGTGTAAGATATCCTTCGTGTAGTGGTACTCCATGGTGGCTTTCCAATGTCGCAGCGTATGGAAATGAATAACCTTTAGCCGTGGGTTAGCAAGTTTGAAAGCTATCTTTTGGCGTGATCGCATGTAGACTGCTTTGAAGCTGTTGAGGGATCGCTCGCCAAAGACTTGTTCACTTGTACGTGATAGGCCGTTGAGCATACCTAAGAGTTTGCTGCTTAAATTGTTGAAGATTCGCGGCAGACTTCCCTTCTCAGGATCGTTAAGAGTTATGACTCGCCTCTCCAGGTCGACATCTATCCATTTGAGTCTCTTCGCTTCACCAGATCGCATTGCAGTTTCTTTGAGTATCTGCAGGAATGCCGCGATCATATAGGAACATCCAGCTATGAGATCATCAATTTCCTGCTCTGTTGGAATAAAGGGTATCTTCTTTGTAACGTTGCAGCGTGGAGGATCCCACTTCAAGCCGTGGAATTTTAGAAATAAAGAATAGGCGTTGATAACGTTTCGGCGTCTGCAAGGACTCCAGGCTTGTTCATTGGCCAGAGATTCTTTCACGCTTTCAGGATCGTCGAGCTTTGCATTTCTCTTTAGTAGTGCTCTGAGTGATCCGGTGTTTGTTCGTATTGTTTCAAGGCCATAGCCTTCTTTTCGCATCTTCCAGGAATAAGCTAAGACTTCGCTTTTCGGGTCCGAGGATTGTAGGGTTACTCCCGCAGCGGCAGATTTGTTTATGTCGACTGCGGAATCCAAGTTTTTCGTGCCTCTTACCAATTGGACGCATACTTGGCGAGAGTCTTCTATAACATCTAACCCTTTTAATGTCTTCGCTTGATCTGCTCGTTCAGGCCTGAATCTTAGGTTGCAGTCCAAGCATCGCCATCTCTGGACCTTGGATCCGTCAACTCGCTTGGCCCATCCGGACTTACGCAACAAAGAGGACCCACATGCTGGACACTTAAGCGATAATTCACCAAGTACACATAAAGAAATGACTTTTGAGTGAGGTCCATTAGGGGACGCCTGCAGCTGTGAGAGATCTCTCTCAGGCCGCGTACTGCCAAGTATGCGCTTTAGAGGCGCCAGCGTCTTTCCCTGAATCTCACTCTCAATCATTGCTCGTCTTCTCCTGCAACGACGTAACTGTAACCTGGACACTTCAGAGGAATCTCAGCATCAGTCTTGCGATAGCCATAATTTTCTGTAGGGCAACTTGACTGCCTAAAATTCTTGCACTCTTCAGAGCAAAGGCGTTTCTTATTTCTTGACTCCGCTTTTTCTAGGTTCTGGCCTTGGATTTGTGTATCACTTGTATCACTTGTATCACGTCTACTATACTGATCTAGTTTTTCATTTGATTTCTGGGAATTGGTGCGGTATGGTACACGTGATACATCTGATACATCTGATACATCTGAAGGGGGTCCAGCTGATTCTTCTAAAGTTTTTTGCTCTATTTGCTCAGGTTCCTCATTAAGAATCTTTAAACCAAAACCTTTCCATGCTCGGAGTCTTGAGGGTTTACTTGTAGTTGTTATGGAAACCCTAGCGGTTTCTTTTAGGGCTTGAGTAAATTTCTTTTCGTTCTCTGCATTCAATCCATAAAAATCGCAATAGTCTTTGTAGGCTTCGAATGCTTGAGCTCGCGTAGTAACTAAAGTTTTGTCGAAGATTAACATTTCAGATTTAAAGGCGCCGATTGTATTACTTGCTCTAAGGAATAGAATCTCGGTTTCTTGTTGGGTTTTTCCTTGTGTAAAATGTCCTTGAATTAATAGTCGCTGCAGGCCTTCCAACATCCAACAAAGGATTCCTTTCCGCTCGTCATGTTCTCCTTGGATCCAGTTTCTTTCAATCCATTGTATTTGTGTTCCGTCGCTGTCGAGATATTCGTTTTCCCAATTCAAGAACAATCTTCTTTCCTTGAATGCAACTGATGTATCCTCTACTCTTGGAAACCTATTAGCGGAAACTGTGATCTTTGCTGCATTCGTGAAGTCTACTCGTTTGTCTGATCCTTTCCGCTCTGCGCTGATTGTATCTTGGCCAGTTGCCTTCTTGAGTAATGAAGTCTGAAGGGTAAACCTGGTTGTAGGTTCCGAGCATAAATTCAAGAGTTTACCAAAGAGCTGGAATAATGCGAATCGGTGAAATCCATTAAACTCTTCCAAGGGCACCGCTGAAACGTTGCTCTCTCCTATGATTGCTTGGAGTGTGCGCTCCCAAGTGCCTTTACCGTTTCTTCCACTACCGTAATTGAAAAGTAGTTTGTGAAAACGATAGTCTGTTAACAAAGTATACCCACTCCATTCTTGAAGTAGGGCCTGGTCTTCTTTGTTTGGCATGACTTGATTAAGCCATTCTTGCCATTGTGGATAAGGCGAGTCCTTGATGTACTCTGTAGGGATTGAGAATAAGGGCATCTCGTCAGCGGTGTTAGGTGTGAGCTCTAAGGTTTCTACGTTTAGTAGTCCGTTTGGGCAGGCTAATTTTGAACTGAATTCTACATTGCCATAGGTTAAACCTTTGAGATCATGTAGAATGTTGTTGAAGTGACTTTGTTTGTTCTCGTCGCTCAGCATGACAGTGAGTATTTTTTCTAAGTATGCCTCTGCGTTAGGAATCCAACTCGAACCATCATAGAAATATAGCATTCCAGTTTTGAGATCTGTTTTAAAATGTTCTTCTCGAGATAACCATTGAGCAACCTTCGCAGGTTTGAATGGCAGTTTTGTTCCGTCGTCTGCCTCTTCGATAAAACACTCGTAAGTAGGGTACGCCTTTTTTAGCATGGATTTGAAAGGGCTTTTTTGTTCTGCTTCAGTCAATTCTTTTTCAGCGTGGACCAAGCTTAGTCTTGCTTGGTAAGTAGCTAACTTCTTTACGTATTCGCTTAAGGCAAACTCGTAGTTTTCTGGTTCTTTGAAATCTTCTTTCTTTGGTTGCGTGGGCTCTTCTAAAAACTCAGACTCTTTTGTCGGTGTGTCAGTACCTTTCAGATCGTCGGTCATTGCTTCAGCTCTCCACAGCAACAAAAGTTAGGTTCTTGATCTACCAAGGCCGGTTCAATCTCGAAATGAGTTTCAGGACAATAGCTATACTTGGTTCCATTAACGAGGACTGCCTCTCTTTGCAGCTTTGAACACTGAGCGCAAGTCTTTGGTCCTGTCATGGCCGCTGCTTACTCCTAACAGTTCCTTGTCTACATGCCTTAGAGCTGGCAGTTACGCGATAGCCTAATCTACAATGGATTTCAAAGTGCAAGCATTCGCAGCACTTCTCAATTTTAGTTTGTAAAGAATTGAACTGTTGACCATATCTTGAACCATTGCATAAAACTAGGCGGCCACTAACTATCTCATGGTGAAGCTCTGTCATGGTTTCAACTCCAGGCTAAAGCTCAGTGGTTCTTGTGCTGTCGGATCCGCTGTGCACTTGCAGATATCAGCTTGAGGTATTCGCTTTTGCAAAAGTGCTGATAAGGCCCCTCGGCTTATTAAACCGATAAAGATTCTTTTGCCGTTAGCATCTAAGACAAAGACTCGGAATGATCTTCCAGTGTTTGAGGGTACAACTAAGCCGACAATGTAGAAGGTGCCTGGAATGGTTCTTCACCTATTTTTTCAATTGTGATTTTACCATTGGATATGATTCTTACGGAGTCCTTCTCTTTCAGTTTAAAATAACGTGCCCATGCGCATGGTATTGTGATAGCCAGGCTATTTCCCACTCGGATTATTTTTCTTGTTTCTTCATGTGGCATAGTTCGATCACCATACTAACAAGCATTAGTATTATTTTAAATAGTACTATCACTATACTGTAGTTCGGTGAATTAAAACGCCAGCAAGGTATCAAAGACAAGTTTGGAGAGAAAATGAACGAGACCTGATTCGAATACTCAACAAAGAAAGTCTTACGTTCAAAGAGCTTATTGAGAAATCAGGACTTAGCCGATCAGTTGTTAACCAACACTTAAAGAATCTGGAAGCACAAGGAATAGTCTACAAACAGTATGAGAAGGGCAAAATCCTCAACGTATTAAGAATAGACAAGGCCCCAAAATCTACGTTATTTGCCAGTAACGTACGACCGTACATTTTAGGTGGAATAGACCTTCTCCAAACTGAGAATGTAGAAGTCAACCCTGACAAATTCATTTTAAAGATGAAATTTGAAGAACCAAATCTAGATAAAAGAGTTGCTCTAATCGGAAGAAGACTAGGAGCTTTCTACTTCTATGCTCTTCTAAAAACAATCGAGGAAAAAGACCTCGCCTGGCTACAGGAGACAAGAATCATTTTTAACTATGATTTCTTTCTTGAGGCCGCTTTAGAATTGTACTCTACGGGTGACAAGGTGCGACTTGAAAAAATTGAGGACAATCTTCTATGTGAAATCTTAGAAATTTATTCACCTGAGGAAGGCAGTGTGGAGAGACTTCGAAATATACTCAAACAAATTTACCCTGAAGAGTTTTCTGCCTTTGAAAAAACGCTTTCTAATAAATAGAGATAGAATCTCACGTCAGGCAAAAGGCGCTTCTCAAAACCCTAGTCTTAAAATCATACTGTAGTACAGTGATGATACTAATTTAAGTATTAAGAGTCCCTTAATATTTCATTATTTGAGTTGATCGAATGGCCGAGTTTACAGTTAAGGTAAATCCTCTTCAGCATTTGGCCTACATTCCAAAGTCAATCTATAGAATTCTGGGTTCGGCGCCGACAGTAGTCACCGGGCGGAGGGCCGTTGTGTTTTACCCGGAAGACGCTCCAATCGAGGATGTTATCAGAAGTTTGGAAATCATTCGCTCGGATCTCGAGCATGCGCTGCATCTTAAGAACCCTTCATAGCTGACAGTTTCAGCATCCAAAATCACAGGTACAAAGAATCAATGAATCAATGAGGGAACAAAGACATGGGAAAAGGCAAAAACAGCTTACTTATGCGATGTCTAGTAATCGTGATCGTCGTCATCTTTGCTATATCACTCACCGCGAACAATGGCAAAGGTAATCTTAGCAATCCATTCAGCGTAACAAGTACCGGCTATCCCACGGCATTTATACCAAACGCTAACTTTTACGGAATCTTGTACAACAACATGGAATACACTTCCGTTAACACTCACAGCGGTTCAGAACACACCTTTGATACTGCCCTTGCGTTTGATCCAGATGGAATCTCAAGCGGCAAACCAAAAATTGAGGGAGAAATGACCTCTGTCTATATACCTCAGAATTCAGTGTCATCAGGCGTTCCTTCATGGGTACCTGAAAACTGGCTTCTAAATAGTGGATCCGTTTCTAATCCAATGACCGGTTCCGGCGGAGTTAACCCTCCTTGGTCTTGGACAATAAACAATCAGACCTATAGTATGCAGGAATACGATATGCGTTTTGACGTTACCTTTAACGCAGCGTGGAGCGGAACACAGAGCGGCGTTGTTGGCTCGCAAGACTTCAGCACCGGCGAAGCACCAAGCCTCACAGGTTATGAAATGTTAGCAGGAATCACCAATGCAAATCTCTTTCAAAACGTCCAGGTCTGGATTCACTTTGACATAACGCCAACATGGTACATTCAAGGTGGCGGCAACGGATACCTCGCTATTGCGGAGCTGAGAGCAAGTGAACCGACAATCATGCAAAGCAAAGATATCAACGGCCATACATACGCTTCACGTGGAGCCGAAGCCGTCACTCCAGAAGATCAAGGAAGCATAGTCACGCTTTATTATGGTCCCTTTGGCACAGTCTCAGGTCCAACAGGTACACCTGAACAATACGAAGGTCTAAACCTTAACCCGGCATACTTCACCTCAGACATTTACGCACACATAGACCTAAACAACTTTGGAGTCCAAGCAAATCCAGTTAACGGAATCAGCTCAAGGGTTCAAGGCGACACTGCAACATTCGAGTTTGACGTCATAGTCTTTGCCTTTGGCCAGTACACGGTGCAGGATATCCAGAATAACCCAAGCCAATACGGCAGACTTACACCAGTGCAGGAAGAAGGAATAAACTGGTTAAGCGATGCAATCGGTTGGCTAAGTAGTCCTGCCAACGACAGCATACTCGTGATTGTTGGCATAGTTATTCTTCTCATCATCTTCGCTCCCTGGGTTCTTGTCGCTATCATATCAATATTCGGAGGCAAAAAGTAACAGCGGAGTAGCGGAAGCTCTGCAGGATAGAGAACTCATAAAAATTGAGGAAGTAAAAGAACATGGCTAACAATAGTTTGGGAGTACTGCTAATCGTTGGAGCTATTGTGCTCATTGGCTTAATAGTTTTCAGTAGCACAATCATAACGGTTGGAACTGGTCTTTTTGCAGAAATAAACGCGGACATAGCCAACTTTTTCAGCGGGTTAAGTGGCAGTTCAGGATCGAACTCTACCACACCAACGCTATCACCTGGCGCAACTCCGACACCTACTCCTACGGGATCCGGAAGCGGGGGATCCCTCTCAGCGGTATCATGGTTCGCTTTCACCATACATTTCACCGACGGAACATCACAGAACTTGAACATGAACCCAACATTTTCGCTGTTTGCGTTATCTGTAACTTGGAACGGCAAAACTGTTTCAAGCATAGATGTGCTAATACGCTTGAAGGTCACTGGAAGCAACTTAGGCGCATGGAGCACTACAGCTTCGCAACACATCGAGATCTATCTTAGTCCGTCAACGACTCCAGCAAGTAGCAGCACTGGATCTTACCCTGATAGTGGCGGCAGCTGGATTAGTGGCGCCTCAAATACTATCTTGGATACGCCTATTTCAGGTTCAACACTTGACGCCTTATTCGGAGAATATGGCACTGGTAGCTGGGTATTCCAAACCACAGGTTATGTAACGCTAACAATGAATGGCCAAACATACACTGCAACTATGGGACAGCAAGATGTTACTTTGCAGAACAGCGAAACCTTAAGCATAGCTTCATTGACAGGATCAGGATTCCAGACATACCAACTCCACAAGTAAGAGAGGAGTCGCAAACTTGTGAAGAAAAACTCGGCAGCGAAGAAAAGCTGTTTTTTAGTCGTTCAAATAATGGACGATAACATCGGACGTATTGATGTTCAGATTACCCCACAAGGAATCTTTTGCACTCTTTGTGACCACACAACACTGGTGAAAAACAACAATGTTTGGTGCCTTAGTGGACCCGCTATTTCTGGAAAGGGTATCCGCTGCGAGCACATTCGTCTAGCAGTTAGTCAACCTAATGTAGTAGATGTGATTAAGCAGAAACAGAGGGAAGGATGGAAAATTGAATTGCCTACTGACCAACTCTCCCTTATCAATGATAACTCAAACTACACCTTTACGTCGCAGGCGTAATCTTGAGAATCAAAACCACGCTTTACTTATCAATTATTCTAACTGTTTTTGTCGTTCAAGCGATTGCCAATCCTATTCCTTTTACTCAATACGGACTAGAAGTCTTAACCATCGCTTTGTTCGTTCCTTATTTTGGCAGAGCTAACAGCATCAAGATTCTACTGACTTTAGCTTCCATTTCTAACATTGAGAGTATTCCTTTTCTTGTTTATCTTTTTCAATCATGGCCTGCCATTTGCAGGAGTACTCTTAAATTCGGTTCTTTGATGAATCTTCTTCCTTATCCAATTCTTGTACCAATCCTATCGAGCAACTTGTTTATGATTACCTTTGTCTTTGGGTTTCTTTATTTAGCGACTACTCTCGGCTTACTCCAATTGATAAGAATATTTGAAAGAGCAGGCATTTACGATAGGCTTGGTTTCTCTTCTTAGCCTATTTCTCTTTTTCCTTGAGCTGCTTGAGGAACCGTTTGAAAGCTGGATTCCGATCGTACACATGGATCTTCTCTACCAAGATGTCCCTGGCTAAGGTCGACGTTTTCTTATGCTCAAACAAGCCTATCTGCTCGAGCATGTGATGTATTGGCCAGTCAACTTTGACGCTTAGGACAAGATTGAATTGGAGATCGCGTTTCTTAGTTTCTTCCAGTTCTCCAATTTTTTCAGAAACCAAACCATTATCACCGACCTAACACTGCGGTATACTTTTGAATGTATACGTGATGCTTGAGCTTAGATTCGAGGGTTGTTTCCAAGTTGACGTATGACTTCACCTTTCACAATCAGTTAGTTAGGCTAGTTTACTTTTCTTTTCCAGGATCACATGGCTATTGTCGGCCCACATAACCACAGAATCGCCTTTCTTGAGTTCCAGGTGAGCTGCTAACTCTTTGGGGATTGTTACTCGCAAAGATTTCTCGTTTTGAATGACACTGACTTCGAATTTTACTGGCATAACCATAACCATTTCACCAGAGTACCTTATAGGTACTTTTATAAGCTTCGAGTACTTTAAGTTACCTATTGGAGTACTCTTAAGGTACACCAAAGGTGAAAGGAGAATGTCTGGAAATAAAGAGAAGATTGAAACCGTCGACATAAACTTAAAAATAAAAGTGCCAATGCAGATGTATAAGTTTCTTGATGGTCTCGGAAAGCTTACAGAGAAAAGCGCTGAAGAAATGCTAACAGAAGAGGTCTACATTTTGCTGAAGGATTTCATTAGCGGTGGCTTTGCTGAAGGATGGATGGAATACGCGACACAGCAAAGTTTGGATCACAAGCTTGAGAACTTAACAGAGCAAGTCTATGAAGAAATGTATGGAAAATAACCAGGGCAATAGGGAGGTGAAAGTTGAATGAAAAATCGAATAAGCATACCGATAGACCAGTTCAAAGAAATAGAGGAATACGCAAAAGAGTACAACGAGACTCCGAAAGAAATGGTTGAGCACTTGCTCGAGGCTCAACTGCAGAAGATAAGAGATAAGCAAGTTTTCTATCCTGGACTCAAATGGGGAATTTCTAAAGCAACTTTCATTGAAGGCGCAGTACAGAAACGGGACTTTGAGAAGCTTCGTAAGTGGCTAGAATCTCAAGACAAGATTGGAATCTTTACTGATGGCGATCAAGGCAAAATCTGTCTTCAGAATGAAACTGAAGCCACTAAGATTAGCGTTGACAATGCCGATAAACTGAAAGAAGTTATGTTAGAAACTGGCGTGGATTAAATCACTTCTCCCTTTTTTCTTTTTGTTAAATATCAGAGGTACACGAATTATGTGTAAGAGTATTGGAGGTAAATGAATCATGTATAATAAGATCAAAGTTAACGACGAAACAATAAACCAAGAAACCAGAATAGTAACCAAGGCAATCCCAAAACTGAAAAACAAAAAATTGAGTTTGAGCGTCGACAGAGCCCTCGTAGACAAAGCCCATGAGCTCAGCATCAACATTTCAAAATGCTGTCAGATTGCGCTCCAGGAAAAGGTCGACAAGCTCACCGGAAAATACTCAACGTTAGCCTCAATCCCATTGTCTAAAGAAATCGACTGGCAGGAGTTCAAAGCATGGCTCCGAAAAGACCACACCGAATCCAACTCACGGCAAATAATTGTCCATGCGATGTTCTACAAAGACGGCCTCTTCTCAAAAGACCTCTCAGCAATCGGAAAGTTACCTATCACAATTCGCGCTAATCCATTAAAGGCACTTAGCGCATTATCAAAGTTTCTCGGGTGTTACGATGACTTCCGCTCCTTGGTTAGAGCGTACGGTCTCAGTTGGACAGGCCGCAACATTGATGATATTATAATCGATCGCATGACAAAAATTAAGAGTCCTGAGGAAATATTCAAGTGGGTTATCCAGGCTAAGACTGTTCGTCCCGACCTCAAAGAATTCCTTGACTACATCGCTGTTACCGGTCTTAGGTTGAGCGAAGCTTTTCATAGCTACAATCTCATCATTCAACTGGCCAAAGAAGGAAACTTGGAGAAACAGTACTATAACCCTGAGTCTGGAATGCTTGAGCACTTCCGTTTCAAGAAGATCTTTATCCGAAATACCAAAAAAGCCTATGTCAGCTACGCACCAAAATACCTAATCGATGCGATCGCTCAGAAGACTCCTTTTGTGAGTACATACGCGGTCCAGCGTCGACTCCTCAAGAAAGGCGTCCCAGTTAGATATTCCGATGTCCGAGAACAACACGCGACATTTATGAACCGCTGGCTCAAACGCGAAGAAATTGACTTCTTGCATGGCAGAGTTAGCAGCAACGTCTTCATGAGTAACTATTTCAATTTGGCTTTGGTGGCAGATCTTCGAGTGAGAGCTGACCAGGGCGCCAAGGAGATCCTGAGTAAGATCGGCGTCAATGCTGAGCAAAAAATTAGCCTAGATGTCTAGGTAGGAAGTGAGAAAGTGAAGGCCATAATAATTTGGGTTTCTGATCGGCATCGGCATCCTGAAAGATACCGCCAAAAGAAAGACTGAAAAAATATTGAATTCACCTAGCCTTTTTCGATCCAAAGTTAGCTACTTCTGAAGGATCAACACATTCCTATTCTCGATATATATCGAGTTTCGGAATGTGAAATCAAATAGAATCTCCAAGTAACAGAGTCAAGATAGCCTCAAAGCAAATGTGCAGCGTGAGAGATTGCAGGGAGGCGACTAAAAATTAGTGAGAAAAATAGGGTCAACAAGCCTCGAGGATTATTAGTAGCGCTCTGCATTTTTTGCGTGTTATGGTCATTGTAGTTATCGGAACAATAGCTTACTATTCTCCAATCGTGAGTAGTCAGCAGGACCAAATTAGCAGTTTACAAAATCAAGTTAATCAACTGAATAGCCAAAGTGGTTCTCAGTATCAGCAATCACAAAGCGAGATTTCGAGTCTTCAAAGTCAGCTTTCAGACGCCAACGGCATAAACGGTCTTCATGAATCTACGATCTGGCTAAATGACGCCACAGTTAACCAAGACGTTGGCGCTGGAATATACTATGTGTACACGGCCACTTACGCCGGGTACGTAACCGTGAATGTTCAGTCATCAACAACCTCCAATCAATACGTCCAAGTCACCTGGACCTCAAACGGAGTCAACTACAGCAACAAAATAACAGTCGGCAACATCGGAACCGCAGTTTTCCCAGTGCTTCCATCAGCTAACGTAAAAATAATTATTGGAAATAGTAACCTGCTAAATGGAGCAACGGCGACCGTGACTATAACGTACATCTACTAACTGAGAGGATGCCTAGCCTACTTTAGCCTGCTTGCCTAGCCTTTTTGATTAAACTTTACTACTTCTTTTTTTCAAGCACGCGCATGCTGTTCCTTTTTTAGCAGAAAGAAGCATAGCAGATTAAAACGATAAAAACGATTAAAATGATTTTTTGGAGCGTGTTTGATTACATACATTAACCTTAATTTACTAAGAGAAAAGAGGCTCCTTCTTGGTTTTTGATGTTCATTTTCTAAAAGCATACTTTTAGAAAAACACCATTGAAAGCAATCGAAAAACCTCAATTTGGGCTTGTTTAAGTACCAATAATTAATAATTATCTATATGTCCAGTGTGTAATAGGCCCAAATTTGGAGCCAAGAGACCTCTTGAGCTTGTTGTTTTCTAATTTACCTTTAATTGTAGCAAAAGGTAAATGATGTTAACCGGTTTTTGAATCGGCTTGTTTTGGGCTTTGTTACTACTAATAATATAAGAATATAACGTAACATGCCTCTGACTTCTCGACCTAGAAAGTTTCTATTGAATGGAGATCTCCGAGATAAACACGGTGAGAGCTTTAGCCCTTAAGATCAGCAAAGAATCGAGCACTAAGCAAAAGATTAGCCTAGATACCTAGCCTTTTTTGATTAAAGTTTGCTGCCGGCTTCAGCTCTCAGGTTTTTGCAGAGTTTACCTAGTCCAAAGTCACTTTTATCCTGCATTTAACGTTAATTCCTGCAACCCCCTGATACCCAAGAAGGCTTCTCAGAATAAAGGTACGAAACTTGCGACCGCAAGCCATAAGCAACACTCAAAAGGATAACTGAGTTCCTTCTGGATGTGGTACAAAGTTTTTTCGACTGAAAGAAAATAAATAAGGTGACTTTACGAATATGTAGAGTCACTTGACCATGCTTTCAAGGATCCAAGGCGTTTACTTTCTTTAAAAATCGCTCTAGTGGTAGTTGAAGAAGTTAGTAAATAAACAAATGAGGGGTCAAGCATAGTCAGCAGCTGTCCCCTCTCATTGACTCTATTAGGGCATTAGTGGCGGCCCTTCAGCTGCCGCTGCTTATCTCCTTGTGTGTGATAGTAGTGGATGGTACTTGCTTCCTCATCTGGATCCGGCTCTTGATCTGCTCTACAGCTGGGTCGATCCATGTGAAGTTCATTATGAGGGTAGGGTCCTTGAGGTCCGCATTCCAGGAGAATCTTTGATAACTCATCGTGGATTCCGTTTGGGTTCTGCCGGCGAATATGGCATAGCCGATCACATCTCCCCGAAATAGACATTGCTTATAGAAGCGATCAGACTGAGCTCGGAACCAATTAGGAAATTTACCAGTACAATCTTTGATTATAGTCCAGGCTCTAGCATCCTGGTAATGAAAGAGTTTGCCAGCTGCAGGTGCACAAGTTTCTAGATATTCCAACACTAGCCAAGCGAAAGGCACCAGTTGATCATAGAAAGCATTATTGTAGAGGCCTCGCTTTAGTGGGAATTTTAGGGAGCTACGCTCTGCTATCTGTTGGCCGTACTTTGCAATGACTTTGCTACTTCTCTTCACGATTGGCATTGTGATTATTTCCAGAAAGTTCTCGTTGATTTTGACGTTCTCTCGAGTGATGCCTTCATGTTTTCCGATCACTTCTTCTTTCCAGTTGCGTGGGTCCCTGGGATCTGGGTAGAGCCCTGAGACGTAGACCCGCCGGTATTGTAGGCCGCCAAAGATCTCGGTAACTCTGCCAAACGTTAGGTAGCTTAGGGCCATTCCTGCGCGGTCATGAATTGGATAGTTAGGTTTCAAGTCTAAAGGATACGAGTATTCTCTAGAGATTATAAGGTCGAATACTCCTTTGGGCTCAAAGGTTTCTTTGATTGTTTTGACGGTTCGTCTCGTCATTTTTTTGGGGATATCATTGTTCATTTTTTATAGTTCTCCTGCAGTTTGTAAGCGACAAAAACCAGTGAAGTTGTACTCATACAAAACCCCAATACGAACGCCTTGACCAGTACATTGATCGGGCTTAGAACAGAGAACACAGTGACGCATGCCAAGATCATCAAGCAGAGAAAAGAGAAATCATCCATCGAGGTTTGAAGCTGCTCTCTCCTTATCATTGCTTGAGCATCTCCATCTCGCGTTTGGCCTTGAGGTTACGTTTGCTTAGGCATGCGTTTTCAGCATGCTTCTTCTTCTCTTCCAGAGTCCAGTCTTTGTAAGGATGCTTTTGATAACGTCTCTTGCGGTCTGCTCTCAGTTTCTCCCGGTGCTTCTCCCTGTACCTTTGGCTTTCCGCTTTAACCTTGTCTGGGTGTGTTACCCTGAACTTCTTACGGTACGTTCTAACTTTCTCAGGGTTCCGCTTTCTCCAATCGTTCTGCCTTCTCCTATAGTCTTCAGGATGATTCTTTCTCCAATTTGCAGAGGCCCTTTTCTGTGCTTCAGTTCGGACCATAAAACTTCCCTTCCCAACAAGCCTTATGATGCACTCTGCCATGCCTTCTAGTTTCAACCTCATCGCCTTCAACAATAGGCTTCTTGCATGTCTCACAAGGCTTTCCAATTACCTTAGTAGTATTTCTATGATGCCGACTGACAAGGTATTCCATTAAGAAACCTCACCAAAGAAAACCGATTCAATCAGAAACAGAATAGTATAGTATAATTTCAGAAGGGAGATATCGACAAAAAAAAGAGGGTCCGCTTGTCGGGAGCTCCCCTTCAAAGTGAGATACCTCACCTCGGCCGCTTTTCGGGTGATTTCGCCTACTGGCGATGTTGGATTTGCTATCATTTTCGTTTCCTCAAGAATATTAACGTATCTTTTTGGCAGACGTATTCGAAACCTACTTCCAGCAACGACTTGATTTCTTCAGGCTTTTCGGCTATTCTTACTGTGAATTGGTCGTTTGTTCCAGCCTCAAAGAGCGTGTGTTCGATGTTTATGTAGACTTCAGTTGAACTTAGTTCTTTGTGACCTAGGAAGCTTTTGACGTAGTATGGATCTTTGGTTTGGTGATAAAGCATTGTCGCCTTCCAGTGTCTGAATGTGCGGAAGTGAATTCTCAGTAGTCTTGGGTTTTGAAAGCTTTGTGATAGACGTCTGCGTGTTTTTAGGAAGGTTGTCTTCATTGATTTTAGCGAAGATTTGCGTGTGACTTCAAATTTTGGTTTTATCCAGGACATGCCATTGAATTTTAGGAAAAGGATGTAGGTAATAATTGCGTTTCTTTTTCTGGCTGCACTCCATTTTTGTTCTTTGGCTAATGCGTCTTTGACGCTTATAATATCCAGTAGGTCGGCGCCTCTTTCAACTATAGCTCTTAGGCAGCTACTGTTTACTCGTATGGTTTCTTTGGCGTATCCCTCTTGCTGCATCGTCCAGGCGAATTGTACAAATTTTCCTTTGATATCTTCAGTAGTTGTTCTCCGCAGAACTTCAGTTATCTATTGTTCTGCTACCAAGTTTTTAGTCTCCTCGACGCATATTTGGCGATTAGTTACTATGACTTCTTTGCTTTTTAATGACTTCGTTTCAATTATTTCAACCATTTCAACTGTTTTCTTTGCTTTCTGAAGATCATTCTGGTCTGAAAATCTTAATCCGCAGTCTCGGCAGAGCCACCTTTGGATTTCATCCCCATAAACAGTGTAGCGTTTGGCGTCTCGCCAGAGCTTTTTGGATCCGCATTGAGGACATGGGTGTAGGGGGCTGGTGTTTGCAGAATCTTTGGCGGGTTCCGACTTACAATTGCAGGGACTGGAAAAAGTGCCAGATATGCCGTCAAGAGACGTTGCCTCTGAGGTAAGCCCAACAGTTCCCTCCCACCCTAACCTTGCATTTACTGTTCGCTAGCGGAGCTGCTTTTTTGTGATTGTAAAAACAGGATTATTTTGCCTCTGACGTAGCGCTTGAATAAGCCTGAATGCTCTTCTTGAATAAGTCTAAAGCGTCTTGGTTTTCAAAAACTGGAGTAGCATAAGCTTCATGGTTGTCCAAACGTGGCTGGCAGAAGGGCACGCCTATTTTGTTTTTGCCATTGGCCTGAAAAATGTAGCTTGTTACTCCTGCAGATGGATTGCCGCATATAATGCATGGTTTTCGCCGTTTCCTATATGGTCTTTCTTGCTGTGAGGGCATTATTGTGGGGTCTTGGAGAGCGCAACTCATGGTTTTTGCCTCGCTCATTATTTGAAGAACTCTTCGTCTCGGAGTTTCTGGCTGACTCTGATATAGTGATGTCTTCTGCAGAAATCGAGGATTTTGTTTAGCTCCGCATCATCGCCAGACGCATACTCTTTTTTGAAGCCCACTCTTCCAGTTTGTACACGGATTCCAAACATTCCATCCGTTACGAGGAACTGTAGAAACCAAGCTTTTCCCCGCATACTCCTCAAGGACAGCCCACTCCTCAATAATATTTACCAATTTGTTGTCACCTTGAAGGTCTTGTAGGCCAAAAATAAAAACTATCTATCGTCGAAAAGCCAACTTGGCTTTTTGAGAATCGCAAAGACAAGTATCGCCATGCATGTCCTCAGCTTGGCTTGGAATTAAAATTTAATCCCACACACACACTATTTTCAAACCTAAAAATACACTCCTTTTTTTAGATAATGCGTTATATTAAAAAAGTGATCACTTCTCTACCTGGGCGTTTTTTTCATTTGGAATACAAAGCAATCAGTTTTTTGTGATCCTGTGCAGTTTCACCGTTGACCCTTAGAAGCTTTAAGCCAAATATTTTGAAGAATGTAACAGTCCCGATTATGCGAGCATTTTCCTTGAACTTAACTCTAAGGCTTGCAGCGTTTTTTTCATCAATCAAGGAGTAAGCCTTCTTTATTCCATTTTTTTGGAGATACTGGAAAGTCTCGTCTAGTACTACGCTGGTGAGTCCAAGCCCTCTATACTCTGAAAGAGTATAGCCATCGTATACGTATGCTGAATCTGAGCCAAGTTGAAGGTAGCGTCCAACGTCAGAGTCGTACCACTTGTCTAGTCCTACCCATTTTATATGGACGTATTTTCCGTCTAGCAGCGCTCCAAAACATAAGTCACCGGATTCGAATCTGGCTTCAGCTGATGGTACAATTTGTTTAAATTTTCCGCCATGTTTTAAGAATTGGTCTCTGCTTACGATGTCTGCAACCACTTTCAAATCAGGTGTTGCTTGCGGGTTCCATTCTGATAGGACTTGTTCGAAGACGAGCCATTTGTACTTTCTCATATGATTTTGAAGGAAGCTTGCAATTTTAGATTTTGTGCTTTTAGCGGTTGTCAAGGCATTTCTATCCTAATCTTTGCTATTTATTTTCGCTCCTGCTTTCTACCAGGCTCGTTTAGGCAGTCGCTGACTTAGGTAGGACCAGAAAGGAGATTGGAACGCGCTATTGATTAAGGCCCCTAGTAAGCTATCATGACATTTGACGTATGAGTAGGTTTTTTCTGGTTTGCATCCGCGACTCAATTTCACTTTCTCCGCCTTATTTCTGAAATACATTTTTCTTACACCTTCCTTTATAGCCCATTGAATAGGAGCATAGTATACAAGGTTAAAATAAGTGAAATCTGTATTCGTCAGAGAGTCATATTTAAAACCGGGCATCCAAACATCAACAGTATCTCCTTGCCGTAAAAGTAAACATAATCCTACAACCTCATTATTTCTCTTCGCAACGAATAATATTGTTTTTTCTTTCGCGTATTCGTTTAGCATGTCAAAGAAAGATGAATCAAAAATGTTTCTTGAGTTTTTGTCATATTTCAAGTTAACATTATAATTTAACTCTGAAAATTTTGTGGCTGAAAGTTGACTGATTTCTTGTTCTTCTATTGTGATACCATTTTCAGTGCATTTTTTAATTTCACGTTTAACATTTTGCGCGGTTTTCTTTTTCAAACTTTTTAGATAGTCTTCGAAGCTGGGCCATCTAACGTCAAGATAATAAGTAGTAATTCCGGGAGATTTAAGATAGCTGAAGTTCTGAAGATTTTCCATTAAAAGTTCATTGAACTCGGAAACAAAAAGAAACGAGCTGAAGAGGACTCTCTCTTTCTTGCAAATGGCATCAATCTTCTTTGCCAACAAATTAAAAACTAGTTTTTCTTCTGGATTCTTCTTTTGCAAGATTCTACTGCGAACGGAATATGGTGAATAACAAAGCAAAATGTGTTCTTGGCAAAAACCGTGTCGCCGGCCAAAAATCAGGGTTTTCTTCAAGAAAGGCATAACGTACCGGAGGCGGGGTCCAACGTAAAAATAGGCGTCGGTGAGATCTATGAAGCAAGATGTAAACGCTACCAAGCTGTCTTCATCATAAACAGCCAAATAGAATGGTGAAACACGAAAAGATTGTTGGGTTTCAAGAGTCTTAAACCATTCGTAGGTGAAAAAAGCGTCATCTGCTATCGAATTTATGGCTTCTCGTCCGATGTCATCTACGGACTGGAAAACTTTTACTTCTTTTGTTGAAGCCATTTTTGTTACCTTTAGTTCGGGAGGTGGATCAGTTTGTTGATGTTGCTCAAACTGTTGTATACCCAGTATTGTACGCCGGCGAATGTGTCTTTGCTATTTATAAGTGCTTGATAATTGGACTTGGAGGTTGCGGTCCAATAGCTTTTATATTGTTCTGATCCTCTCAAGAAATCGTATTGGGTTAGCTTTTCTTGGATTAGGTTTCTTATTATGTGGACAAATAGCATGTTTCCGACTGAATACTTAGAGTATGCTGGATCGTAGCCTGCTAGGTATGCGTAGTACTTGGAATTATATTTAAAGCCATATTCTGCGGCAACTGGATTCCCTGAAAGTTTCAGTACGTTTAAACTTAGCCATCCGTCCTTTGAGAAAATTTTGGCTATGTCCATATGAAAGTTGCACATTTTTGGATCTGAAAAAACACCTGAGCAGCCCAGGGACTTCCACTTCTTTTGGTGTAATTGAAAAAATTCCTCCATTCCTTGGCTGAAATGTTCTGGTTGAGAATAATCAACGAATTCTACTTCAAAATTTTCTTCAAGTTTTTTCATGCCGTTTTTTATGTATTTTCTTTTTTTGGGACTTAGCATTGTCAAGAATTCCTCGTAGGATTCAGGCAGCAGCAAATACGGGCAGCTATTAATGGGTTTTAGATCTTTCGAGATGTTGGTGAGATAGGGCAGGCATTTGGCATTTTGCGGGATATCTTCAAGGTCGACAAAATTCCATTTTTCCGGGAGAGTATTTAGATATTCGAAGAATAGCTTTAGGCAGTCTTCTCTCTTTTCAGCTATGATGAAATCGCTGTAGTCTGAGTCTGGAGCTCCGATGAATCTTATCTTGCCTCGGCGTAAACCAAAAATTTTGTCGTTAGAATACATTAGTGGAGCTATTCCGGCGATTGCGCCGTTCTCTTCAGCTAAGAGAACGAGAAGTTTGTTGTTGTTCCCGCAGTGTTTCCACCAAGTTGAAAGCCACTCCCATGTTGAGAATACAGGATAATCGCTTCCTTTCAACAAGTTTTTCCATGAACTTTTTAAGGAAAGCAGATCCTCAGGATTACTCATTACACGTATTTGCAAATTCAAGCCTTCTTCTCCAAGCATTCAGTCTTAAGATTCAAAGGATTATATAATTAAAAAGCAGTATTTCAATTTGAACAATATATCGGAAAAGAGACGTTGATTTGCGTTAACTGGGACCCCTGGTCATAGGGGCGCATCTTCTGAACGGTTAGCTGGATGCGTAAGATTAAAATTTAATCACACATACTATTTCAGCCGAACTTGATCTTTGAAAGTCTTGCTTGTTCAAGTGGGTTAAACACTTTGTCTACTTCTCTAGTTTGTATCTCAAGCTCGACAGAGCAACTTACACCAGTTATTCCCGTTCTCACAATATCAATCCATCCTGACCCGTACAAAGAATTCGGGCTAACATCAACCTCAGCCAAAATTGAATTTCCGTGCTTGATTATGCTTCCAATTCTCTCGAAAGGATAGTCTCTTCCCGCAAAATATATCGATTTATTGGTCACTATAAGGCTGCGCGCGCGAAGTTGCTGCGCTTTAACCTGCGGATTAAACCCGCCTTTTCAAGCTTCTTTACATGGTAGGCAACATGCTGTTTCTTCCATCCCCTTGCTCTTCCAATCTTGGCTGGGTACATCTTAACCTCAATCCCTTTGAGTATTGGAATGACGCGGGTGCGAACGGTACGTAAGTCAAATTTGACTTTTGACTTTAAAACCGAAAAATTTTGACTTCTATCCTCAAGCTTGCTCTGCAGATACATCAATCTCCGTTAAGTTTCTATTTCAATCAACGCTCGCTGGGTAATTTCTTCAAGCTCATGAAAATTAGCATCAAAATTGAGCGCCAACCCAGTAAGGAAAATCCGCATCATAATTGCCGTAGCCTCAATTTCCTTCTGATTCAAAAGAAAACCTCTTTGCTTCTAGAATGAAAAAAAGAAAAAGAGAAGAAAGCTGCGAAGAAAAACTGGCGATATCGCCACCAAGAATGCAAATACCTCACCTCGGCCGCTCTTCGGATGATTTCGCTTATTGGTGGTATTGGATTCGCTATCATTTTCGTTTCCTCAAGAATATTAACGTATCTTTTTGGCAAATGTATTCGAAACCTACTTCCAAGCATCGACTCGATTTCTTCAGGCTTCTCTGGCGTTCCCTACGGTGAATTGGTCGTTTTGCTCCAGCCTCAAAGAGCGCGTGTTCAATGTTTATGTCGACCTCAGTTGAGCTTTGCTCTCTGTGGCATAGAAAGTGTTGGATATTCTTCTCTGTCAACAACTAATGGGGGCTCATCAAAAACTGTTTTCGGTTATCTAGGCAGAACGCACATGCAATGTCAACATGCAACTTCTCACCTTGACTAAGAAAACTATATGTTTTAAGCCAGTTAGGAGGGCTAGCGAAGCCAACACTGCAAAGCATTCGAGTAATTTCACCAGTCGCCAGGTTTTGGGAAAAATCATCCAAAGTACACTCGCCATTTAGCAACGGGCTGGCGCGCTAATCCGCTTAAAAAGAAAATCTTCGTAAAAAGCTAATGGAACATAAACGAGATGCAACACAATGTGCAGAACATACTTAAGGAAATATCTTTCAGGCCGCATTTTCCGCAATTGGATTATAGTCTTTTCTCAGTGGTTTGAACAGGAGAGTATATCATTGATTAGCCTTTGAGGATTTAAAGAAGACATCAAGATGTTTCTCAAACACAAATCCCTATTTTTTGAGCTTTCTTGAAACTTTTTGCACGTTATAATAAATTCATATTTAGATTTATGCAATCGCAAGCGTTAGAGATTCCTGCTTAACCTAATATAATGCTATTTACTTCTGCTAGGCTGTTAGCATTCGCGTTTTCGAATTTTTGAGAGTCATTGGATGTTGGTGTACCCTCACAACCACAAAGAAATAAATTCAAATTTCGACTTAGAAAGCCAATTGGACCTATAGGAGATCAAAAAAGAGAGAATGAGAAAGCGAAATACTGAAAGTCATCAGGCTTAAACGAACAAATTATTTCTTGGCCTTAATTCTGCACTATTTAAGTCAACAACTTTTGCTTAGCTTCAACTTCTAACGGCTCAAATAATTAAGTCAATAAAAAACATTAGGATAAAAAAAATGAAAAAACTACAAATCATAATAATCGTATTTCTAATTTTATTATCAACCTGTGCATTTACGAGCATGCAAGTAAAAGCTCAAACAACACCAACCCCTACCCCAACACCCACGGCAACTCCCACCCCAACACCAACCCCTATACCTACCCCAACTCCCACCCCAACACCAACCCCTACTCCCACTCCAAAACCAACACCTACCCCAACTCCCAC
>JBEKFM010000007.1:0-75538 GCA_050013315.1 Bathyarchaeia archaeon
TAATAAACACCGAAAAAAATTACGCTGCGCTAAGTGGAAGTATTTAGACTTAGACACTAAAAATGGAGGTGAGAGTAACGACTGAAGTAACAGCTGTGATAATTATCGTTGTAACCATTGCTATTATGTTAATAGGTTATTTTCTTATAGGACCACCTGGTAACCGCAGATGGAATAAGAGAAAAAATTAATACTGGACCGTTCTCGCCTATCAAACTATTCGTGGACGGAAAAGAAGCTCAAAAAACCTGAAAATGCGTCGCTAGCCCAAAAGGTTGAAATTTAGCCAAACTAACCGGCGTAAATATCGGAAAAAAGCAGCGCGTTCTAAAGTGGAAGCAACTAAGTTGGAAGAGAGGAGGGAGGAGTGGATTAGTGGACTGGAATAGCGCCCGCGCGAAACTCATCGTGGCGGGACCCATATTGATCGTTCTAGGACTTGTCCTGTCTGTTGCGAAAGGCATCACAATGGTGCTTGCCTTCCCCGTCATTGGAGTAACATTGCTAATTGCTGGCGTTATTTGGGAGCTATCTATAAGGTCGCTGCAGAAGAAACCACAGAACGTAACTAGCGGCACGCCCTGAACAGGTTCCTAACCGCTATCCGTTCATTCAATCTTTTTCCTTTATTTTGAGCCCATTGCGGTAGAATCGATAGTTTTTTAAGTGCAAACCTATATCTGCTGCGCTCGATATTTGGGCAAGCTCGCTCCAATTTGGTTTAATCTTCGCTCGTTAACTAACTGCCCCGGATTTGAACTCAGGGGCACTTCCTCATAGGCAGAGAATTCGGCGAAGGTCACATATGACGTTAGACGTTGCTTTTCTTCGGTGAACTGAATGATACCTTCAATGGTTTTTTCGATGAAAACCTATTTTCTTCAAAGTTTTATCTGGGAGTATTTAAATTATTTTTTTTTCTTCCATTATATTGTATTTCTCAAGTATTCGAAGAACCTCTGCAACACTCCATGTTTGAGAAGTGGTTCCTCCTGGCTCGTAAGGTGGATTGCCAGAAAACAATTCGGGAAGGGACTTATAGGGACTTTCCACACAAAACCTCACAAGCGGGCCAATGTTCCGGGCAATTTCATCGCGAATAGATGAAGCGCTTTCCCCTTGATGCTGGCGAACACTTGCTAGAGCATCACAATAGGGTCCAATTAGCCAAGGCCAAGCAGTGCCTTGATGGTATGCCAGATCTTTTTTATTCGCAGGTAGATAGGTATCATAAATTCCTCGGTATTGAGAATCTCTGGGCGAGAGGGTGCGCAATCCTCCGGGCGTAAGCAAATCTCTTTGGGCTGATTCAACTACCCCCATCTGACGATTCTCAGAAAGAAGGTCTCCCCCGTGGCTCACAGCGAGAACCATGTTTGGTCGGATTGACCCTCCATGGGAATCTCCCTCAATGACATCTAGCAAAGCATTCTCAGACCAATTCCAAAATTTGCTATTGTAAGATTTTTTAATGTCATCAGCGAGTGAATCATAATCTTTTGCTTTAAGTAAATTCTTTTCTTGCCTTTCTAACGTTGCCAAAAACCTTATGTTATCATACCAAAGGGCATTGATTTCGACTGCCTTACCATTTCTTGGAGTCACGATTGTTTTGCCGGTACCTGAAGGGTCGGCATCCATCCATGTTGCTTGTGGTGGACTTACAATAAGGGCGTCATTTTCATCCATCTTGATAGTTTGTTTATTTCCAAAACGTTCATAACTTGTGCCATTCTTGTACGCATCTATTATCCTTCTTAGAACAGGCAACATTTCTGTCACAAAGTTCAAATCGCTCGTATATTGCCAGTACGACTTCATTGCTTGAATGAACCACAGTGGAGCACCCACACTATTGTATTCAATCGTATTCTTCTTTATCCTATTTGGGATTAAGCCGTTTTTCTCGTACGTAGCAAAATCTCTCACAATTTGTTTCGCTTCATCAAATCGTCTGGTGACGAGAAGAATCCCCGGAAATGAAATGAAAGTGTCTCTTCCCCATTCTTCAAGAAACCAATCTCTATTAGCCGCCCATATTTGAACGGTCCCACCTATATGTTTCACGAAAGAATCCGCAGCGTGCATAAAAGTTTCAAGAACGGGATATTTCTCCCAAAAAGAACTGTCATCTTCACCGTATACAAGTCTCGTGGGTTGATTTCCTACCATAGAAAAACCTCTATTCTCGTCTATTTTTGATCGCGTGACCTAAATGACCGCATTACGTCGTCAATATTCTTGCTAGCTCTATTAGGCTCAAATCAATTGGTTTCTCTGACTTGCAGGATTCCTCAAGCCCCATGCTCGTTATTTTGCCATTCTGCAACACAACCGCCCTGCTTTTTTGTTGTTCATTTATTAGTTCAACTGCTTTGTTAGCGAATAGACTGGCCAGAAGCCTGCTTCTTGCCGATGGATTGCCGCCTCTTTGGGTGTAACCTAAAACGCTAAGCCTGACTTCCGCATCCGTGGCTTTCTCGATTTCAGTTGCAAGTTGACGGTTATCTCCGATTCCTTCGGCCGCGACGATGATGGCTGACTTTTTTCCTCTTTCTTTAGCTTCTTTAATAGTTTGGAAGATTTTTTCATTTTCGTATTTTACTTCTGGAATCAGAATCATTTCGGCTCCAACGGTGAGCCCAACAGCTAGTGCAAGGAAACCTCTCGTTCGCCCCATAACTTCAACTATGAAGATCCTTTCAAGGGAGACAGCTGTATCGCGTATCTTGTCGATTTCGTTTACTGCCGTATTTACTGCGGTGTCGAATCCTATTGTTTCATCCGTTCCGAAAACATCGTTGTCGATTGACGCAGGAACCCCTGCGATTAGTGTGCTGGTTTTTTTGCTTAGTTCTAGAGCTCCTTGGAGAGAGCCGTTACCGCCAATGACAACAAGTCCTTCGACATTGTTTAATGCAAGAGTTTCAGCCGCTTTCCTGATCGCTTCATCTTTTTTGAATTCTGGGCATCTTGATGTATGAAGGATTGTTCCGCCCAAGTGCAATATTCCGCCAACGGAACGTGGAGTCAAGCGTCTAAACGTGTTTGTTAGTAAGCCTTCCCAACCTCTTTCAAAGCCTATGACTTCAAAGTTTTTTGAGTAGGCTATACGGACGATGCCTCGAATTGCTGCGTTCATGCCTGGCGCGTCCCCGCCACTTGTCACCACGCCTATAATCTTCAAAATTCATTCCCTCAAATAGATAAAACGAATGGGAATGCTTTAGCTTTTCTCTTCACCTTTTGAAAAGACCTACCCCTAAGTATGCTTTGAAGTTTTTACAATTATGATAAGTGTTTGAACCTTTGAGTTCATGCGACAATTCAACAAGCTAACGTTTAGTTTGCTATCTTTTCATTTATGCCCTTGCAAGTCTCTAATGCCGATCTCAAGTTGCTTTCTTGCTGGCATAGCTGTCATATATGGCGAGAGTTTGCTCGGCAACACTCCTCCAAGTGAAATGCTTCAAGACTGCTTTTCGTCCATTAATACCCCACTGCTTGGCTCTAGACGGGTCTTTGAGTACCTCTTTGATGCCCCACGCAATGTCTACTGGGCTCCCACCATCCACGTGAACACCGTTTTGCTCCGGACCTGCTGGAATGACTTGCTCACGAAACCCAACCACGCCCTTAGCGCCGACCACCACAGGTTTTTCCATAGACATGGCTTCCAAGCTCACTATGCCAAACGGTTCATAGATAGAAGGGAAAACGCACAAATCAGAAGCTGCATAATGCAAAATCCGCTCTTCTTCAGACACAAATTCAGGGCGGTATTCTACGTGCTTGTTAATGCCAAGTCGATCCGCAAGTTCAGTTATGTCCTGTTGCTCCTCGCCCTTTCCAAGTATTACCAGCTTTGCCTTTGGATACTCCGCTAAGACTAAGGGCATAGCTTGAACAAGGTTCCTAACGCCTTTAACCCACGTCAAACGGCCCAAGAAAAGTATCATGGTTTCATCTTTGGCCATTCCATATCTTTGCCTGAGCTTCTGCACATCCTCTGACTTGGATTTTTGAGGATCGTATTTTTCTGGATCAACGCCGTTCCAAACCACATGTATTTTTGACTCTGACCACCCATGCTTAGCTAAATCTTCCTTCATTGCGTGACTTACTGTTATTATTCCGTCTGCCTTTTCAGCCATCTCTGACTCCAGATGATTCACAGTTGCTGAGCCTTCTCCGCCGCTTCTTCCCCACTCTGTGGAGTGTACGTGAAATATTACAGGTATTTTCAACTCGTTCTTGCAGATTATTCCTGCTATGCTGCTCAACCAGTCGTTAATGGAAACAACGGCGTAGTCGCAATTCTCCTTTCTTATGACGGCGTTTATCATTTTTGCAGCTGACAACATATTGTAAGCGAATATGTCGGTGAAGAATTTTATGTTTGTACCCCATCTTTTAAGATCGTCTGCCACAAACAATGGAAATACATTGCTAGCTTCCACAAGAAGTGGCCTGTGAATTTCAACCCCGCCCAAGATTTCCCTTGTTTTCAGGTTTCCAGGGTTAAGCGTGTAAACGCTTACATCCCGTCCCAAAGCCACAAACTCCTTCGTTATATACTCAGCGTAGGTTCCCAATCCACCAACAATCGCAGGTGGATACTCAATCACAAAAAACGCAATTCTCAAACAGTTCACCCTTATAATTCCATAATTTTTTCTATTTCGTTACGCACAAGTTAACAAATTCCAATAATTGTCCTAATTCTCCCAATAGTCATATCGCGTTGGGCTAAACAACATTTTGCGGTTTCCCCGAAACGAACGCAACTACATTTTCCACTGTTGTTTCAAGTATTCTTTCCAGAGCTTCTTTGCTATAGAAAGCAATGTGAGGCGTAAAAACAACATTGTCCTTGCTCAGCAGAATGTGATCCTTAACTAGACTTGCCAAGACTTCGAGATTCTTAGGCTCGTATAACAGCTGCTTTTCCTCCTTTATAACTTCCTCACCTTCAAAAACGTCAAGACCCGCACCGGACAGTATTTTGTTGTCAAGAGCCTCGATTAATGCTTCAGTGTCCACGATACTTCCTCTTGCAGTGTTTATCAGAATGGCACCTTTCTTAACAAGCTTAAACGTATCTTTGTTCATGAGATGATGTGTGGCTTTAATGTACGGCACATGCAGCGTAATTACGTCTGATATAGCTAAAAGGTTCTCCAGCGAACCATATTCAAAACCCAAGACCTCAGATAGGAGTTTGTTTTGACGAACGTCATAGGCTACAACGTTCATGCCGAAGCTTTTTGCAATCCTGATTACGTGCAAACCAATTTGACCAGTTCCGATGACACCTATGGTTTTTCCTTTCAAGTCGAACCCCTCTAACCCCTCTATTGAGAAGTCTTGTTCAAAACGTCTAATGCATGCCTTGCAGATGTTTCTTGACAAGGAGAGAATCAAAGCAAACGTGTGCTCGGCAACAGTGTTCTCCCCGTAAGAAGGAACGTTGCAAACTGTAATCCCGTGTTTTTTGGATGCGTCTATATCGATATGGTCATATCCAGTGGATCTTGTGGTTATTAATTTCAAATTAGGGATTGCCTGAATGATTTGCTCGTCTATTTTAGAGTAGATAAAGACCGAAACGGAATCAAAATCTTTTTTTTGCGGGACATTTTCCAAACTTAGTTTTTCATCTGAAAACTTAAGTATGTGACCGTCCAGCTTCTTTTTGAGGTATTCTTCTTCCAATTCTTTGACTTCGAAAAATGCTATTCTCATCTTTTCCACACCTAATCTTGAACATATTGCATCTTGACTTTTCAGGGAGAAAGGGCAAGGTACACGTTATTATTTTCTAATGCGTGAAGGTATGTTTAGGAATGTTGTTGCAATTCAGTGATGCGATTTTGAACCGTTTTGAAAATCTCTTTCCTCAAGTTTTCATTTTGTGGCCCTGATTTAATCTGGTCAATTCTCTTGGCTAGTTCTTCATCGCCAATAGTGTTTGTGAACCATTTTTGAAAATCTTGACGCTGAAAATGAAACGTTATGGATTCAATGGGTACTGTTTGGAGTTTTTCAGCAAACTCAACAGTGCCATTTGCAGTTAATCCCGTGTAAGTACCCTGTTCTTTGTAAAAATGAAAGCCATTTTCAAAGGAAACGGTGTTTAGTAAATTTAGGTTTTTCGGTTTTGCTCTAGTTTGTTTTTTAGTTATTGCTATCTTAGACAAAATGCGTACACTACCTGAAACAAGAATGAATAACGGTGATCCTTTATAGGTTTTTGTTGTTGGGAACCCACAGCTACATTTTCAAAGAGAGTTAGGGAGGAGATAGTTATGCAACAATGTGCGCGTCTGCAGAAAATGGATGCGACTTATTCATGTTTAAGAGTAATTTAGTTTCTACAGGCTGTTTTTTAAAGTATTTGAGTTCACGCTCAGTGCACCTCATTTGAAATACGCCTAACTTAATCAAATCAAAGCATAATTACTCGCCGTTAACCTTAACTTGGAATGTGAGGTATTCTAAGATGCGTGGAGATATTTTGTTGAAGAAAACAAAGATTATATGCACTTTGGGTCCAGCTAGTTTTTCAAAGCAAACGATTGAAAAAATGTTTCAAGCGGGCATGAACGGTGCAAGGATAAATACCGCTTATGGAAATCTCGCTCAATACCAATCAGTTATAGAGACAGTACGGGAAGTTGCGGATATCCCTATAATAATTGACATCAAAGGACCCGAAATCAGAATCAGGGCATCTCAACAAAAGGTCTTCAGCAAAGGAGACATTTTAGAAGTAGGCTTCAACGGCGAAGAAGTCAGTTTCAATCACGATTTCTATGACGAAATGAGAGTTGATGACGAAGTATATATCGATAATGGAAAAATCAGAACACGCGTAGTTGAATTGAAAGATCGAAAACTTCGGCTTCTCACCTTGGATAGCGGCGTCATAGAAGACGGAAAAGGAGTTAATATTCCTAATAAACATCTTTCAGTTCCAACATTCCCCAAGAAGGACTTAGACACCATACGGTTTGCAAAAAAACATGACGTCGAATGCGTTGCGCTTTCATTCACAAGGAATGCAGAAGACGTAAAAAACTTGTCTCAGACTAATAATTTTCCAGGCGGAATAATCGCCAAGATCGAGAACTCTGAGGGCGTTCAAAACGCCGAGGAAATTTTAGAAGCTGCTAGCGGATTAATGGTTGCAAGAGGCGACTTGGGCGTTGAAATCGAACCTGAAAGAGTGCCTCTGGTTCAGAAATCCATCATCAAATTGTGCAATCAGAAGGGGAAGCTTGTTGTAACTGCGACAGAAATGCTTGAATCGATGATTAATCAACCCAGTCCAACCAGAGCTGAAGTCAGCGACGTGGCAAACGCCATACTAGACGGATCAGACGCCATTATGCTTTCAGGAGAAACAGCAGTTGGACATTATCCTGTGGAGGCCGTTGAGATGATGACTCGCATAGCGAATGAAACAGAGAAAGCCGTCAAAAGCAACGTTGAAGAAACTCCGTTCATCAACATTTCAGACACGGTAAGCAGGGCAATCCAAGATATATGTCAAAGTATGCCCGTTCAAAAAGTTATACCTTTGACGCGGTCAGGCTACACAGCCCGAATGATAGCACGCTTCAAAATTGAACAACCAATAATTGCTGTCACACCTGAAATCAAAGTCAAAAAACAACTAGAACTTACATTCGGCGTGTACCCAGTTCTGATAAACTACCGCGAAGAAAAAGACAGATTATTGACAGTTGCAAACCAACTTCATAAAATGCATCTTGTTGATGATGAAGACACAGTCTTGTTCACTGAGGGTGTGAGAACCGCTATGGAACACGCCAGCAACTCAATAGAGATACATAAAATAAAAGAGCTAAGAGAATTTGCGGCCTCCTCAGAGCTGACAACGTTTTGGTGAATATAGATTATGATCTGCAATCTGTTTGTCTTTAGACACGCTGAGACTACCGATAACAGCAACCAAATATTCTCAGGCTGGCGCGACCCAGACTTAACCCCAAAAGGACTTTTACAAGCGCAAGAGATTGCTCAACAGTTGAAACAAGAAAAAATTGACTACGCGTTCACATCACATCTTTTGAGAGCTAAAAGAACCCTTGAAATTGTCCTAAAACCACACCTCAACGTTCCAGTTTTAGTGGACGACCGCCTGATAGAACGGTGCTATGGTACGTTGCAGGGCAAAAGCAAGATCGCGATTGCAGCCGAAAAACCCGAGTGGTTCGCCAAAGTTCACCGCGGTTACGATTTTGCGCCTCCTAAAGGTGAAAGCCTGAAGATGGTTGAAAGCCGAACTCTGCCCTTTATTGTGCAACTTGAAAGGTGGCTTAAACAGAATTCAGGTAATGTGGCTATCTCATGCCATGGCAACTCAATGCGCCCGATTAGAAAAGTCTTTGAACACTTAAGCCTTAAGCAGATGCTTCAGCTTGAGAATCCACAGGACCAAGCGATGGAGTATGCTCTTCACATACACCGCGTCAAAGTTGACGAAGTTGAGGAACACAGACTCGAAAAGGATTGGCACAACGTTGTCGTCCCGATGTCTGTAAAGTTGGCGACGGACCCACGAAACCCATTGAAGCAATATTATTAAAGTTCAACCAAAGATTTCTGGCGCGTGCGCAGTACCCGTCCGCCGAAGGATTGGCATCAGCTTAAAACCTGCAAAAAACAGAAAACTCTTTCTTTTTTCCTTTAAGTATTGTGATACCGAAACGCACAGGACAGCTATTCTTTTGTTGTTTTGGTTTTTGCTTCTTTGTTTTTATCTTTGGTTTTGCGCTTGGGCATTTTTGGAAAAGAATTTCTTAACGCTGAGGCTCTTGCGAGAATAATTTTTCTCGTTTCGACTGTGATGGGCGACGTTGCGATTAACTCGTCAAGTTTCTTTTTGTTTTCTTCTATTCTTTTTGTGAATTCTTCGTTTGATATTTTGCCCTCTGATTTTAGTTTTTTAACTTCTTCCATGTGCGCGGCTATTAGCTCGAATTGTTCGTCAATTTCTGTTTCTGAGGCGGGTTCGGTTTGCGGTATTTTTCTCTTTACGTAGCGGAACAACAAGGGCACTTGGAACACGATTGAGATAAAGGCTACTCCAAGCACCATTGTATTTATAGTATTGATATCTCCTTGAGAAATGACCGCAGAAGTTGTTATCGTGGCCACCAGTGCTATGGATAAAGCGCCTCGGACTCCGCCAAGCATGGCAATGTTGCGCCAGACCGAGGATATTTTATCGCCGAATTTGTTGAAAACAGAAAGTATTGGATACACCGTGGCGGCTCTGGCTATCGTTACCGCAGCGTACGCGACTGCAATGATCATAACTGATTGCGAAAGAGTGATAATGTTTGTCTCGAAACCGATGATTAGAAACGCTATCGAGTTGCCGAGGAACGCTGCTATCTGCCAGAAGGTCGTCACGGCTTCTTTTGACGCGGGTTCCATGGCGGATCGCATTGTAAAGTTGCCAAAGTACAACCCTGCCACGGCCACCGCTATTAGCCCTGAAGCACCTATTCCTGTTGCTAAAGCGTACGACCCGTACACCACCGCAACCGCCAAGATGGTTTCGGCCACTCTATCTTCTATCAAGCTTGAAAGCAATTCTCCTAGGAACGCGACTGCCAGTCCAATTAAGACACCTGCGCCAAGGGTGAATCCGAAACTGAGTATTGTTTGCGTTACAGCGACCTTTTGAAGACTGATAGTTGAAAGGATTATTGTGAAAAGGACTATGCCTGTGGCGTCGTTGAACGCTGCTTCGGTGTCAAGCAGGGTAGATAGTTTGGAAGGAACCTTGACGCGTCGAAAAACCTCCAAAACTGTAACCGTATCCGTTGGGGCAATCAAAGCAGCAAAAAGAAAAGAAACGTACGGAGAAAGACCAACAACCTTCCATAATATAAGCCCTCCAACAGAAGTCGCTATCAAAACGCCTACGGTCGCTAAGGCTAATGAAGGCTTGATTACAGACCGCAGATCAGTGGCGCGAAGGTGAATCATGGCTTCGAATATCAATGGAGGAACAACGAAGCCCACGAAAAGACCGCCTCCGCCACCTTGGAGAAGCTGAGCGGATATTGATCTCAATTGAGAAATCAGGTTTTCGAAAGACCCTCCTTGCAGCGTAAACGAAGATGCTACCACGGTGATTACAACTCCAGTTAAGACCAAAATCAGAGTGTAAGGTATCCTAAGCTTTGCAGATAGGACCGCAGCTAAGAAAGCCATAAGCAGGAACGCCGCCACCACGAGCTCAATACTAGGAACCGAACCAACCACCTACTTTCACTACAACTTGTTTTCTAATTTCCCAAAGCTCTTAATCAATCTGTCTAGGCAAACATAAAGAGACTTTAGCGGTTTTCATAATGGTTCCTCTTCTTCTGGTACGACACCTGGTCATACAAGAGCATGCGCATTGGTAGCCCAGAAGAGACCAGTGAGTGGATTTGTTTAGATCCGAAGAACTCGGTTGGAAAACCGCAGAGAGATGACGGAAATTGCAGAATAAAGTTTTATGCTAATCCCATCGGACTAGCCAAGAGGGTTGCTGTTCAAATAGAAATTTCTGCTACCATCTTCTGAGATTCAGTTGATAGGTATACTGTAGACTTTTCATTGTTGTCTTATTGAGAATTTTATTCTTCACGAGTAATATAGAGTGGTTTTGAAGCTTGCCTTCTGCTCATTTTCTTTATCTTAGCTTCGTCTAGAGTAAACACGGGTTTTGAGAAGGTAGGAATCTGGGGCTCTTCAAAAACATAATGTAGTTCCCCATCAGAAGTAACAGGAATCACTCTTGCCTTCTTCATGAAAACTCACCCTTTCATTTCAGGACTGCTTTTTTTCGCTTAAATATTTTTGTGACTGCCAGCTCACAATCACAAACCTATGAAAACAAAAGAGAGATTTCTTTGCCTCTTGAAAGCCCTATTCACCGTTACTTACTCAAAGTCTTATGAAGATTTTGTCCTCTTCTACTTTTACTTCATGTGTCTGCATATCATAGGTATTTACGGGGTCCACTAGTTTTTTGGCGTAAATTAGGAATTTCTGCATTTCTTCAGGAAGCTTATCCAAGTTTCCAAAAGATTCTTCCTGAGGGCCTTTGATTTTTTGTCCTGTGGTAACGTCAAACTCTGCGAAATGAAATGGGCAAACAACAGTTTTTCCTGTTAATGTTCCCATCGAAAGCATAGCGTTCATGTGCCCACATCTATCATCCATGGCATAGAACTTGCCATTAACATTAGCTATTAAAACAGCCACGCCTTTCACGTCTACACTTTTCATTTTTCCCGGCTCTATTTCACCAGTTTTGGCAACTTCCACAAAATCAGATTCTTCTTTTACGGTTTGCTTAAATCTCAATTTGACAGAACTCCGAGTTAGAAAGAGTTGTCGGTACTTATACGGTTTTTAGGATTCAATTCTAACTTTGCCGTTGCTTGTTTTTTACTTTCCGCAGATCTACTTGTATCCACTTGTCCTTTTTTTATTGCGTGATGTACCTGCGATGGTGTTACATGTGAGAAGCAAGCGAGAAAGAATAAGAGACTTCCATAGCTTAGAAACTAGTCGATCACGAGTCCCAAGTCAAATTACAAAAAAGGGAATGTTTGAGGAAATAGTACTTATTCAGTTCTGGAGTGGTGGGGCCGCTGGGCCTCAAACCCAAAGGGTTCAAGTACCGAAAACTTACGGAGGTCCGATAATAATTTAAATACAACTTTTGGAGGCAGAAGTCCTAGATCTTATTTGAAACATATAGGGTTTCTGGGCCAGGGCATAAAGCAAGCCGTTTTTGCTTGTGACCTTCGTAGTGGCAAACCCATTTTTTTCCAGAATGCTCTTCAATTCTTCCGTTTGCAATCCTGGAGGCTCCTTTAAACCAAAAACATCCTCAAACAGGATTTGGCTAAACAGGTTGTCAGTCTTTTCAATTTCGACAGCCAAAAGAGAACCGCCCCTCTTCAAGCTCTTGTACAGACGTTTCACGTAATCGGTGATGTCTGCATTTTCTTTTCCAATTATGATTCCAACCCCCAAAAAGCTCAAAGCTGTATCGTAGGAGTTCTCGGGACCTTTTAAATCGCTTGAAAAGGTTACATCGGCACCTTTTAGGAAACGCCTAATTTCCTCATAATCTAAAGTGCATAGAATTCTTTGGTGGCGTTTGATTTCTACCAACCCCCTCGCTTTTTCTACGATCTTAGTTATGTACGTGGGTGTGTCGCAGCAGAATCTTGCGGAACGAGTTAGATGTTCTCGGATCTCCTTTCTCCCGGTGTTTGTTAGGAAATACGCTTTCTTTCGAACTGTCCCTGCGGTTTCAACCTTAAAGTCGATTAAGCCTTTCTTTCTGAGCACATCAAGCACAGGGTATATTGTGCCGGGGCTTCTAATTCTTAGTCTCTTCATAAGGTCTACTCCGCAGAGTTGTTCATCCCTGAGAATCATCATTATCTTTGCCTGTAGGTTGCCGGCGATTTCTGATCGTGTTGGTTGCATGGTGCGTACCACTATCGGATACCAACACGAATCCTTATAAGTATATCGGTAAGTACGATATTGGTGTGACCGATACATGTCTCAAGAAATGAAAAAACTGATAGAAAATCGTAAATTCCTTTTCTTCGGCGGAAAAGGAGGGGTAGGAAAAACTACAATGGCCGCGGCTACAGCAACGTGGTTGGCCGACAACGGCTACAAAACACTTATCGTAGCTACGGATCCCACGGTGAGCCTTTCAGCCACTTATGAACAGAAAATCGGCGAAACTGAAATCACCAAGATAAAAACTGTGAAAAACCTTTGCGGCTTGAACATCAACCCTAAAAAAGCAACTGGTGTTTTTCAACAGAGGCTAGAAGGAATGATGCAAGGCTTCGAAGGTCTTTTCGGAAAAGAAGCCATAAGCACTCCCTGTGCAGAAGAGATGGCAGCTTTTGACCAATTCGTTACCTATCTCGGGGACACTGAGCATGACCGCGTGGTGTTCGACACGGCACCCACAGGTAAGACGCTAAGGGAGTTGTCTATGCCATTCGACTGGTCGGCTTACATGACAAGCCAGATCAAGAATCGCAAGGAGTTAGCAGCGGCATTAGGTGTGGTTAACGATGAAAAGACACTGGAGCGATTGAAAAAAGAGAAACTGAGATATGACCAGGCAGTGAAGGGTCTATCAGATGAACACATATCTGCATTTAACCTTGTCCTGTTACCTGAAAGGTTGCCTATTGAAGAGACCGCGCGGGCAATTGGCGACTTGTCAAATTTCGGCATAAAAGTCCCTGCATTAATCGTAAACGAGGTAATTCCGATTGACGTTCTTGGGCGCAACTGGTTCCTTGAAAAAAGAAGGGCAACACAAGAAAAATACTTCAAAGAAATAGACGAAAGGTTCAATGGAATACTAAGAAAAGAAGTCCCACTCTTCGAAACCGACGTCTATGGAATTCAGAACTTAAGAAAGGTGGGGAAGTACCTCTATGAGCAGTAAAATGCAAATCGATATTCTTTCAGCAGCATGCTGCAATCCATCTGTAGCAATCTATGATAAGCAATATGAAGTAAGAATAAAAGAGGTACTAGCCAAAGCAAAAATCGACGCCCAATTGGAAGTAATAACTTTTAGTGCTGCAGCCTACAGCCCCAAAGCTGATTACCTCCGAAAAGCACTGCCACTCATTGACAAATATGGCATGGATGCAATGCCCGCTTTGTTCATAAACGGCGAATTAGTACTCTATGGCGGTGTGCCTTCCACTGAAAAGCTATCTGAAGTGATAGGAAAAGCTGCTAACCCTACAAAAAAAGAGGCTATATAATTAAGCCATGGGCAAACGCATGAGGATGGCCGTTTTTGGGCAGGCACTTTTGAACTCAACCGAGTTCGTAATGCTACCAGCTACTTTTTCTCGGCTTTCCTCTTTGAATCCTAATTTTTTGAAAAATGCAGAAGCCGTTGTTGTCAGCAAAAACAAGTTCCGCACATGGCTCCTTTTGGCTTCGCCTATTACATAGCTGGCTAGAGAGGTTCCATAGCCCTGATTGTGCATGCTCTTGATTACCGCAACAGAACGCAGCAGACCTTGGTTGTCATACACTTCTAATCCTGCAACGCCTACGACCTCTCCATTGCTCGACTGAAGAACCCACAGTTTTGTCTCTTCGAGCCCATCCAGCGGCAACTTGAACACAGAAAGAAGGGTACGGATAATTTTTTGGTCGTGAAGTTGAGCTGATCTTATTTTGAAAGTGGGTTCTGGTTTGTTCATGCTTTGCTCTGCTTTATCCTCAGGTGCAGTTGGCTTTATCAAGTTTTTCTGCTCACTCCCGAATTTGGGTAGATTTTCAAGGTTACCCGAGAGTTTGAGAGTCGACCTGACTAGGGTTTAACGTGACCGGTATAGGTTCAGGCTCGCTATCCGCTAAATTCACTTGCTCATAATATTTAGTTTAAATCTTCATAAAAGAAAAGGTGAACCTGATTCGCTTGTTACTTTTTTATAACGAGACACTTAGACGTTAGTTTTCAATGATGCCTCTTTCTTTCAACCATGCCCGTGTTTTTTCGTTGATTTTGTCTCGAATTTCTCGGAATTTGGCTATTTTTTCTTCTTCTGTTCCTTGAAATGCTGCTGGGTCTTCGAACGGCCAATATAATCTTGTGGATACATCTGGTATGGTGGGACACACTTCTTCTGCTTTTACGCATACCGTTATAACTATCCCGAAATGTACCCTTCCAAGATACTGTGACAAGTCCTTCGGATGCTGGCCACTTAGGTCATATCCTATTTCTCTCATTACCTTGATAGTGTAGGGGTGGATTGGTCGAGGTTCGAAGCCTGCACTGTAAACCTCAAAATAATTGCCAGCATATTTCCTTAGAAATGCTTCTGCCATTTGGCTTCGTGCCGAATTTCCTGTGCACAGAAAAATGACTTTCGTCTTTTGCAAGCTGATCACAGTCTCACCTCAGTATTATGTGTGCTCTTTAATTGGCTTTCTGGAAAAAATTCCTGAAATTTTCAATCCTCACACGGCCGAGTTGCCAAAAAAACTGCGAGCGGTTGGATGATTTGTTTAAAACAAAGCGAGAAAATAACTGAACCTCAAGTGGCTTGAATTAATAGAAATCTTTATTGTTCATTATGAATTTTCAGATCGGCAAACTCTTCGATTATCCACTGTTTAATTTCATCCCTTGTATGACGGAAGGCAGCAATTTTTTCTTCTTCGGTTCCCTCTACTTCGGAAGGGTCATCGAAGGGGTGCTGGAAATAATGTTTTGCTCTTGGTAATCTTGAGGTAATCAATTCAGGTCTTCCCATAACTATGGGTGAGGAACAAATTGCACAATTTGTCTTTACGCTGCTGTGGCAAACTGATACAACCAAGTCGATATTGACTTCTTTGAAATTATCGAGGCTTTTAGAATATTGCCCAGAAATATCTATCCCTATCTCAGCCATAACCTTAATGGCCAACGGATTTATCTGCGTGGGATTTGTACCAGCACTAAAAACTTCATACTCATTACCGTAAAGGTGTGTAAGTAGCCCTTCAGCTATCTGAGATCGAGCAGAATTATGAGTGCATAAGAACAAGACTTTGGTTTTAGCCATTAGACTCATCCCAAAAGATTCTTTTTGAAATATAAAAACATCATCAACATATTCTCTATAGCAATAGGTTGTTTCATCTTTTCAAGCAGTCCAGAAAGAAAAAACTTCTAATCTTTCTTTTTCAAATTGCTTCTTCAAGATGACCTTGACTTCGTCTTCATCCAAATTAAGAATTCCATTTTTATCTTTGTGCAAGGGAATTCCTGTTTCTCTGAGCCTTTCGCCTTTGGGAAAGTCAAGGAAGATATAGTAGCGCCTGTCATGAAGCATTATAATTCTTAATGACGTTAATTCCTTGTTGGGGGAAAAGCCGTTTTGCTCAAGAATATAAACGATTGATCCAGGTTTTTTTTCGTTTACTAAGCGCTTGAATTCTTCCCAGCTTCTAACTCTTACGTTACCCTCATTCATGAGCTTGACCTTTTTCATTTTTGTTTATTGCTGGTTTGGGATTTTCTCATTTCTCGAATTAGCTCTCTTGTTTCTTTTTTCGATTGGTGTGTTATGGCGCCAGCAGGGCATATACTATCGCATCCATTGCATAGAACCACGCAATTGTAAGGGTATTTGACTGCTGGTATCTTTTTTCCTTCCTTTTCTTCCAATATATAGGTTCCGAGTTTGCAGTAATCCACGCATTTTCCGCAGCTGATGCATTTTTCATAATCTATCATTGGGTACCACGGTATCTTGCTTCGGGGAATGCCATGCCAACTTTCTTCAGTCATCTTTGTCGCCTTAGTCCTTGTTTGTCTAATTCATAGCAACTTTTAAATATTGTTATTGACTCTAAAGTAAATCATGTCCGCAAAAGTGGAAAATCAGAAGGAAAATCAGAATCGTTTCAAATCAATAGTTTTCCACGCACTCTCAGATCCAATTAGACTTGAAATACTTTCATTTTTGCGCGATGGCGAAAAGTGTGTATGCGAAATTGTTCCACATTTAAACCTCATTCAACCGTTAGTATCGCGCCACTTAAAAATCCTCAAAGACGCCGGAATAGTAAGGTGCCGAAAGGACGGAACCAAACGAATGTACTCGATTGTTGACCCAAGCATTTACGATGTTGTCGACGGATTAACGTCGAAACTTGTGGATGCTCTAACGAAAGAGGTTTTTGAACACATAACATGCAGCTAGAAGGAGATGGACAATTTGGAGATAGATAAGATAGTTCTGAAAACTCATAAAAAAGATTGCGGCGGATGCTCCACCTGCACATCTGTTCTTAAAGCGGAAGCGGAAAGCCTGCTTTCACACTTTAAAGATGTAACTAAACAAGAGGGTTGATTTTATGAAAGAAGAAAAAATTAAAAAACTAGTTAGAAACCGTTACGCCAAAGTGGTCAAAACCAGCGGTTCTTGTTGCGCGTCGCCTATTAGCTGTTGCTCGGCTCCAACCAGTAAGGAAATGAGTAGCATGATAGGCTACAGTGAAGATGAGATGACCGCCGTTCCCGAGGGGGCAAATCTGGGTCTTGGCTGTGGTAATCCAACTGCTATGGCGTCGCTAAAAGAGGGAGAGATCGTTCTTGACTTAGGTGCAGGGGCAGGTTTTGACTGTTTCTTGGCTGCCAACAAAGTGGGCAAGAAAGGCAAAGTGATAGGCGTGGACATGACTCCTGAAATGATCGATAAGGCAAGAGCGAACGCGAGAAAAGGAAAATACACAAACGTCGAGTTCAGACTAGGCGAAATCGAGAACCTTCCAGCCGCAGATAACTCGGTCGATGTCATAATCTCAAACTGCGTAATCAATCTCTCGCCAAACAAGAAGCGCGTTTTTGAAGAAGCCTTCAGAGTTCTATCTCCTAAGGGGCGATTGATGGTTTCGGACATAGTTCTCTTGAGAGAGCTGCCTGAATCCATACGCCAAAACGTTGAAGCCTACGCAGGATGCATCTCAGGGGCAGAAATCAAAGACAAATATATTGAACTGATACGAAAAGTCGGATTCCAAGAAGTAAAAATAATTGAAGAAAAAACTTATCCGCTCGAATACATAATAAGCGAATCCAACACCCAAGAAATCGTCAAGAGCTTGGATATGACCATAGAAGAAGTAAAAGAAGCAGCAAACTCCGTGGTAAGCGTAAAAGTATCTGCAGTGAAAACAAACTAGCTGCTGGCATCTGAAACTATTAATGAAACCGAGATATTCTCAATGCTATCCGCATTTTTGGAGATTCGAGCCTGAAGCGATGCAGGTTACTAAAGGTCCCGAATAAACTCAATTCCGCGCTCATAGGTACTGTTCATATCAATACCTTTCTTAAAAAAGTAGAAACATGACTATCCAGATTTTCGGGTTCCGCTAATTAAAAACTGTGCTTGAATTATTGCTTGGAGGTTGAGACGTACGGTTTGACCATTTTCGCCGGATCGACGATGCGGTCGAACTCATCCTCCGTTACGAAGCCCAGCTCAAGTGCAGCCGCTTTCAACGTAAGGTCATTGTCCATCGCGTAGTGAGCGATCTTCGACGCTTTGTCATAGCCTATGACTGGTGCGAGCGCTGTCACGAGCATAAGTGAGCGGTCCACGTACTCCTTGATCCTCTTCAGATTCGGCTTGGTTCCCTCGATAAGGAACTTGCGGAAGTTTGTGCAGCCGTCGGCCATGATTGTAATTGAGTGAGTTACGTTGAATATGATTAGAGGCTTGTAGACGTTCATTTCGAGATAACCGCCGGCGCCCCCGAAGCCCACAGCAACATCATTTGCCATCACCTGGACGGCCACCATCGTCAGTGCCTCGGCCTGAGTCGGATTTACTTTGCCCGGCATAATTGATGAGCCTGGCTCGTTTTCTGGGATCAAAAGTTCAGCGAAGCCTGCTCGCGGACCACAGGACATCAGCCGGATATCGTTGGCTATCTTGTAGAGTGACACAGCTAGCGTGCGTAACGTGCCGGAGAGCTGTACTAGATCATCATGTGCGCCTTGCACCGTGAACTTGTTTGGTGCACTTACGAACGGCAGACCTGTGAGCTTGGCAATTTCAGCGGCAGCCGCTTCGCCGAAGCCAGGCGCAGAGTTCATGCCCGTGCCCACCGCTGTACCACCGAGCGCGAGAAGGTAGACACCTTTCAGGGCGTCCTCAATCCTCTCAAGATTGTCTGCGAGCATCCCGGCATATCCCGACCATTCCTGACCGAGCGTGATTGGCGTTGCATCCTGCATGTGAGTGCGACCGATCTTGATAATGTCTTCCCACTCCTCGGCTTTCGCCGCAATCGCGTCGTGCAGCGCCTTCACCGTGGGGATCAGTTTCTCTTTTAGATTGACTGCTGCCGCGATGCACATTGCAGATGGGAACGTGTCATTTGACGACTGCGCCATGTTGACATGATCATTGGGGTGGACTGGTGTTTTGCTTCCTAGCGGCGTGCCGGCGAGTTGGCAGCAGCGGTTAGAGATTACCTCGTTTACGTTCATGTTAAACTGAGTGCCGCTGCCCGTCATCCACACGTGCAACGGAAACATGTCGTGATGCTGGCCGGCGAGGATTTCGTCACAGACCTGAACGATAAGTTTATGTCGTCGGTCGTCAAGCCGCTTGCCCGCGTGGTTAGCATTGGCCGCGGCTTTCTTTAGCAAGGCGTACGCGGTAATCATCTCAGGCGGGATTAAGTCCTTACCAATACTAAAGTGCTCCAGCGAGCGCTGGGTTTGGGCACCCCAAAGCTTGTCGGCAAAAACATCTACTTCGCCGAGGCTGTCTGTTTCCTTGCGAATGTCAGTCATCTTGTTTATTCCTCAGTTTATGTTTTAATACTAAATTCGAAGACTCTTATATGGGTATAAATAGTGCAGGGCTTTCTCTTGAGAGAGAAATGTGACGCGCCGCGCTAAAAGGGAGCTAGTCCCGTTCAATTAGGGTTAGTATTTTATTTTTCGATCACTTCTTCACTAACGAAAAGTGTAATAAATTAATTGGTTATTACGCAAAAAATATTAACGTGCAAAGCCTTTTCGATTGGCATTAAGGTAAGCTAATTGTCCAAACCGACTAAATCTCGCAGCGTTGAAGAGATTAATGAGAAAATCCGCAAGGGTGATGTTCAGGTTTTAACTGCCGAAGAAATGAAAAAGCTTGTCGAAAGCAGCGGCGTCGAAGTCGCCTTTAAAGAAGTTGATGTGGTTACAACAGGCACTTTTGGAGCCATGTGTTCCTCTGGCGCAGTTATTAACCTTGGGCATTCTGATCCGCCTATTAAGATTGATCATGCTTGGATGAATAATGTTGAAGTTTGCCATCCCGGAGCAGCGGTTGACCTGTTTATCGGGGCAACAAACATGTCTGAGACGCAGCCTTTCGAGTATGGTGGTGGGCACGTTATCCAAGATCTCGTAGGAGGCAAAGAGGTTGAACTCCGGGCTACAGCTTACGGAACCGATTGTTACCCGAGAACTCAGCTTAAAACAACATTAACAAAGGACGATTTAAACCAGTTTTACCTGTTGAACTTCCGCAACTGCTACCAACGGTACAACTGCGCAGTAAATACTAGTGATGAGACCATTTACACTTATATGAGCAAACTTTTGCCGAGACTGCAAAACGCAACATTTTCTGGTGCGGGGGAATTAAACCCGCTTATGAATGACCCAGATTACGAAACGATTGGCATGGGAACTAGGATTTTCCTTGGCGGAGGGCAAGGTTACGTTATCGGTGAGGGAACGCAGCATAGCCCCAAAAACCTAAACGGCACTTTGATGGTGAAAGGGGATGCCAAGAAGATGTCTCCTGAATTCTTGCAGGGTGCTGCTTTCACGCGCTATGGCACTTCGATGTATGTTGGTTTAGGGGTTCCTATTCCCATTTTGAATGTGGGCTTAGCAAAGAAGACATCGATTCGTGACAGTGAGATTTTCACCGATGTGGTTGATTATAGCGTGCCGCGTAGAGACCGTCCGAAGCTAAGGCAGGTGAGTTATAAAGAGCTAAAATCAGGCTCGATAACTATAGCTGACAAGAAAGTTCGCGTTAGTTCGCTGTCTAGCATAAAGATGGCTAAGAAAGTTTCCCAATCACTAAAGTCTTGGATTGAAGAAGGTACGTTTTTCTTAACTTCGACTGTTGAACGGTTGCCCGCTGTCAGTGTGTTTAAGCCGATGCGGCAGACTGAGGAAATTCCGTTCGTCGTCAGCGTTATGCACCCCGCTGTTACATGTACCGAAAATGAGGAGATACGGGCCATTGCCGAACGTATTGTTACTAAAGCGGTTAACCACATCGTTGTGGTTGACGGCGCGGGGAAGTTACGGGGAATCGTGACTTCTTGGGATATCACGAGGGCTATGGCTGAGGGCAAAAAAGCTTTAGCCGACATCGAGACGCGTAACGTTGTGACTGCCAAACCTGATGAGCCACTGGAGATTGCTTCTAAACGGATGGCTCAACATAACATTTCAGCATTGCCCGTGGTCGATATTGAAAAGAAAGTGCTGGGAATAGTCACGTCTGAAGATGTGTCTAGATTATTAGGACGGTAAAAGCATGGTAAGACTTCTCTTAAGATTCTCCGAAGAACAAGTACCGCAGCCGATTGCTTCCCAAATAATTCTTGAATATAAAGTACCGATGGCAATTTTGGCAGCGCACATAAACTCGAAGGGCGGCGAAATACTCGCTGAAGTCCCAGACGAGGCGCAGGAAAAAATAATAAAAGCTTTCCGAAAACGAGGCGTCACAGTTACTGTACCCAAACTCATCGAAGTTGACACAGAAAAATGCTTTAGCTGCGGTTCCTGTGTTGCCCTTTGTCCTGTGGAAGCGATAAGCATAGCCAAAGATTCCACAGTACAATTTGACCGGGAGAAATGTGTTGGCAGCACCTGTAGTATGTGCGTTGACGTGTGTCCAGCCAGGGCGATAAAATCGGTTAAGCAAATTAACCCGGACCAATCAGGGAGTAATAGGAAAAAATAGAGTTGACTAAGAATCTCTTTAGAGAAAGCTTTACCTTAAAAGAAACGCAATGCACCATAATTTCTGATAAGCAGCAAGCTATCCAAACCGCTATCGAATCGATAAAACGCAACAGGCAAGAACTCGAAATTTACATAAGAGCAAACCCCAAATTCTTGTACACGCTAACGCCAATCCCACCGCCAGAAGAACCCATAGTGGCTAAACTGATGGCTCAAGAAGCAGAAAAAGCTGATGTTGGACCCATGGCAGCCGTAGCAGGAGTCATAGCTGACCTAGCAGTGAACGATATGACTAGTGAGGGCTGTGAAGTGGCAGTGGTGGAAGACGGCGGAGAAATCTCAGCAGTATCAAACACGCCTGTTGATGTGGCAGTTGCCGCTGGAGATGAGCCCCTATCAAAACGGTTCGGCTTTCGCCTGACTGAATTCCCTATTGGCGTCGCCACCAGTTCTGGACGATTTAGCCACGCGCTGAGTTTTGGCGATGCAGAGGCAGCAACAGTTTTCTGCAAAAATGCTGGCTTAGCTGATGCGGCAGCCACAGCGGTGGGTAATGTGGTTAAAGGCGAAGACGTCGGAACCGCAATCAAAGCAGGAATCAGCAAAGGGCAATCTATTCAAGGTGTGGAAGGCGTGTTAATAATCTACAAAGGCCAAGTAGGCACCGCAGGCAAAATTCCACAAATAATCAAAGTGGAAGGGTAATCTTTGACGAAACTAATTACAATATCCTTTCAAAACCAACGCATTCTCAGAAGCAAGCCCTAAAACTTCCTGCGTTTGGCAGTTTGAAATTAGCCTTTAAAATGAGAAAATTTTAGCGGCTCATGAAAACTCTTAAATCATACAATTCCCAACTGAACTGCAAGGTCCATTTCATGTCATCAAACACTAACACGCTTGAAATCCAAAGCTATGACGATAAAGAAAAAATGTTTCTTGTGAAATCGCCTAAAGGAAACACGGTGAAGGTTCAAGATACTTTTGCTGAAATGTTCACACTTTGGGCGGGAAGAATCTTAATCACCGCTCAAAACGAAAAATGGGCACAAATCGCCGCAAGTGTTACCACGGGCTTCGCCACAAGCGTCATCATGGCGCCCGCAGAAGCAGCAATCGAACGTCCAGTTCTAGCCGACCAGACGCCTGACAAACGACCCGGAATGTACATCCAAATTTACAATCGAGACCGCTTTGAACTCAAGCACCAACTTATGGAGCGTATCGGTCAATGCATCATGACTTGCCCAACAACCGCCGCTTTTAACGGCTTGGATAAAACCAAACGAACATTAGACGTTGGCAACAGCCTACGCTATTTTGGCGATGGCTTCCAGAAAAAAGCCATGGTTGGCGGAAGAAAATGCTGGAAAATCCCAGTTATGGAAGGCAACTTTATAGTTGAAAATGGCTTCGGCGCGCAAGAAGCAGTTGCAGGCGGCAACTTTATGATTTTCTCAGAAACCCAGCAAGCGGGATTAATAGCGGCAGAAGCAGCAGCAGACGCAATCCGTACATGCGCTCCTGACGTAATTATGCCTTTTCCAGGAGGAGTTTGCCGTGCAGGAAGCAAAGCAGGCTCACTAAAGTACAAAATGAAAGCTTCAACCAATCATCCATACTGCCCAACCTTACGCACGCTTGTGCCAGATTCTGTTGTTCCAGAAGGCGTTCAAAGCGTTTACGAAATAGTCATGAACGGCTTATCTCTTGACGCTGTCAAAAACGGCATCAAGCAAGGTGTAACTGCAGCAATCGCTGTACCCGGGGTAGTGAAAATATCTTCAGGCAACTATGGTGGAAAACTCGGTCCATTCAAAGCTTTCCTCAAAGACGCGATAGGCGCAGAAACGCCACAATCAGCACCAACACCACCAGTTGCGCCGAAACTGTAACAACTTCCGTTTTTTACAACGGAACTTTTATTTGATTCCTTTTAACGTTAGTTATTAAATTAAAGACAGTATTTAGTGAAGTTATTTGAGTACAACGAAAAAATCTTCCCTTGAACTATTCAGGCTAAGAAAAACACTTAATGCCCTAGCCAGTAAAGAAGGCAGCCACACGGAACTCATCACCATATATGTTCCACCAGGTAAACAAATAAGCGATGCTCTAAACCTCCTGCGAAACGAATACGGAACCGCCAGCAACATCAAATCGAACGTCACCCGCAAAAACGTTCTAGATGCTATCACAAAAGCCCAACAGAAACTCAAGCTTTTCAAGGACCCAGGAGAAAAGGGCCTTGTAATTTTTACCGGTGCCCTTCTGCAGGAAGGTGGCGCACCAGGCACCGAACGCATGGAAGACTATGTAATCGTTCCACCTGAACCCATCAAGATTTTCCTTTATCGCTGTGACTCACGCTTTCACACCGAGTACCTGCAGGAGATGTTGCGAGAGAAAGAAACCTATGGCATTTTGCTCGTGGATGCTTCAGAAGCTACAATTGCGACTTTGCAAGGCAAAAGATTGCAGATTGTTAGGCAAATGCATTCAGGTGTCGCAGGCAAGACTCGTGCCGGCGGTCAGTCAGCTAGACGATATGAACGTTTAAGGGACATGCAGCTTAATGAGTATTTTACTCGTGTTGGTCAGCACGCGAACGAGGCTTTCTTACCCATTGACACGCTAAAAGGCATCATTCTCGGCGGACCCGGACCGACAAAATACGATTTCGAGAAAGGCGACTATCTTAATTACCAATTGAAAAACAAAATAATCGACACAGTTGACACAGCTTACGTGGAAGAGCAAGGCGTTAAAGAAGTAGTGGACAAAGCACCTGAAATAATGCGCAAAGTCCGCTACATCGAAGAAAAAGAAATCATGCAGAAATTCCTCTACGAAGTAGGCCACGACACTGGAATGATAACCTACGGTGAAGCTGATGTCCGACGACTCCTTCAGGCAGGAGCAGTCCGCACGCTCATCATGTCTGAGAGCCTCGATTTAGTTCGCGTCACGGTTAAATGCAGCGCCTGCGGCTACGAAGAACAACACACCCTCAAAAGCCAAGAAGTAGCCAATTTCGAGCAGAGCTTAGTCGGAAAACCTTGCCCAAAATGCACAGCGCCATCATTAGCAGTGATTGAAAAGAAGGATGTCATTGACGATTTGGCAGAGTTAGCGGAAGTCTCAAACACAGACGTCGAGATTATTTCGGGAGAAACTGAAGAGGGACAAATGCTAAAGAACGCTTTTGGCGGCATAGCGGCGATGCTTAGATTCAAGTTGCAAGGCTAAGGTGTGCCTGATTAAAGCTAGCTTTTGGTTATTTAGTAAGGTAGGGTAGGGCATAGAGTTTTGCTGGAGTTGTGAAGGTTCCATAACGGGTCATAACGACTGTTTTGTTTGTTCTTTCCCAGCGAATTATAAGAATCAGCCTTAGTAGAAAATAAGTGAAGAATCCGGCGAAAATGAAAAAGAGTTCTCCAAACACGAAACCGCTTCCTAGGCTTGCAAATAAAGAAGTAATTGACCAAAAAGGCTGGCAATCCAACGGCTGATGCATAAAGCACAGATTCATTGCTAATTGTAAATTCGCCTGTTCTGCTTAACACCCTCAATTCTCCTTGAGTAAACATCGACGACGCAACTAGCCCTGAGACTAAGCCAAAGATGATGAAGAACTCAACGGTGATTACAGAGGTCGGATTGACAGGGTTCAGAGTAACTATTTGATGTAGCAGTACAATGCTGACAAGGAGCAGAAAACCGGTGAAGAAAACGGCGAACATCATCATTCCAGCTTCTCGATAGATCATGAGACTTACCTTGAGTGACTAATTGGTATTTTTGGGATTTAAAATTTGTTAAGGCTTAAGTTGGACGCTAAAATAGTTCAAGCGCAATTTCAAGAAAAAATATTCCGTAAATTAATTTTATGCCCAGAATGTTTTTTTGGGGGGGTAAGGTGAAGAGGTTTGCCCTCTCCCTTAAACTACAATTCTTTCCATTTACCTTTAGAGCTTTTTTGGTTTAAAAGGGATATTTCGGTTCTCGTAATATATCCTGTTGGACAAATAAACTATTGGCTCAAGAGCTTGTTTGCTTGGCTTTCGGTGATGTCTTGCACGAACAGTTGTTTTTGCCTTGAGGTGGCGCCTGAGGCAAGCTCAACCTTGGCATGTAAAAGCTTTGCGAATTCTTTTATTATTTCCTTGTTCACTTTGCCTTTCACAGGTTCCTCAGTGCAGTGGACGACAATCTCGTTGCCATCAAGCTCTACTTTGAATTTGGGCGCATTTGGTTTTACAAAAATTGTGATGATTATGCCGTCTTTGGTTTGGGTGATGTTCATGCAGTTATGCACTCGGCGGCTTGTGCTTTGCTGCTTTGTAGTGCCCAGCTAAACTTGTTTCGCAGCGTTTTAGGGTAGAATTTTTCTATGTCAAACTTGACTTTTTTTGCCCATTTCACGTAAGCTGTCGGGTCAATGTAGGATTTGAGTGATGTGCCGAGGTTGTATTCTTTGGTTAGCTTTGTCAATTCAAGGTCAAGGTTAGCCTTCTCTATTCTTGCCTCAAGTGATTCGGTTTTTTTGCCCGCCGCCTTCTTCACCTCAAGCTGACTCTGGAGTGCTTTGAGGTTTTCTTCTTTTTTGGCTAGACGCTGGTCAAAGGTTGGCGGAATCTTTCTTTTGTGGTTTGCCACTTCGGCCACTTTATAATTAGCCATTTTTGCAGCATAAGCCTTCTTGTACTCCGGGTCCTCTTTTACTACTCCGCTTTTCTCTAGTTCTTCTCTGACTGTTTTTGTGCATCTCCAAGTGCGGAACACCTTGGCTGTTAGCTTCGGCATTTTTTCTGAGAGAAAACGGGAAACTTTCTTGGAGTCGACGCCTTCAAAGAGGTATTCTTTGCTTGTTTGTATGTAATTCTGTATGTTTCGGATGACTTCTGGCGGCGCTTTGACGTTTTTTATCCATCTGACGCTATCTTTGCCCAAGAAGTCGAAGTGTATGATGTCGCCATCTATTTTGATGTGCTCTGCCCGAAGCGTTATGGCGCCTACGGTGTCGGCTTCATCGGGGTCCTTTTCGTCGCCGACCCTCATGTTTGGCACTAAAATAAGCCACGAAACCGTCGCAACTTTGCGCCTTGAATCATCCTTATCGTTAAGGTTTCTGAGAATATGCTGCTCAATTGTTTTAATTTGCTTTCCCAAAGTTTCGGCTTTCTGGAACTTCTCTTTCTCACGATTCTGCTTTAAAAACGCTGTATCAGAGAACCAGACATATTTGATTTTGCCTGTTAGCTTGTCTTCCCACTTTGCCACATACATCTTGTCAGGTTCCCAAACTACACCTTTCCAATGTCCCTGAGGAACAGGGGCTTCAGGCGGAAGATTGAGAATTATGTCTCCTTCGTTTGGGCCATCTTTCCATTTTCCACGCTGTGGATGGTCACCGCGACCAGCGAAAAGACAGGAAGGCTCTGAAGTCCAGTTGGCAATCTCAAGTTTTTGTCCGTCAACTTCTGCGTAACCATATTTTTCTTTAAATTCTAACCGTTTAGCTTTGCGCTCTTCAGCCTGCTGTTTTTTCAATTCTTTGGCTAAGGCTTCTTTCTTTGCTTTCTCCTGTGCAATAAAATTGGCCACTTGAGTAAAGTCGATTTCTTCAGCCGACGGCTGTTTTCCATTGTTTAAAGTTTCAGAATGATGATCAATGCTAGTCAAGTACTTTGAACAGAAAGCGTCCAAAAAACTTGTCGAAGCGTTCTCTTTTTTTAATTGTCCAATGAACTCCTTCATAAAATTGTTCTTAAAGATATCATCTGGTGGAGACACGGTTGACAATGATTTTCTTACCCAGGCAACCGCCATTTGCTCACTTTTAGGCGACAGCTTTACCATCTGATCTTGGATTTTAACGCTAAAGCCTTTGTAATCGTAAATTGGAACGAATATGCCGTTATGCTTTAAACTTTTCATAACGTGTTTCATTAGCTAAACCTCACTTTTCGTGGCAATGACTTTTCACCGTTTAAGCCTTTGCCACATATTAACTTATACATGGTTTTTTATTTTTTCCTGTTAAAGCTGTGGCTTTCTATTATCTCTTTTCCGCGCTTTAAAAACATTCACCGATAATCTTCTCAGTCTACTGTAAGAAAAGCGATTTTTGTTTTTTTGAAGCCCTATCATTCTGCAATTTCTTGTAAACCAAATCAACATTTTTTCTTTCGACGTAACCTTTGTGGGGGCGAAAACCACCTGAGAAACCTCCTGGAATATGCATAAGTTCATGAATCAAAGTTCTCTCTTTGTCCTCGGCAGACATTTTATCATAGATTTCAGAAATAACCTCAATTGTGTAGGTAGGTGGAATGTTCAAAACTCCTTGCCAAATCTTGCCTAGACCGTGAATGCGTGCTATTGTACGCCTGGCCTTGGAGCCTTTGCTTCTGACGCAGAAAACAAATTGTGGAACAACGTGGTAGAACTCGCATTCTTGCGCTAACTGGTCTACCTGCTTTTTGATTTCTGGGGCGTCAAAATACTTTATAGGCATGGCATTCACTCTCAGCGTTTACATTTCAATATGTTGTTTGGGTTAAAAAGTTAAGTGTTTCTCTGCAGTATTTTCTTAAGTTCCATCCAGAAAGTAGCCACAAACGACACGCCGATCGCTAGAACCCAACCTGAAAGGCTTAAGCTTGTAATTTGTAGGGCACTTTGCACGATTGGCAAAGTAGTGCCTGCAATCAAAGTCAGGAAAGCAAGCAATGCCCATAGCAGCATGACCTTGTTTGAAAGCAAACCTTGCTTTATCAAGGGTTCTTTTTCAGATCTGAAGTTGAGTGCAAGGAAAATGTGTCCAAATATCCATGTTGCAAACGCTATGGTGCGTGCGTAAGGTATGTTTTGTGTTTGGTACCATGTAAGTAGGAAAGTAGCTGTAACTGCTGTAAAGAGGCTTAATGCACCCAGGAAAAGTCTTCTTAGCATGGGCTGGTTCATGAATTTCTCGTTTGGGTCGTTTGGTGGTCGTTTCATTGCGCCTGCTTCTTCGGGTTCAGCGACGAAAGTGGCGGATGCGGCTAAGTCCATGAATAATTCGAGCACTATGATTTGTATTGGAGCAAATGGAAGAGGAATACCTAGTATTATTGGGACAAGGAAAATGGAAACCAAAGCTACTTTGCAGGCTAAATAGTAACGGACCCCTTTCTTTAAGTTGCTACTAAGTTTCCGTCCTTCCTTAACAGCAGTTTCTATAGCGGCAAAATTATCATCAGTTAAAATCATGTCTGCAGTTTCTTTGGCAACGTCAGTTCCGCGAATGCCCATTGCAATACCAATATGGGCCTCTTTGAGCGCTGGTGCATCATTTATTCCGTCACCCGTGACAGCTACGATTTCGCCATTCTCTTTTAAGAGCTGAACTAGCCGCAGTTTATCTTCAGGAGTTACTCGCGCAAAGACATAGGTATTTCTTAGTGCTTTCTTCAAGTCATCATTAGTCATTTTTGAGATTTCAACACCAGTCAACACCCTGGTTGTATCTATTCCAACTTGAGAAGCGATGGCTCTAGCAGTTTCTGGGTGGTCGCCAGTAATCATTATTACCTTTATTCCTGCTTCTTGACAGGTTTTGATGGCTCCTGAGACTTCTTTTCTTGGTGGATCAATGAAGCCTAAGATGCCGACGAAAACGATTTCCTTTTCAAGAGTTTGCTTATAGGACGTCGAATCAGCAGGTAATCTATGGTAGCCAAAAGCCAATAGGCGTTCGCCTGAATGGGCCATTTGCGTCATGGCTCTATTTACTTCATTTCTTGCGTTATCGCTGAGCGGTGTTTCTTCACCTTTAGATAGGATTTTTGTAGAGTTAGCTAAGAGTTTCTCTGGTGCGCCGCTGGATAAGACCACTAGGGAATTACCGTATTGGTAGATGTAAGAGGCCAGTTTTCGTTCGACATCAAAGCTTAACTCGTCTTTTAGAACCCAGTCTTTCGATAAGGTTTGAAGGTCGATTCCATTCTGTTTTAATTGTTCTAGGATTGCTTGTTCCATGGGATTGCTTAAAGCGGTAATTCCTGTCATGTTTCTGACAGCGTCGCTTGCCAAAAGCGCGGTTTTTAATGCTGCTTTCTCATTTTCTTTGAAATCTTGGGTTCTATGAATTGCGCCGTCAAAATAGAGCTGTTCTAGTCGCATTTTGTTTTCTGTTATTGTGCCTGTTTTATCTGTAGCTATGACTGTCACGTTTCCAAGGGTTTCTGCTGCTCGTAAACGTTTTACTATGGCACCTTTTCTGGAGAGTGCGTAACCGCCAACGCCTAGAACCATGGTGACAATGATGGGCAGTTCTTCAGGGATAACGACAAAAGCTAACGATAACCCGTAAAGTATGGCTTCTCCTGGATTAGGCTGTAAACCTCTAATGTAACTTAAAATTGGAATAAGAATGCTGAAGAAAAGTGCAATCCATACTAGCGTTTTAGAAAGTTGCTTCATAGCCAGTTGAAGCGTTGTTTTTGGTTCCCTTCCAGCTTTAGTTATGCCTACAACTCTTCCGATCTCCGTGTTCATCCCGGTTGCAGTTACAAGAGCCTTGGCTCTTCCTCTGGTGATTATTGTTCCGGAGAAAACCATGTTTGTTTGATCAGTGATTCTGGTTTCAATCGGCAATATTGCCGTGGCATCTTTGGAGACTGGGAATGATTCGCCAGTCAACGAGGACTCATCAGTTTCCAATCCAAAGCCTTCAAGAAGTCTAGCATCTGCCGGAACACGCTGACCAACTTTTAAGAGTAAAATGTCGCCTGGAACAAGAAACGCCGTCTGTACTTCTTTAGGCTGATCGTTTCTGAGTACAACAGCGGTTAGCGGCGCCAATTGCTTCAAAGCCGAAATTGAGCGTTTAGCTCTGTATTCATTCCAAACTTCAGCCAAGACAAGGATGATTATTATTACAATTATTGTTAAGGCATCACTCAAACCGCCTAAGAAACTATAAAGCACTCCTACAGCGATCAGAAGCAGAATCATGGGTTCGGTTATTTCTTCTTTTAAAATGTCTAAGAAACGGATTTCCTTTTGCTCTACAAGAGTGTTTTTTCCGTATTTGGTTAGTCGCTGTGCTGCCTCTTGGCTTGTTAAGCCTTTTTCAGGGTCCACGCTTGACTGACGAATTAGTTCTTTTGTTTCTTGCGAATGCCACTGGCTCATTGGCAGCACCTGAATCCTATTTCAAGTTTATGCAATTGAAGACTTGCGCTTAAAAGGGAATTTGCCCTAAAAAGATTGCGTAAATAATCGCTAGAATTTTTAGGGCTCCTTGCCTGCTATTTTCATTGTTTATGTTACTGTTACACCTTAGCTTGCATAAGCAAAAGGATTTACACAAGAAAACCTTGTTTTTTGGAGCTATTGGCTGAGGGAAAACACGACGTGATGCATAATAAGAATATTAAAACAGAAATTTGATTGTTGTAACCAGTTTTGGGCTTATTATGCAAAACTTTATAATATCGCCGAACGTTTTGGTTTCTAAAAAGGTAGAAGTAAATTGAAATTCGGTACATACATGTTTGAAGCAAAGAAAGTTCCAGGCTTTGACTATGATCTTTTCCGAGTTAAACCAGAAGTTGGCAGACGATTGCCGCCGAAAGCTGATATGCACAGCAACATTGCGATTTTCGGAGATAACGTTACTGCTCGTAATCATCCAGATTGGATTTCACAATCAGACCTAGGTCCTGCATGGAGAACAAACGATAACTTTAATGTTCGCTGGGACATTCTCTGCGCAACCCAACCAGAACACCGCGCAGAGCAACTAGATTACATCGAAGACGTTGCAAGGAAAAGCGAAGGAATATGGCTAAACAGCATCCACTTCGCAGACCACGGACACTGCACATGCCCACGCTGCAAAGAACTCCACGCAAAAAGCGGATTAAACTGGTACGAATGGCGCAGAAAAGAAATCACTGACTACATGGCGCAAGTAAGCGAACGAGTACGCGACAGAGCAAAGAAAAAATTTGTCATCGGCGTTCTCCCAGACCCAGTCACAAACTATGAACGCTTCGGAGTTAACTTTGATGATCTTGCCCCGCTCACCGACGAATTTCTCGTAGTTATGTTCAGTAAAAACTATGCTACACCGTGGTATTGGGAAATGCTCACCCGTAACTTCAAGAAACTCTTCAAAGACGTACCTCTCAACATTGCATTGTACGTTATCGGTCCAGGCGACGACCCGAGAGAAACACCAACTACAAGTGAACTCTTAACAGTGTCAGTTCGTATGGCAAGAGCAGGCGTTGACGGAATTCTTTACTTAACTGACAAAGCAAAGCAGATGCAAGATTTCCAGAAAGCTGCAGTTGCTTTGACAGATGTTCGAGAACGCTTAAAGAGCTATGGCGGCAAGCAAGGTCAAGAAGTTCTTGACTTAGTTACAAGCTGGGAAAAACTCGTAGAATAAGCCTACAGAACAAAACGATGCATTGCAGGCAGTACAACCTGATAAGTGGTGAAAACCACCAGGCTGCCCTTTTTATTCAATCCATTTTAATGAATGTACTCTAAGGTTTTGGTTTGTTTTTCTCGGATTTCCTTCATTGATTCATATTGCGCTTCGATTAGGATTTTGAGGGAATCAATATTCTTTTTTATGTCCTCTAATTCGGCGCTTTTCAGAAGAACACCGGACTTCATGAGTTGTTCGTTGATGTTGCCAACTGTGACTTCAAGCACTTTAACTTTAAACGCAAATATCTGAAGGGCATAAAGCACACTAAGCTGGGAGTTTAAAGTTTCCAGTTGGTCTAAATAACGAGTTTTCCCAATAAACGCCTTGATTTTTTGCTCTTCGGAGGCTCCAGGCGACTGCATGATTTGCTCATAAAATGCTGATTGTTTCGAAGATGCTTCTTTTGTTTCATCAACAACTTTCTGTATACGCTTTGCGGTCTTATCCAACATGTCTAATACTTCATCCAACCTATTCTCCCCCAAATTAACGCTAAGTATACTTCCAAAAGACTGTAACAACCATTATATATAATTTTAAATGCAAACCCAAACTAAGCAATGTAATGGGAGCTATTGGAGGTAAGAATGTGATTCTTCCTTGACGAGTTAAAACAGCCCGTTCATTACAAGAAAAAAGACTGAAAAAGGGTAAGCAACAATTGTCGGACCACGATTAATAGAATTAATGGATGAGTTAATCTCCATTTTCAAACTTCTATTTCAGTGCTGCGACCCACTCTTTTACATTCATTTGATTTGAACAGGCGATGTTCTTTTTCTTGTATTCTATGCTAAATCTTGCTGCCATGGGAGGGATGATGTCTGCTTTCTCGAGTAATTCTTCGTTTGAGAAGAAGCCTCTTGTAGAGCCATCGTACAGTACAGCTCCGTTGTGCATTACTATGACTCTTTTCGTATGTTCTGAAACCAAAGTCATGTCGTGTGTGATGACTAAGATCGTAGTTCCACCTTTGTTTAATTCTTCAAGCAGATTCATTATATCTTCCGACATCCTGAAATCCTGGCCAGTGGTAGGCTCGTCCACTATCATTATTTTGGGGTTCATGGCGAGGATAGAGGCCACGGTTAGCCTTCTTTTTTCGCCTTTTCCCAAGAACATTGGATCCTCGTCAATCTTTGAGAGTAAACCGACACTGTTGAGAGCTTCTTTGACTCTTTGATCAACTTCTTGCTGCGGCATTTTAAGGTTCTTGAGGCCATAGGCAACCTCGTCGTACACTTTCCTCATGAAAATCTGGTTGTCAGGGTTTTGAAATACGTATCCTACATAGCAGGGTATTCTCTGAATCACTTTCTTATCCCGTAGGTTCATTCCCATTACTCTTGCTTCGCCTTGAAATTTCTTGTACAAGCCACCAATTATTTTGGAGATTGTTGATTTGCCTGCTCCATTTTGCCCTATGAGCCCAACATATTCTCCTTGTTTTATGGCAAAAGTTACTCCTCTTAGGGCATGTGTTCCATCATCATACCAGAAGTTGAGGTCTTTTACGCTTATTATTTCCTGAGTCGTTTGATCTATGGGTTCATCTATTAAATTGAATGCAAGAGGTTTTTGGTTTGTAGCCTCAACCGTTTCCAGCATTTCTTCGACTGTAAAGGGAACCCTTCCGTTGTAATTCAAACCTGACTGGTACCCTATTCTTGCTATGTCCGAGGCGTAAAGTCCATTTTCCTCAAATAGCTTCATTTGAGAGTATACCTGTTCTGTGGGGCCATACGCAATTGCCTGTCCGTCGTTTATTGCCAAAACTTTGTCTGCGTACTTCTGTATTACTTCAGGGTTGTGCTCAACGAGGATTATCGTAATATCATATTCTTTCTTTATGTTGTCTATGGCTTGAATTATTCCGAGTTTTCCTTCTGGATCCAAGTTAGAGGTTGGCTCGTCTAAAACTAGGACTTCCGGTCGCAAAGCAATAAATGAAGCTATGGCAGCCCTCTGCTTCTGTCCCCCAGACAACTCGGATGGATGAACAAGATCCGCGATTGGCCATAGGGGACCAAGGCCAACTAATTCCAGCGCTTCTTTAGCCCTGCTCTCGATTTCTCTTTCAGGGAGACCTAAGAGCTCCATACCGAAGCTTATTTCATGAAGAAGGTCCATTCTCAAAAATTGGTTCTCTGGATCTTGAAGTAAGAGCCCAACTCTAGGCGCGGTTTGTTTCATTCCGACTACTTTATCAACCATATTTCCAGTTTTTTCGTTTTTTACTTTGTCGACTTTGGTTAGTGTCTGGCCGAAAAGTTTGATTTCACCCTTAATGTGCTCGTTTTCTTTGCCGTATGGAACAGTGAAGACTTTCGGTATGATGCCAGTAAGAGCGTAGCACAGAGTTGTTTTTCCCGCGCCGCTGGGACCGATTATACCTAAGAACTCGCCTTTTTCAACAGTGAATGATAAACCCTTCAATGTGTAAGGGTTCTCCACGCCGACAAACGAGCGGTACTTCCACCAGAAATCCTTAACCTCGAACACTGTCATCCTTGGTTCACCCTACAAACAAATGATTTATGGAGTGCCCAAGGAATACCTCGTATATTAGGAAAACGCTCAAAATTGCTATTACTGTTATATCCATATAGGTTATTCCTTTCGTCTCCTTGAATGCAGTCACCTTTTTGGATGCTTCAAACCCCCTGGCGTACAGGGCAACTCCCATTTCTGTTGACCGCCGGATCATCGTCGCGACCAACGGTATCGAGACGTAAGCAAGGTCGATTATCTTGTAAAAAACGTTTTTTCTATTTACACTAGCCGCTCTAGCTGTCTGAGCCATCCTTATATTTTCATAATCCATCAACAAAGTATTTAGACTTCTGAAAATCAGCGCGATAAAGAAGGCTTTTTTGAACGAAAGACCCAGTTGTCTCATTGCTCCTGCTATCTCTGAGTCTCTCGTTGTAAGCAGAAACAGGAATGAAGTGTAAATCAGCACTGCAAATCCTAAGGCTTTTGAAAACGCCACAGGTGCTGACCAGTATGGGAGCGTAAAGCTATAGGTCGCTCCGATTGGAAGTCTAAACCAAGTCGTCAACGGAGAAAAATCAAACGCGCCAACGATAGCAGTAATCCACCATAGCAAAACTGCAGGGATAATGGATATGACAATACTCCTTGTCCGGTAATAAACCACTCCGAAAACGGAAACCAGCACTACCGTTGAAATTCCAATTGGAAAAAACCCTGGCCACAAGTAAAATGTTTCCCTCGCCCCAGGTAGCGACCCATTAAAAAAGAACCACCAAATAAATTCGCTTACTGGCACCGGCAAAGCAAGCAGAAGGTAAGAGTTGACCAAATATTTTGTAGTTCCAGAAATTCCCAAAAGCACGAAAACAAGTACAAGCAGAAATAGTAGGCCAATTATGTCCGGGCCTCCCTTTAAGACCGGGATATCGAACATGTAAAGAGCCAAAACCGACATTGCTGCTATCATGAAGAATTTTGTAATTACATGCAATTTCTCAATTGGAGTTCCTGTTCGCATGGAAAAAATAAAGGTTCGCACATACTTCTTAGAAGTACGTGCTTCTACGTCATCCCTTGCCAAATAGTTTCACTTTTAGGCTTCAACTTGCTCGTAGCATAGACTAAGTTATCCAGCCGCCATTTATGAGCCCTTGGCGTTCGACCAGCTTGGTTAGTCCTTTGACGAGCACCGGAGTAATTATTATCATCGCTATTAAGTCTCCAACGAACCATCCTGCCCACCATCCCCAGAATGCGCCTGACGGAATGAGTCCAAGGTAGTTTTGTATTCCAACACCCAGCTCTGCACTTACCGCGTTTAGCACTAGCCCATTAATCACGATGAACAAGACCCATGCTGACACTCGTTTTGTTTTGACTCCTGCAACTTCCTTGTCTGTCAAGTCTCTCCACAAAGGGTCAAAGCCTCTATTTGAGAGCAACCCACGATAAAGTATGAACACTATCAGAGGCGGAATGAAATCGCTGATTGCATAAGCTCCCGACGCGACCGGTCCCAAACCGACCATCAAGCCAGCTCCTACCACACAGCCTATGTATGCCCCCAAGATTCCCCAAATTCCCCACCACATGGTGAAAACTAGGAAGAAGGGATATACGAAATAGAACAGTGAGATGCCAGAGTAGCTTAGTGGACCAAGTAGCGTGACACTTAGGTATGACAAAATTATTACCGCCGCTATCTGCACTGCATACAGCACGTATTGCGTTGTTGAAACCGGTTCTCCCCTGCCCCATTTCAAAGTGTAGTTGCTCCAAGGATACTTATTTTCTGTATTAGATACAGTATTTTTTTCCCCGCTCATACTATTCCCCTGGCTCTCTATGTCTTAGCTATTAGTATATAATTTTTTCACTGAGATCTAAAAACAAAATTTAAACGCTAAAGAATTCCAAGACTTTGACTTCAAACTGGAAATACGGTTAAATTTAAGCCTATCCGCTCGCGTTATCTCAACGAATTCACGTTATTTTTTTTGCACCCGTGCCTAATTGACAGATTTTTTTCCAAAGCTCACAACTTCTCCATCGCACAGAATCAAGTGCTCTCTTTTGAACACATTCTACTTCAATCTGGCTTTCCAAGGGGATTAACCCAAATGGGATCACATTTCTAATGAACATTAACGATCTTCTGTCGTGGTGCCTTGAATTCAACAGCCGGATAAAGGCAGAAACCCTTAGAAATGTTGAGCACATTCTAGGCTTTAGGGGACTTAGATATTGCCGTGTTTCGTTTGTTGCCGTTCTTATTGACGTAGTAAGCGATTCCAGCTAATACTGCGAAAGCGGCGGCGACTGGGGTCCAGAACCACCATTGTTGCCAGATAGATGCGCTCGCTGGTTCTGTGGCTACGTTAAGGATTTGGGCGTTTTCTATAGTGCTCATCGAGTCGTGCCCTATGTATAGGCCTGTCATCTGTTCTATTGAGCCGGTGGGATTCTGTGTTCCAGCGGTGACTGTTACGTTCTGCTCTACTCCGTTAACATAGAGGTGCATGCCTGTTTTGAGGCTTCGAGTGAACACGACATGGGTCCACTCATTTAGGGAAATCACAAGTTGAGTAGTCATTATTTCATTGAAGCCTGCCGTGTCGGTTGTTACATAGCCGCGTAGAGCTCCCAATGCTGGGGCGGTGCTGTTGCTTGGTGCGACCCCGTTTATGGCAAGTCCAAGGATCCTTGTCTCATATTTGGCTGTCGTGCCCACGGCTTCGGCCACAATTGTGTTGTATGTTACGTTTTTGAATTGGTTTGCGTAAACCCACGCGTCGATTGTTATGTCAGCCGGAATTGCTAAGCTAGGCGATGATGGAACGTATGCATAAGAGTTTCCATCAAAGCTCAGAGCTTTGCCGAACTTGCCTTCAACCAACTTAGGAGTGAACGAAACGTTAGCAGCCGTGGTCCCTAAAACCGCCGGGTTAGCTCCCGTCGCGTCGGCGGTGACATAATTGGATTCAATGTTGTCGAGGCTCCATAAGGCGGCAACGTGGTCGGACCCGATAACTAAAGGAGTTTTTTCGCCCGGCGGGCCAAACGCGTTTGAGACGTCGAAAAGCGCCATAAGCGGATCCTTGTCAGTGTTGTTGGCGCAAATAGAATACGGCAAATTCATTATTCCAGAGTTGGCAATCTCTGTTGCGTTAGGGCAAACCGTTGAATAGTTGCTCCAGTAATTTCCTCCCAGAAGATAGCCTTCGTCCCAAATTTGGACTGTGGAGGGCGAGGTCAAATATGCGTTTTGGTTATTGTTGACGAAGTCATTGTGAACAATCGTGTTGTTACCCGATATGCCGAAGCTCTGGATTGAACAGATGCCGTATTTGTTGTTTGCGATGTAATTCGCGGATATGATGTTGTTGGAGCCTGGGAGGTAAATGCCTGAATTGCTGTTTTCAGTAATGTTGTTTCTAAAGATTACTGAGTAAGTCGCAGCCAGTCCGATGCCTATGGTGTTTTGAGATAGGTTGTTTTCTATTATATTGTCTGAATAGCCTTCGATGGCGATGGCGGAAGCTGCGTTGTTTGTTATGTTGTTTTCTGAAATGGTGTTGTTGAAGCCTCCGTAGAATCGGACGCCGTCTTTGTGATTCACAGTTATGTTGTTTTGGGTGATTACGGAGGAGGACTGGACCGAACAAAAGATTCCCGACAACGTATTCACTATGGTGTTGCCGGTTATCGTGCACTTATTTCCTTCAATCATAATGCCGTAAGCATAGTTGGCGGAGGCTGAATAGTTGACGCTTGTGATGGTGAAGCCTGAAACCTTCACATCATCTGCCGTGATCGTAAAAACGCTGGCTACTGCAGAGTCGCCTGTTCCGACCACCACGGTGTCCGCACTGTTCACGCCTTGGAGCGTTAATGGTTTGTCAATTATCGGGTTTTCGAAATAAGTTCCGCTTCGAACGATTACAGTGTCGCCTACCGAAGCGTTTCCGATGGCGGCAGAAATGGATGGGTAGTCGTCAGGAACAATTATCGTTGATGGAGTGGTTAGAACATTTGTTGAGACGCTTGAAACGTTTGGAACCGACGAGACAAGAAGCGGAACGTTAGAAAACGCTGTCGCGCATTCTGGTAGAACCATCATCGTGACCAGTGCCACAAGAAGAAGCGCAAGGACAAACCGGTTTTTGTCGGATTTCATAATCATCCTCACTCACGCCTATTATAATCCATAACCCATAGGGTTCCTCTTAGATCTGTCGCGCGCTTCATAAAATCATGGATTTTTCGATTTCGAGAAGCTTTGGACCTATCATTCAACAGCAATGTAAAAATGCTGATTGCCAAATTGGTTCTTCTTCTAACCTTTGCTAACATGTAATGCTACCCAACAATATTTGCCACGCACGTGCTTATAGCTCTCCCCAGAGAACAGAGTGTTCCCCAAGAAGAACAGCTATAGCTGTTCTTTTCATGTTTCGGTTTTGCCCTGTCGCAAGAAATAGCGGCAGTCGAAAGCGATTGGTGCCATTTTTTCTAATTTCTCAATTAACGTACTTTTTGTTTCTCCGTCTTGGGCAAACTTTTCCCAAGCGCAAACATTTGGATATGGCCCTGAAACTGGACCGTTTGAGAACTTGAAAAAGATTAGAATCGAAGTTCGGTGGCATTTAGCTCTCGTCTAGCGGCTGGTTGCTTTTTCTTTCTTTTTTCTGCCTTTACTAAAGCTGTCAGCCTGGCTCAATCCTTCTCTGTCATCTTTGTCATTTCTGAACACTGTGTTTCTCGCCATTTCGCTAGGAACTTTTTGGAACGGAAATTATTCATCTTGATTGCGTGCTGACGTTTTGCCTATTCTCTTAGTCAACGATAATCCCTCTTTAAGAAAGAGAATCATGGCGATCCCCGTTATTGACAAGCCTAATGCGAAGAAGACCTTGAACTCGTAGGTTTCGACTGCGTAATGAATTGCTAAAACCACAATCTCGGTGATGAAGAGTCCGAGAAAAAAATAGAAATAGAACATTGCATTAGGCCAGAGGCGTCGACCAACCCAGTGATATCCATTGACCCTCATTTTATTCTTGAGTAAGTATTCACCATACTCGTTTTTCTTTAATAGCCCCGAGTCTTCAAGTTTCTGAAGATGCCGATAAGCCACGCTTGGACTGCTAAGATGCGCACCACGCATCACATCCCTTGGACCAACAGGCTTGCCTTCCTTAGCCACATACAAATATACACTGAAGGTAGTTCCCTCAAGCTCCACATTGATGTCGTTCGACAAGCCAAGGTCTCCAGAATACTTCCTTAAAACTATCTTACTAAGATTTCTATTTTTCTATCAATTTCGAAGCCAGCTGACTTTACCCCCAACAAGATTTCAGCAGGCATGTTCTCATTGAAGAACGGTGCTGTTCTTTGACGAAAGCTATAAGGCACTTGCTAACCTCCTCCACAAACCAGTAAGGTCAATTAAACCTTTTTTTTCGAATTCCTTGGAAGAATTAATTAGTCACTAATTTGCCATATGATGCAAAGGCTCAAAATATGGTTTCCGACTCTTTTTTCCTGCATCTTTTTCTGGCATTCGCTGTTGGAAGCTTATGGGTAACTATAATCACAGTTATTGCAGAAAAGAAAGGAAGCGTCCTAGGCGGGATCCTCGGCGGTCTTCCCTCTACATCGGCTTTCTCGTTTTTCTTCATCGGGATTAATCAATCTTCAGCTGCCGCGGCTCAAGCGACTACCGTCTTTCCCTTAGCATTCGGCATTACAAGTGCTTATCTCTTCTTCTTCGCTTTTTTTGCCCAGAAAGGATTTGGTCGCGGAATTTTCGTTTCTCTTCTAATATGGTTCGCAATTTCTGGCTTAATTGTTGCTTCCGGTCTAAGGGATTTCGCGTTTTCCTTGGTCGCGGGAGCCGCGATTTCGGTCTTAACATATTATTCTTTCACTAAAAAGCTAAAACTCCAAAACCTAACGGGAGAAGCGAGACTCTACAATGTTCGTGAAATTGTTTTGCGTGGAGTCGGTGCAGGATCACTTGTTTTGATTTCAGTGCTATTGAGCCAAATTGGGGGGCCTGTCTTAGGTGGAATTGCGGCTGCGTTTCCGGCGGTTTTCACTTCAACGTTGATAATATTGAACAAAAGCAGAGGAACGGAATTCTCGCGAGCTGTAACTAAGCCGTTAGCGTTGTCTGGTATTCTAACGGTTATCCCTTTCAGTGTAGCTGTTAGGTATTTGTATCCGAGTTTTGGAATCTGGCTTGGAACCTTGATCTCCTATGCCCTTGTGGTTCCATTGGCAATTGTATCTTACTACATGGCGCAACGTTAATGGAAGCTTGACGATAACAAACTAACCATTTAAACTTGTATGAAAATGTGGAAGAAATTTAAGATTGCTATGGGCGCAATCATATTAATTGTATTGGGGTTAGTGCTCTTTATTATGACAGGAACCACAAGCCCACATCTTTCCCGCACCAATAATCTTCCTTTCTTTATTCTTCAGGGCATCCAGCTAATTCTAGGATGTTTGGTTGGTTTGTGGTATTAGTTTAATCTGGTAGAGGTTTGGCCAATCTTTGCCAGCCACGAAGAGTCTGTTGTTTTGTTGGTCATATGCTATGCCATTTAGCACGGCATTCGGGTTTGAATTGTTTTCGTCTGGTAGTCCCGTGAGGTCTATCCAAGCTTTGACTTGTCCAGTTCTTGGGTTGATTATGGCGATTGTGTTTGTCAGCCAGATGTTGGCGTAAACTTGACCGTTGATATAGTCTAGCGAGTTGATGTTTACTACGGGCGTGTTCCCATCATGGACTTGGACCTCTCCTGTCTGCTGGAATGTTGTTGGATTTAAGAAATACAGGTGGTCTGTGCCGTCGCTCATGATTAGGTTTTTGCCGTCAAAGGTTAAGCCCCAACCCTGCGTGGGGTAACTAAAATTTCCCAGCACCGTAAATGTGGTTTTGTTGTAGATGAAGCCTATGTTTGACTGCCAAGTTAACTGTATAATTGCGTTGTTAACGATGGCTATGCCTTCGCCGAAATACTGCGTTGGCAAAGTGTACTCCTGCAGTACATTGCCAGTGGTCAAGTCTACTCGGCGTAAAGTTGAAATGGCATTCGGTAGGTTTCCACTGCCGCTACTTTCGTATAGGAAGCCATTCAAATATACGAGTCCCTCTGTGAAGGCGCTTGTATCATGCGGATACGTATTAACTATGGTGTAGGTGTAATGTGTCACGGTGGAGTTTGCTGAAGTGTTATTGGTGTTCAAGAAAGCCCCTATTGAGGCGCTCACAATAATGATGATTACAATAAGTAAGGTTGCTATGACTAATGATTTCTTCATTTTAAGTTCTTGTATGCACTTCTCATTAATATGTAAAACGCGAAAATTAGCCTTTTTGGCGATTGTAAACATGGTAACGTTAGTTGCGAAGCTCTTTCTTTTGAGAAGTAAATCTGTTTGCTTAAGATGATCTAGACAAACCTTTCCAGATTTTTTCGCTGATTATGAGCAGTTAAATAGCGCCGTATATCCTTAAGGGAGGTAAGTAGGCGTTTAACTGATGAGTTTGAGAAGTGAAATTCTGGCACTTGCTTTCGGCGCACTCCTTATCCTTGTCACTTTCGGAGATGGGCACATTTACTGGTTTGTCGGAAACTTGGACACAATATTCGGTCTTGCATTCTGGCATGCGCTTGATACTTTTTATCCGGTTGCGTCAATTGCGGTTTTCTTGCTTTACGGGTGGGTGAAGGGCAACGGGCTGAAATTCAATACAACGACAATTTTGCTGTTTGTTTCGTTTGTTACTTTGGTTTTATTGATTAATATTGACGATGTTGCGTCGCTTCTAAACGTTAAATTGATGCCACCCGAAGCCTACTGGTCTGTAATTATGTGGGTTTACCCCTTTTACTCAAGCATTGCTTTCTTCTTTTTCGGTAAAACGCAGGAAACAATTAGGTCATTGTTGTAGCTGTATCGCATAGTCCTTCTTTTCTTTAAGAAATCGCTTTGTATTTCTGATCGGTTGCTAAGGCAATAGATAGTAACAAAAAAAATTGGAACTGAAAAACCTTATAGCCAGATCACAATAATTAAATTTCGTGAAGTAACCATGAGGCTTGGTAACAATTAGTCGCAGCAGATTCTCAGCTGGAATTGCCGTAATAGTTATTCTTGTTATTATGTTTATTTTTTCTTGTTCTTCCCCTAATTTGCAAGCGCAAACCAACGTATTCTTTAGTCCCGCAGATAAATTTAGTATTCCAGCATATAATGGCACTATCAGTTTTGCTGTAAATGGATCCTATTCCAAAGCGATGTATGAAAATGACAGCTGGACTTTTATGAATTTGAGCCTCAATGGATCGCTGCCGATTGAGAATCTTGAATTTTCAGCGCAAAACTGTAACGTAACGATTTTCTCATATCAAGCATTAAACACAACAACTTTTAACATCCTACTGTTAAGCTACGTTGTTGAAGGGCAGGGCAAGCAGATCTTAAACCTAGATCTTGGCTCCCAAGGAGGATCGAGCGGAAGTGCACAATGGAGTGTTATTTTCGGCAATACAATTTTCGCAGAAGAAGGCGATGGATGGAACCTTTTGAATAATGAAACGTTGATTGTAACAGGAGCAACTGGAAATGTAACTATCGCGCACTATGATTTTTTAAGTTCTTTTGGGAACAATTCAAACCTGCCCTTCTATCAACAGCATTCGGTAGCCATCATAGCAGCGATTGGAGTTGCTATAACAATTACTATTACGGTCGTAATTAAAGTGAGAACCAGAGAACATTCAGGCGAGTAGAAAAATTCCCAAGCTAAATAACAAAAGGTTTGGCATCAAAGTAAAATAGGAAGGAAGCAAGATGACGTGGGAGATTCCAAGTGACATAGTTTTACCAGTGTACGCCCTAATTATAGCGATTGGCATCTATCTAATCCTTAAATTGACTAAAGATAAAACTAGTAAAGTTAGCACTCTCCGGTTTTTTATTCAAATAGTCGCCGTGTTTGCTGTATTTATGGGACTTGTATTAGGTCCCTTTAATCTGCCATTATACAGGCCGTTGGGACCTTCACCGCGCAGTCTGTTGCTTGGATCTAAATTTTTAGGTAACCAGTTTCCTGACGGTCTTTCCGTTCCTATTTTAGCATGCTATTACCCCAATGGGCGAACAGTTACTTGTCCACTTTGGCAACTCCAAGCTTACATTTTCCCATTTTGGAATTACCCGCGGGGTTATGAGGTTTTATACTCTACCTCAGGTTTAGAAAAGATAGGTATAGTTTTAGCCCTAGTGGCTGTTGCATCAATTATTTTGGGAAGGTTTTTCTGCGGGTGGCTTTGTCCTTTCGGTCTATATATGGATGTGTTGACAAGAATTCGTAAAGCCGTAAGGTGGCGGCATTTGAAGTTTTCTGAGAAAACAAATACAGCGCTTGGGCAATCACGGTATATCATTATTGCGGCTTTTTTGATTCTTAGTGTTATTTTCGCTTCGTCCGCGATTTTTGGTACTCAACTTATTCCGGGTACTAAACCTGGAGGAATAGAGGGAACGGAAGCGGGCATCGTGAGTAACCTCAATGAGCCTTTTTGTTTAGTTTGTCCCATGAGGCCCCTTTGCGTTCTAATAGAATGCGCTTTGGGCGAGATGAAGTTTTCGTACGTCTCGAAAATAATCTACGGTCCCCTGTACATGACGGGTTTTTATATTACATCGATAAACTTGGCGGTCTTAGCCGCAGTCACAATTCTGGCTTTTGCCTATAGGCGATTCTGGTGCAGAATCTGTCCGCTGGGTGCGTTAACTGCCTTATTCAGTTCTTTCACGCCTTTCAGGCAAATTGGTTTGACACGCTTGCAAAAGAATGAACAAAAATGCACCAAGTGCGGAGTTTGCAAACGCGTTTGCCCAACTCAAGCGACGGATATATTCGAGAAGAAAGGTGGCGACGTAACTGAATCAAGATGTATGCTTTGTGCTCGATGTGTTGAAGCATGTCCCTATGAAGGGGCATTGACCTTAAAGTTTGCGGGAAAGACAATGATGAAATCAAGAAACTGGTTAGAACAACAATAAAAATAGATTGACCAAAGCGCACTTGGTGCAGTTGCTGAGGTGCTATTTAAAAAGATTTAATGGGTAACCCATGTGCACTTTATCGCTTTAGAGTCGCAAGCTAATACGCATGGAGTACTGTTGCTTTCAGGCTCGCAAGAAGAGCAAGTGTACTTGAGTTTTTTTCGATGCTCTTCTCTAACTGATGGAACAGTTTTATCCTCAAGGTCTATGAGAATGGTCTCAAGCTGAAGCGCTGATTGGGGACATTGCTTAACGCATTTGCCACAGCCCTTGCATTTGTCTGTGTCGATAGTTACATAGTATTCGCCTGACCCATCGCTGTACCCGTAATATGCAATAATGAGCTTCTGCCCTCCTGGTCTAAGTTTTTTGCGCTTTCTCGTACAGCGCCTTGGCGAAAAGCGCTGCTCCCAACGCACCTGCGACCATAGGGTCTAAACCGTTTTCTCGCCAATTAGGCATTGGCAAACACTTGATGCCCAGAATGACCTCTATTCTGCTGACGATTCCAATGTTTTTCGACTGCCCCCCCGTGATGACTAGTTCTTTTTCTAAGCCTACTTTGTTGATCAAGTTGGTCATGCGAACTGCCATGGCCCGCGTGTAAGCAGCCAAGACCTTCTCTTTGGACCAGCCCTTGCGCAAGAGTACTATGGCTTCAGTTTTTGCAAAAGCAACGCATGTGCAGCTTACTGGTGGAGGCTCTTCATCCACTTTTAATGAGATTTCACCGATTTCTTCGATAGGAATCTTTAGCAAATCAGCCAAGACCTCCATACCTCTGCCAGTTCCAGCCGCACATTTATCGTTCATCAAAAAAGAAACCACTCTTCCTGTTTCGTCACTATGGATAGCCTTTATGTCTTGTCCTCCAACATCCAGCACGGTGCGAACGCTTGGTCCCCAAATATAATTTGCACCTTTAGCGTGACAAGCGATTTCCGTAATGGCTTTGTTTGCCATGGGAACGTTAACTCGCCCATAACCGGTGCCAACAATGTATTTGAGGTCACTTACCTTAAGCCCAGTTCCCTCAAAAGCCCAATCCAAAGCCTTCTTGGCGCTATCAGGACTGTTAGAACCGGTTCTTGTTATCCCCCAAGAATAAGCTTCACCATTAATCATTATAGCGGCTTTTGAACTGATTGATCCGACGTCGACTCCTGCGGTGATTATGTCCTTGCTCGTCCATTTCTTGCCCGGCAAGACGCAGTGGTACTCATGCCAACGCCAGAACTCAATGTCGTCTTTAGACGTGTTAATTTCTTTCATTTTTGGCCGTCCTTGACTCGGCTTGTAGCTATCAGAGCTGCACCCAAGGCGCCTGCAAAATCGGGATACTCGGGTATCAAAACGTTAACACTTAACTTTCGATTTAGTGATGCAACAAAACCAACATCTTTAGCCACGCCCCCCATGAGAACCACATCAGGGTTTACACCTAACCTGTGAACCATCGATGAAATCCGGTCGGCCAAAGCGTCAAAAATTGCCCTTGCAATTTCAGGCTTAGACTCTTGTCGATGAATAAGCGAAACAACATCCGATTCGCCGAAAATTACGCAAGTAGCATTTATAGGACTTGCCCTTTCAGCCTTAAGAGACAGCGGCCCAATATCCTCTAACTTAACCTCTAACGCTCTTGCCATAGCCTCAATAAACGCCCCAGCACCAGCAGCACATCTCTCGTTAACTACAAAATCAACCATGACCCCTTTCTCGTCACATTTTATGGCTCTTGCTTCTTCGGCGCCAACGTCAATTATCGTTCTAGCTTTTGGAAACAGATATTTCCCTGATCTTGCGTCAGCGCCCATCATACTTACCGTGCTGTTAACATAAGGCGCCAATTCCATACCTGAACCAGTGGCAACGAAGTAAGCAACATCAGACGTTTTTAAATTCGCATCTATTAGCGCTGCGTTCACTGCCTGTTCGGCTGCTTTGGTTGGATCAAACCCTGAGAAAGCTTGCCCTCTTGATAAGACAGAACCGTCTTTTAGGATTACAGCTTTTACTTTTTGAGCGCCTAAATCCGTTCCGACGGTAATCATGAAATCACCTTTAGAATTCCGCTCTTGTCGTTAACATTTCAAGAAACGCTTCAACACGCGTCTTCATTTGGCCAACGTCTTCTCTAGTGTAATCAGTGTCAAGATAGTAAACGGGGATATTTATTTTGTCAAGTGCCTTCTTAATTCTAGTGTACTCCATTGCGTAGAGTATACAGCCGCGTACCACATAGTAAATGACGCCTTGAACATTCCATTCCTTAACTTTATTTATCAACCAGTTAATTCTGTCTTCATTTCCATCGTTAGAAGTGAAACAGGGGCAAGTGGAAGCCATTAGGTACCGTTCGCCAATAGCGTTAAGCATATCATCCGTATTCCATTCATCTACACCAACAGGATCGTTGAGAATTCTCTCGCCTGAACAGAGCTCGTCGGCAACAATAATGCCGCGTGGATTGGCTTCCTCAACCAGTGTTGGCAGCTTCCAGTTATCAGGCCAAAACATAGGAGTGCCTGTAACTAGTACCCGAGGAGTATCCGGAGAACAAGCCCACTCTTTTCTTTCCACTCTCTTTTCTAGCTCATTACACAATGCTTCAGTTTTCTCCGTCCAACGCTTTTTGTCATCCCATAAGTACACCTGATTAACCAACATAGCGTCTCTGCCCATAATCACTGGTGGACCTTTACGCAAATCCTGCAAGCGGCGGAACGCTTTTGTTGCCCTCTGAGTTTGCTCAATAGCGGCTTTCAGGTTTTTACGCGTAATTTTGTTACCAGTAAACTCTTCAATCTGCCCTTTCATGCGCTTTATCTCCTCATTCCAAAAGCGAAGTAAATGTGCAGAATCTTTAACCCTTGGAATATTCATTCCCCAAACAGTCTTGTAATCGCTTAATATCTCGCTCAATTTAGTCATTCCATCACATGTTAGAACACTAATCAATGCGTCACTTAACTCGAGAAAAGGCGACAACTCAATCATTTTCGCGCCAATAGTTGAGCGAATAACTGGACAAACCTCCGCTGGCACAACCCTGTCACCGAGTTTAGAAGTATCATACCAACCAGAATTGACTCGGACCGGAATAGCGTCTGCAGCTAAGATCAACTCCGTCGGTGCAAACAAACACGTGTAACCAATGACTTTCTTTCCTTTTTCCTTCTCAGCCTGAATCTCTTTTGGACGCTTATCAAACAAGTTTGCCATCTCATCAAAATACTTCATAGCTTCCGGTCTATTGGGATCAGTTTTCTTCATGCGCTCGATATTTTCAGCCATTACCTTTTGAGAGGCGGTTTTAACGGAGTTTCTAAGTTCGTCGATTTCTTTTCTGGAAATTTCAGGCATGTACTTTGTTTCGTTTTTTTCGCTTTTCATTTTTTCTCACTTGCTTGTTGATGTTTTAATCAGTTTTTCTAATTTCGTCAACGATTTTTAATCTGTTTCTTTCGTCTTTATAGGTGCATTAGTGAATTTATCAATGAAACAATTCCAAGCAGTATTAATATTCCTGCACCTCCTATTGAAATCCACTTCCGCAATAGGGGTGCCTTGTTAAGGAGCCATCCCGTAAGTCCTCCTAACAGTAGCATTGGGGACAAAGCGGTTCCTAACCCAAACAAGACAGCTAAACCTAAACTGCCAATCGGAGTCGAGAAAGGCAGAGAGTAAAGCAAAAGTGCTATCAGCGGTGGACAAAGTATTAGCCCTCTGCTTAAACCAAGTACAAACGCCTGGAAATCAAACCCAAACCTACCCCTTTTTCCCGATGCGACAAAGTTTTTACTATTTGATACTTTACAGTCACATGGTGACCTAACCTTTAGTAGAACCATAACGCCAATAATCACAGTTACAACACCGAAGGCAAGCGAAGAGTAAATCTGAAATGGGGAAAAAACTGAACCAGACACAAACAACCGAAACAAACCGCTAAATAAACCAATTATCCCACCAATCAAAGCGTAAGCTGCAATTCGCCCAGAACTAAAAATCAATGTCACAGCTATGCCTTTGCGGAAACCAGCGCCAATACCTGCGATATAACCTGCGATGTAAGGGAGACACGATGCAGTGCACACAGCTAATCCATATAATAATCCTCCACCAAACGCCCCAAGATACGGATTAGGAATTTCAGGTATCAACGACATGGAAGAGTTCTCTTGGAATATTAATAAACCAAAATAATGAAGAGCGGTTCATTTAAGTCTTACACAATTTGACGCCGCAAAGAAGTTGAAGTGTAAAAAGGGGATTAAGTTTAGTTGTGAAGGGAAGTGTCATGGTTACAAATTGTGTTCGGATTGAAGACGCGATTTTATTCGGGCAACCTTGAAAAGGGAAAAGTAAATACGCGTGCTTGTTTGATCTGAATACCCCGAATGGGACAGATACTTATGAGACAAATGGCTTATCAATTAATTCGAAAGTTACCTGTTCATCTTGTTTATCTGGGTGTTGGAGTCGCTCGTATATTTGCAACGTTTGTTCTGCAACTTTTCTCCATTGGAAATATTGCAAAACCCGTTTTCTTCCGTTTTTGCCCCACTGTTTAGCCCTGTTATCGTCAGCTAATACTTCTTTTATTCCCCACGCAATGTCGCTTGGGATCTCCCCATTTATGTGCATACCATTTTTGTCAGGACCATCGGGCATGACTTGTTCTCTGAAGCCGACCACGCCATGAGCGCCCACAACTATTGGCTTCTCCATTGACATCGCTTCTAAGCTCACTATGCCGAAGGGTTCATAAGTTGAAGGAAAAACACACAAGTCGGATGCAGCGTAATGTAAGATACGCTCTTTTTCTGGCACAAAATCGAATCTGCAGATGACGTTTTTTGCTATTCCAAGTCTTTGTGCGGTTTCAATGATGTCGTTTTGTTGTTCTCCTTTACCTAAAATTACTAGTTTTGATTTTGGATATTCAGCCAAGATCATCGGCATCGCCTGAATGAGGTTCATGACCCCTTTCACCCACGTTAGCCTGCCCAAAAAGAGTATCATTTTTTCGTCTGATTTGATATCGTATCTTTCTCGGATAGCTTGTATCTCTTCATTCTTGCAGTTCTTTAAATTATATCGTTCACTATCAACGCCATTCCAAACAACGCTTATTTTTGAACTTGACCAACCATGCCTAGCTAAGTCTTCCTGCATAGCATGACTTACAGTTAAGATTCGGTCTGCCTTTTCTGCTGTTGCCCACTCAAAATGAGAAACAACTCCAGAACCTGGACCTCCGCTTCGTCCCCATTCTGTACTATGGACATGAAACGCTACTGGGATTTTCGTTTCGTTCTTAACCATAATTCCAGCTACACTGCTTAGCCAGTCGTGGACGCAAACGACGTCAAAATTGCAATGTTCCTTTTTCAGCATGCTGTTTAAGAATTTTGACGCGCTCAAAATGTTGTAGGTAAAAATGTCATTAAACATGCGGATGTTTGTTCCCCATTTTTTTAAGTCATCCACCACAAACATTGGAAAAACATTACTTGCATCCGAAATCAGCGGTCTATGGACTTCTACACCTCTCATAACTTCTCTTGTTTTCAAGTTACCGGGGTTTAGCGTAAAAAGAGTTACGTCATGCCCCATAGAAACATATTCACGCGTTATGTTCTCGGCGTAAGTTCCCAAGCCGCCAACAATTGAAGGAGGATATTCCCAAACGAAGAACCCAATCCGCATATAATTCCAACCATATCTTTCCTAAAGATACTACTCCATATTGATAAGAATCAATAAAACAATTATGACCACAAAATCAGAACCCGAAATAATGATCGGTGGGATTTGAAACCACTATCCTCATTAGCGGCATTCCCAGTTATGGCACTCGTCTCCGAGCCCGCTTCAGAAAATTTAATAGCCGTTGCCTTTGACGGTGAAAATCTGAAATGTTTAAATAAAAAGGCGCAGGCTATTTCTGACATGCCTACCTCTCGCAGATTCAAGAAAAACCAAAACCAGAAAAAATTCCAACATAACAAACCAACCCGCAAAAATAAAAACAAACTCTACCTCGCTATAGGCATAATCTCTGTTGCCATAGTAGTTGTTGCAGCGTTCTTTGTTCTTAACGCAAACGGTTTATTTTCCGCTCATCCAAATACTGGATCGATCAATCAATTCCCATTGATTGCTTCTGGAACCGGGGAACCCTTGACGTCGCCACCAGATGAATACAGTGCAAACGGAACCAGAGTGCTCCTAATCACATCAGTGGGCAACATAACCATTCAAATGCGCGACGACAAAGGCATAACAACGCAGAATTTCGTGAAATTGGTGAAGCAAGGCTTCTATGATGGCACCATTTTCCATAGAGTCATCGCTGGCTTCATGATTCAAGGTGGAGAAAACCAAAGCATTAATGTTCCTTCTATTCCTGACGAGATAGGCAACAACAATACCAATTACAACGGCACGATAGCCATGGCAAACACGGGTCAAGCGAACACTGCAAGCAGCCAGTTCTTCATCAACGTCGCTGACAACCAAAACCTTTACTCCTCCTTCGACACTTCATACACGGTTTTTGGCCAAGTTATACAGGGGATGAACGTTGTTATGGCAATATCTAACATGCATGTGAATCCAAGCAATGACCAACCTTTGAAGAATGTAACCTTAATTAAGGCAGAAGTACTGCCTTAACTACAACTACTTTTGATAAGGAAACGTTGGTAAATGTACCTGTGCGCAGCCTTGCTCGGCTTGATTTGGCAACTTTAACTCAATTTCATAATGTTGTTGTATGGGCCAGAAAATTAAACGCCCACTATAAACGCTTATCCTAAGGAATCTCCATGAAAATCAGTCTCAAATGAGACCAACTTCCCCGCTCACAGAATAACCCTTTTCTTGTCTTGGTAAATTAGTCTATTATCCAATCATAACGCACGTCCCCAAAGCATTTTTCCAGTTTGAGAGAACTCCGATCAGTACCCGGGTAAGAACCTGCTATTCTCCATGCGCATGTCATTGATATATGAAGGAGATTACCTAATATTAAACAAAAAATTGAGGGTCAGTATGGATCTCTATGAAGCAGTTGAAAGGAGAAGGACCGTTAGGAAATTTCAGTCCAAGCCTGTTGAGGAAGAAAAACTCACGAGAGTTCTCGCAGCAGGATTGAAGGCTCCAACCCATAATCACCTCAGAGAATGGGAATTCATCCTGTTGAAGGATTTTGAACAACGCGAGAAAGTTGTGGCTGCAGCCAAGGGCAAGGATTTTTCCGAAGAAGAAGTGGAAAAAGCAATCAGCATGATGGATGAGTGGGAAAAGCCAGCGTATTTGGCGGCACTGCCTGTCCAAAGAAGGATGATGCTGACCTCACCAGAACTGCTTGTCGTCTGCTTCAGAATGAGAAAACCTTTCAAAAAATGCAAGACGCTCTATGACCTGAACAATTTTGCTTCGGTTTGGGCATGCATAGAGAACATTCTATTGGCGATGGCTGCTGAAAGATTGTACGGCGTGACCTTCGTAACGAACGATACAGAACAGCTAAAAAAGGTGCTGGATGTACCCGGTGGTTATGAGGTGGCAGCTTTGATACCGATAGGATATCCAAAAAATTACTTTGTGAAGCAGAAACCAATATCGTTGCAAGAGAAACTTCATTATGAAAGATGGTAGCAAGTCAGGATTTTGAAGTCGTTTCCATGCCGGTCCACATTTGAAACGTGCGAAAATTGAGTGGCGTTTAACCTTTCGAATAGGTAACGAGAGGTAATTCGAACCTTAATACAGTTGAGACATTAGCAAATCCCTTTTTTGTGGATTATTCGCCCATAAATTATAAAATAGCAGGCAACAATAATAGAGATGTGATGTCGTGGGAAAGTCGTTGTTGATTGTGTTCTTGATAGCCTTTAGGATTAGCGGATTGCCTTTTGTTGGTAGTGTCCATTTTGGTATGGCTCAAAGCAGTACAAACGTCAGTGGGATAATAAGCTCAAGCATCACATGGACGTTAGCAAACAGCGCTTTAGGTGTTGAATGTTGAATTTCGGAAGAGCTATCCACTTAAAGGCTTTAACGATTTTTTTCATATCGTTGCTAGTAGTTTCGTTTCTTGCGTCTCTGATGTCAATTCCACCGTTTCTAACGTCGATTCGAACAGTTAGCGCTCAGTCTAGCTTGAATCCTTACGAAAACGGAACTTTGATTAGCGCTCTGTACAATTTGTGCAGCACTAATGATTGGCTAACTAACCGAAGCGATTCTTGGAATTCAATTTTACTTGATTGGAATTCGACATTGAATAATGGTGCTAATGGTGTTGATTTGATGATGGAAGGAATACAATTAGGTGCTAGCAATCTATCCTATGTCCAATCTTTCATTGATAACTGTCAAGTTCCTGTTGTGATATTGTACTTTTATTCTACATATGGAATAAAACTTGGTTTAACTTTCAATCAAAAAGCGATAGAGTGGGCTTTAGACGCAATACCAGAGTTGTCTAATGGTCTTCCAGAATCAACTGGTGAAAGTGGCTTGTACTGTACTTATCAAGGCTATTTGCTATATGTTTACTATTGGGCCAATTACTATCAGTATGATCAGGCAAAATGGAATCTAACGCAAGGATACACAAGTTTCAAGGCAGCCACTTATGACAAAAGTTTTACGGGCGCACTTTACGTTTATGCTGATAATTCTTCTTCGGGTTTTGCAAGGTACTATGATGAATGGGGCGAGACAGCTAGAGATTTCTCGATTTTTTATTCGTTTGGAATTACGGAAGCGTTAGGCTTAGCTGAGGCCGCTTGGAACTTTTGGGACGGTGTTGACTGGAATATTGGAGGTATAAATTCTCACGGCGGATATGACTGGACTGCGACTGAGGGATATTACCAATATAGACCTGGTTGGAATGATTTTGAATGTGAAGCAGGGTTTTTCTATCAGGATGTTCTAAAGCTGCAATACGCTTCGGATAGTGCATTACCTGATGAGGCTTATTTGCTTCAGGATATTGAAACGAGGTTCTTATCAAACGGTTGGACAAGTCCACAATGGATGTATGCCGGTTCCCCAGTAGTTGATCATACGGTTGTTCACGCTTACGCATCAAATAATCAAAATAGATTAGCAAACACTTTAGGCGCATGGGAAGCAATTTATGGGGAATGGTCAAACTTTACTGCTTCAGATAAAGCGGTAGTCACAAGCATGCTTTTAGGCAATGGGTCAGCAAATTATGTTTATCCAGCATGGGAGTACCTCTATCAATCTTCACTTTATGACCCCGTCGATAACTCCTTTAGAATGCTGTCCACGGATTCGGACGGAGGAAACGTAGGTAATGGTGACGCAGCACTTTTGATGTTAATTCAGGGTTTTGTTCCTCAAACGGCAACTTTAGCTGTTCCGTTGTCAGAATATCGTTATGAAGGATGTGGCAGCATGATTGATCCGCAGTTACTGAGCATGAACTTTGGTTCTAACCAATTAACTGCTGGAATAGCGACACCGGGAAATGTAACCTTTATTTTCGGAACTACGCCGTTCAATTACACATTTAGTCATATAGGTTTGTACACCTTGCAGTTTACTTCAGACTGGAATGGAATTACATCATACACAGCCACAACTCTGCCGTCGAGAAACTACTTCATACAAGCGATAAATGCAGAGAATCCTCCAATACCACTACCAACGCCAACTCCTTCAGCGTATTCAACACCTATTCAAACACCAACTTCACCGCCTCGGATACTAATACCAACGCCAACTCCTTCAGCGTATTCAACATCTATTCAAGCACCAACTTCACCTTCTCCAACGCCGGCGCAAACACCGGTTCCTACTGAAAGCCCGCCGTTGGAAAACCAACAGAGTTCAAGTTACATATATCTGGTTGTGGCCATAGCTGTGATTGTTGCCTTAGGGTTTGAATACGTTATTTACTTTAACCGCAATAAAATCTTAAGAAAACACAAACCGATTCTCCATTAAATAATTTGGTAATAGACCCGGATTAGTGAAATAATAGAAAAATGGACTAGTTGGTTGAATTCCTACCGTAGTAGAGATACTACTTGCATTTTCTTTTTTTGCCAAGTTTTTGAGGTTTGCATTAATTTTTGTCTGAGGAAAAAGTGCCACTTAATTAATGTGCAAGCGTAAGTCGAAATATTTATTTCGTTAACGGATTTAAACAATGCTATACACGCCTCACATATATTTCATGTTTTGATATATTCTAGCCATAAGAATTGCACTTATAGCGCGGGTTAAAGACTTAATTTTAGCAAAACAATTGAGCCTCTATAGAGCGTGCTGCAGAATATGGCTGGTCTCTCTAAAAACCAAAAAAGAATTTTGGAAATTCTAAAGATAAAACCTGACATGACTACAAAGGAAATTGCCGAGATGATTTTTGGCAAGATCATAGAGTACAAATCAAAGGAATATGCTTCAGTTCACCGCAGCCTCTTTTCCTTGGAGAAACAGGGCTACATAAAGAGAGTACAGGTTCAACTTCGCTGGCGAAGAGCAAACTAATAGAAAGAAAGAATTGCAACACGGAGATCCAAACACAAAGCAACATGGTTTCTGATAATCCCAAAACGCAAACAACAAAGAAAATAAAACACCTACTATTGAGCTCCTGAGCATGGGTCAGCTCCATAAGACGAGATCACTATTCAAAATTAAACATTAACGAATTTCGGGATAAGCCAGTGCGCTCCAAGATTTTCAGCGTGCTAATATTTCTGTCTTCTCGCAGACTTCTTTTAGAGACATATTCCGGTTTTTGGTATATGTCGCATAGAGGAAATAGGATTATTAAGTATTAATACAACATACTTGTTGAGGGTTCCGCAAGTGAGCAAATCAAAACCCAATTTCAAAAGTTTACAAAAGAATTACGGATATATGTCAAAAAATTATACGTTACTAATAATAAGCACTGAGTCAACCGAGAACGCAGTAACCGATAACCTTGCAGTAGAAGGTTTAAAAAACAAGAAACTTGTAGCCAAACAAGGATTGCGAGGAAAGAGTTTCTACACCATAGAAGAGGTCCAACCATCAGCGGCGAAGAAGTTAACAGTATAATGCAACGATAATCAGACGTTAGGCAACACCCCAAAAGGAGTTAACTAAGCCTTTGAGTACCTGATTATTCCCCTTCATTTTTTGTTGAGAAATTCTCTCAATTAAAAGACTTATGGTTAAAAGTGGTTTAGTGGTGAAGTTGATAAATCAACCATAACTAAGCATGTTGCTTAAACGCTTCTTAAAGCAAGTGCTAAAACGACATATCAGCGCAGTTGAGAGCTTATTGAAAGGAAAAATAAGGTTGATGCGGGTGAAATCTCCAGCAGAGCACGGGTTTAGATCCAATTAATTTTGAGGGAAAAGATAACAAAGGTTAATATTGCTTTAAAAAATAAAAGAGACTGAGGAGAAGCTTTATGACTGAATTAGAAATAGCTGTAGCTCCCATGCACAGATTATGCAAGAAAGCTGGTGCTGACCGAGTGAGCGAAGCAGCAGCAAAAGAACTTGCAAAGGTACTTGAAGAAATCGGCATAAAGATTGCCAAAGAAGCACTTGATTATGCTATGCATGCTGGAAGAAAAACCATCAAAGTGCAAGATATTGAGATAGCCACTAGAAAAGTCACAGGAAAATAGCAATAACTTGCTCGCTTTTCGACTATTTCTGGAGAGAACTATTCAAACCAAGTGGCGCGAAAAAGGGTTATGCAGGTGACATCTCCACTGTGGCTGGGTTCAAATTCCACCTTTACTCTGCGGTTTTGAAATAGAAAATAAAATAAAACCTTACAAAAATATGGGCAAAATGTAATCTAAAATAACGCTAAAAAGAAAACATTGAAAAACCTTTTTTCATATTCTGTTTATTAATTTACAAAATTATAACCAATAAAAGGGAACAAACTGCCTTTAAACTCTCATTAATCCTCTCAAATACAGCGTGGGCTTTAACAAATTATAAATACAAATGACTGTCATATTTACAATCCCGAGGTTATATCAGTGGCTAAGAAACCAGCTAAGAAAGAAGAAAAGAAAGCCCCAGCAAAGAAAAAGTAAAACCCTCGGTATGAGCATGTTTACTTCTCTATTTTTTTCTTTTTTTTCCTCTGCAAGAAGAGGGCTTTCTCGCAAAGATTGTCATGGGAATAGACAAGCAAAAGGATTGAAACTACATTTAAGCACAGTAGAGACATTACTGAAAGTGAAGAATGCACGTTATTTTTATCTGAAGTAACATACAAAATCTTGAATATAATCTGAAAGTCAAACGAATAGCTAGAGAAACTTTAGTTTACTCGCGGGTGCGTTGTATTTATTCACTAAGGCTCTCTTGTTTATGACGTTGAGCTGCTTGAAGAGGAAATCAAATCTGTTTTCGATTTTAGCTGCGAACGCATCGCGTGTTTGTTGTGGTAGTTTCATAATCTCTTTTTTGAAGGGGCCCAACGCTTTTTTTCGGGTTTTGTAGAGAAATTGTTCTTCAGTTTCGCCTTGTTTAGCCTCGTTTGCGGCATTGACTTTTAGCCATTCATAGATTCTCTTCTTTAGATCAGCGGGAAAGTACTCTGATTCGTAAATCATGTTCTGGAACTCCGTGGCCAAATGTACTTCAGCGGTCTCGCATTCGACAAACTTGTGGAATGCCTCCGAAGGAAGAGTAGATGCTCCATGTTGCACGGCTCCGGCCAGCCCATATTCTCTTCGGGCCATCTCCGAAAGAGTCTTCAACGTGTTGAAGTCAAGGTTGATCTGTGCGATTGACCCGTCAGGCAGGACAATGCCGCCATGAGTGGTCCCTGTCTGAACTGAAATCTTACTAGTGCCAGCCAAACTGTTCCCCAACTTGTCCTTGAGGCCTACCATAAACGCGTGCAAGTCTTCAGGCGTCGAATTCTGGTGCCCAATCTCGCCAATCTCTCCACCAACCGAAATAGTAATCCCTCTTGGCTCAACACGGCGTATAAACTGCGTGAGCCTTCCGCAGACATCATAATTTAGAAGTTGTTGTTCCTTCGAATCTGGTTTGGACAAATCGACAAGCGTTGAAGAGTCAATGTCAATATTATAGAAACCCGAATTAATCGCATCTCCGATTAAAGCCTGCAAACCTTCAATTTCTTTTTCAGGATTCTCTTTAAACTTGGCAGCGTTGGCCTGAAAATGGTCTCCTTGGATGAAGACTGGACCGGAATAGTTTTCTCTTATCGCTGCTGCCATAACCATGCTTGCGAATTCAATCGGTCGCTGATCGGTATAGCCGATCTCAGATCTAGCAATCTCAAAGACAAAAGCGCCAGAATCATTTTTTTCTGCTACTCTAAACATCGCGCGAGCTAGATCATAGGTCATGCTCCTCAGGTTTATTGCAGGTACTGTGAAGCCGCTGAATTCACCCCTGCCGCGAGCCATATAAAATTCATGGATGCTTGAGGGATAAATCCCATTTTCGTATGCAGCGTCAAAAATCTTCTTGGCTAATTGCCTTTTTTTTGTTACATCATCGTTCATGACCAATTCCGTTGCAGTTTTCTCAACATCAAACGATTCTATTCCCATGAATGCCCACTTCCTCAATCAATTCTAACTTACCCGAATCCGATTCTATTATTTGAATATTATACTGTAGTTGACCGAGGGATATCTATATTTTCATGATCTTTCTTTCGAAAACGGTCGACCTACCTCTCGAAGCTCTATCTGATTTCTCCACTCAAAGTGTGAAACAGGCCGAACGACCTTCTTCTGACTTATGGACCGTGTTTCAAGCCAGCATTGCATAGCCAATATTTCAAGGAATGGCTTTCAAAACTATTCAGAAAGTGCAAGCAAAATGCTAAAGACTCGTAGCGCCTAAAAGCTGGGGGTTTGTGTTTTAGTAATTTAGACGTTTTGGTTGATTTCGCTGCTGTTCCAGTAGTAGATTTTCGAGTATTTTTCTGTAAAATTGAACTGGGTGTCGTTGTAGATTATGTCTAATCGCAACCCGTAAGTTTTTAAAAGCTGATTTGTGTCGTTCCAGATTATTGGGGACAAGCTGTCTGAGTTCCAAAGACCCCAAATCAGGTCAGTTGGGTTTCGCATGCCCCAACCGTAATCTTTTGGGAGAACCAGAGCAGCTTCTCCATTTGCTGTTCCGAACGAACTTTTTTGGTCGGCGTGTATCTTATTCCAGAAGTTTTCCATAGCGTTGAATTGATCCTGTGAAAGGATTCCGTAGGGGTTGGTGTCTGGGTAAGTCGGGTAGTTGAAGACAATTATGTATTTGGCTCCTGCCCAGTAAGCGGTGAGCATGTCTGGAAGCATATAGGTTCCATTTTCCAGGTATGGAGGACTCGGTGAACTATACGTTATTATGGCTCCCCATTGTTTGTTTTGTACGTTTGCTGCTCCTCTGCATAGGGCTATCTGCTGAATCTTTGTGGTCTCGTTGGTTCCGCCCAACTCCGCGAAGACAGTATTATATCCTGCTAGATAATCAAACCAGTAGAGAGCATAATCCGATGTGAAAGCAGGTAAACCCAACGTTTTCAAGTCCTTCATGCTTTGGATGGAACCGATGCTGTTGACGTAGGCGTTTGCAGCCTCATCATAATTTGTTACGTTTGCGAAGACCGCTGGGTGACTGTTCCATGATCCAATATCGATTTGCTTTCCACCAGGTTCATCGAAGAAGTATATTCCTAAGAGTTTGCTTCCCCACATTTCTTTTGCATCTTCAACCCATTTGGTTTGCCATGGATATCCTGGTTGAGAGATATAGGCGAAATATACGATAATGTTCAAGCCTTGGCTTACGGCGTAATCGCAGACCTCAGTCAGGCTTGTTCCATTAACGGTTTCGTTCAGAGTGTCTAAGGTAAATGAATCTACTATGAACAGGTTGGTGTATCCCTTCACTTTGTCTATAAGGAGTTTTGCCTGGCTAGTTGTGTTGCCTCCGAAGGTGACCCCGAAATAAACTTGACTATTCTGAGCTATGCCTTGGTTTTGATGTTCAACAATGGCTACTGGCAAAAGAATCGAGGAAATTAGCAAGGCAACAACAAGAACTATCCATAACCTCTTCATTGATTCTCATGCTTCGTTGCTCACACGGAAATATAGCCTTTTTGAAAAATTGATTCATTGCTCATTTTGTTCCTGATTTATAGTGCGCTGCCTTGTTTTTAAAACAAAACTATTAGTCTTCTCAAAAATTGCAACGAAATGTTTATGAATAATGTAGGCAGTTTTTCGAGGACGAGCTAATTGCTATGAATGCTAAAACGAGATTATTTTTTTGTGTTGTTCTTTTGGGTCTAATTACGTTGCTGTTTTGTGTTCGTTTTGTTTCGGCTTCAACGGAGTGGCAACGTGATTTTGGCGGAACAGGAAATGATTGTGCATATGGCATTACCTCAAGTACCGGCGGAGGTTACGTTATTGCGGGAGATAGTGACTCTCCAAATGGCAACGAATATGCGGCGTGGCTTGTCAAGTTAGATTCTTCTGGGAGCACTGTATGGAACCAAACATTCGGTGGCGTTGGCGATGCGGAGTTATTCTCAGTTGCTCCTACAAGCGATGGGGGCTATGTGGTTGCAGGATACGTAAGCCCCGTAAGTGGTGGAGAAAATGATGCGTTGCTTTTTAAAACGGATTCCCAAGGTAATTTGCAGTGGAACCAAACATACGGTGGGGTTGGCAACGATAAGGCTTTTTCAGTAATTCAGACAATCGATGGTGGGTACGTTTTTGCTGGTTACACTGACTCCTATGGTGTGGGCGGTGAAGATTTTTGGCTTGTGAAAACTGACTCATTAGGAAACATCCTATGGAACCAAACGTGTGGGGGAGGGGGAATTGATGAGGCATATTCTGTGATTCAAACTATTGATGGTGGATATGCAATCGCTGGTCAGACTAATTCGATTGGCCATGGTGAAAATGATGTTTGGCTTGTTAAAACTGATTCTTCGGGGGAGATGGAATGGAACCAAACTTATGGATCTACCGCGAACGACGGAGCCTATTCACTTATCCAAACAAGTGACGGAGGCTACGCTTTAGCTGGTTACATGTACTCAAATGCTCAAAATGAGTATAATCCGTGGCTTGTCAAGACGGATTCTTTTGGAAACATTGAATGGCAAAAAGCTTACGAAACTGGAGGAGACTCACAAGCGCTATCTTTGATTCAGACGGATGGCGACGGATACGCGCTTGCAGGGTACACAAACTCTTATGGCTCCGTAGGATCGCAAGTTTGGTTTAGTGTAATAGATTCTAAAGGTAACATTCAATGGAGCCAAACCATGGGTGGAGAAGGTGACGATGGAGCATTCGCAGTCACCAACACCGAAAATAATGGTTACGTAATAGCCGGATACTCAGATTCGCAGGGTAGCAACATATCAAATGCTTTGGTTGCAAATGTTGATCAAGCGGCCAGTCAATCTTCGTTTATTCCGTCCTTTGAATTAATGCTTTTGATAGCTTTTTCAGTTCTAACTGTCTTATTGATCTCGGTTCTGGTTTACACGAGAAAGAACAAAAAATGAAAGTCTTGACCCTTTTTATTGGTTATCTGATTTGTGCAAAATTAGCCTTGAGGTGAACCTAGGAACTTCCACCGCACAGTGCTTGCCAGCGCTAAGGAATAACAAACAATGCCGATCATAAGGCCGAACGATAATCCCATTGTCAAACCGATGACTGTAGCCATAACTGATCCCAATACCGACATAATTCCGTTTATAGCCCACATCCATTGAATGCTAATTTTGTATGTGCTTGAAGAAAGGTAGTTAATTCCAGTTGGGAAGGGAATTCCCATGAAGAAACCAAGAGGAAAGAGCAGAAAGATTGTAACTACAACTCGAAAGAGTATGTCTTGTGGAAGCAGCAGTGAAAGCACTGAATTGAGCGTTAAAACGTAAGTTAGGATTAGTGTTATCACACACGCACAGGCAAAAAGCACCTTCTTTTTTGAGTCAGTTTTAATTAGGTTTCCCGATAGGCTGCCCAGTCCAGTGGCGGCGAGCAATGTGAAAAGGATTGCCGACAAAGTTATCGTTGGGGTACCTAAGAACAGTGTGAACTTTTGAACGAGCGTAATTTCAACAAGCATGTAGCCCAGACCGAGCGCTGCAAAGTAGAGGATGAATGGAAGCGAATTAACGGTTTTTTCTTTTGAACGCTTTCTCAATAAAGGCAGCGTTGCAACAGCTATTGTGGCTAGAACCGCGAAAACGATTAGCGGTTGCAGGGTTTCAGGTATTCCTTTTTCAAAGGAAAAGAAAAATGGCTGGTCATCAGTGGCAGGTTGAATTTGAGTCGGCGATTGAGAAATAAACTGTTGTAGGGACACAGTGCCATTGAAGAGTCCTGTGTACGGCCCTTGGTCATAAACGTACGGTACGTAAAGGAGCTTATCATTTGGGCCCAACGCAAGTGTAGTGTTTTCTATTGTTTGCGCCTCCTCAGGGGTGAAAGGGGTTTTTTTGATCATAAAGACAGCGACTTCTTGTCCTGGCGAGGATTCCCAAGTCGTTATGGATATGTGCTTTCCCACTTCGGAAGGAGGGACACCTTCTGATTCAAGCACTTCTGTTGCAGTGGTCGCTAGTTTAGGTACTTCGCTTATCCATCTTGTCATGCTCAGCACTCCTGTGTCGGTTAGATGGTTGTAGTATTGTTGAAATGCTTGTGTGGTGTAGAGGTAATTTTCGGCTAGCGCATAGCCGCCCGATGAGAGTGCTGCCCAAGAGTCAACTAGGGTTAGAACGATTACGTCATACCTGTCGTTTGTTCGGCTGATGAAGCTTCTTCCATCTTCAACAACTTCATGTACATCGTCGAAAGGGGGATTGCCGTTATCATAACTGTAGACGCTGGTAAGGTTCTTGGCTTCTTGGATCACAAGAGGATTAACTTCGACTGCCGTTACGCTTGCGCTACCCCCTACAAGGGCAGAAAATATGTCTCCGCCTCCACCTGATCCGATTACGAGTGTGCTTGTGGGGTTTTTTATAACGTTATAGGGAGTATAGTAAATGAAAGACTTTACGAAATCAACGCTGTTCAAACTTCCGTTAAAGTCATACACGGCAGTACCAGCATCTGCATCAATGAATATGTTTGCCAAGACCGGTGCTGAATAACCTGTAACAACGTCTACTCTAGATATAGAATTCCAATCCGTTGAAACGTCTGATAAACTAGGATCGCTTTGGAGCACTCTAAACAGTGATTTGCTCATGTTTGGAACAATGTTGATAAATGAATTTTGCTCGTTGCTCACAAACAAAAACGAAGAGAGTGCTATGCAGATAAAGGCTAAGGCGATTAGTTTACGTTTTTGAGCAGCTAACGCGAATAGCAGTCCTGCCGTAGAGACTATTACGCTTAATAGAACGATTGCTACGACGGCACTTAACGGTCCGAGCAGGGGTTCTACTAAGAAGCAACCTAAGCTTGCTCCGACCATGTCAGCAAAATATAATCCATAGGCGGCTTTCTTTTGGTTTTGGAAAACAGCTGAGATGCAAACTCCGCAGAAGAAAAAAGGGATTAAAGAAAACGCATAGTAAGCGTACAGTACGAACATACTAACTGGAAGCTGAAGGACAACATAAAGACAGGTTGGAATGGAAAATGAAAAAAGCAATGTGCCAATGGTTATCTTGCTCAGTACAGACTTTTTTTGTACAAAGAAGTGTGAAAAAATGCCGCCGAAACTGAGCCCAAGCATTGCAACTGAAATTGCGATAAACGCGTAACCATACCAAATAATTACTGAGTAGACTCGCGTTATCAAAATTTCAAGCATTAGACTTGAAAGTGAAATAAGAAAAATTCCAGCGATGACGAGTATGTCGGTTTTTGAAAAGTGAATCTTTGATACCTTTGAACCAGAAATCACACAGCGTCGTCTCCATATGAAAGCAACCCATTCCTGTACATTGTCGTTTTTAAGTTTTTTTGTTTGATTTCACGAAGCAGAGATGGAAAAACTCAGTTTTATGGAGCCTTATGAATTTTTCAAAATTCAATTAGCCCTGTGTTTTTACGACATATCTTGATAATCGAATAATCAGGTGTCCGTAGTCAGATTTTGCCGAACCCCAATGTGACGTAAGCAAATGTCCTCGTATACCTTAATTGCCAGTAAAAATTATTTGACTAAGAGAAATCGCCCAAAATTTTGAAGGTGAGCTCGCTTGGGCTCAAACCCGCGGATGGTTCTCGAAGTTCAATAGTCTAATATATTCTATTCTCACATGTGATTTCTTGTAAGGATGGCAATGAGAAAACACAAGTGGATGCTAATCATTCTCATTTCCCTTGTTCTAGTTTCATCATGCTGCATGTCGTTAGCTTCATGTGCCAACGCCAGTTCCAGCACCGTTGCCTGGATGATGTTCCGTAATGACCCTATCCACAGCGGCAGCGCAACTTATAACAGTTCAACGAATTCTGCCAAACTTTTGTGGACTGGCATAACTATGGCTGCTGTTGTTTCTTCCCCCGCAGTAGCTAACGGCTGCGTTTTCGTGGGTAGCACTGATGGAGCTATTTACTGTCGCAACTCCACCAGTGGTAAACTATTGTGGTATTACCCGACCCGGGATAAAGTGGAGTCGTCGCCTGCCATCGACAATGGCTTTGTCTACGTAGGCTCAGACGACGGCAACGTTTACGCTTTGAACGCTACTAATGGGGTAAAACTCTGGAATTACACCACTGGTAAAGAGGTTTCCTCATCTCCTGCTGTCGCGGGCGGAATAGTATACGTTGGCTCCTATGATGACAACGTTTATGCTTTGAACGCTACTAACGGCGCAAAACTCTGGAATCACAATATCGGCAGCTGGGTTGAGTCATCTCCTGCTGTCGTCGGCGGCGTAGTGTACGTTGCCTCTTACGACTATTCTGTTTACGCTCTTAATGCGTCTACAGGTAACGAAATATGGAACCGCCACAACGGAAGCACAATCTCGTCGCCAAGCGTCTACGATGGTTACGTATATGTCGGCTCATCGGACGGCTGCATTTACGCTTTGAATGCTTCCACGGGTGCCAAAATTTGGAGATATCAAACCCAAGATTCAGTGGATTCTTCCCCATCCGTAGCATATGGACACGTTTACGTAGGCTCCGAAGACAACAACGTCTATTGCCTAAACGCTTCCAACGGTAAAAAAATATGGCAGAGCCCAACTGGGTATTGGGTTTGGTCTTCACCCGCAGTTGCAGACGACAACGTATACGTGGGCTCAGAAGACTACAACATTTATTGTCTTAACGCTTCCACAGGAGCAAAGGAATGGAGTTACCCAACTGGAAATTTTGTAGATTCTTCTCCAGCTATCATGAACAGTACCCTTTATGTCGGTTCTCAAGATGATCACATCTACGCGCTTGCCTTGTATGAATCGACTGTTGAAACCGTACCTGTGCAAGCTACCAACTCTTTAGCCTGGACTACGATTACGTTTGATGCAATTGCATCTGCTATAGGGGCCGTGATTATTTTTGCCATTGTGCTCTTTGTTCACTCGACTAGACGAGCCGAGCGAAATGCTAAAGCCACAGATATTTCTGGCCAAAATCTGACTTGGGTTTCAGCCCACGCCGATACCCTTTGTGTCTTGGGGATTCTGGCTTTTTCAATAATATTCTTTGTTTATCTGGGAAGTGGAGGTCTTTGGGCTGCAGACGAGCAAACGTACTCTCAATGGGCATTCCACATGGTCAAAAGTGGAGACTATCTGACCCCTTGGGCTTTTGGAATTGGCAATTTTTGGATAAGTAAGCCGCCGCTTAACATGTGGCTGATGTCTCTTGCCTACCAGGTCTTAGGCGTTAACAACTTTTCCTCAAGATTTTGCAGTGCTGTGTTTGGCACACTGTCTTTAGTTCTTGTCTTTTATTTGGGACGGAAACTTTACAACTTGAAGGTAGGGTTACTGTCGGCTATAGTTCTAGGAACATTCGTAACTTTCTTTATGTTTGCAAGACACGCTATGACTGATGTTCCTTTAGTCTTCTTTGTTTTGGCTAGCATATACTTTTTTATTTTGAGCGAGAAAACAGAAAATACGCCTCGATACGCAGCTTTGAGCGGGCTGTTCTTTGGTTTAGCATTAATGACAAAGCAGATTGAAGCCTTGTTGATACCGCTAATCATATTTACCTATCTTACCGCGACAAAAAGAAGCATTAGGTTTCTCTTCACAAAACGCTTTACTCTTTTTTGGGGAGTTGGGCTTATGGTTTTTACTCCTTGGATAATCTACATGAACATTCATTTTGGATCAGAGTTCTGGCAGTCGTATTTCCTGTACGGCGACATTGCAAGATCAGTAAGTCCAATTGAGGGCCACAGTGGAGGTTACCTCTTCTACTTTAACTACTTAGCCAAGAAAGAAAACCCGCTTTGGGTAATATTGCTACCTTTTGCGGCAGGGCTCTGTGCATTCAATTCGGCTATAAGGCGTTCAAAAGAAGACACATTAATCCTTGCTTGGATGTCGATAGTACTTGTAGTGTTCACTCTTGCTCAAACAAAACTATACTGGTATATCTTACCAGCCTTTCCAGCTTTCGCAATTGCAATAAGCAGTTTTGTTTATCAACTATCAAAGAAAACAAATTTTAGAATGCAACCTTCATCTAAAGCCCAAAAGACGGTGAATAGCTAACCTTGGAAGCAGCGACAACCTAGACGGTATGTCGATTTCACTTTTATATTAAAAAATGTGCCAACAGAACTGAATATTGATTTTAAAGTCGGCGGATCCGCTGGGATGCGCTTAATTACTTAAGCGAATCCTTAGGCTTTAGCAGGCCAATCAGTGTTTTTTTAAACGTCGTTTTTTCAGCTCCAATATTGCCAAGTAACCCATGAAGTGCCATTCTCGACACTCAGAATGATACCATTTATGCCGTGAACTGCATCGTAAATTTTTGTAAGCCCTTTAGCTTCAATCATTCTAGTTCACCTGGTAAAAGCCTGCTTAAGGAACAATAACATTTAAGGAAACCAAAAAAGTCGACAGATTCTTAGTTATTTGCACTGAAGGCGCCTTTCTTGCTTAAGAGAATTGATGTCTGGATGCGGCAACGAGAATTATGCCCGCTAGGGAAAAAAGCAGTTGCATGAATATTAGAGGTAAAGCAGAATAATAAGGCGATATCATGGGAGGTCCGTTGGTCGGTGGAATGTAATATAAGACTCTTGCTTCAACTATGCAAGAAGCAGAGATAAAAGAGATTCCTACAACTGACAAAGCAAAATGCTTTCTTTCTATTGTGTATGCGATGCCGCTCCAGCCGAATGCGAGAGCTAGGACGCCGAGCCATGCCATAACAGAGTATCCAGCATAAGCGTATCCAGAATAGTAGACGCTCGGTTGCTGTTGATTAACGTTTTGAATAAACCCTGAGATAGTATAAGCCAAGGTAATGAGGGAGGCAATAGTTGCTGTTAGGCCGCCTGCAATGGGAAAAGATTGATGCTGTTTTATGGTATCAGAATTTGCCATGGTGCAATCCATCCAAGTGTTAAGGTTACGTTTGTAGGCGGGCTGCCGGTGTAAGTTACGTTACCGTCTACGTATGTTGATGTTTCACCAGACACATAGTCCCCTCCAAAAAGGGGATCTAAAGAGGAATCTTTGCCGAAATACAAATTGGTTGAATTCAAGGTCGCGCCGTCTCTTGAAAGGCTGACATCAACGTAGCATCCGTTAGCTGTCACATTTCCTGTGTTATAGACGAATCCTGTGACATGGATTATGCCTTGACTGTTGTCGGAGTATCCTAAGCTGATGTTAACAAGTTTTGGAGCCTGCAAATCGTTCATCTGATTCTGCAAATTGGCAATCTGTATCGAGTAAAAGATTGCTGTTAGCGACACCGCTGTAATTACGCACAGGGTGATTATAACAATGATGAAAATGTTTCGAGCTTTCTTTTGAGCCACCACTTGCCATCCTTTTACCATTTTTGACTTTATGTAAATTCTCTTTTAAGTTTTTGCAATTTGTCATGTCAGGTTTCTAACATTACACTCGTAAAGTGTTGCTGGAAACGTAACTTTTCAAAAGGATTCGTTTAATACATTAAGTGATTCCAATAGCGAGCCCGCTGAGATTTGAGCTATGTTGACCCTTTGTGAAAACTCGGCTGAATTTAAGAAACATTGTCTCTTTCAGCTAAATAATGGTATCTTCAATAGCGTTATAACACAAATTTGAAGCACTTTTTTTTGGTATTCATTTGAGTTTTCCCACATCCTGTATTGGGTTCAAGCAGCCTATTGGACCCATGGGATTTGAACCCCCAAAGTGAAGGTGTCACTCGCGAACCCTTTTTTTCTTGTTAAGGTGACCTGGGCGCGGTAGTCTCTTTCATTTGTTGATCTTAAATCCTGTTTTCCAGAAAAGTCTTTATTCGAAACAGTGTACAACTCTTTGAACAGATTTATGTTCATGCTTTACCAAGTTGTTCAAAAGCAGCATAGTCAAGTTGTCTCTAGAAGTTTTGCCTTAACGGAGGAGTCAATTTGAACCTTTATCTGGTGTTCGCACCTCTCGTCGGGCTTCTTGCTATAGCTTTTGCTATACACTTGGTACGTGATTTGCTGCGAAAGAGGGAAGGAACGGCGAAGATGATTGAAATCTCCGATGCTATAAAAACAGGTGCCCATGCTTATCTTGCTCGTCAGTTTTTTGTGGCTGGTCTGTTTGTCACCGGGATTACTGCCGCTTTAGTTTATGTTCTTGGCTACTCTGTAGCCTTTGCATTTTCTTTGGGTGCTATTTTGTCTGGGTTGTCGGCTTACATTGGCATGAGGGTTGCCATCTACATGAATGCACGAACGGCGAACGCTGCATTCAGTAGTTTCAATGAATCTTTGGAAGTGGCCACCAAAAGCGGAACGGTGGTCGGGTTGTCGCTAACTGGAATAGGTCTGTTAGGCGTGGGTTTAATGTACGTAATTGTAGGAGACCCATTTTTGCTCTTGGGAATGGGGTTCGGCGCTTCGCTAATTGGCCTGTTCGCGCGAGTCGGCGGCGGAATATACACGAAAGCAGCCGACATTGGCGCTGATCTTGTCGGCAAGGTCGAAGAAGGCATACCTGAAGATGACCCACGAAACGCAGCAGTCATTGCTGACCAAGTTGGCGACAACGTGGGAGACATTGCCGGAACTGGCTCTGATGTATTCCAATCATATATTATTGCTCTGGTTGCCGCAATGATACTTGGACTATCGGTTTACGGATTTTATGGTGTAATATACCCTCTTGCAGTTGCAGCTGCTGGACTTGTTTCCTCACTACTTGCGTCGTTTCAGATTCGTTCAAAGAACTCGAACGCCCAATCTGCAATCTACCGAAGCATGTATTTGGCGATTATTCTAGTAAGTGTAATTAGCGCGCCGATAGCTTTCTTTCTTTTTGGCGACCTGAAGGAATTTGGTGCGACGTTCATGGGCATAATCGCAGTTGTGCTGTTAGCGTGGGTAACACTATATTACACGTCTATGAGAAGGAAACCCGTTCAGGCTATTGCTAAAGCGTCGGCTGCAGGGCCAGCTATGAATGTTATTTTTGGCTTCGCAAGAAGTTTTGAAAGCACAATTTTTTCGATACTTGTTTTCACGTCTGCAGTAGTTCTTGCATATCAATTCGACGGTCTATACGGAATATCAATGGTGGCGGTTGGTTTTCTTTCGATAACGGCCACGCTTATCGCCATGTCTTCTTACGGTCCAATAGTTGACAACGCCAAAGGGATCATAGAACTCTCAGAAGCACACGAAGAGGCATTGAAAGCCATTGACGAGTTAGATTCGGTGGGTAACACTACGAAAGCCGTGTGCAAAGTATACGCTCTTGGCACATCAGCTTTCGCGCAGGTTGCAATTTTTTCCGCTTTTGTCCAGGTTACAAACATAGCGGCTATTAACGTGGCAGATCCAATGGTGGCCGCCGGTCTTCTGTTAGGCGGGATGCTTTCTTTTCTGTTTGTGTCACAGATACTGAGGGCAATTGGGAATTCGGCTTTCAAAATGGTTGAAGAGGTACGTCGGCAATTTGCCGAGATACCTGGATTAAGAAGTGGCACGGCAAAGGCCGATTACGCTAAGTGCGTCGACATTAGCACCAAAGGGGCACTTAAAGGCATGTTTGTGCCTGCGTTATTCTCGCTAATCGTTCCTCTGATGGTGGGCTATACACTTGGCGTTGAAGCCGTCGGAGGCCTAATTGCAGGTAACCTAGTAACGACTGTTCCATTGGGTCTCATGATGATTCAAGGAGGAGCCGCCTGGGACAACGCCAAGAAATATATTGAGAAGGGCAACTTGGGAGGAATTGGAACTAAAACACACGAAGCTACCGTTGTCGGCGACACCATTGGTGACCCTTTCAAAGACGCAGCTGGTCCATCATTAGATTTCTTGATGAACCTTATCGGTTCAATGGCTATCCTTTTTGCCTCGTCCTTCATGACACTTGCTTTAATTCACTAGCTCAAAGTATCGCTGAAGCTGGCAGCTACCCCGTGCGTGGTTGAAGCCATATCAATAAGGTCCATAATCAAAGTTTCCACAAGAGATAATACTACAAAAAGCATGTGCTTGTTTTTGTTTAACCCATGGTCCATTTCGACCACGGATAAACTTGAATCCCCTCCTAAGTGAGATATCACCGCACGGCGCGACTCAAAGAAAGATTCATCTATTTTCGGAAAAGGAACCAAGTTGGGTTGAAAAAATGCAGGTGTCTTGATCATTACCCACAGGACGATTTTACCGCATTAGCGTTTTCTGCGCAGCTTTTTTCTTACGAATTTCTAAATAGTTTAGCTAGTGTATTGTAGAGCAGTCTTACCGTTTTTGGAAGTCTCGGAAGCAACTAGACCGAACGTAGATGAAGAGTGCGATTCAGGTTAAGATTCAGGGCGAACTGTTGTAAACTTATTTGCGTCAAGGGCTTTTTTACTTTTGGTTTTTCTTAGAGTTAGGGAAATTGTTATGATTACTATTGCGGCGATGGTTAATCCGATGATGATGCCAACTAGGATTTCGGTTATCGACGTTGATTGCGTCGAGCTTAGGTTCATGGTTACTTCATGTGTGCTATGGTGGTATGAGAAGGATATTAGCCAAGAGTCTCCTGCAGATTCTGTGGTGTAGGCTATTTGGTTTCCGTCAAGTTTTACAGTCAACCCGGAAACGTCATTAATCGCTGATTTTGCAACATAAACACTGGCGTACCCTGTGGTGCCGGAGGGACCACTGACTGCAAAGCTTAATTCTCTGCTCGTGGAGTTGAAGGAAATTTCTGAGAGGGTAGAATTTGATATTACGGAGAAAACGGTTTCTTTTTCGAAAGGTGTTACCGCAAAGTTGATAGTCGTGCTTGTTTGAGGAATTTGGTCATTTCCAAGCCATTCAGCTTTGAGTAGGTAATTTCCGGTTACCGTTGGCATCCAAACCGCCAAGAAATTTCCATTGCTATCAGTGCTTACAAGAGTAAGGTCGTTTCAAGATTTGCCGTCGTTGATGCTATATGATAACTGGATAGGCGCGAATGGCACGCCTTGTCCATTAGCAATTAAACTTCCACTGATTTCTACTTGGAAATTCGCAAGTGTAGTGGAGCTTTGGCAGGAAACCTCAAGGTCAGGGGTTGAGGGCATTGGCGAATTTGCGCTAGAATAGGTTGAATTGCTAGTGCCTGTAACACTTGTTTCGTATTCGGCTACTCCTCCAGAAGTTAACACCACTATCCGCATAGGATCTCCCGGCGAAATGCTCCATTGGCCGTTCATGCCGAGTGCGGATCCGAAGCCGCCAAGCACTATTTTTGTGTCTGACCAACTCACTAATATGACGCCGATCGAATCAGCACCAGTAGTTGGGCCATCTTGGGTGCCTGCTTCCCAACCGCACCAACCATCATCATGAATCTGAATCACCGGAGTGTTGCCTCCGCCCACCGTGTCGATTGAACCATCTCCAAGACTCATAGTTTGAGGCTGAATGTTTCCAAAGCCGCTGCCTTGAATAACTATAGCCTGCGATGCATCTGTTGAAATTGGACTCACCGAGGAAATGGTAGGAGCCGGACCATTATTTGTGCCGCTCGTTTTTTCTTGAGACCCTGATACATAGGTACTGTGAGAAGCTACTGCCCCTGAAACTTTCACTAATATTTGAATTGGGTCTCCTGGCATTAAGTTCCATTCGCCTTGGTCTGTTGTGCTAAGTGCGGATCCAAAGCCACCTAAGACTATTTTGGTATCCGACCAGCTTACAAGAATAACCCCGATTCCGTTCCCATCGTAGCCCGACGTCCAACCTTTAGTAAGGGAATTATCGCGAATTTGCATTGAAGGAGTGTTGCTTCCATCGATAGTGTCTACCGAGCCGTCGCCAAGACTTGCCGTTTGAGGCGCAACATTTCCGAAACCGCTTCCTTGGATGGTTATGGTCTGCAACAGAGTGTCGGAGATTGGACTTACCGAAGAAATTTCAGGCGGAACTCCTGTGGAGCCAGAAGTAGGATTTTGATTGGATTGACTTGAAACGGCAAAAGTGTTGTATGTTGCAACTCCGCTAACAGTCTGAATTTGGATTTGTAAAACATCTCCTTGCAAAACATTGCTCCATGAAAACTGCGAACCGAGACCAGAACCAAAGCCGCCTAAGACTATTTGGGTATTAGTCCAACTTACAAGGACAACACCAATAAGGTCGGGAGATCCGTTTGTAAAACCAGACCAATTACCTGCGGCTCCAGCAGAGAGTTCATTACCTTCATCATATACAACAATACTCGGCGTAGAACCACCCCAAACGGTATCAACTGAACCGTCACCTAGATTCAAAAGTTGGGGCTGAATATTTCCGAAGCCGCTGCCTTGGATGGTTATACTCTGTAATAGCGCCGCGGAGATCGGACTTAATGAAGAAATGACGGGAATTTGCTCAGCGTTGGCCAAACCCGTTTTCGTAAAAATGATGAACATCGAAAAACATAGAATCGCGATAATAAATCCCGCTATTAAAGCTCTTTTCATACCAAATCTCCTTGGTATGTGAGGTGTACTTTTCGATAAAACGGTTCTTGTAAAGGTTTATTGACACAAGAAAAATGTACTGGACAAAATTGATCTGCCTTTATTGATTAACGCGTTTTGTGTTTTGTCCTTCGAGTGCACTACAGAAATGGAGGGCAAAACTGTTTCAGAAAGCAAAAGCAGTTTTGCATGAGTCAAGAAATCTTGTGACAATGAATCTTTACAAGAACGCTCTTAAGAGCTTGTAAGGAGTTGTTTGTTGAGTGTTATGGCAAAGACGCAAGTTTTCTTGAGCACATTCTTGATGACTTTAATAGTTAGCGTGTTGGCTCGCGCTCGCGGTATTGGGGAGGCATTTTATTGCAAAAGTGTTTGATCAATAAGGAGAAAAGGTTTGGGAAAGTAACGCTTGTGTTGCTTTTTCTAAACCTTTTGACTTTGGCAGCAATAGTAACGCCAGTGTCCGCGCAGGCAGAAAACCCGTCAATAACATTGAGCCGTTCCCAGGGTCCAGCAGGCACAGGAGTGGTGGCCGAGCTATCTGGGTTCCCTGCGTACGTCGCAATAATCATCACTTTTGGCACAACAAACGTCGGGACGGTAACCTCAACCAGCGAGAATGCAAGCGTGGATTTTAGAGTGCCACCAGTGTCGGTTGGCACGTATACTGTTACCGCTGCTGGCACCTTAGGTGGCGTTGCAACAACCGTATTTATCGTCGCCCAAAAGCTATCTCCGACTCCGACGGCTGCGCCCGCACTAATTTCTACGCCAACAAGTACTCCCGTACCTACTACATCAGCCAGCGTTACTCAAGTGTGGAACTGCACAATCTCCGGAAGTTTGAGCACACCTATTTTGGCTGGAGATTATTTCTACGTGGGTTCTTTAGACGGTAATATTTATTGCTTTAACGCTTTGACCGGCGCCAAAATTTGGAACTTCAACACCGGAGCCGAGGTTCAGTATTCTCCTTCTGTTGTCGATGGAATAGTCTACGTGTGCAGTACGGATAATTGTATCTATGCTTTGGACGCATTAACAGGAGTTGAATTATGGGATAGTACTGGAAGCTTTTTTGGTTCCCCTGTTATATCTGACGGTTTCATTTATTTGCAATATGCTGATAATAACGTTGTCTCAAGTATCATTTGTCTTAACGCTTCTACTGGCACCCCAGTATGGACCTTCATGACTGGAGGTTCAGTGGGCAATCCTATTGTTGCGAACGACTGCATTTACATCGACGGAGGAGACAACAATGTTTACGCCCTTAACGCTTCTACGGGTGCCCAAATATGGACGTTTCCAACTGCTGGCTATCTGTATTCCCCTGTGCTTGCCGACAATAACATCTACTTTTGCGCAAGTAATGGTAACAACGGCTACATGATGTATGCCCTTGACGCTTCAACTGGTTCGCAGATATGGAACTACACAACAAACAGCGGAACGGGTTCCCTCTATGCAGTTTATGGTAATATGATTTATGTAACCTCCTACTACAACAGTGTTTATGGTGTTTTTTGTCTTAACGTCCTAACGGGAGCACCAATATGGAGCTACGCAACTGATTACGGCGTAGGTTGGAAACCTATTGTTTCGGGCAGTTACGTCTATGTTGCAACTGGTGGAAGTGTCAATGGTATCGTTTATGCTTTGGACGCCTTGACGGGTGCCAAACTCTGGAACTACACAACAGGGACCTACTGGTATCAGCTGGCAGTATCAGGAGGCGAAGTGTACATTATCGACGAAAGTGGCAACGTTTATGCTCTGGACGCTCTGACGGGTGCCAAACTCTGGAACTATCAGACTGCAGGAGGAGACGTTTTTCTCGTCTTAGGCAACTATGTTTACGCATTCTGCGAATACCCCGCCAGCAACCCATCAATGAGCACTATTTACGCCCTGCAGCAAACTAAAATTAACCTTCCAAAATCAAGTCCAACCCCTGCGCCAACTCCAACACCTTCAGCAACTCCATGTGTCACAACTGTGCCGGTGACGACAGATAATTGCTCATCGGTTGATCTTAGAATCAACGGAAACATAACCAGCGCCCAGATGTCCAACATAACAATCACAACAGACCAATCCGACAACACGACAACGGTGTCTTTCACTGTTACAGGCGAAAGTGGCACGACAGGCTTTGGCAACGTAACCATTCCAAGAAGCGTAGTACCCTACGGAACCACCCCAACAATCTACATTGACGGACAATCTGCCCAAAACCAAGGCCACACACAAGACAGCAACAACTACTACCTATGGTACACAACCCACTTCAGCACACACCAAATATCAATCGTATTCACAACAACCAATTCTTCTACGAACCTTCCATCGCAATCAAGTTTGCTTCAAGAAGTAATCTATGGAGCAGCAGTTGCCGTAGCCATCGTGGCAATCGTTTTAGGTGTATTGTACTTGTATTTCGGAAAAGCTGAAAAAGCAAAGAACACGAAAAAGCTGAATTCAATCGAGTATTCTTATGGAAAACGGTTTGTTTTCTCTAAACCCAAAACTTGTTGACAGTTTATTTTGTGTCAAGGAATCTTTACAAACAAGCTTTTAGGTGATCCAGCCCGATACTGTTAAGTTATTTGACCCAATCTCGCAGTGAATACTGCAATCCTTCTCAAATCCTAAAAGGTTAAATTACGCTGTGGCATGACGGTTTTGGAAAGAGTTAAAGTCGTTGCTGCAAGA
>JBEKFM010000008.1:0-67605 GCA_050013315.1 Bathyarchaeia archaeon
GGCTTTTTAGACAACACGCCGTAATTTAGCATGCAAACAACCCGAAGGGCTAATTATTGTGCCTATATCCTAATAAGACCTTCGTTTTAAAGTCTAAAGCCTAATTACAGCTAAGGTCTAATATAATTTTGGTATATATTCATCTCGAAATAGTAAAAATCAGTGTAATGATCTTCTCTAAGCAACATTACCTATATTTAGAATTTAAAACGACCCACAGAGTTCTATGAACCAGCGAAACCGGTGCCAGGGCAAATCACACAATTCTCTGATTTCATCTTGGACGATCAAAAGAAATACTTTCACAAATCATCAAAGACTTCAAACTCTTTTACTTTTAGAAGCTTTCCTTTTTTCGTTTATATGTGGTATTCTTTTATGGAAGGTGAGGATTTGCGTATTTCGTCTTCAATTACGTTTTGGCGTAATCTTTGTTTTCTAGCTATAATTAGCATTGCAGACGCTGAAAAAGTAATTAACAGAAGTAAAGTTAATGCCGTATAATCTAAACCTATCTTAGATGAAAGCACCTCATACACGCCTACTAACCCGAATATAACAAATATTCCTGCTGAAAACCATTTAAGGGTTCGCTCTGGAATGCGCTTGCAAAAAATGATGCCAACAATAATCCCGATTCCATCGGCTATTAACATGCCCAAGGTTGCTCCCACCAAAACGCTCACTGCATTTTGGTATTCAACTGCTAAACTAATCGTTGCAAGCTGAGTTTTATCTCCAAATTCCGCAATAAAAAACGCGACAGCAACGGTTGGGACAACACCAAATCGTGAAACTTTTTTGTCTCCACCTTGAAGTTTGTCACCTCTAATAGTCCATAACCCAAAACCGATAAAAGAAAGCGAAGCCGCCAACGAGATAATATCTATTGGCACGATTGTAGTAAGGAATTGTCCTAAAGCTACTGTAAGCGCAAAATTAGCCACTGTTGCTAAGAAAATCGCAAAAATTACCTTGTAGGCGCTGTATCGTGTTGCAAAAGACATGGCTAAAAGCTGCGTTTTATCGCCCATTTCTGCCAAAATAACGATTAGAAATGAAGCAAGAAAAGCAGCTAAACTGAAATAAAACAACGTTCGCCATCATCAACCTGATTTTCGTTTGGTTTTAATCTTGTTCGCTTATTTATTTTACTTTGCAATCAATTCACACTTTATATTGGGGGCTTAGCGATTTTTTTCTTCTTTAAGGTTTTTACCCATTGCTTAAACTCCTCGGAAGGCGGAAAGTCACGGAAAAGCTGCTCACGCTTCGATTCTAAAAAAACATTCTCATTACCTGAGTACTCTGCAGCTGTCATAATGCTATGCTCAGCCTTGAAAGCTTGCTTATAGACTTCGCTCATCTTTTGTTTCCACGATTCATCTCTCAACGCATGATGCTCAAAAATTACTACAGGCACCGCTCGCACAATGCTTTCCAGATTCCTCAAACCCTGCTCTAACTTAGCCTTATCAACTCTAGAGCCTTCAAGATAAAAAGGCGGTCCACCTAACATAATCACAGTTGGCCCTGCCTCTTTAATCAGCTCAAGCGTTTGAGTCGACATTGGTCCCTGCACGTCAGGCGCAAACATGAACCGTTCCCCCTCATGCTCCACTACCACCATTATTACCCAACCCAACATTGAATCTTCAGATCCATGAGCGACAGGCTCAGAAAAACGCATCACAGTTTTCCCATAAGCGAATGTTTTTCCATCGGCAGCTTCAAGTTTTTTAGCGTATTTGCCTCCTGTTTTTTGGAAGAGCCATGCTCTCTGTCTTTGGTTGGCATTGATTTTTTCTCTCGGGTTTTTCATTAGAACTGTTTTGTTTTGGTAGATTTGCCGTGCGGTTTCATTTGCCTCTGTCCAGTTTACTACCCAATCCTCGTAAGATGGTGTATGATGGTCAAAGTGGTAGTGGCTGATAGTCACTATCTCAGTCTTGTCAGCGGCTGCTGCTATGCGTTTGCGTAATTTATCGATTGTTTGAAACTCAACGGGATGCGGTGGCAAACTGAAACGGTAAGGACAAAGAGAAATTCCGGCATCCAAAAGCGCCGTCACGTCAGGTGTTTCTACTAAGGTGCACATGGATCGGACGCCGAAACTCTCTGCTGCCAACGGAGTAATCTTGATTTTGTTTAATGAATTACGCGCCTTGCTTTTTTCCATGTTGGCAGACAAATGGAAAACCCTCGTCAGTAGACTAACGCCTCGGATAATAAAATGGATTCCGCTGTTTCAGCCCAACTTAGTTGCTGTATGATGACAGCCACAAACAATTAAGTTCAAAGCTGATGAGAAATACAAGAGGCATTAACCTATGCTGAAGGAAGAGAAAGCCATGAGTCAACAACCCGACGATAATAAAAACTTGGAAGTTGCTACGCTCGCTGGCGGCTGCTTTTGGTGCACTGAAGCCGCATTCAGCATCATGAAAGGCGTAGAAAGAATAGAGCCTGGCTACACTGGAGGTTCAGTACCCAATCCATCATACGAGCAGGTTTCTACAGGCACGACAGGTCACGCCGAAGCGGCACAGATATTTTTTGATCCAAAAATAATCAATTACAAAGAAATCTTGGAAATATTTTTCACCATGCACGACCCAACATCGCTTAACCGGCAAGGAGCAGACGTCGGAACACAGTATAGGTCAGCAATTTTCTACCATAGCCAAGAGCAAAAAGTAACCGCAGAAAAACTAATCGAGGAACTCAATAAAGAGGGCATTTGGAATAAACCAATCGTTACGGCGCTTGAGCCACTTAAAGTGTTTTACAAAGCTGAAACCTACCATAAAGACTACTATAAGAAACACCCGAAAGAACCATATTGCCAAGCTGTAATTGCCCCAAAAATTGCCAAACTGCAACAGCATTTTCTGGATAAAATTAAGGTGCCCCTATGATTACAGAAAAAGCCGTCATGAGCAGCGCCGATAAAGTGTTATGGCAAATTGAGAAAATAGCGAAAAAGGAATTTCTACCAATTGTAGGGCAATACAAAGGAAAAATTTTGGCTGAGGAAGTTCGGAAGATTAAACCGCGGCACGTTTTGGAGGTTGGCACTTTAATAGGCTATTCAGCAATTCTCATAGGCAAAGAGCTCAATGAAAACGCTGAGATAGTAACAATTGAAATTCATCGAGAGGAAGCAGAAATTGCTGGTGAAAACGTGCTCAAAGCAAATATACCGCCCAAAGTCAAAATAATTAGCGGTGACGCCATCGAAGTAATCCCCACTTTGAACAGCCATTTTGACTTAGCTTTCATCGATGCCGAGAAAAGCGAGTACTTCCGGTACCTTTTCTTAGCCGAAGACAAACTACGAAAGGGAGCAGTTGTTGTTGCGGACAATGCAGGAATCTTCGCAGACCAAATGCGTGATTACTTGGATTACGTTAGGAACTCTGGAAAGTACCAAAGCAGATAAGTGCAAGTGGGCGGCGACGGGTTGGAAATTAGCGCTAAACTTTAGAGTTTAGTGATTGGCAGAAAGTTTAATATTTTTAAGATTATTTATTTGTAAATGGTGATTTTTTCAAATGTTGTCAAGGAGTGGAAAGCTAGAATTTTTAACAGATAAAAACAGTGCTCTGGTGTTGGTTGATTATCAGCCTTCAATGTTTAGAGGTATTTGTTCTGGAGATAAAACTATAGTTAAGACTGCTGCTATTTGCGCTGCCAAAGCTGCTAACATACTTGGCATTCCTGTTGTTTTATCTGCAATTAATCCTAAGCTTAATGGGGAATTTATCCCAGAAATTACTCAGATATTTCCAAAACAAGAGGTTTATGCAAGGAAAGTGCCGGGTTTTGATGCTTTTGAAGACGAGAAAACTTGGGAAGCATTCAAGCGGACAGGGAAAAATAAGATGGTTATTTCGGGGCTTTGGACAAGTATGTGCTTTGCGTTTAGTGCAATCCATGCCATCAAGGAAGAGTACGAAGTTTATGGGTTAATTGATGCAGCAGGAGACTCCACTATAGATGCGCATAAGTATGGAGTTGAAAGGATGTTGCAGGTGGGAGTTGTCCCGCTTACTCTTGAGGCTTTGGTTTCAGAGTGGATGCATGACTGGAGTAATCTCAAAGCTGGCGAGTTAGTAGCTGAAGTGTATACGAAGTATGGCGCAATGATCGGTCTCCACTGAGAGTGTTACCTTAAAGTTTTAATGATTGAGAGATTGTTTTTTGTTTGGGTGGGCGATGACGACTCTGGCCCCGTAGACTTTAAGGATGATGTGGATCTTGAGTGCGAAAGCCTTTTGTGCCTCAAATTAGTGCGCTAAGGGCGTAAGAGCCCACCTAAATCGCTTGCCTTACTTTCTTTGCTAGGATTGTTCACGGCTTTTTTTAATGCATCGACCATTTGCCTAGCGTTCATAGCAATCAGAGAAACTATCATTATTGTTGGTATCCAAGCAGGAGTGTAGAGTGGCGTAGTGGAGCCTGAACCTAAAACCATGCTTACAAAACCTTGGGCTGTTCCCAGATAAAGAACTACAATGTTCAACGCAACAAGCGCTATTACCATAGGAATTAAAGCGTTTCGGAGTTTGTTCTTGTTGTAGAAAAGGAATAGCGGCAGTGCCAAAACGGTAAATCTTGGGTCGAAAGCGCCCATTGCAAAGGCGACACCTGAAAGCCTCGGTCGTCCCGAATAACCAAAGTAAAATGATAGGAGCAGAAGAAACTTAACAGGATTTTTGCTTGTCCTTCTGCCCAACTCATAAAGTAACTCACGGACAAACCTCTGCCAGGCATCGGATAAGGCAACAATAGAACAACTACCAAGATCAAAAAAGCAGCGATTGGATTTTTGTTTTCCAGCAGCTTGTACAGTAACAATGCTATAAATGGCAACAGTACAAACTGGAAGATGTCAAAGACCCAAAACGCCTGATAATAACTAAGGTTAACGAGAGGCGAAATCAACACTAGAAAAGAGGGCAAATACTTGTACGGTGTGAGAGAAGGATAGATTGCCGGTTCGCCATCAGCTACGGGTCCCGTGGTAAAAATTTGGGATGGATTGTGGAACATTCGCCAAGCCGCAATATAGTAGACTGAAAAATCTCTTGGCAAGTCTGCTCCGCCTAGGTTAAGGGGATGAGTCATTGTTGGGTAAGCAACGGAGAGTGTATAGAAGTTCAATCCGATGAGAATAGCGGTTGCTAAAGTAAACAGCAGTTTTTTCGACTTAAGGTTATGAGTCATGGCACAATGGACTTAATCTAGTCTTACACTTAATAGCATTAATCCTTCTTGAAACATTTGCCCTTACAATAATCCTAATCAAATTGCGCACTCATTACGAGCCCCGAAAATGCTGAATGCTATTGGCTAAAAAGACACCTAAGCTGAATCCTTTTTCCGGCTCCTTTTCTTAGACACCTTGGCCTTTATTGATATGCTATCAGCTTGACTGTGAAAGTCATACTTGAAACCTGGGAAAATGGGGTAAGCTTATCTTTTGCTCTCTGGTTTCTCCCATAGCTCAAGCTTTTGTTTCTTGAGTTCGGTTCTCTTTTTCTGTAAATAATTGTACACTGTATGGTGCTGACATCCCTCAATAATCATTTGGACTGCGTTGTGTGCGGCATCTACTTGCTCAAAACTACCGATAAGCCCAACCGTGTGACCATAAACAACCACGTCAGCCTCGGTTAACTCTTCAATTAGCTTTCTTGTTTTCCCGTCAGCGCCGATTATTCTGCCTTTTACTCGTTTAATGTCAGATTCCGAACGCCCAAAAATTAGGCGCAAATCTATCAAGTCAAAGATTTCGTCTTCATTTCGAATTAAGCGAAAGGTAACTTCAGGAGAAAATCCTCTGCCGATAGCTGTTACAACGTCTTTTGCTTTTAACAATAAGGAAGGATCAGTTGCTTTTTCTGAAAGAACAATAGTGATGCTTCCTTCGCTGTCAACTTCAAGTTTAACCTGAAGCTTCTCTTCAATATGCTGCTTCACTTTGCCCTCAGGGCCGATCAGTATGCCAACGCGCTCTTTCGGAATCCTAACAAAAGTATCTGGACTAGCCATTTTTAACCAACAACCATCTTATATAATTCTTCAACTGAATAAACCTTAACATTTAAGCGACTAAAGAACCTGTTCACGTTCGTTAAATCCCGCCTTAGCATGAAATCAGCCAATGGATGCTGAATGGAAACTGATTGAGACATGTCAAAAATCATTGGTCTGCCCTTCCACATCATGATGTTGTATTCACTTAAGTCGCCGTGGACGATTTTGGCTTTTTGGTAGAGTCGCTTCAAATAAGTAAGCAGCATGTGGTAGATTCGTTCCGGATTAGCTGGTGGCTGCTCTTTCAGCGAAGGGGCACTCTGGCCATCCTTCCCAATGAATTCCATAACTAACACGTTGCTTTTGACTGCAATGGGTTTTGGCACACGGACCTTCGCTTCTGTGGCTTCCTTCAAATTGCGAAACTCCTTTTGTGCCCAGATGGCAATCAGCGACCGTGTGTCGCGTTTAATTCCTGTGAAGCGTGGGTCGCCTTCAATATATTTGAGCATGCCTTTCTTGAATTCGGCCGATGATGTTAAGTAAATTTTCACTGCTAAATCTGTTCCTTCCTTGTTTTTGCCCCAGTAAACCCTAGCTTCTTTGCCAGAACTTACTACGCCATTGACCTCATAGAGCACACCGCTATTCAACATGTCAAAAACAATCATACGTGTTTTCTGGTCAAAAACCTCCTCCACGGTTGCGCGCTCCTTTGTCATGTCGTGCGTTAGCATTTTGTCTCTTCGTTCCAATCTTCTTTCGTGATGCGAAAGGCGTTCCTGAGCTTTCCTAGACATAATACCCAACCATGCTAACTGCTACAGGGTATTTAAAATACGCGAACAAGCAAGCCTTCTTGTCTCCCTTTTCAACGTTAAAGTTGGAGACATCTAGTCGATAGAAATGCAGCTATCATAAGCTGACAATCTTAATCGCAAATAAAGTTAATTATTCAATAATACTCAGTCCACATTTTGCATCAGCCCTTTTTGTCTAAGAACTGGCTATGGTTAAGCTTTTTTAGTATTTTTGTCGCATTAGAGTTAATGTTTTAGTTAGACATGGAAGTAAAAATGTTTTTTTGTTGTTTTTCGGAGGGCTTTTTTTGGGTTGCTTTTCTGTTTTCGGGTCGGAATCGTTGGTTGGTTGCGTATCAAAAAGTACTGGAAAGCCCTAGAAAGTATTCCTGCGCACCGTCTGCGTATCTGTGCGTATCTTCGCATATCGTCGCGTACTAAAAATTTCCACAAGAGGGCGTTGATTTTAGCCTGCAGGTTCAAAACCAAAACATAAAACGGGAAAACGAATTAGGCCTAAATGTATACAATATCTAAATTTGGTTAAAGCGTTAAAATGCCTTTGCGCCTGAGTGTGTCAGCCTGTGCATGTGTGTATCGCCAAACAACGTCTCCGCGTTTGTCGGTTTGGAACTCCCAAGGTGAAATAATAACGATGTCACCTTCACGAATCCACACTCGCCTTTTCATTTTTCCTCGGATTCGGCATAAACGTTCAGCGCCATCTTGGCACTTAACCAATATGCGGTCAAAACCAAGCAGTTTCACAACCACGCCTAAGACTTCGCCTTGTCCAGGATAAATTAACTCGCCGATTGCGCCTTCGCTTAACACTTTTTTCTTTCCCAAACGGTAAACCTCGTTTTGACTTGAAAAAAGAATGTTTAGCTTGCTTAAAAGTGTAGCTTCTACAGTAGATGCTTATTCATTTTTTGTGCAGCGTTTTTTTTGTTGGCATCTTTATTATTTTGTTTTGTCTTTTAGTGTTGTGATTTTTTGATAATTTTGCTTATTTGTTTGCTCTGAGTTTATTGGTTTGTCTTATTTTTTTTATGTGATTTGGTTGCTTCTTTGATTTTTTTCTTTTTTGTAGTTTGGTCGTGGGTTGGTTATGTTATTTGCTTGTGATTTGTTGGTTGGTTTTGTTAGTGCTAGTGGTATCAGTAGGCTTATTGTTGTTAGTAATGCTATGAATGCTATTGTTTGATTGATTAGCACGGTGGCTGTTGATGTCGCCATTAACGCGATTATTGTTCCTGTGTATGCGTTTATTTGTGTGTTTTGCAGGTATTCCTTGATTGTTTGCTTGTTTATGTTCATGCTTGGTAGGCTCCTCCATGAGCATTTCTATCTTGGTGCTTACTATTTCTAATAGTTTTAGTATGAGGGCATATTTTATATTTTGTCTATAATGAGTGACTATTGTTTCGTTCTGCGTAGTTCTATTTTTATTTGAGGTTTGGTTTTCACTGGTTTAGTTCTACTCCTTTTTGGTTTGGTTTTACCTGATACATACGTTTTTTGTTCGCCATTCTTGTTTGCTTAAAAGCGTCTTCATTTAAACAACGCGAACTAGGAACATTTCGAAATGCTGCCATTCTGATGGACCTTTGGTTTGCTCAGCCCATAGTAATGCAGTCCAAAACTTACTCGAACGAATACCGAACTACATAAAAAAATAGCCAATCCCATTGCTACCCGAAGTTTTTGCGCCTTGTGTGTTTTCACACACTACGCTTGGAAGGTCTAATGCAAGTTTTTAAATCTCCAAATAGTCTTATCATTTTAGATGGAGCAACCATCAAGTGTCTTACGTCTTTAACATACCTTACCGAAACAACTCTAAACTCAAGCAAGTAATGGAAATAATCAAAGAAGATAAGAAACTGCAAACCTATTGGAAATGTGCAAACGTTATGGCAATTGAACGCATGGGCTACACTGACCATGGTCCAACGCATGTCAAAATCGTGGCCAACCTTGCGCTGAAGCTTCTGAGAATACTTGTCGAGAGAAAACTCATCACTCCAAGCATAGTAGAAAACTATGGAATGACAAACGAAGACGCTGAAGTGGTTGTCGTTTTAGGTTCAATACTACATGATTTAGGCATGATTGTTCAAAGGTACGATCACGAAAAATACGGTGCAATCTTGGCTTTAGAATTCATCGAGAAATGTTTAACGCCGGTCTATAATGAAGAAGAACGAGCAGTAATCACTTCCGAAGTTCTCCATGCAATCGTAACCCATGAACAGCCTGTCAGCAATGACCCAACGAATAAAATATTAACCAAAGAAGCCGGAATAGTCGGAATAGCTGACGCATTAGATATGGAAGCAGGAAGAGCACGAATCCCCTTCCAGGCTGGAAAGGTAGATATCCACGCAGTCTCAGCATTATCGATTGAAAAGGTAGATTTAGAAGTTATTGAAAGCCAAAAAAAACCCATCGTCATAAAAATTAAAATGTCAAACTCGGCAGGAGTATTCCAAATTGACGAACTGCTTAAACCAAGAATTGTTAATTCAGGACTCGAACAATTCTTCCATGTAATAGCTGAAGTCACAGGCGAAAAAGAAAGAAAATTAATAGACAAATTCGAAATATAAAAATTATTAGAAAAAGCTTACATAAGCCAGGAAGAATAGAAAGATACTCGGCCGTAAACGGCTGTTTAACTAACAATAATTATCCGGCTGTGCCGTAACCGCTAACTGTAACAACTGCGTTTGTAGAGCTATAGCTTGACGTGGCATCAACCACAATCCCCAAAATTATGCTCTGGGAAGGATACAACTGCAACATGTCCTCATTACTTAACCATACTGCTCCGCTGCTGGTAAAAGCTTGAGCAACGCTATTTGATATTACATTGTCAGCGAATTCCAAGCGAATCCTAACAGTAACAGTCGCGTTATTGGCGAAGCTGCCGTCAACCTGAATTTCAGGTTCGAAAGTGAAAATATGAAGCGAGAGCACTTGGATTGTCACATTAGCGCCGTACTGGCCATTAACGCCTACTGGAACATTGACATTTTCCCTTTCAAAAGCGCTACCGACTCCAGAAATCCATTTACTATAGGGATTATGGATGCTAGCTGTCCAATTGCCTAGAAAGCTGACGCCACCTTCGAGCATTGGGGCAGGATTACAAGTTTGTCCAAGATCCATTGCGAACATACCATTTGGCGTATCAGTAAAAGACTCAAACACAACCCCAAAAAGCAAAGTCTGATCCATTGAACCGTCAACTAAAAGACCAGTTTGATTAGTCACTCCATCTTGGCCCATCCACATTCGGACATCTTGAAGTTGACTATCTGAAAACTCAGCTAAAGGCTCGACATCGATACCGACCGAATTGTCCGCAATGTTGAAGAAGCAACGATTAATCTCTGAACTGGCATAAGAGCCTGTCGCATTACCAACAGGCGTCCGAAAAGCAATGCCTTCAGTGGCATTAATAAAATTGCAGCCCACAATTTGGGTGTCCTCACTCCAAGACTTTGTATTCGCCAATTCGATACCTGTTGAAGTATTTTCGAAAATCATGTTGGAAATCGTGGTTCCAAACGAGTTTTCAATTCTTATCGTTCCATTTATTAACGTTAAGCCAGAAATACTTGCGTACTCCGAATCGGTAAAGTTGTCGCCATAAATGAGTATTTTTTTGCCGTCGCCAATTATGGTTGCTCCGTCACCGACGATCTTAACGTTAATTTTGTTGGAAACCAAAATATCTTGATCCAAAGTGTAAGTTCCAGGGTTAAGATAAACGGAATTCCCCTGAGCTAACGCCATATTAATAGCAGTTGATGCACCCTTGGACACGGTTGCTGTATAACCAGTTAACATATTTCTTAATTGATAATTATTGCCATCTTGAGAAATGACAAAATCATAAGTCAAAGCATTAGAATTAAAAGGGCTACTGGGTCGTTCAAAAATCATGTAAGTATTAAATGCTGACAAGGCAAGCAAAGCTACAAGAAAAAGAACGATAACACGTTTAGAGATAGTTACGTTTAAGTTAGCTTTCATCTTAAAGGGCTCAGGCAATTTTGAAGTGCATACATGTAACGAACCGTTGTTAATTAAATTTTATGATAATACCTGCTCTGTCTCTAATTTTTCTTGATAGAGCTTTACACTGCAAATTGACACTTTAAGTCATAAGCTCTCTCTAAATTCGTGTTTTCGAATTTAGCCGCATAAGAATTCTCGCCTTCGCCTTGAAGTGACACTTAATGACGCAGATTGACTTTCCGAACTTTTTTTACATTTTTCTGCACTTTTTTTGAAGCTCTAAAGCATTGCTGCAAAGGTAACTTTCTCAGTTAAGAGCATAAGATTCTTGTTTCTAACACCTAAACTTAAGCCTTAAGAAACTCAAACCAACGCAGATAAACGCAGAAACACGCAGAAACACGCAGAAACACTCAACCTGCAAACAAATCAAACCCAAAAACAAAAAACGAACCCAAAACAACTGCAACAAAAAATAGAACCCCACGAGATAATCTTACAGATAAGACAACTTCAAAAATTAGAGACGGAGCCGACAATACCCTTCTAATTGCAGGTTGACTTAAAGAACGATGGTCTAATGAATATCATAAAAGACTAATTATAGCCATCATATAATTCAGTAATGCTCCCAAGCCAAAGAAACAACTCTAAAAGCCACCATAAACAAAAGCAACACTTGAGATAATAACCTTAGAACAGAATTATTTTGCTGACAAGAAAACAAAAACCCAATTAGAATTTTACTATTTGGGCATGCGGTATGCCTTCTATGTTCAAAACTGCTTCAGGATGAACGTAGCCTTTCGCTATAGCTTTTTCAACACAGTTCTTGCCTACAAGGTTCACTATGGTTGAATTACTAATCATTCCTATTGCTTCTTCAACACTCGCCCTCCGGCCATTATAAAACTCGTCTTTAACATGAAAGACAATTTTGCCTTCCCGAAGGGTCCTTCCAAGTAATTCACAGTCACAAACAGCTAAGAGCACATTTCTGCCAACCTTCTTGAGGTTTAAGTAGACCTCCAATTCTTAGCCCTCTCACAACTGTTTAATCGACGATTTTGCTCCACAAGCGTTGCAGACCAGAAAAGACAAACGTTTTTCCTTAACAACTCGGGTATCAGGACGCTTGCAGACTGGGCAAATTACATAACTTTCTAAATATCTTTGTAACAATCGCTCGAAACTTTCTCGCTGGAACTTACCCTGAAAAATGGCTCTTGAATCTTGAAAAGTCGCGGCTGTAGCCATTTCCCGCGTCAAAAACTTCAGGATATGCTGAGGGTCTCGATCCAAGGCATCAGATACTTCCTTGAAATTAGAAATTATCGTGCGCATACCTACCGTGTTAGTAAACAATCTGGGTAACTCTAATCGTTCATGCTTTGTGGAAACTTCTGGCATCTGAGCACACGCTTTCTTTAACAGTTCATCGTAATTAAATGACATGTCCACATCTCACCAAACCATGGTGTCAACATATATTTAAAATTATAATCTAAAAACTATTTTACCAATGAACAAAGAACTTATTTTAACAGAAAATCAATATAAATTCGAAGCCACAATCAAGATTAGCTTTAACTTAGACAGAGGCTAACTCATGACGGAGCAACAAAAAGCCAGCCAAATAGAAAGCGTTAATCATCAAATTGAAAACCTAAGAGAACAAGCTAACTTGGCAAACGCTCAAATCAATAAGTACATTGAAAAAAGAAATCAGTTGAATGATCAAGTCAAAAAAGCCCATCAAGAAATTTCCGAATTAAAAACTGAGCGCGACAATTTAAATGAAAGAGTGAAACTGCTAAAACAAGAAAGAGACTTTATCAGAGCGAAATCTACGCCAATCATCGATGAAGTAAATGCAATAAGAGAAAAAATTTTGGAACTAAGAAAGAAAGTGCCACGCCAGAGCCAGCGAGACTTGCAAGAAGAACTTGACGCAATTGAATGGAAGATTCAGACAACTTCTCTTGATTTGCAAGAGGAAAAAGGTCTGATAGAGAACGTCAAGCAGCTTGAAATCCAACTTAGCGGTTACAAAAAAATCGAACATCAAAACAAAAAAATCAAGGACTTAATGACCCAACGCAAAACTCTTGAAGCCCAAGCTGATGCGCTTCATAAGGAATTAACTGATTTAGCTCAGAAAAGCCAAGAATTACACTCAAACATGATAGAAAAGGTAAAAACTGTAAAAACCACGAAAGCTGAAGCTGACAGCCTTCACCAAGCTTACATTAAAACGAAAGAACAAATTGTTCCCTTATATGTGAAAATCGCTGAATTGACTGGGCAATTACGAAGTTTGAGCGCTTCCATGAAAGAGGAAGCTAAAGTAAGAAAAATGGCAACTCAGCATGCAATCAAAGAAAAGGAGCAAGAAGTTAAAGAAAAGCTCGAAGCTGAAGCGAGGGACAAGCTTAAGCGCGGAGAAAAATTAAGTTGGAATGAATTTCAACTCATAATGGGTGAAAGCGCCCAGGATGATTCAGAAACACAAGATTAAAGTTAATTGGTAATATTATGGGAATAGAGATTTAGATGGCTAGAAAGGAAACGCAAGAGCAGACGCAAAAGCGTATCCTAATTTTATGTGTGGATAGAGATGGCGATATCGAGGCAAAGGCGGGAGTAAAAACGCCGCTTCTTGGAAGAACCGCAAACTTAGACGGCGCAGTTTCCTTAGCCTTAAAAGACCCTGAAGAACCAGATGCCAACGCCATGTTTGAAGCCATCCGCCTTCATGACAAGCTACAAAATGAAAAGAAGCCAGAAGAAATTTTTGAGGTTGCAACCATATCTGGTTCTGAGTTAGGTGGCGTCAGTGCGGATAGAAAGTTGGTTGCTGAATTAAGTAATTTGCTAGATTCTTTTAGTGCAAACGAAATAATTTTGGTTACAGATGGCTATTCTGACGAAGCAGTTCTGCCTCTTATAGAATCCAGAGTGCCCGTTTCATCAGTCAGGCGGATAGTAATAAAGCATAGTGAATCAATCGAAGAGACTGCGGCTCTCTTCACAAAATACATTCGACTCTTGGTAGATAACCCTAGATATGCGCGCATGGCGTTAGGTTTACCTGGAATATTGGTTTTTATTTTCGGTGTTCTATGGGCCATCAACAATTTCGTCTATCCCGGCGCAATTTACTACTACGGAATTGCCATCGTAATCGTCATAGGTGGCTTCTTGCTTATCAAGGGCTTTGGCGTCGACAGATCAGCTAAAGACTTCTATAAGTGGGCAAAAGAATATTCACCGCCACCTCTGCCAGTGCAGATCTCAAATTACGCGATTTTTGCTGGAATCTTATGCATAGCCGTTAGCGTTTATCTTGGAATAGCAAACGTAACAATCAACGTGGCACCGTTTCCAACTAGTACAGCAGGGTGGCTTGCCAAAACTCCGCAAATAACTACATTCTTTATTAAAGGTATCATGGACCTTTTAGTGGCAGGTATCATCATCGTTCTTTTGGGACGAAGTATTCGTTTATACTTTGAAAGAGACTCAAAACTGCTACGTAATGCTGCCTTAATAGTTTCAGTTGCGTGGTCTCGTTGGATCCTCGACGGAACAGCAAATATAATCTACAACCCATACAACAACGGGGGGCCAATAGCAGGTTTTAATGACCCGATTTTTTCAAATTTTCTTTTCACAATAGTAGTAGGTATTCTAATTGGCATTGCTTCTGTGTTATTAATTTTTATTATTAACAGGTCAACTAAAGACTTCTTCCAAAAAGCCGACAAAAACCAACTGGAAAAATAAATTTACCAAGCATTTTAACCCTGAATTAGAGCAAGATTTAATTGAAACTACCAAGTTTAACTAATGAATAATTGCCCTGGAAAATTCATTAAAGAAACGTCTAACATGAGAGGTCATATTTAGTGCTTAAAAAAATGCTTTCTGTCATCGGCACTTACAAGATTTATGAGAAATGGCTGTGGCAGCAAGTTAAAAGCGGAGAAAAACCTGAACACATCGCCATAATTTTAGATGGAAATAGGCGTTGGGCTTCCGAAAATGAGCTTAACCCCTGGCTTGGGCACAAGCAGGGTGCAGAAACTGTCGAACACCTTTTAGACTGGTGCCTGAAACTTAATGTCAAGTTCATAACATTGTACGCTTTTTCTACTGAAAATTTTAGCCGTACATCTCAGGAAATACAGGAGATCATGAGGATTTCTGAAGAAAAATTCCGTAAGTTGGTAACTGACGAGCGCATTCATAAAAACAAAGTTAATGTAAAAGTGATCGGCAGAACTAGTCTTCTTCCGGACAGCCTTCGGCAAACAATCGTTGATATGGAGAAAGCAACAGCGGATTATGATAATATATTTTTGAACTTTGCTTTCGCTTACGGGGGAAGAGCAGAGATTATTGATGCTGCAAAAACTATTGCAGAAAAAGTCAGGGACGGCGCGCTAGAACTGGACGATATCACTGAGAGCTTGTTTGAGAAACACCTGTATACCTCACATATGACTAAGCAAGAACCTGACTTGATTATTCGAACTTCAGGTGAAGAAAGGCTCAGCGGTTTTTTACTTTGGCAATCTGCTTACAGCGAACTGGTGTTTTTGGATGTTTTCTGGCCTGACTTTCGTTACATTGATCTGCTTAGGGCTCTTCGAACTTTCCAGCAACGAAAGCGCCGTCATGGCTCTTAAAAATTGTCAAGCACGTTTTTTTGCGCTAACTATTGAGATAACATCTCTATCTTTCAAGATTGCGTCTTCGCCGATTCGTCTTTTGTCTCTGGCATCGACACCGTAAATGAAGCTTTCTCCGAGTTCAGTGTGGATTAAATAAGCGAATTGGCGCGCAGTTGTTCCTTTCGGTATAAGGTAAGCGTCTGGCAAGACTCTCCCGTTATGATCAGATAGGTGCTCTAAATCTTCCACAGGATAAACAGTTATCATATTGAGGAGCTTAAAGTAAGCCATGTTCATAGCGTCTTGGATGCCAGTCGAGCCGTTTTTAAGGAACACTTTTTCACGTATGGCGTCTAATGCTTTAATTTGGTTTTCGGAAAGTTTTTCTAGCTGCGCTACCTTGAAGTTGCGGTCACCCGGTTTGTAATCGATTAGTTGTTTTTCGGCAGCACGCCTAAGTGCCAACTCAGCTTCTGCAGAACAGGGAATAACAATGTAATCGAGCTTTTTCATCTTCGCCAGGTTCGCTTCAGCTGTGGGTAAGTCAATTTTGTTTGCAACTATCAGCATGGGCTTTGAAATTTTTCTAAGCGTATCTACAAATCTCAAGAAGTCATCATCACTCCAGCTGGTTGGTTTGTCAGTGTTCAAGCATGTTGTTTTTGCTGCTTCAAATATGTGGCTACGTTTTATTCCTAAACCGCTAAGTCGCTCTTCCAGCGGACCAAAGATGCCTTTTTTATCTGCTTCAGCTGTCCTTGCGATTTTTGTCCAGTCCTTTTTAAGTATGCTCGCCATCCACATGGTTATTTCATGTTCAAGAAATTTTACATCTTCAAGCGGGTCATGCTCGCCTGGTTTGCAAACTCGCCCTTCGCAGTCTGTTCCGCCTGAGGCGTCTACTACGTGGATAAGCGCGTCTGCTCGGCGTATTTCGTCTAGGAACTGATTGCCTAGGCCTCGTCCTTCCCAAGCGCCTGGAACAAGGCCAGCAATGTCGATTAGTTCTACTGGAACAAGCCTTACACCTTCTAGGCATAATGAGTTTTTGGGGTTATCTTTTACTTTGAATTCTTCGTGGACGCAGGGTGTGCGTACGTAACCGACTCCCCTGTTCGGCTTAATCGTAGTGAAGGGGTAATTGGCTATTTCTGCTGCTGCCAAGGTTGCGGCGCTGAAGAAGGTGGATTTTCCCGTGTTAGGCTTTCCAATTACTCCTAGTAATCTTGAATATGACCTTTGCATAGTTTACTTCACAAGGTATTGTTGCTACGTGTAATGCTATATTATTTGCGCTTGCAAACTGAAATTTTTTTAGCTATCGAATACCTTATTAACTATCAATACATCATAAAGCACAAAGAAGAACTGAACCTAAACAAGTTATCAATAACATAAAAAATCCCATGACCCAAAAGATGGTTAAAGTGAATCGAATACACGCAACAAAATTTATGGTATTCGTCGTCATCTTATCATTTGTTATTACTTACTTTATACCGTTAGGAACTATTTTGGCGGCACAGCCCGAAGATGAAATTGTCGTTCATCCCATGCATGTTTCTCAACTTGCCAATTCCTTTGTTTCAGCGGGCTATTCTCCGAGTCAAATAAGAACAGCGTATGGATTGCCATCATCAGGAGGTGCCGGAGCCACAATAGCAATAATAGACGCGTATGACACCCCAAGCATAACTAACGATTTAACGGTGTTTTCCAACCAATCCAATCTACCGCTTCCCACAGCTAACAATTTTGAGATCCATAAGATGTCAGCAAATCTCGGCACAGATAACAATTGGGCGCTAGAAGCTTGTTTGGATGTGGAGTGGGCTCACGCAATTGCTCCAGAGGCCACAATATTATTGGTTGAGACTGCGTCTTCTAGTTCGAATGATCTCCTCTCAGCCGTTAATTATGCGAGAAGTCAACCTGGTGTAGTTGCAGTTTCTATGAGCTGGGGCGGCAGTGAATTCTCCTCCGAAAGCGCCTATAACCAAGACTTCAACAGCACGTCCGGAATAGTTTTCTTCGCATCCAGCGGCGACAACGGTGCGGGCGTCATATGGCCTTCAAGCTCACCAAACGTGGTCGCAGTTGGAGGAACCACTCTTAGGCTTAATTCTGGTGGTTCGGTATTTTCTGAGACTGCTTGGAGCGAAAGCGGCGGCGGAGTAAGCGCCTATGAAGCTATACCTGCCTATCAAACAAGTTATGGTCTCACAAATTCTGGACGTTCGGTTCCCGATGTTTCTTACAATGCAAATCCCGCGACTGGGTTTGCAGTTTATTGCGATTCTTCATGGTACAAGGTTGGCGGCACAAGCGCAGGCGCGCCTCAGTGGGCTGCAATTCAAGCTCTCGGGCTCTCAGCTACAAACGCTAATCTTTACGAAGACGCGAAATTAGTTTACACTTCTTATTTTCGAGACATTACTTCAGGATCAAACGGAGGCTACAATGCAACAATAGGTTATGATTGCGTTACAGGGGTTAGGTAGCCCATTGACAGATAATTTTGGTTCCCTTACAGTTTCCCCTATTTCAGGCCCAGCCGGAGGATTAACTACGCTTAATGGAGTAGGCTTCCCCACGAGCAGTTCTCTAAACATTTCATATCTAAACCCAGTTACTTCAGCTTGGATCCCATTAATTGATAATTTAACAACGGCATCTACGCAAAACTTCACTTATACATTTAATGCTCCAGACCTGCAACAAAACAACCAACCAGGCGACAATCAACCCCGTTGTGACAACATTGTTTTTAAAGCCCAAGATAACAGCAACGGAAATTCATACAACACATTAATTCCGTACACGGAATGGCGGAGAGGCTTAACCCAATTAGGCAACACAACTGCAGACGGACTATACGGCAACAACACAAACTTAGCAACAAACACTTTCGTTCAAAATAATCAGGCAATAATTATTTCCGGTAACTGGTTTAGTCCTGGCACGGCATCTTTACTCTGGGACAACACAACAGACTTGGGTACAGCAACAATAGACGAAACTGGGTTCTTTAACGCAACCATACTTGTGCCAACTACATCCGCAGGACAACACACAATTACAATAAACGACGGTGACTCAAACTTCTGCGTAAGCCTAACTCGTTTGCCAACGTTATCAAATGATTACGACGGTTTATGGCATACAACAAACTTTACAATAAACTTAACCCCAGACTACAATATTAGCGAAACTTATTACTCAATTAATAATGGACCAGTCAGCAACGTTACCGCTAACGGTCAACCCATCATAACCACTGAAGGAAGCAATAACACACTCGAATATTGGGGCACATGGGACATTTACGGAACAGGCACCATGGAACTTCCACATATATTACTAACTGGAATAGAACTAGACAAAACACCTCCACAAGGTTCAATTCAAATAAATAACGGTGAAACTTCCACTTCCTCAAGCACTATCAATTTAACTGTAAACGCAAATGATTCTGTGTCAGGCATTAGCCAAATGAGATTCAGCAATGACGGCATATGGGACCATACCACTTGGGAACCATACATAAACACTATAAATTGGCAATTAACCGATGGAGACGGAGCAAAAACAGTTTATTGCCAGATACAAGACAACGCCGACATAATAACAACTCTTAGCAACTCAATCATTCTTGACACAACACAGACCATGTCGAGCCTGTCATCTCTAACAACCTCAAATCCTTCAACCACCCCAAGTCCTACAGACACATTAAGGCCTTCAGCCACGCCAAGTCCTTCTCCTTCACCAAGTAAATCATTATCTCCGGAGCTTCCGGAAGCAACTCAAGTCCCCGAGCTAAGCATTCAAATAATCCTTGTCCTGCTCGTTTTGTCCACTATTTTGTTTGCGGTTTACTGCAAAAGAAAAGCGAATATCAATAGGAAGCACTCGTCTGCCTATATTGCGTGTTGAATACCTTTTTAAGGCTGACGAGTTTATTTTTTTGCCAGGTGCTTTGGTTTGAAAATTGCTGAAGAAATTCATCAAGTAGAAGGAATAAACGGCAATGTATACCTCGTTGAAGATGGAGACAAGTTAATTTTAATCGATACAGGTCTGCCTCGAAGCCACAAAAAAATAATAAAGTATATTGAAACTTTAGGTCGCAAGCCAACAGACGTCTCCGTAATTGTGTTAACTCACTTTCACATCGATCATGTTGGAAGCGCCAAGAAAATGAAGGAACTCACGAACGCAAAGCTAGCAGTTCACGAGCTTGACGCAGATTTCGTTGCGGGAAAGAAAGCGCCGCTCAAACCTAAGAACTTAATGTTTAAAGCTCTCAGTTCAATCATTAAGGCTGATTCAGTGGAACCTGATTTGCTGTTGAAAGAAAACGACGAAGTTGGGAGATTGATTGTTATTCACACACCCGGGCATTCAGAGGGAAGCATTTCATTATTAGATAACGAGCGAAAGGTAATGTTTGTTGGGGATGCAGTCAGGTTTGTAGACGGTAAAATTGAAGGCCCTCCAGAAGGATTCACGTTAGATTCAGAAAAAGCAAAAGAGTCGATTGGGCGAATTTCAACTTTTAATTTTGATATTTTGCTAAGCGGCCATGGTCAACCTTTGATGCCTAATGCTTCACAAAAAGTAAAGGATTTCTATGCCACGATGAAGTAGTTTTAGTTGCTGCTTAGTTTTCTGAACTCTCCTTTTCAGTATAAACATTTTTTGTTCTCATTACACTGAGAATGTAGCTCAACGAAACATCATATTGCACCAATTACGAAAGCTTGCGTTAGCGTTGCGTTGAATTGCGAGTTTATGGCGTCTTAGATTGCAACGACTCTTGCAATGTCCTGTGGCATTTGCTGCACTCGAACATTAAGTTGCCGCATGATGGACAGAACAATTCTTGCTTAACCATGCGCTCCAAAACTATTAGCAATTCCGCTTTATTTTGCAGGTCGCGAGAGTTCTCTTGCTTTAGAACCGGCTGTTCAGCGACTTCTTTTTCCATTTGCGTGTTTTCATTTGATACGATTTCATGATAAACTTTAGCAATACTGGCCTTTCCTTCACGTAGCTTCTGTTTGTCATCTTCACTTGCCTTTTCCATTATTTTTTTGCCTCTCTCAAAGGTACGGGTTGAAACTCCCACTTTCTTGGCTACGACCTCGGTTGCTTTAGCCTTAAACTCGGGCTTAGTGTCATCTGGCGCTAATCCCAATTGCAGGTTTCTACCGTCTTTGCCTCCTTTAGCCTGCCGTTTCTTTGCAAGTGCTTTTTCAATCTCTAACAAAGGCACCGCTAGCTCTACGAGTTGAAAATTGTTTAAGTGACGGCGCCTAAGGTTTGCTTCTATTACGAATTTTTTTTCCAGCAGTTTGTCTTCAAACTTGCGCACTTCAAAATCAGGTTCAATTCCCAGTTCGGTGCATGCGCGGTACCTATGATGCCCATCCAAAATCTCTAAGTCCTCGTTCACTATTATTGCGTAATGTTGGCCTTCAACTTGTATTGATGCTTTGAGCTCGGTGAATTCTTCCTCAGTCATTTTTGGCAGAAGTTTTTGGTACTCAGGGTTTAAGCATAAACTCATGGGCAATCGCCGTTGTCTAGTATTTACCTTTTGTTTGAATCATTATTTAAGGTGAAGGGTACAAGCGTTTCTATGAGTCATTCTTGGTTAAAGCTGAATTTTGAAATGTTATCTCGTCAGGCAATCACATATTCATTTATTTTTTCTTGAGGTTGATGATAATGCGAATAAAAAACCTGCGCAGCAATGCTTGACAGATCATTAGGCGGCACAAGCCATGAATGATCTCTTCTAATTCTCAGGTAATAAAAAGTGAGAATCAAAAAAAGTGAAGATAAACGCAGGATACATAGCTAGAGTACGATAATTATATTAAACAGCATGCTACTAATTTCTATAAACTAAATAGAACATTAAAATCTCATCATTGCGAGAAGCACTCGCTTTATGTGATTAGAATAATCAAATAGCATAAACTCACAAATAAGGAAGTGCACATTTACGGGAACATCCCAAACATTTACTATAAAGTACGTTATACATGCCAGATTTGAAATAGAAGGCGTAGTTGAAAAACCCGATGTAATTGGCGCAGTTTTCGGTCAAACAGAAGGACTTTTTGGACCTGAACTTGATTTACGAGAACTACAGAAAACGGGTCGCATCGGAAGAATTGAAATTGATTTACACTCAAAAAATGACAAAACCACTGGAGCAATAACTATTCCAACTAGTTTAGACAGGGTTTCAACGGCGCTTATTGCTGCAAGCATAGAAAGCATTAATCGTGTCGGTCCGTGTTCAGCTAAAGTTAGCCTTGACAAAGTTGAGGATATTCGTGAAGCTCGCAGAAAAATAATCATTGACCGGGCAAAAGAAATTCTCCACAAATGGACTATTGAGTCGATGCCGAGCGTAGATGAAGTTTACAAAGAAATCTCCGACACTATGAAAATTGGCAAGGTAGAAAAGTACGGTCCGGAAGATTTGCCTGCTGGACCAGGTTTGGAGAATGCTAAAGAAATTATTGTTGTTGAAGGACGCGCGGACATAATCAATTTGATGCGTTGTGGAATCTTTAACACTGTTGCCCTTGAAGGTGCCAAAGTTCCTGAGTCAATAAAGAAGTTGACTAAAGAAAAAACAGCCACTGCATTGCTAGATGGTGATCGGGGTGGCGATTTGATTCTCAAAGAATTGCAGCAAGTTACCAATGTGCGTTTTGTTGGTCGTGCTCCGAGAGGCAAAGAAATTGAGGAATGTAACTGCAAAGAAATCAGTGAAGCTCTAGAGGCTAGGGTTCCAGTAAATGAGGTTTCTAAACCTAAAAAGCCTGAACCTGTCAAAGTTGAAGTCCCAGATACCATAAGCCAAGCTGCAAAAGCGTTGCAGGGTACACTTGAAGCAGTTTTACTAAACAGTAAGCTTGAGTTGATCGAGCGTTTGCCAGTAAGCCAGTTAGCAGAAAAGCTCCAGCAAGTAAGCGGTGTTGATACAGTGGTTTTTGACGGTATCATCACGCAGAGAATCGTTGATATTGCTGGTGAAAAAAACATTAGGCAAATAATTGCTTCGCGAATTTCAGAAGCCGTAAAGCCAGCGCTAAACGTTGAATTGATAACTTTCCAAGAAGCCATTCCTCAGGACTAAACATAATCCATTAGGTTTTTGATTTCTTCAGTTTCTTTCATTTCCTTTTTGATAAGTTCGTCCTCTGTTACAGCAAAAAACGCAAGTATTCTGGCCGCTGCAGGTACAACCTGATTGCTTATGTAGTAATCAACGTCTACTTCATCGTACTTGGCGAAAACGTAAGGTTTCACGCGGTTGTAAAATCTTCCTTTGCCGGATAGGATGACGAAGCCCACTTTGTCGCCGGTTGTTAGATGCCAACCTTTTTCTTTGAGCATTTTTGCTGCTTCTACATGCGGAGTTTTAATTGCATATTCTTCTGGTGGTTTTGTTAGTGTTTTCCAAATTATGAGGTCGCGGAACGGAACTTTTCTTTGCTTGAGCGCTGTTATTACGGTATGTACGTAGGCGACTGCATTCTTAGGCGACTGTTCCCTTAGAATTATTTCAAGCACGTGCTGTTGTACTTTTTTAGCTACTTCTGTCCAATCTCCCCGAATTACCTCTAACCCGACAATGTCTAAGCTGCCATCAGGTCGAAGGCCTGCATACCGTTTTTTTGCTTCAGTGAAGAAAATGCGCTTGTAAACCTCGCTGACTTCTACTTCTAAACCTAAAGCCTCACCAATTTCAGCTTTAAGTTCGTGAAGTTTCTTCTCGTCATATGTTAGGAATAGGCTGTCAGTGTCGCCATAGATAATTGTCAATCCCTTATTTTCAGCCAAACGTGTAGCACTTAAGATTGAGTGTCTGCCCCAAGCTGAGGCTGCTTCGGCTACCGGTTTGATGTACCATCTTGCCCCAACCCAACCTGCGTATCCGTAAGCAGCATTCGTAATGATTTTTACAGCTTTTTGCCTCGCATCCAAGATGCTGTATTCAATTGTGCCTGGGCTTAATTTTTTCATCTGCATACGCATTTTGTTTCTCACTTCTATTAAGTACACTAATGCTTCTTTGTAGAATCCGGGTGGGGCTTTGCTGAATCGATGATTCACTTCTGGCGCTTCGTAAACTCCGCCTGGCGGTTCAGGTTCCCCAGGCGCAACATATGTGTCTGGTGAAAGGTTGTATCTTATCATTATGTTGGGGTACATTGATTTGAAGTCTAAAACTGCAATATTATCATGTAAGCCTGGTTTTGGTTTAAGCACTAATCCTCCAGCGTAAGACCGATAAGGCTGCTCTATCCGTCTTGGTATGAGTTCACCGATTTTACGGGTTTGCTTAATAAGGAACCATTCAACCCTAAAGCCTACCGCGGCAGTCATAACATGGTCCAGCGGCAAGCTAACTAAGCTTGAGAGCTGCATAGCGAAATCTAACAGCAGAATTGAGCAGACTTGGATTTTTCGAGCATTACTTAAGCTGTATTCTTTCAGCGCTTCTCTTTTTTGCGGTTGGTCCCAGTAATCGGCAAATTCAACATCCTCAATTTCAATGCCAGCCTGGTTTTTCATTACACCTAAGTAGCTAGCCAAGTTGGAAAGAGTGCCAACCTTCACTTCTGGAAAAACATCCATAAAATCAGCGAGATCAACATTGGCAATGCCTATCAATGACACGTGACCGTAAATGCTTGTATGCGGCTCTTTTTTGCCTCGGTCAACGTTAAAAGTACTCTCAAGTCTATGACTTCGTCTTACAAGATAATCCCAATCTTGCGCGTTAGCGCCAAAACTAAAAATGATATCAGGATCAAATTGGCAAACGTACTCAACAAACTGTTGAAGGATAAGCTTATCGTTCTTATCATCGCCCGCTACAAACTGCTTTTCCTCGCCGGTGCTGGCAACTGTGGATATTATTACCACTGGATTTCTATCTGGTTTAGGTGAGCCCTCACGACTGTAACTAACCATTGAAAAACTAAGCGTTCTAAGCTGGGGCTTGCTAACATTGTCAAGCTGTTTTGGAATAGACTTTGCCGAATAAACCTTGTCAACTCTCACGCCTAATTTCTTTTTTTCCTCCTCAGCCTCCACTTGATGCCACGTGCAGGGAGCAACATCATTGTCGATAAGGTACCGCATGGCAACGCGAATATCATCTTCGAGGCAATCTTTCACCCCTTCGAGCCCTCGAAGTGCCTTTGCAAGCTTTCCTGTTTCGGTTGCAACCTTACACCAGACTTTTATTGATTGCACGGGTTTTCCGAAGAACTTCCGCTCAGCAACTTCTACCTTCGCTATCGATGACGGACAAGCGTTCACTATTTCCTGCGCAGTTAATGACGGATCAAACCCCTCTTTGACCACGACGTAAAAATAATCGGTTACGTTTCTGTCAATAACTAGCACTCGGCTTCCATTTGCATCAATTCCCCAAAGCCACAACTCAACAATGTCACCATCGATTTTAGGGTTAATGTCAAGAAGCCAAAAAGATACTTGCATAGGCAATCGCCAATAATAGCATTGAACAAATTAGCCTTTTAAACCTTTAATTGGCAACAAGTGGCGAATCACCCGCGTACAATTCCCTTTTTCTTTTTTGGAGTTAATCCTTTATGATTAACTCTGTTTTTGCGCCTTTCCTAACCAAAAATGTAATAGTAAAGACTGGACTGTTAAGTTATGTTTTTCTTGGGATAGAAGGCTCTCTCGCACCTTTGTTCTTCCTTCTCATTGAAGCCTCTTTGTGACACCAACGACGTACGAAAGGCGCGACTCCAATAGCGCAAAATTAAACTTCCACATATTAGCGGAACCACGCTTCTAATAATCCAAGTTGAAATTAATGAAATTAATGCGGTATTAAATATCAAAGGAATCCGAGTAAAAGGTAAGTCATAATAAAAATAAACCGACCCCAAGATCAGCAAGGAACATCCTAGCACAGCTAACATTAAGTCGCTCATACCTGTATACATCGTTAGTCTCTGCAAACGGTTCTCGCGTGCTTGGTCGTTAAGTGTAAGTTGGCATCCCTCGGTTAATCGAAGCATATTTTGAGAAGCTGATTCATAATAATGGTCATCGCGATTTGGTTTCAACCCATCTTCAATATCTTTCGCGTCTAAATTTTCAGTAAAATCATCGATTGAACATTTGAGTTCTTCTTTTTTTCTAAATTCATCGATTGAGTATTTGAGCTCTGCTTTTTTCTTCTTATATTGTTCAGCTATGAGTTTTTGATAATCTTTTTCCGCATTAGTTTTGTAGGTGTCATCAGAAATTTTCTTTAATCGCTTAAGAGTGATAAAATCGACTTGCACAGCATAACCAGCAAGTGTCCCCCAATAGAGCAATCTAAGCGCAGTATGAACAGTTAAGGCTATCAATGAGGCTAAAACAAGTGCGGAAATGAATATCACCCAATTGCCCGGAATTGTTCTCAAAGTTGCTAGTGCTGAAATGAAGGCAAAGAAAACCAACGCTATTGTTAAGGTATTCGTCGCTTCATTGGAGGATTTGGAAGAATAATGTTGTAATAGTGCAATTCTCGCCTCTTGCTCAAGTTCGCCGGCTTTGTTGGGTTGGGAGGTTTGTTTTTCAGACATAAGTTTGCCTTAGCTAGCTATATCATCATGTTCAAGTTTATGTTTTTTCTTAGCAGAAGTTGTATAAAACATTTTAATCATAAATTAAAGCTTAGGTCTTCTAACTTGTAACAAAGTTTTGCGTTTTTCTTAAACAAGAAGATAATAGTAGATTCCGATTTTCCGGTCGACTGCGCATTTTTCAGAGGACACCAAACATCGTGAAACAATATTAGCATATGTATTCTCCTACAAATGAGCAAGCAAAGATTGCGCTCGAGAATGTTAACAACTGGAGGTTAACTAGCCGTTAGGGTTTAGCATTCAAGTTTTATGTGCGCATCTAAAAAAATATGCCGCGAACTTGCCGATTGAAATCACAAGAGATCAATAAGACAGTGGTATTCCAAGTACATTTTTGGCAGACCGAAGCTGAAGAGTGCTATGCACTAAAGCGTTAATTTTAAGTTATTCGAGACGAACTTATTTTTGATAATTTATGGGTTCACAAGAAGTTCTAATTGAAGCCGAAGGATTAACAAAAAAATTTGATGACTTCACAGCCGTAGACCACATCAACTTCAAAGTATTCAAAGGCGAATGTGTAGGTTTCTTAGGACCTAACGGCGCAGGGAAAACAACAATTGTGCGCATGATGTATTGTTTTCTGCCTCCAACATCAGGCGAATTAAAAGTTGCTGGATTAAGCGTCAATAAGCAATGCAGAGAAATAAAAGGCATAGTTGGCGTGGCCCCGCAAGAGGACAATTTAGACCCAGACTTCACAGTTATAAAAAACCTCACCGTCTACGCTCGTTACTTCGATATTCCAAAAGATGAAGCCTTAAAACGCGCAAATGAGCAATTAAAATTTTTCCAGCTTGAAGAAAAAAGAGAAGTACCCATTGCCGCTTTGTCAACAGGCATGAAGAGACGGCTGATTTTTGCTAGGGCGCTGCTAAATCAACCGCAAATTCTCCTTTTAGACGAGCCTACCACAGGCTTAGACCCCCAAGCGCGCCATTTAGCGTGGGATGAGGTGCGTAATCTAAAGAAGAAGCAAGTTACTATAATTTTAACTACACACTATATGGATGAAGCCGCGGTCTTATGTGACAGAATACTGATTGTTGACAAAGGCAAAATTATCGAGGAAGGCAAGCCTGCCGAACTCATAAGGAAGCACATTGGCGAAGACGTTCTGGAAGTTGATTATGACGAGAAACTGCTGCCAACTCTAAAAGAAGCTTTCCCTGATGCACGCTTTGAAAGGTTAGGCGACCGCATGCAAATCTTCACAGACAAACCACACGGCCTCTTTGAAGGCTTCCTAAAAGAACACCCCATACAAAACGTGACTATACGCACTGCTAACCTCGAAGATGTTTTCCTCAAACTAACAGGAAGAGGACTCAGAGAAGAATGACTAGTACTAACATTCGCAAGTCTCCAGCACGCTTCACCTTACCAAAATTAACCTATAGAGTTTGGAAGGTCTGGCAACGAAACTATGATGTATTCACGAAAACAATAGTTGTCAACTTTCTACCTTCACTTCTTGAGCCCATATTGTACTTATTGGCGTTTGGCTATGGCCTCGGTGGTTTCATCCCAAGCATTCAAGGCCAACCCTACATCAGTTTTATTGCACCTGCGCTGGTGGCGATCGCAATTATGAACGGCTCATTTTTTGAATGTACATTCGGCTCTTTTGTTCGCATGTACTACCAAAAAACCTTCGATGCCATCGGCGCCACGCCTGTAAGTGTTGAAGAAGTTGTTGCAGGAGAACTTCTTTGGGGAGCAACCCGAGCAACAATTAACGCGACTATTGTACTAGTTGTGATTGCTATTTTCGGGCTAATTAAAAGCCCATTGTTTTTGCTGATTGTGCCGATTGCTTTCTTTGGCGGATTAATGTTTGCTGCCATCGCAATGTGTTTTACTGCCATAGCGCCCAATATTGACTTCTTTAATTTTCCCTCCTTTCTGTTTTTAACGCCTATGTTCTTTTTAAGCGGCACCTTCTTTCCCTTGACATCTTTACCTTTTGGCGCACAAGTGGCAGCCATGGCTGTTTTGCCTTTAACACATGTGGTAAATATTACTAGAGGGGTTGTTACAGGCCATGTTGTGCCGATTCTTGGGTTAAATCCTGAAATGTTACTGCTCATAAGTTTGGCTTGGATAATAGCAGTTGCAGTGCTCTTCTTTATAGTCAGCATCAACTTGATGAAAAAACGGTTAACACGATAACTTGCACTAAACTATAATGCCTTTAATTTCTGCAACTATAAGATAGTAAGCGGCTAACCCTTTCCATTTACCCCACGACTTAGCGATTTCCCTCGCTTCAGCACTCTTTATTTGTTTTCCTTCGCAATAATAGGTTGAAATTACACGTCTTATGCCAAAATCATCAGCCGGTAAAGCATCCAGTTTTTGCATCCCCCTCAGCATAGTTAACTCAGCGGTCCAAACTCCAATTCCTCGAATCGCATCTAGCTCCGGAATTATTTGCTGTGAGTTTCTGTGGTTTTTCAGACTCTCAAGATCCAACCTGCCATTCACTATCAATTGGGCCGCTCCTTGAATGTATTCAGCTTTCCGCTGGCTTAACCCACAGCTACGTATTTCCTCAATATTGGCATAAGCTAAGTTTTGCGGCGTGGGATACGTATAGTAGGTGTCGCCATTTATGGCGAGGGTTTCACCGAGTTTCTTAGCCAACCTTTCCTCTATGGTGTGAGCTACTTTAATGGAGATTTGTTGTTCAACGATAGAATCAACCAAGGCTTCGAAAACGGTTGGAGTTGTTGGGTTTTTTAGTCCGTACAATTGCTGGGTTATCTCGTGCATTGTATGGTCGTTTTCTACATCGTCATAAAAAGAGCATAGGTTGAAGTCTAAGTTGAAAATGAATTTGACAGTTGCTTCTGCTTCTTGCTTAACTTGCGCACTTATAGTAATGTTTGATTCTAATTCAATGTTTAATTTTGGCTTTTGAATGGTTCCTATAGATTTTAAGTTGACCAAAACGAGATTGCCGTTGATTCTTAGCACTTGGTGAAAATTGCCATTTGCGTAGGTTCGGATTTGTTTGTCGCCGCTTGAGAATATTTTAGCGGTTAAATCGAAGTTGAAAGGTGCCAATGCGTGGATCGTAAAGGTTTCAGTGAAGCCCATCTGTTTCATCCTGAGGCGTTGTCTTAACTGCTACTTTAGGGATATTAAAGATTTTTAACCTGAAAGTTGTATTGTAAGCCAGTAAAGGTTGGTTAATTATGCGTTTAGTCGTGCGAATAGGCGGTTCAGTCGTTGCTTCACCGGTTAACACTGACTTAATGAGCAAATACGCTGACCTGATAAAAGCAGTGAAGTCTCAAGGTCACGAGGTTGCGGTAGTGCTTGGTGGCGGAGCATTGGCAAGAGAATTCATTGGAATAGCTAAAAATCTGGGGCTTGATATGCAGGCGCAGGACGAGGTTGCGATTTCTGTTTCTCGATTGTTTGCTCAGCTTTTCCTCAAAAGGCTTGGCGATGCGGGTTGCAGTAAAGTGGCTTTAACTCTTGATGATGCAACTAAATGTTTAGTCGAAGGGAAGATTATAGTGATGGGAGGTTTGAAGCCTGGAATCACGACAGATGCGGTTGCAGCATTAGTGGCTGAACGGATTAATGCTGATTTGCTGGTAAAAGGCACAGATCAAGATGGCGTTTACGATAAAGATCCAAGAAAGCATTCGGATGCGGTTAAGTTGGACCGTTTAGGTTTTGATGATTTGCCAAAAATTTTTGAGCACAGTGCACATAAGGCAGGGATCCATCAAATTATTGATCCAGAAGCAGTCAAGGTTCTAAAGCGCTGTAGATTAAAGTTGATTGTTGTCAATGGTTTTAACCCTAAAAACATTTTGGCTGCAGTTAATGGCGAGAATGTTGGAACTGCAATTTGTTAGTGAATTTTTTTATGCATTACATTTGTAATTGTAGCATCTTTTCCCAACAAAGTTTAAATATCACATGCGATATCGCGTGTGAAGTCAATTACGATATCAACAGTGATACAAAATGGATAGAGAAGAAAGAGAAGAAAAAAAGGAACCGAAACATCAACTAGACGAAGAAAGACACTTGATGTTCCACAAGCGAAACTGGTTACGACACAACGCAATGGTTCCAAAAGGATTCCTGCGCTTTCACGTTCTCGAAGCTCTCAACGAAAAACCAATGTCCGGCTCAGAACTAATGGAAGAAATCCAAAAACATACCGGAGGACCCTGGAAACCAAGCCCAGGATCAATTTACCCCTTGCTCGCGTGGCTCCAAGACAATTCGTATATAAAAGAACTGCCCACAGAAAACGGGCTAAAGCGCTATGAGCTAACACAAAACGGCAAAGCCCTGCTTGAAGAACAGACAAAAATCAGAGAAAAATTCAGAGAAGACGCAGGCTTTATGACACATCCCCTCTTTGACAGATTCTTCAAAGATGTACCGAAGGAAAAAACAAATCAGATTCGAGCCTCCATGAAACGATTATTTGTTTCATCGATAAACCTAGGTAAAACTTTGAGAGAAAACTATTCTGAAAAAGCATTAAATGAAGCGCTAACCGTGCTTGATGAGACTTCAAAGAAACTTGAGGAAACAAACAATAAAATAAAAAAACCTGTTGAAGGACCGTAAATGCCGACAATAGTTGAATCTGTGAACCTTAAGAAAACTTACATGCTTGGAAAAGTTCCAGTTGAAGCTCTCAGGGGAGTGAACTTGAAGGTTGAAACTGGAGACTTCGTTTCCATACTTGGACCATCCGGCAGCGGCAAATCAACGATGCTAAACCTAATTGGGGCATTAGACAAACCAACATCTGGTACGATGCTAATTGACGGTGTTGACATCTCTAAATTGAATGACAATCAACTAGCCGATTTACGAAAGCGGATCGGGTTTGTTTTCCAATTTTTTAATTTAATTCCAAGATTAACCGCACGAGACAATGTTGAATTATCAATGTCAATAGCCGATATAAATAAAGTTCAAAGAAGAAAAATGGCAACGGAACTTCTTGAAACCGTGGGCTTGAGAGACCGCATAAACCATAAGCCTGCTGAACTGAGCGGTGGACAGCAGCAACGCGTCGCAATTGCACGCGCTCTAGCAAACAACCCCAAATTTCTCTTGCTAGATGAGCCTACTGGAAATATTGATTCAAAAACGGCGAGCGAAGTTCTGGGCTTAATCAAGAAGTTGAATATTGAAAATAACGTTAGCATAATCATGGTTACTCATGACCAGCATTTGGCGAGAGAAGCGAAAAGAACTCTTCAAATGTTTGATGGTCAAATTATATCAGAAGTGGTGAATGAGCAATGAAAGCAATAGATATTTTTGGCTACTCTTTTAGTGCAATTAAACTTCGCAAGCTCAGAGCAGCATTAACCATCTTAGGTGTTGTAATAGGTATAGCTGCTATTGTGGCGCTACTGTCTATTACTCAGGGTTTGCAGGTTGATATAACTAACCAGCTTCAAAAAGGATTATCAACTAACACGTTAATTGTTACACCAGGCCAAAGCGCTTTAGGACAAGCCACTAGCAACGGCGGTAGTGGTGTTGGTGGCGCTCGTGCTGGAGGACGAGGACTAAATTTAGGCAGTTCCGGCACAAGTAATTCTGGATTCAATTTATACGTTAATTATACTCAACAAATTGACGCGTTGTCGCCAGATATAAAAGGCTCGTTTGCTGTGATACAAAGGTCAGGTTATGTTGACGCTGACGGTGTCAACAGTTCAGTCACCATTTACGGCGTTGATTTTAACCAGTACACTCAGCAATACAGCAAAACCTTTTTAGCTGCATCTGGAACCATACCGTTGAATCCTACTGACAACGAGACAGTTGTTGGAACACTAGTAAACAATCCTGGGCAAAATAGCACAATACTCTTTGGCACAGGCGACGAAATTGGCATCGTATGGACTAACGGTACAACACTCCCCGTAGTAAACGAAACTTACACAGCTCAAGTTTCAGCCGTACTTCAAAAAATCGGAGGCTTTGGCATCGGGGGACCTTCGGACACGGGCGTGTACATTCCGCTAAGCAAAGCTGAGAGCTTTTTTGGAACAGACCAATGTGACATGATTATCGTTCAGTTAAAAAGCAGCGATAATGCCACGATCACAAACGTTTCTAAAGATATAACTAACTACTTTGGTAATCAAGTTACTGTTATTTCTTCAACGGCAGTTCTAAGCTTGCTTTCAACCGTTTTTAGCACGATACAATTGTTTCTCGGCGGAATTGCTGCTATTTCCCTGTTAGTTGCAGGCATTGGAATAATGAACATAATGATTGTGTCGTTGATTGAGCGCACACGTGAAATTGGCATACTTAAAGCGTTAGGGATGAAAAGCCGAACTGTGCTAACCATTTTCCTAGGTGAATCAGTTATAATCGGCTTAATCGGCGCATTTGTGGGTATAGCCTTAGGCTGGATCTTGGCAAACGTTGTTGCGAGAGTTTTAGCTTCAGGAGCATTCGGTGGAAACGGATTTAGAGTAACACCACTGTTGACTCCGGAGGTGTTTTTGGGCGCTTTAGGTTTCGGTATAGGCGTTAGCGTAATCTTTGCATTGTATCCAGCGTGGCGTGCGTCTAAGCTTAAGCCCGTAGAAGCTTTAAGATACGAATAGCAATAACAATTAGCAGAGGCATTATCAGCGTGAAACGGTTATACCCTGACCAACCAGTTGTAGGCATCGGCGCAGTAATAGTTCATGAAGGCAAGATTGTTCTTATTAAGCGTGGAAATGAGCCAAGCAAAGGAAAATGGTCGATTCCAGGCGGCTTGGTTGAGCTCGGAGAAAGCCTTGAGCAGACAGTCATCCGAGAAACCAAAGAAGAAACTGGGCTTGACGTTGAGACCCCGAGCTTGATGGATGCAGTAAGCAATGTTGATTTGGATGAGATGGGCAAGGTAAAATATCATTACGTTATCATCGACTTCCTTGTGCATGTGAAAAACGGAACAGCTCAGGCCTCAAGCGACGCTGAGGAGCTACATTGGGTTCCACTTGACGAAGTGGAAGATTATAATTTAACAGCGTCATTTCGGCTTTTCTTTAAGCATAACAGGGAAAAAATGGAAAAAGCTAATTCATATCTTTGAAGAAGAGTCGTGTTTCTCCCATTGTTTTGATGTCTAAGGCTCTGACGCGGGCTACAATGGGGAAGTCGCTTACGACTTTACCTAAAGTTAGGCAGTGGTGGGGGGGTAAGTCTCTGGCGATTGAGCGCACTGTTTCGGCGTCTACGCGGGCGGCTCGACTGACAACATCTAGGTCGTGTTCGTTGGTGAAGTTGAAGAGGAAAATGTTGTCCGCTTGGCGGTAAATGGTTTCTTGTATTGTATCCGGCTGGTTTGTGATGAACGTTGTGAATATCCCAAAGTGCCGCATACGTGTTACTATGTCGTCCCAGTAAGTTTCACGCAAATACAAATGTGCTTCTTCCGCGAAGAGAAAAACCGCTTTCAGCTTCCAGTTCGACAAGGAATCAACTAGTTTTCCAAGAGCATATTCGACTACGATTTGGCGGTCAATGTTCGAGGTATTTTTCAGATTTATGACAATGGCGCCGCCTTGGTCCTTGGCTTTTATGAGGCTCTCGTCTAACAGCGTGGCTTCGCCTGGGGAGTCGGTAAAGAATCCCGAGTTGGCAAGGGAGTGGAAGCGTGAGGCTAACGCGTCGCGTACATGTTGGTTGCAGTTTAAATCGCGAATCGCCTCGCCTAGTTCTTGCATGTTTAGTTTTCCTTTTTCTTTAAGCATTTTCCATATACGTCTAAATTCGCGGGCTGAAGTTCCTGGCAGGTGTAGTGCATGAACTAGTATTCCCATTACGGTGTTTAGGTGGAGTTGTTCGAGGGCTACTTTGAAGTTCTGTCCCGGGGTTAAGGTGTGGATTTTGTCATAGTACATATTTCTTTTGCCATCATTACTCATACCTAAGCTCGTGTATTCACCGTTCAGGTCAAAGATAACGACGGTTGCCCTATAACCGACAAGATTAACCATTAACAGCTTAGATAAATGAGATTTGCCGCAACCCTTCTTGCCCGTTATGATATTTAATGTTCCATCTATAGCTGAAGCATCAATAGTTAAGAGAGAGGAGTCTTTGGTGCCGCCCAAAATTATGGGAAGTTTACCATCAACCTTTGCCAATTTCATAAGCATTGGTATCGACAATTTTTTTATGGTTGATTGTGAACGGCTGGGAAGCCAACTGCTGCTTGGGCTCAGCATACCGTTTTCCAACGTTGCCCTAATCTTGCAAATCAGCAAGCTGGCGTCCTGAATGTAGGTGATGTGTGGGGCAATTTCCATGGGGTCGATGTCTTCGCCTTGTAAGGGTTCGCCTCCGTCTGGAAGCGTTCGCAAAAGCTCCTCAAGCACTCCGGGGACAGCTGCGAATTGTACGTCGATTACTTGGGCGATTAACGCTTTCGCCGCGTCTTGGTCTTCGACGAGCAAGTAGTCGCCTTTTTCGGCGCTTTCGGTTGGGAAACTGATGATTTGGAGTATGTTCCCTTCTTTTTTGTATAGTTTCATGCGTAGATCTCCCCTTTGCTGAATGGCCCAAAAAGAAGTCTATGCATGTCTGGGCGGTTGATTATTTGTATGCCGTGTTTGCGGGTGATGAAGTGTTTCATGGCTAAGACTTCGTTTGCAGTAAAAGTGCAAAGGATATGCGAGAGCCGCAATGTTTCTGGATAGCTTTGCGTATACAGATCGTTGCCAAGCAGTTTCTGTATGGCAGCCATCCTCTGATCCACAGGCGTTTCTTTATCAATGTCTAAGCGAAAAGCCAAGTTTGACTTGTTTAACCGTGCCACGTAAACGTCGCCTAGCAGTACTATTGGCGATTTGAAGTGTATTCCTGTGGTTTCAAGCAAGTATGGCGGGTCATGTTTTTGAAGCTGCTCGGTTATCAGTATGCCGTTAGCTCTAAGCGTCGTAGCTTTTGAGAAGGCAAGTACGGTACTGTTGTTTCTTCGCGCGTTACTAAGAATTTCCCTCATGCGTTGGACTGGTGTATCTATAGTGCCTGAGATTAGTGAGCCGTCAAAGAGGATTATGCCGTGGTTTACGGTTTTTGCGAGCATCGTTTGTAGCCATCGTTCTAGTAGACTTGCGAGGCGCGTGGGCATTTGCATAATGTTCGGTGCGGTTTGGTGGCTGCTGTTGTAAGTTGTGCTGAAATAGGCGTGTTCAAGCGTGTTGTAGACTGCGTTTTTGTTTTCTTCTGTTATGTGGAATATGAATGGTCCGAGGCGAGTGTATTTGTATGCTCGGTTTTGGCGCCATGTGATTGCTCCTCGAATGGCAACGATTAGGCCTGTGCTTGTTTCGCCGATTTTTATGGTTGAGGTGTCTACGGCGGCGATTAAGGTTTCTTGGCGGTCTGGTTTTATGGGAATTGCTTGTGGTTTTAGTTGTATGCTGGAGGGATATTGTTCGCTCGTGTTTAATTGTTGAAATGGTTGCGGGTTTAGCTGGAAGGGTTGGTGCTGCACTTGCTTGAGCGAATAGAGGCTTTGTTCTAGGAAGCGTTGGGGAAGTGTTGTGTCGATGGTTGGTTGTGGAAAGTTATATTTCTCAGTAATTGTATATTGTTCAATCACCATGATTCACCAATACGCAATAATTATTGGTGAAATATTTAAATATTGTGCATGTGCATCTTGCACAATACAATAATCAATAGGTGAAGACTTGACAGAAAAACAGCAAAAGCCACCAATACGCGTAAAAATGAAAATCGGCGACATAGAATTCGAAATCGAATCCCAAGAAGACCAAATCCAAGGCACTGTAGACAAAATCCTCGCCACTGTCACCGAACGCCTAAAAAACACAAGCCTCGCTCAGGTAGCCGAACGCCCTCCCCCACCGCCCAGAGCAGAAACATGCAAAGGCATAATCCAAAAACTCTGGGAAGAAGACTGGTTCAACGAACCAAAAGGCTTAGATGAAGTTCATACTGAATTGGCCAGACGTGGCTTCCACTACGACCGCACCGCCGTAGCCCACGCACTAGTAGACTTAGTCAAAGACAACATACTAACACGAATAGGAAAACCACGCAGATACCAATACGCACAAAAAAGACCGCCAAAATAACAAGTAAAAAACCTCCACACAATTGCCAAATTTTAAATAGCAAATTTGTATAACGCAGTTTTATGCAAGTGACCGATTTAGTTCGCTACAATCACGTTGTACGCGAGCTTTATTTTGATACTATGACTAAACTGCCCTGGAGTGAAATAGTTAAACCTAGAGGCGCAAGTTTTGATTCGATGCGTAACGTGTTTTTACATTTAACGCTTGTTGAGGACAGGTGGATAAACTACATTATCCCGAACTGTTTCAGTAGGTGGGTTGATCCAAATTTTGATGATTTCAAAGACGCTGATTTATTGAAGAAATACATGCAGCAGACAAAGATTAACACCGAAAAGTACTTGGAGAAACTCTCGAATGAGGAATTGAATAGGCAAATTGTTATTCCTTGGGGAGATAAGACAAACACTTGCATCAATATCGAAACGGCTCTGTGCCACATGGTAATGGAAGACATGATTCACTACGGCGAATTATCTGCGCTTCTTTGGCAAATTAATGTTGATGCACCATACCTTGGGTTTTGGCGTTACAAACACACGCTTCTATAGATTAGCAAGGTTTATAGTGTATTTTGTTCTACAGTACTAATGTGATTTTTAAAGGTTAATCCTAAATGGAGGTGAAATTTTGCCTGATATTGTTGACACCGCAGTTAGTTCGGGCATGTTTAACACACTTGTAACAGCTTTAGAAGCAGCAGGATTAGTCGACACCCTGAAAAGCCCGGGTCCATTCACGGTTTTTGCGCCCACTAATGAAGCATTCGCCAAATTACCCAAAGGCGCCATCGACATGCTCCTCAAGGATATTCCGAAGTTGAAGACAATCTTAACCTTCCACGTAGTTGAAGGGAAGTTAATGGCTTCAGATTTAGCTCAACACGAGTATTTGCAGGCGCTTCAGGGAGGAGAATTAAAGATAGACTCTACGCGTTGGCACATGCATAGACATATGAAAGTTAACGACGCAAACATCATCAAACCCGACATAGCCGTTGATAACGGAGTTTTCCATGCCATAGACAAAGTGTTAATGCCCAAACTATCAGGGGAACAAACTTATTGGTAGACTGAGCATTCCAATTAAGAAAAGATAGCCCACATTTTTTTGAAAAATTATTTCATAATTGATAAAATTTAGGTTTTTAGCTGTTGCGTTATTTTTTTTGCCATGTCTTCAAGTTTCACTCTCTCTGATTCTTTAAGAGCACTGAAACGAGGTAGGTTCTGCCCTTCGAATCTTGGAACTACATGAACATGCAAGTGAAATATGTCTTGACCTGCAGCTTTGCCGTTTTGCTGAATAATGCTGATGCCATCAGCGTTAGTGGCTTTTTTAACAGCTGCGGAAACTTGTTTGGCGACCTTGTGAACGCGGCTTAGCTGGTCTTCTGGAATATCAAAAATGTCAGCGTAATGCTTTTTTGATATAACAAGCGTGTGCCCCTCGTTTAATGGTCGTATATCAAGGAATGCCATTACCGTTTCATCTTCGTAAATGATGCTGGCTGGAGCTTGTTTACGAACTATTTTGCAGAATATGCAGTATTCATCATAGCTCAAACTGAGTTCACCATTAAAGGATCAGTATTTGCAGCTCTGTCTCTAAATAGTTTCTCTTGTCAGTACCTTAAGGTTACAAAAGACATTTTTTAGTCAGAAGTTCTTTCCCCAAGGAAATTTATGAGATGTTGAATGCCAGGTTGATAAAAATTTTCATTCTTACCCGAGAGTGCGCACATCAACTTTTCTTTTCGCACTTCAAAATCAGCACCGCGGCTGACTCGACGGGATACCCTCTTTTTTGAGTTAATTTGCACCCTAAAAAAGAGGCCTACCGGTACCTCTGCTTAATTCTGAAAACTCCCTCTGCATAATTTCTTCAAGCTCAATGAAAATCAGCATCAAAATTAAGCGTCAACCCACAAGGAAAACCCGCATGCAAGCTACTCCACCTCAATTTCACTTTGATTCACTGAGAAAACTCCTGGTAGATAGGAAGAAAAAAGGACCACAGATTTGCGGGAGAAATCGCCAGATACGCGTGGTTTATATGTTAAGTTAACTTCATATTTCTTTCATTAAAACAAGAGGTTAAAAAATGACCGAGTTAGAAGATAAAGTACGCCAAGAAGTAGGCAAAGTAGAAGACCCAGAAACAGGACAAACATTCGAAGAAATGCAGATGATTCAAAGCGTAAAAGAAACAGAACCAGGCACAGTTACCGTAGAATTCATCCCGACTAGTCCATTCTGCCCCATAGCGTTCAAACTTGCAGCAGACATCAAAACCGCAGCAAAATCAGTTCCAGGCATAAAAAAAGCCATAGTTTACTGTCGCGGACACGCGATGGAACAGCAAATCAACGAAATGACCAATAAGCAATAAAGCTATTCTTTCTTCAGTTCTTTTTTCAATTCTTAAAAGAAAATAAAAAAAAGCATGGTTTATCTAATAAATCCGCAGTTTCTGTGGTGTGATTCTTCGCTGTCCATAGAATCACTGTAGTCTCTGAAGCCGGTGTGAAGCTTCGCCCGAATTTCAAAGCGTAGCCTGGAAACACTTTTTGCATAACGCTTCATCATCATAACAATCTTGTAAAAGTTAATCTGCCTATCAATTGCCAAGAAAGCAAACATACTGATTACTGCAAACATGTAGAGCGGATTTATTAAAACTGCTATTAACCCTGCTGTTCCAAGCAGAGCAAGATAAATGACGCCTCTCAGTTTTCGCATATTTATCACTGAAACTGCATTAGTGGACGTTGCTTAAAGGTTTTTTGACGCGAAAAACTGACCGAAAAAACAATCCGACCGTTAATTTATGCAAGAAAGCCAACGAAAAAAACGGTTCATTCAAAGCTTTTGGAAGAGAAATTAAGCATTCCAAAAGTCAATTTGTTATTTCATTCTAGTGAAGGCCCAAGTTCCGATTATAAGCATTATCAAATCAAACAAGGCAACAAATCCAAGATCTACCCATAAAGATTGAATTTGAAAGGGCGTCCACGCTGAGCCCAAAACAACATTTCTTAATGCGTCAACACCGTAAGTTAATGGGTTCCATGCAGCAACAACTGTTAACCAGCTTGGAAGGTTAATTCCTTGACCTTTAAGCGGAAACAATGCGCCGCTCAGAAAGAATAATGGAAGATTAATAAATGTCTGGATAGCGCCGAAGCTTTCTAAGTTGCCCATGAAACTTGCAATCGTTAAGCCAATGCTCACCAAGCCAAATGTGATTAGCAGCATTACTGGTAACGCAAAAATGAGCGAAACTGGATTTATCGGAATACCTAAAGCCATACCCACAAGAAAAACAATAATTCCTTGAAGAAAAGCACTCGTGCTATCACCAACCATTTTCCCCAAGAAAATCGTGAAACGCGAGATGGGTGCAACAAGAACTTCTTTCATAAAACCAAATTCTTTGTCCCAAATTACGCTTATTCCCATGAACATCGCAGTAAAAAGCAATGTTTGACCAACAATTCCTGGAAAAATTACCTGTTGGTAACTTAAGCCTGGAATTGTGAAGTGCAAGCCAAATCCTGCACCGAAAATTACAAGCCATAAAAGAGGTTGAACGAAACTGCTTACCAGTCTTATTCTATCTCTAAGAAACCGCTTGATTTCTCTAAGCCAAAGGGTATAGAAGCCTCTTATTTCAGTCATCTTATTGCTCTCCTATGGATAGCCGCTACTCCATGCAGTTCCTTAGTTGAATCTTCGCGAATCGTTCTACCCGTGTAATACAAAAATACATCTTCAAGGTTGGGTTCACGTAAAATTATGGATTCAACATAAATATTATTCTGAGTCGCTAATTCCATAATCCTCGGCATCACAGCTTTACCGTTGCGAACGGTGATTTCAAGTGCTCCATCAACAATTTGCTTTTTTTCGAGCCCCAACCACTTAGTTACAAGCTCAGATAATGCATCAACATTATTTGCCTTAACCGCTACAACGTCACCTTCAAGAGTCTCCTTGAGGTTAGAAGGCGTATCCAAAACTACGATTTTACCGTGATCCATAATGGCTATGCGGTCTGAAAGCCGGTCCGCCTCATCCATGTAATGAGTCGTCAATACCACCGTTATGTCTTGAGCTTTTTTTAAGTCTCGAATATACTTCCAAATGTGATCTCTGGTTTGCGGATCAAGTCCAACTGTGGGCTCATCCAAAAACAACACTTTAGGATAATGAATTAAACCACGACCCAACTCAAGCCTACGCCGCATGCCACCTGAATATGTGCGCAGTAAATCATTCGCTCTATCTTCCAACTCAACAAGCTTAAGAATACGGTCTATGCGTTCCTTCTGCTCAGACACTGGAACCCCATACAAGTTAGCATGCATATACAAGTTTTCTCTACCAGTCAACCTGTCATCAATGCTTGGATCTTGAAAAACAATGCCGATCGATTTGCGCACCTTGTTTGCTTCTTTAACAATGTCATAGCCGTTAACCGTTGCAGTTCCAGACGTTGGCTTAAGAATTGTGCAAAGCATCGAAATAGTTGTAGTTTTTCCAGCACCGTTAGGTCCCAGTAACCCGAAAATTTCGCCAGACTCTACTGTTATGTCTACTTTATCAACCGCCTTAAGCGAACCGTAGGCTTTTGTTAATTGGCGAGTTTCAATGACATGGGTCATTTTTCGTTTTCTCTTTCAGCTATTGGAACGTAAGGAAGATTTAAGCTTATTTGCGGGCAGATTCGGTTTATGGTAAAAAGGTCATTTTCCACTTTTTGGGGTTGGATAGTTGTTAAATAATTGGTGTATTTTATATAACATTTGTTTTAGGTGAGTTGTGTTGGTTTCTGATGAAGAATTAAGAAGCAGAGCCAGAGATAGGGCTCAAGCAAAGATAGGGTTCTATATTCATGTGAGCGTTTATGTTGGAGTAAACCTTCTGTTGTTCTTCATCTGTGGTTGTTTACGGGTGGTTTTCATGGTGTGTTTCCATGGTTTGTTTTTCCGTTGGTCTTCTGGGCGATCGGCTTGATAGCCCATGGCTTAACTGTGTTTGCGCATACAAGTTACCTTGACAGGATGACGGAGCAAGAGTACAAGAAGCTCAAGGAAGAACAAGGCAACAGCAAACAGTAAAAGCCCCCCACTTTTTTCCAATTCTACAGCGGCAAGTTGATTCATGATAGCGGACTATACCCTTATCTTGTTTAAGCCACCACCCTGAAGGCATTAAGAGAAACAAAGCTAACATAAACTGGCTCAGCAGCAATGCCATCAAGTAAACGTTAAATATGCTCCCAGAAGAAAACAAAATAATGGTAACAGTCCGTTAATTCTTTGCTGAAGTGTTAGCGTATTCCTTATGTTAAGCCGTTAAGTCACAAAGAAAAATCTTGCTTTTCGACGCAAAAAACTTGGTCATAGGCCAATAATAGGCGCTATCAAACCTGTAGTTTCCCCCAAATGCCTTAAATATTCAGGCTTTTCTATTTGCAGTCGGTGGCGCCGTTAAGCATGTACTCTCAATTCGCGGTCGAACTTAAAGACGTAACAAAACGTTACAATGAAATAGTAGCGGTCAACAAATTTAATTTAACCATAAGCACGGGTGAAATTTTTGGCCTTCTGGGTCCCAACGGTTCAGGAAAATCAACTACTCTCAAAATGCTACTAGGTTTGGTTCAACCTGATTCGGGAACTGTTAACGTTTTGGGACTAGACGTTCAAAAGAAGCCCGTGGAGGTTAAGCAGCTTGTTGGTTATGTTCCAGAATCACCGAACATTTACGAGTTTTTAACTGGAATCGAATATCTAGATTTTATAGGTGATATCTACGGTGTGCCAACGGCTGAGAAAAAACTGCGGATAACTGAGTACCTTAAAGCCCTTCAGCTTGAGGGACGAGAAGGCGACATGATAAACAGTTACTCGGATGGCATGAAAAAGAAAATTAGCTTGATCTCGGCCTTTCTGCACAAACCAAAACTCTTAATCTTAGACGAACCTCTCAACGCTTTAGATCCCAGAAGCGCAAGGTTAGTTAAAGATTTTCTCCACGAACTGAAAACTCAAGGCGTAACCACAATAATGTCGACACATGTTCTTGAAATTGCTGAGGCGTTATGCGATAGAATAGGCATCATGTATCAAGGTAACCTTTTAGCCTTAGGTAACATGAATGAACTAAGACAGAGAGCAAGTTTACCAAATTCCGGCTTAGAAGACATATTCTTGAAGTTAACTGGAACTGAAGATTTGAGAGCTGTCGTTGAGGAACTCATGAAATGAACTGGAAGAACATCCTCTTCCTACTGCGAGTCGAACGCAAATCTGGCAGACTGCTTAGAGGAATAAAAGCCACAAGGTACAGGGAAAACGGGTTCCTTGCTTACTGGCCCTACTGGACAGCGGCAACAATCGGCGTGCTCGGAGGGCTACTCGCCAATTTCATTGCATCGTCAACTTATTCACATGGCATACCTACGGGTTTATCCTCATTAAATAATGAAACACTAAACATTTTCGTTGTTTTACCAACGATTGTTCTAGTTCTTAGCTTCGTTCTCACTCTGTTTCAGCAAATCCAGCTAGCCGGCATCAAGGCAACATCACAAGTAATGTATTGGCTCCCGATAACGTGGCAAGAACAGGCTGCAGCCTCTATCCTTTCCAACTTGCTGGGTTTTCCGATTGCATTTGTGGTCGGTTTGGCATCTGGAATAATTGTTTTTTCAGTTTTCAACGGCTTAATTCTTTTTCTTCAAGCGCTCTTAACCACTGTAATATTGTTTGCGGCAGCTTTTACCGCCAGCACCATAACAGAAATACTTAGAATACTTCAAGTTCGTTTTGTTGGTGCAGTTTACAAGTCTAGTGGAAGGGCTGCTATATGGGTGAGATTTGTTGGTTCAATAGTGTTTATTGTTATTGCTTATGTACTATATTTCTATATAACATCAGGTTTTTCTTCATTTCTCACGAACCTAAGCGCAGCCCAGACCGCACGTTGGTACGTACCCTTTCTATGGCTAGCACTGTTCCTGTCTTATACCGTCAAAGGGTTGTTCTTGCAAGGATTCATTTTCATAGGTCTATCAGCACTGCTCATTGCAGGTTTGTATTACTTTGCGGTATTGTTGAACAAGCGGTTTGGACTCTACGAACCCCCGGCAATAACAATTCAAAAAAGCGGCATTTACGCGCCCAAAGTGGGGCTCCTAGGTAAACTTGGCTTCTCTACTGTTGAGGCTGCATTAATCCGAAAGGATTTAAGAGCGTTCACTAGGCGCCGAGAGTTGCTGTCTATCTATATTTTGCCTATTATAATAATTATAGTAGCCCTTTTCGATTCGATAGGCACAACCAATGGGGGAACATCAACAACTCTAGCTAGCCTAACCTTCTTTGGATTAATTTTTCTCTTGCCTGCTGGCGGTATGGCTATGATGTTGGGAGAGAGTTTGATAGGTGAGGAGGGGCAAGCGGTCTGGCGAATTTATGCTTCTCCAATCTCAACCAAGAGCTTGGTTAAAAGCAAATATTTCTTTACCGTCCTGTTTTCAATCATCATATTGGTCGTGTCTGCGGCTGTAGGCGTAGTATTTTTACATCCAAGCTTGCGAAAGACAATCACAGCCATGGTTGAAGCCTTCTTTATAGTCTTGGTTGTAGCTTCAGTTTCACTTCAAGTCGGTTTTAGAGGAGCTGACTTTTCACAAACCCGAAGAGCAAGAATGATCCGTCAAGAATGGTCACTGATAGGGCTCATCGTCTGCGCCATTGCAGGAACAGCAGTATTGGCGCCTGTCCTTGTTACATACGGTTTATCTTCACTGGCTCGCACGTCCATGAGTTCTATAAATCTTGCCATCGGGGTTGCCATAAGTGCGGTAATATCGATAACTATCTCCGCCGTCTTCTACAGAATCAACATTGGCAGTGCGCAAGAGCTTCTGCGGAAAGCTGAAATTTAAAGGCAAAAGCTTTACGAAGAGTCATCCAATATGCCTTGCATGGAGAAGTGAAAGAGGAAAAAAGCTGATGTTTTGTTCCTTGTTTGCCTCAATAGTCTTTTGCAAAATCGAATGAGGTCTTACATTCGACAACTATTTATCTAACAAATTAAACATTGTCTTTTAGCGATGCTTTTATGAAAGAATTATTGATAAAGAGCCCAGCATTTGAAACAAACAAGCTAATTCCTAAAAAATATACTTGCGATGGACAAGACATTAATCCGCCTTTGACTATCGAAGGCATACCTAAAGAAGCAAAAACACTTGTTTTAGCAGTAGATGACCCTGATGCGCCAAGCGGTACTTTCGATCACTGGATTGTTTGGAACATTCCAGCCTCAGCTAGCAAAATAGGTGAAAATACGGTTCCTGGAAAAGAGGGACTGAATGATGCCAGAGAGCAAGGTTATATGGGGCCTTGTCCACCTTCGGGTACGCATAGATATTTCTTTAAGGTTTACGCTTTGGATACGGAGCTCATGTTAAGCGCAAGTTCGAAAAAGAAAGATGCCGAAAAAGCGATGCAAGGGCACATTCTAGCTGAAGGAAAATTGATAGGGTTATATCGCAGGTAAACTATCTTTTGGAAAAATCAGGTATATTCAAGAGTTATACGTAGGTTGATTAGCTTTATAAAAAAAAATGAAGAAATTTAGGTTAGGTTGATTTGTGCTATTTGTGTCATGTCTGTTAGGCTGTTAAGTTGCACTTCTGAGTTCGATATTGTATAGAGCGTGTTGTCAATGTATAGTGACCTGGTTATCCAGTCATTTTGGCTATTGTAGTAAGCTGAACTGTCAGTCATGAATCCTTGACTATCTATTAAAGTCGCGTTTAAGTGTGTCACTGTGCCCTTTAGAGTAAATCCGTTGTTTAAGTCAAGATTGAAGACGTATGCTCCTTGCCAATAAGACTCACCACTGCTAGTAATGACGTCGCCTGGGCTGACTGCTGGCGCTGGGGCAGGAATTTCCTTAGAACTGCTCGTGGCGTTGCCCGTGTCTATGTAATAGTTGTTTATTGAAACGGGAATAACTAGCAGCTGCTTTTGCAGGTCAAAAAGGAAAGCTTTCGGATCATTAAGCGCTATGGAACTTGTATAGTTGCCTTCAACCTTGAAGTTTGCAATTTCCGTTGGGTTGTTAATGTCTGTGACGTCGAAGAGCGAGAGTTTGAGATTATTGCTCTCCACTCCTGAATTGATAGTAGTCTCTTCTCCTAAACCGATAACGTGGTTGGCATCATAAGGCTGCAGATAGCTTGAGTAGCCGGGGATTTTTAGTTCGCCAGCAACTTTGGGCGCTTCTGGATTGCTTAGGTCAATTACGTAAAACGGGTCAGTCTGATGGAACGTTACAAGGTATGCTCTATCACCCATGAATCGCACGGCGTAAAGATTTTCGTTTTGAGCAAGACCTTCAAGTTTACCTACGACGCTCAGGTTCGAATCTAACACGTAAACGTTGTTTATTTGCGTTGTATTCTGCCAATTAGTTGCTATTCTGAAATAGCCGTTGTACTCGTCCATTGAGTACTGGTTTATAGTGTAGCCTGGCACGTTGCCCTGTGCTTCAAAGGTTAATTGGGTTCCGTTAACGCTGACTCTGTAAATCGAAGTATATTCTCCTGAGTTGGTCCATGTTGGGTAGGTTACGTACATGTTGTTTTGGGAAACGTACATTGTGCTGGCTCCCCCCATCATAACAGTCATGTTTGTAGGCTCTTGCGTGTCGTCCAAAATGTTAATGCCAAAGAAGCTCGTGAAGGTATAGTAACTTGGTTGTACCATGTCAGCGTAATAAATGGATGTTGCCGGAATGTCATATCCATTCCCGCCGTTGTAGACTGCTGGAAGAGTAACATTGTTGTTATATACCATTGCAGGTTGGCTGATGACGACGTAAACGTAGTTACCTATCATTCTGGAGTCGAAGTAGCTTCCGCTGACCGTAAAGTTTCTTGTTAGTACAGGATAGGCTTTGTTTGATACGTCGTAGACATTAATGTAAGTGTAGACATCAGCTTGGTATAGCGCTAGCATTGGCATTGCAATGCCTCCTGAACTGGGCATAGGAACAGGGCCATTGCCATAAGTGTAGGTTTGATATTGGCTTGCTAAAACTACGAGTTTGTTGCCGTCTGGGCTTAGGAACAGTCCTGCGGGTTCAGTGTCATTGCCAAGCGTTATCTTTGAGACGATTTGTGGGTTTTGCGGATCAGCATTTATGATGTATACTGCATTGTTTGTTCCAGAGCTAAAGCTGTTGATATTCCAGAAGCCTGTGTTTTGAGTCGTCGATACAGTGTAGATATATTGCCCGTCTGTTTTCACCGTATCCGCTTCATCAACTCCAGCGACCTGAACATTAGTTGTTGAATAAGTTCCACTCGATTGAGACCCATAGGTAGAGGGCAAATTTTGTGAACTACCCGTTGACGAAGATGTCGAAGCTGGCGCAGGTACTGGAGCTTGTTCACCGAAAAACTGAGAGTCTAAAGGCCCTCCGGCAAAGGAAGCACCTTGCTGCGAAGTATTATTAATGTAGTTTCTGAGTTCTTCCAGAGAAGAAAAAGTTTTCATTCCCGAAACAGCAGGAGTTTGGTTTGGCGGAAATATTGTTGGGGATGACCCTAAAACATAAATCATACTAACTAAAACTATTGCTGATAGTATTGCAACGGTTCCGTAAATTTTAGTTTTTTTCCTAACTTCTTTCTGTACCATATTTTTTCTCCTTGCTAAAGATAAGTAAGATTTTTTATTTTATGCTACGCATGCGAACAGGTTGTTCTAACATTTAGAATGGCCTCATTGCCCATACGCGGTAAGCCTCGTACCAGAATATTGTGCAAACGATTGCTCCAAACGAGAGAATGAATAGGTTATCGCGAGTGAAACCGCTAAACAAAACCGCCAAATACGCAATATAAAACACAGTGGAGAACAATGCGTAGAAGAAGTATCTTGGAAAAAGCAGTTTACCCAACTTCACAAAATGGCGAAGCACACCAATCTTCACTTCACTAACCAACATATAGTGACCGCCAACTTCCTGCTTTTGCACCAAGCCCAACTCACGCAATTGCTCAAGATGATGAAAAGCAATGCTGGGACTGCTAAAATGTAAAGAACGCTGAACTTCACGAACTCCTACTGGACGGCCATTTTTCAGAAGAAACCAGTAGACTTTCCATGCCTTACCGCGTAAAGCGTACTCAAGCTCTGTTTCGTTGCTCCCATTCAAGCAGTTGAACCCCTTAGGAACATAAGACGCTACAAGGGACATATAAGTCCAATTCTTAGAACAGCCTAATTCTATTAATGAAATCCAATAAGCAATGGTGATGCTTGCATCTATCACACGATTAAATGTAAGTCGGTGAAAAAAAGAAAAAAGAGGGTAAGAGAAGTTGCTTTGCTTTAAGTTCTTGATTTATTATTTGCTGCGCCAGTCGCCATTCCAGGAGGCAAATCAGGGAAGTTCGCGTTGACTCTTTGTTCTGCGACAGTTGCTGCTTCAGCAAGGATTTTTTCCGCGTCTTCGTTTACTGAGTTGAAGTTAAGTGACATTCCACTGCTTGTTCCAGCTTCAAACATTAAGCCGCTTAGCATGTTGCCGATGTCGCCCAGTTCGTTTTCGGCTTCAGGCAAAACTCCGCATAATCCGACGTTAATACTGCGCAATACTCCGATGCATGGTCCTAACGTGGAAATGACGTCTCCTAGCTCTGATACGGTCTTTATTCTTAGCGACACCTGGTCGAGTGCAAGTCTTGCGTTCATTACCAGTTTTGACATCTTGCGAATTTCTGCGAGTTCTGTTGCGTAAATGTTAGCGTGCGCTGAATCGTGCTCTGTATAAGCTTGCACCAATTTTGCGAACAAGGTCCTGTCTTTCTGTGTGAAGCGCTCGTTAGCTTGGTCTAACTTGTTGATTTGTAAATCTAGTTTCCTGACGGCGAAGTCTAAGCGGGGCTTTAGTGGCTGCGGCGGCTGTACTGCTGTTCGGAGTGTATCAACGAATGTCTCTCCTTCTCTTTTTGGTTCCCATTTTTTAGCGAAATTTTCAGACATGTAAACATCTCTTAAATGAGAGATGCATGCAATGGAGATTTAATTGTTGCTAACATGTAGATATATACGTGAGAAATAACGCGTGTTTTTTATTTGATGCTGCCAAAAATATACGCTAGTAAACCTATAATGAACCACAAGAGAACTATATTTTTGATTTTTCTCGAGTTATCCCGGGATTGATCCCTAAGCAAAAGCACTGAAGAAACTACAAGTCCAAGATCAGTTACCAAAACAAACGGAACGAACCAGAAAGAAACCAAACGAAAAAGCAAAGGAATCGGCGTTAAAGCCACGGCGGAAACATAGAAAACTGCAGCGGCAACGGCAGCCTTTTTCTCTCCATACCGTACGGCTAAGGTTTTTACACCCTTTGCGCCGTCGCCTTTAACATCAACAATTCCCTTGGTGATTTCCCTGCCAGTATTAGATAGGAAAGCCATCACTGCAAAAAGTAAAACGTTAAGTTGGAGACCGTTCGTGATTGCAATGCTTCCATAGATGAAAGGAATAGCTACGCAAGTACTGACTAAAAAATTGCCCGGTAAGCCGCTGCGCTTTCCAACTGTAACATAACTTATTGTTATAATCCATGCAGCTACAGCTACGAGGAGGCACAATATACTTGAGAAGTAAGCTAAAACTAAACCAACCACCGAGAGCACAACCACAAACGCCAAGGCTTCTTTTATACTGACCAAACCGCTTGGAATTGGCCGCGTTGGCTCGTTGACAGCATCAATCCCTCGGTCATAGTAGTCGTTTATTACCATTGCAGCAGCGGTTAACATAAACCCAGTGAAAAAGCCGTAGATGATGTTTAGCCAGTTGCCTTGAAAATGCTGAGACGTCGCTAAAATGGCGCCGACGAAAACGGCGAAACCCATCATTACGCAGTTGACCGGTCGCATTAGCCGGATGAAGCCGCCAAGTTTATTCATGCTACTCTAACCATTTTGAATGTTAAGTCTCATTAACATACGTATAAAAGTTTATACCAGTCTCACAGCTAAAATGAGTCTTCAACCCTTGGTAACACCGAAAGTATCTGGGCCATGTAAAACTGATCAACTTGAACGGATGCCACTTTTTGGATTAAACTGCCTGGTAAAAAGAGGTCTACTCACGCCTATCATTCAAAAACGCATACTCCACAAGAACAAATAGAACATCATTTCTTAAGACCTAAACGGGAAAAGCAGCTATTTTTAACGCATTCTATATTATGAAAAACATTAAAAGGATTAGCACACAACCTATCTTATAGCTGTGGATAGTTGGTGGGAGTATTGAGCGACAATTACGCGCCTCTAGTAGGAGACAACTATGCTCCTGAAAAAATAAGAGTAATTATTCCTGTAGGCGGAAAAGCAACACGTCTCTTGCCGCTGACGGCTGAAACAAGTAAAGCTTGCCTACGCTTATTGAATAGACCTCTTGTGGAGTTTTCGCTTTTGTCGTTGGCAAGTCAAGGCATACGCAACTTTGTCTTCGGAGTGAAAGGCTACACCAATTACAGGGACCTGTATGATTACTTTGAATCAGGTTACGGTTTCTCAGCACGCTACAACATCAAACCTCGTATCCACATTAAGTATCAACCTAACGTTGAGGATTTGGGAAGCGCTGATTCAGCAAGAATAAACATGGAATACTATGAAATTAACAACCCAGTTTTCGCAGTTCAAGGCGACAACATTTTCGACATCAAAGTTAAAAGCTTAATTAATTTCCACAAAGAAAAAGGCGCAGCCCTAACAATCGTGCTGAGGAAAGTTGAGAACGTTGAAGGCTTAGGCATAGCTGACATCGACAAGAACGGCCGCATACAACGATTTGTGGAGAAACCTTTGCCTAAAGATGCGCCCAGCAACCTTGCGAACACAGGTTTGTACGTGTTATCACCTGAAGTGAAAAAGATTTTCAAGGAAAAAGGCGTCCAACAAATCATTAAAGAAAGAAACAGATTAGACTTCGGTTACGACTTCATTCCCTACGTGATTCAGACTGGACGACCAGTGTATGGTTACACTTTGAAAGGCAACTGGTTTGACGTGGGCACACCTAAAAACTACTTAGAAGCCATGAAGAACCTACTGCACGGTGGTTTTTCAACCCAAAACGATTTTGGCGAAAAATTAAAAGAGGGCAGCCTAATTTGGGTTCAAGGAGAAAGCAACGATTCAGAAAAATGCCGTCTAGAAATAAGACGGAAAATAAAGCAAAAGAAAATCACCATTGAGGGCGCTGTTTTGATCGGTAGACATTGCCAAATTGATGACGGCGCAAGAATCGTGGATTCATGCATCGACAATTTCACGAGAATAGGCAAAAACGCTGTCGTATCCAACTCAGCAGTAATGGACAGAGTGATAATCGGAGAAAGCGCTGAAATATACGACAGCATAATCGGTAGACATGTAATTGTTAACTCAAGCCATCATAAACCAACAAAAATACTTGCTGTCTCAGTCGTAGCAGATGACGTTAAACTAGAAGAAGGCTGCACACTTAAAGCAACAAAGATTTATCCGCATCAGCTTGTCCGAGGAGAATTCCAAAACCAAACAATAATCGCAAACTAGGCCTTAAACCACTTAAAGATCAAATACTTAATTTTGTTTGAACCCAAATCTGGCACGGCAATTATGAAGCGTTTACGCACCGTTGTAGCCAACCGTCCTGCCTTAACAATCTCAGTGGCTGTAATGTCTGAGGCTGCCTTCTTAACAGAAACCATGTAAGGGGCATGTTCAACGCCTGGACCGTATTTGTAAACGGCGAAATCGCAGCCAAACTTTATTCCAGGCGTGACAATTAAGCCGCTTCCCCGAAGGTCACGGTAAACAGCGTATTTTTCTTCAAACTCATCGTATAACTGCTTAGCTTTTTGCCTGAGCCTTTTTAGGCTAACCTTGTTCTCGCCAGAATTCTCGTAAATCACTATCTTTTTATTCTCAACAAGATACAAGCCTTCCATCAAATCCAAAATTAACGCGGCATCGAACTCGGGGATTTTTGGCTTAGAAATCCCAAGCGGTTTCCCATAATACCCTGTTTTGTATAGTTGTGAGCCATCCGTGGAATCCCACACCACTAAGAAGTTTTCGATGAGTTCCACTTTAATTTTTGACATTAAAGTCCAGCTCTTTACATAATAAACGAAAGCATCCGTGCAGCATCCGCCGCATCTTCAGCCTTGTCAGCGGAATTTTCTAGCAATTGAAGAACATCTCTTAGAAGCAAAAGTACTGGAACGTCAAGTTTTCCGCTGAGAACTCTTATGGTTAATGCTCGATACTGGTCGTCAACTATTCGCTCAGCGATTTCCACATCTTTTGCGCGCTCTAAGGTTTTTTGTGAGCCGTAGTTTAGAACCATCATTGTTTCCCTGAGCTTAAGCACAGTGTCTAAGACGGCTAAAGAAAGTTTGAGCAGATCTTTTTTGACGTCTGAAGAAATGCTCCAGTTGTGCTCCATTATTTCAACTAGGTAATAAGCGATGCCTTCTGAGAAATCAGCTATTTCGCTTGATAAATTTGTGAATCTTAAGAAGTCTTCGCGGGAAATCAGAATTGCACCTATCTCGGCTAGCTCTTGAGAAACCATACGTCTTGCCTTGACAACTTCTTCTTCGCCCGCTCTGATTTCACTGAAGAGTTTTCTTGCGTTTTCCTTGTCGCCGCTTGCAAAGTACTCAACTAGTTGAGGGATTTTTCTTGAGACATCTACAACCTTGCGTAGGTTATCTTGGCAAACGTTTAGGGCGCGCCTTTTCACGCGCTCTTCTGTTTCTGATGGAAGCACCAACCTTGTTCCCCCCCGCGCATAACTATCTCTAATTTATCATGTTACTACTATGCGTGCATTAAAAAAGCTAGCTACTAACTTTTAATTAATGTTCCTAAACCTTCAAAGTTAATTTTTCCTCGGAAGTATTTGTGCAGCAGTTCGGGTAAGTCTTTTATCAGAGTTCGAACTTGCTGCCAGCTGTCGCGGTCTCGTATAGTCACTGTGTCATAATCTAATGTTTCATAATCTATGGTTATTCCTAATTGTACGCCTGCCTCATCAGCTCTTGCGTAGCGACGACCGATGGAGCCTGTTTCGTCAAACTCAACCATAAAACCCTCTTTCGCCAGCAACTTTTGCACTGCCGACGCTATATTATCTAAGCCGTCTTTGCTCATCAAGGGGTAAACCCCAACTTGCACAGGCGCAATGCTTCGGGGGAAGCTCATGACAACCCTGTCGTCTTTAACGCCGTAAGCGAACTCTAATACGACGTAGAAAAGTCTATCAGAGCCAAAACTGGGTTCTACAACGTGTGGTATGAACCGGGTTCCGCGAACGACAGTTTTTTGGCGGCTAATGTCAACTTGGTCAGATTTGACTTCATAGTTTTCAATCCTAAAGTAGCCTTGTTCTTGGATGGCGTCTGCCACTTCCTGCGCTGGAATCTTTGTAATCATTGCAGCAACTTTCGAAGCTTCGTTCTTGAACACCGGACCGAGCTTAGCCATTATTGGTTTAACAACGAGCTCTTCTTTTTCTACTGGATTCGCGAACTCTTTGTAAACGCTCATGTCAACGCCGCTGGCTTTCATGTGACATGACAAATCGTAGTCTGAGCGATATGCGTGCCCTGAAACTTCAACCCAGCCCCAGCGGTCAACTAGAACTTCTTGGTCGAAGCTTTGGCTTGAGTAATGCGCTTTTTCCCAGTTGAGTTTTTCGATAAACCGTTGTTTCTCCGCCGGTACACCAAGTTCAATTAAGAGTTTTTTAGCCATTGCCATGAAAAACGCTTGCCATTCCGAACATATTATTTTCCGATCAAGCGCTTCTCTAACCGTTATGTCTGTTGTGTCCTCGCATTCCTTCAATCTCGTTTCGCATAGTAGAATGGGCAATACCTCGTTTTCCACGCCCCTAAGCAAATAGCAACAGGGCTCTTCAGGGTCGAAGAAAAACTCTAAATCAGCAATAGTGAACTCTCTTAGCCTAATCAAGCCTTGCCTTGGCGAAATCTCGTTACGCAAAGCGTGACCTATCTGGATAACACCGAAAGGAAGCCTTTCACGAACAACAGTGTAGAGACGATTGAACTCAACAAAAATGTTCTGGGCAGCCTCAGGTCTTCCATAACCAACCGCACCAGAATAAGGTCCAATTGTCGTTTCAAACATTGTTAAGAATCTTTGTGGCTCGCCAAATTTGCCGCCACAATCAGGACACACTATCCCATGTCGCTCGATTTCTTCTTTTATCTCATTTAAACCCATTTTTTCAGCTTCAGCGGAACTAATCTTGGCTTTTTCCTCAAGCAAATGGTCAGCTCGGAAGCGGCCGTGGCAGTTTTGGCATTCAACCAAAGGTTCTTTAAAGTGATCAACGTGACCCGAGGCTTCAAAAACTTTGCCCGGCGCAATGACTGATGACTCCATTTCATAAATCCCGATTTCTTTGACGAAAAGTTCTCTTAGCTTAGCCTCAATATTCTGTTTCAGCCGTGAGCCAAGTGGACCGTAAGTTTCAAAGCCGCCGCTGCCACCATAAATTTCAAAAGATGGCCAGAAAAATCCTCTGCGACGCGCTAACTCGTTTATGGCTGTGAATTTGTCGCAAGGAGACTTTGCACATTTAACTTCATCGTTCAATTTTGTTTACCTTTTTAGTTTAGTACTGTGAGTAGATTAAAAGGTTACTAACAAATTAACCTGATTATTCGAGCCATAGATTGCCAAATTATGGACTATGCTTTTCTGGTAATGAACACTTTAGGCGTGGATTTAGATAAAGTATATAATCGCTAAGATACATTTCACCGTTTACGTTGGGTGAAAAAAATAAAAATGGAACCTCCTAGACCAAAATTAACTTGGAAAACAGTACTTTTTCCACTGCTAGGTTTAGTGGGGTTTTTCTTGTACATCTACCTATTCCACGTCGACATTTTAGGGATATTGGCCACTGCGCGAAGCGTCAATCCCATTATTTACTTAATAGCTATATTATTCGGTTTATTGCAAGTACTATTTTTCACAATTTCTTGGCGCGTGTTAACCAACCAACTCTGCATCAAAATGACAATTGCTCGAGCTTACCTTTACGTTTGGTATGGCATGTACGTTGACACCCTCATTCCAGCACAATCGATAAGCGGAGAAGTAACCCGAACATACCTGCTCACAAGAGACAAATGCGGTTCATTCGGAAAAATAGTAGCTTCACTCTTTGCTCACAGGCTTCTTGGCACGGCAATAAACGTTGTTGCCCTAATTTTGGGAATAATACTGCTTTACATCGGAGGTCAAGTTTCCACTTTAGTCTTCAACCTGATAATACTAATCGCAACTGCAATAACAGCCATAATTGTTTTAATGCTTATCTTATCTTTCAAGAGGCAATGGACCCTAAAAATAATCAATTGGACAACAAAGTTGGCAGAAACAATCAGTATGGGAAGATGGAAACTAACTAAACTAAAAGAAGAAGCGATCGAAATTACGGACCATTTTCACGACTCAATGAAAGAGTTCCGACATAACCCAAAAGCTATAGCTTACTCACTTTTCTATTTAATTGTATCGTGGATTTTCAGCTTAGGCATACCATACCTTGTCTTTCTATCGCTTGGACATCCGGTGCCATGGAGCATGATTCTCGTCACTTCAGCTATAGTTTTAGCAGTCAAATCAATTCCAGTAGGTATACCGTTTGAAGTTGGGCTACCAGAAGCAGTAATGACTACCCTTTACATTTCAATGGGTGTCTCTGGAGAACTAAGCGCTACGGCCACCATACTCACAAGAATCATCACCTTATGGTTCTTCTTCTTCATAGGCTTTGCAGCCCAGCAATGGCTTGAACTAAAACCAGCAATATCCAAGGGACCAACCACAGAAAAAACTAAAATTAACCCTCAACTCTAATTATTCTTAAGACAACAAAATGGAAACAAAAATTGAAACCGCATCCATCAAGCTACTCGATAAACTCTGCGAAATTGAAGAGCAATGTTTTGACCGAGAAGCCTTCACAAAAAGACAAATAGCCTACCTACTGATGGACTACAACACCATTGCATTAGTGGCCAAAGCAAACAGCGACATAGCAGGATTCGTAATAGCGCAGGCAGAAATAGAGAATAACACGCTGTACAGTCACATAATAACCATCAACGTCGCGCCAGATTACCGGCGAAAAGGAATCGCAAGTAAAATGCTTGAAGAAATAGAAAGCATCTTCAAACAGAAAGGAATAACCGAATGCCATCTAGAAGTGCGAGAAGACAATGGTGCCGCATTAAAACTCTATCAAAAAACCGGATACCAAAAAATCGGCAGACTAGAAAAATACTACGGCAAAAACCACGGATTATACCTCAAGAAAAACCTGTAAAGCAATCGTTATCTCCCAAAATTAAAGCCATTTTTCCATTGAGGAACAAACGTTTAAAAACCATGATGTAGCTTAAATTTGCTGGTGGGGAGAGATGGGAAATTCCCGTGGAAGAAAATCTAACGAGCAAACACTTGTCCGAACCATCGTTGTTTTAATCCGCAACACTACTTGGCGATGCGGTAAACTTGAAAAATCCATCGTGAAACACCTCTATAAGCGGCATGAAAATTTTGGCAAGCCAGGAGTTTCAGTTAAAGACATAATGCTTAACCTAAACATTACTGGCGAAAAAAAAGACGAATGCTTAGATGCACTGCGAAGGCTTGAAAAAAGAAACATAGTCAGAATAATGCCCCTTTAAACTCAAATTTTTTATTTTTGCAAAAGCTTTTTTGCACTTGCAATCCATTTAGCCATGATTTCAATACTTACAACTGCATCTAAAGGAAAAAATGCAAGATCATTTCCCTTCAGTATTATTTCAAAAGGTCAGCTTCAGTTGGAGGTTGCCTAATCAATCCATGCTTCATCAATAACTCAGTTGACTGCCTAGCATTCTGAATAATGGAAGAAGCACGTTCATACAATTCTTTCTTACTGAGCTTTACTCGCGCCACTCCCTGCTCAATTGATTTTAAAGCGCAGGCAACCGCTTCTCGAGGAAAAACTTCCCATTCATCCATCCTTGGCAGGATATCCTTCTCAGTTATCCCACGCTCTTCCGCATAATTAGCTAGTTCTTTGGCTGCAGCAATGCACATGTCATCCGTGACAGTTTTCGCCTTTACATCCAGGACACCGCGGAAAATACCTGGAAACCCCAAGCTGTTGTTCACTTGGTTGGGAAAGTCGCTTCTACCTGTTGCTACAATTCGTGCGCCTGCTTCCTCGGCGTCCCATGGCCAAATTTCAGGTATAGGGTTAGCGCAGGCAAAGATTATTGCATCTTGCGCCATCGTTTTAATCCACTCTTTCTTTATGGTGTTTGGACCTGGTTTTGAAGCCGCAACCACGGCATCCACCCCTTTGAATGCTTCTTGGATACCGCCGGTTCTGCCTTCAGCGTTAGTCTTTTGTGTAACATCATATTTCCATCGATCTTCTTCTATAGTGATGTCTTTTCTGCTCTTATGAACCACGCCTTTGCTGTCAGCAAGTATTATGTTGCCCGGTTTAACGCCCCATTGAATAAGTACATAAGCTGTCCGAATGTTTGCTGCTCCGGAACCAACCAATGTTATCAGACTTTCGCTTGGTTTCTTGCCTACGATTTTAAAAGCATTAATCAACCCAGCCAAGATTACAGTGGCTGTTCCCTGCTGATCATCGTGCCAAACAGGAATAGCCAATTGCTCGCAAGATTTCTCGAGAACATGAAAACACTTCGGTTTTTCAATATCCTCGAGATTAATGCCGCCGAAAGACGGCTCAAGAGCCTTACAAATCCGAACTATTTCTTCCGGATCTTTGGTTCTTAGGCAAATGGGAAAGGCGTCAACCCCGCCCAAATACTTGAACAAAAGCGCTTTTCCCTCCATCACCGGCAAAGCAGCTTCGGGACCAATATCACCTAAACCTAACACGCGAGTGCCATCAGAAACTACTGCCACATTATTCCAGCGGTTAGTTAACTCAAACGATTTGTCAGGGTCAGCTTGAATCTCCTTGCACGGCGCAGCAACACCCGGAGTGTACCAGATTGCAAAATCATCAACGCTTCGGATAGCGCATTTAGGAATAGTTTGCATTTTTCCCTCGTAAAACCTATGCATTGGAGAAGCCAACTGCGCGGGCTTCTTAGCCTTCGCTAACAACTCATCTACAGTTGGTTTAGCTTCAGTTTTCTTGTAGACCATTGCATGCTAATCTCCTATTTAGCGAAAACAGACGCCGCGAAGATTTTAAAGTTTCCATTAAAAAATTCCGACAACTTGAGGTAAATAATGAAATTTGACAAACGTAAGACTAATTTACGTGAGACAAAAATAAGAATCTTTAAGAACAACTTTTGTGGATACATTTTTCAGAGTTTGCTGGGTGAGTGTGCGATGTCAGGTTTTACGACGAAAAAAGAAGTGAAAAATAAGATCGATTTAGGAGCTAAGGTTGCTTCATACCCGATGCCTGTGACTTTAATTGGGGCAAACGTTATGGAAAAAGCTAACTTCTTAGCGGCTGCATGGTTTATGGCGGCAGCAATTAGTCCCCCGAAAGTGACAGCCGCATTGGGCAAGGCACATTACACGAATCAAGGCATTAAGGAGAACAAAACGTTCAGTGTCTGCATACCCTCAGAGGATATGGTGAAGGCTACTGATTATTGTGGATTAGTCTCGGGATTTAAAGCAGACAAGTCAGAAGTTTTCGATGTATTCTACGGCAAGCTAAAGACCGCGCCTATGATATCAGAGTGTCCCGTAAATCTTGAGTGTAGCCTAGACAAGGTTATAGATAATGTCTCACACGATATATTCATTGGAGAAATCGTGTCCACATACACGGAAGAAAAATACTTGACAGCCGGAGTTGTCGACATCAAAAAAATCAAACCACTCATGCTATCACTGAACGACAGACTTTATTACGCGTTGGGTGAACCGAAAGCAAAAGCTTGGGAATCAGGCAAAAATTACAAGTCGTGAGATGCCACGAGCTTAAGATACTGCCATTAATTTATGCTGTCTACTACAAACGCAAAAAAACATTCAAAATAAAAACGCCCTAAGAGATCTAAAAATATAAAAATATAAAAAGCAAAAAAAGAAATTGATCTTTTCAACACTTGAAGCTTTTAGTATCTTGGTCTGTAACCGCCGCCGCCAGAGCCTCTTCGGTCTCTGCCGCCACCATAACCGCCGCCGCTGCCACCGTAGCCACCACCGCCACGCCTGTCTCTACCACCATAACCGCCGCCGCCGCCTCCGTATCCTCTTCCGCCGCCTCTGCCGCCGCCTCTGTATGGTCGTCTTTCTTGTTCGTATGCTTTACTTGATACATTGTTTTCCGTGTTTACTTCAACGGTTAATGGTTCTTTTGCTGGTTCGAGCTTGCCGTATTTGCCGATGTTTAAGCGTATATTGCCTTTAAATAAGGTTACATAGCCGTTTTCTACGCGGATGCTATCTCCTTCGTTGACTTTTTCAATGTTGTCATCCCAGAGTGTCAGGTATACCACGCCTGTTTCGTCGCCGACCAGTGCGTCGCTTACTTTATGAGGGGATCCATCTCTGCCCATCGGAATTTCGCGAATTTCTGTTTTGGATACTACTTTGGCCAGAACGTTAACCGCTTTTGATTGTGGGGTTAAGTCGCCGACTTTTGCTTCTACAGGTTGCCTTTTGTTTTCGAAAAAACCTTCAACAGCCAATTGGTTCTACATCCTATTTTTTGATTCTAAAACAAAACTACTTGTTCTCTGCACTTAAGTGTTTCGCTTTAACAACTTTGTCTTTAGAGTTCCGCATATTAATGAGCAGGAAATTGTTAGCTAATTGTTTTAAGTCGTTTTAGACCAGTCGCAACTCTTTTCTTGTTTAGCTGCTTTGCCGTAAGAAGCATTGCCGCTGTCGCTAAAGCAAGGAATAAGACCAGTATCGTTGTGCCCGGGAATTCCGGGATTACGGTAACAGTCACCGAACCAGATTGGTTGGTGTGAACGATGTCTTCACTTCCCTGCGGGTTATAATCTGCAAGCTCACTTTTCAGAGTAAGCGGAGAACTTCCGCTGCTCGTCACGTTGAATGTGACAACTGCTAAGACCCCGCTTCCGTAGAACGCGGCGCCAGGAGCAATGGAGGTTGCCACTAGCTGGTACTCACTTTCGGTGAAATTGCTCTGTACTAGGTTTATAGGCATGTGTAGGACGCCCTGAGGATAGGTCGCGACACCTAGCTGAGGAGTGGCTGATATGATCGTTAGCACTGAAGAGTTCCAATCAAGGGTAACCTCTACTCCGTAAAGGTTCTGAACGTTGCTAATAGTGATGTTCGCGGTTATCGTTTGACCCTTGGTCGCCGTGGTAGACGACTGAGTGACCGCTACTATCGTGTTAGACGTTGTTTGCGAATGAACAAAAGGCGCGAGAAAGGACGCAGCTAAGAAAAAGAAAGTCATGAAAAGCATGGTGTATTTCCCTTGTGAGCTCATTTTTCCACTCTCTACTTGGACTCGTCAAAAGTTACTATTTTGTCCCGCCCTCTCTTATATCTTTTCACGATACCTCTACGCTCCAAGGCTGAAAGCAACTGACTCGTCTTTGCCTTCGAGAATTTGCAGCGCTCGGCTATATCTGACTGGCTCAAACTGCCTCCCGAAGATCGAAGCAGTCTTAGAACCTTGTCTTCGTCGCTTTCGAAAGCATCTACAACCGTGGGCGCTATTGTTGAGGCGTCGGCTGTCTTGCCTCTACTTCGTCTTGCGAAATAGAAGCTTATCAGAGAAACCACGACTGCCGAGATTATAATTGCGCTAACAACCGGAATCAGCGGCAAAGGAGGACTCGACGACGAGCTCGGACTACTGCTACCGTTAGGGGAGGCAATAGTCAGGATTACACTGGGATTCCCGCTGATGAAATCCTGGGTCCTGTACCAATGCAGTGTTTGGTTATCAATCTGTTCGTCAGGCGACGGGGAAACTGAATTTACCGCGTATGAAGGCGGAAACGAGACCTTTAAGTCGCCATCTCCATAAAGCAACTGGCTGAAAAAGTTTGTGACCTTGAACACGTCGCCGAACTTTACCTCGCCGTTTTGGATAATGCTGAAGTTCTCCCATGTGAAAGTATACGTACTAATTTTGTCCTGAGTTCCTATCGTGGTTTCCAGTTGAGGAGAGTTGGAGTCAATCTCCATAGTTCTGCCTGTTACGTTTGCGGCATTGCCAACTAGAGAATTGATTCTCTGTAGAAAACCGTTCCACGAATCAACTATTGCATTAATGTCTGTGACCACAGTTATGGTCCATACGGCAGAGGAGTCACCATTTATCATGATTTGATATTGGACAGTACTTTGCTCCTGGCTTAGTGCTTGATACATGGGAAGCGTGACGAGCAAAATTGTAAAGAGGATTATTATGGAGCGAAATCTCATTTGAGTTCTCGCTTATAACAAGATCAACAATTATTTAAAAATTACAGCATTCAAATCAGGATTCAAAGGTTTACTCGGGGCTCCCGCCGCACTCTAATCGATCTCTTTCGTGTTCAAGAGCCAATAAGTTTCCTTTTCTGCCACGAAACGCAGTTGTTAATCATGAAACTAGAAGATCTAACCTTAAAAAATAAAAATCAATCTAAATGAACCTTAATAAACTGAAATAAACAGTTATGAACAATATTATAGTAAAAGGAGCTCAGAAACGCTTTTATTTGACTACAAGCATGGAGGTTCCAATAATCCGAGATGACAAAAATGAACAAAAAAACACCAGCAATTCTATTGGCGCTGATCACAATTAGCGGTCTAGCTTTCGCTGTAGCTACTGCAAGCGCACTTCCAATTACAGCCAAAGACACAGGTAGCCCTAGTGCAACCACGCAAGGAATGCCTATGATGCCACGAATTCCAGTTCAAAGAAGCTACGTAATGCTCAACGGAGTAATTGACACTTGGGGACAACAGGACGTCAACGGCACCATAACAGCGATGACATCGACAACAAGCGCAAGCGCAGTTCCAGTAGGATGGCTCGACTCAGCCAGTGCAATCTGGACCAACACAACCAACTTCAGACAAGACGGCAACTTCTCCTACAACTACTATGCAGCAAGACTTGTCAAAGCCAACTTCACCATGGTTGACTTCCAAGCAAACGACTTCTATCTGAACGGCACTTGGAGCGTCGCTAACGTTACAATCACACGAGAAGTAATAAAAACAGGCGACCCAGAAACAGGCTACAGCATAAGCACACAATCGACCACCAGCATAATACCTCTTGAAACCAAAGTGTACGGCGAACTAAACGTAACCAACCAATGGACTCAGTTCACACTGAACATCACCGGAATACCATTGTTAAGCGGGACAGTTCATCGATCAGTTGAGAGACAAATGATGTTTAACAGGTTCAATATATTCAACGAAGGAACAAACAATGCAGGAACAACCGCCATAGTGACACGAGTTGACCTAACAACAATCTCAAATGACTACGGAGCCGTACCAGGTATGTCGAACTACGACGAAAGCATGGACTTCCATGGCACATATAGGATAGACATATGTGACCTAGCAACTGTAGCAGCCAACGTCCAGCAATAAAGACTTTTTCAACCTTCTTTTTTTTCCACTATTTCACAATCAAATTCAAGAACTTAATTAGCAAAGTTCCTATCGAAGAGGAAATTCAAAACATCCAGTGAAGAAACTTTAAGAAATGAGTTAGGAACACTCTTTACTATATATTAGCAACTTAACAGAGCAATGGCTGAAACGATGGCGGAAGCTAAAAAACGCATTGAGAAAACTGAAGAGCAAAAAACCAGAAAGTTGCCATGCGGATGCGTGTATCAGGATAAAGGCTGGATGCTTACTCGAATTAACGAATGTGAATACCATAAGCGCAGGAGAACAACTAAGCGACCTTATAGGCCTAAAGCCGAATGCGTAAGACCTTAAAAGAAAAATTTAATTGAACTGTCCTATTCCATATTTAACTTCTATTTTTTCCGTAAGAGATTTAACAGTCAAAGCAGATGTTCATGCATCTTGACAACATCAAAAAAATCTCGTGAGCGAAAACAAAAATCGCCTCAAGTAAAGAAGATTGTTAGGATTCTTCTCCAAGTACTGCTCATGGTTGCTATTTTCGCCGCGTTACTTTGGTATGTTGGGTCAACCGTCCCAGCAAACTTCAAGCCTGGAGAATCCACTATTCTGAAGGGAGTAGATTATATCTATAATACAATTCTCACCATTAAAGTTGAATATTTGCTTCTTGCTTTCCTAATGTACTTTGGAATAAATCTCCTCTTCACAGTGCGGCTAAGACGAGTCCTTAGCAAAGATGGCGTAAAAACCTCTTTTGGCAAAACACTCCTTGCCCAATACGCAGGAATGCTAACCAGCGACGTCACACCTGGGCGCTCAGGCTACATTTTAACCCCGGTTTATCTTCGAGATCAGAATGTGCCAACATCAAAAGGCCTCTCAAGCGTCTTAGGTATACAAACAATAGAGTTTTTGGTTAAAGTAATTGGCGGAATAGGCGCAGTAATTTTCTTAGTCGAAGTAGTACCCGCGCAAAACTGGAGTCATTTTGGCACTCTTGCAGGAATAAACGTAGGTTTTGTGCTGGCCGGATTAGGTATAGGATTAATGCTGACAGGAGCACTCTTGCTTGCTGCTTTTACGTGGTCCCAAAGAGCAATTTCGCTCTTTGACCGTATCGCAAATTCCAGATTTCTCAAAAGATTTACAGGCGGATTAATGGGAAAACTTGAAGAGTACAAAGATAGCGCTCAAAAAACTCACAAAGCAATCCCAGAAATAAGTTTATTAACATTTGCATGTTGGATTTTGAAAGGTTTCGAATGGTACTTCTTAGGTTTAGCCTTAGGAATTACCCTTAACAGTAACCTCGGAATAGCATGGCTTGCGTTCTTCCTTATCCACCCACTAGTTACAGCGTTAGCTTTTGTACCAATAACGCCGGCAGGCGCAGGTTTCCAAGAATTCGGCATCGTTGGAATCCTCACCTTTCTTTTTGGAATAGCGGCAGCTCCAGCTGCAGCATTCGCATTACTTTCACGCGGTCTGCTAATTTTTGAAGACCTTGCGGGAGTACCTCAAATTGCAAAGTCAACATCAAGCTTATTCTTTTCAGATAGAAAGTCTTCAGAACCAACAGAATCCGAACCGCCCAAGCCCTTCTAGATCTTCGGGCACTAGGTTACGCTTTTATTGGTAGCATTATTTATTTGCTTATTGTCAAGAAGGAGCCGCTGTCTTGAGTTCTGAGTTTATAATAAGACAAACAACACCCAGTGACCTAATTAGTCTTAAGCAAATCATAGATTTGTCTTTTCCAAGGTTGTTCCGTTTCTTTGCAAGCCACAGCTTACACGAAGAGGGGGAGGTGCTCATTTGTGAAACCAAAAGAAAAACTGTAGGCTTTGCTAAATTAACAGACTTTCATGTTAGCAGTTGCAAGTTTGGTTGCATACTTTGGCTTGCAGTTCATCCGCAATTTCGACGAAAAGGCATAGCCAGCGCACTCGTAAAAGCTGGAACCGAACGTTTAAAACAAAATGGAGCAGAGGCGGTCTTTGCTTCAGTACAAAGAAGAAACACGTCTTCATTGGGGGTTTTTAGCCTACAAGGTTTTAAAAAAATGGGTTTTTTGGATTTATGGCGGTTTCTCGGCTGGCGAGTCTTTGAGTTTTACAGAGACATTTGGTATGCCCCTGGAGAAATCGTGTTAATAAACCTCTAGAAAAAGAATCACAATGTTTTTGATCATTTTTGAACTCTATGCTCATTATTTTGACATAGTAACCAAGACTTTTACGAAAGGCATCAGAAAGAAACACATTTCTTAGAATTTAATGGTCGGGAGAGCAGGATTTGAACCTGCGACGGCTCGGTATCTGTGGCCTGAGCAGGCTAGAATGAAGCCCACCATTGGTAGACCTCTACAGCTTCTCCACCAGCTAAGTATATTAGCCAGCTCGAGAGCTCTGCCAGGCTGAGCTACCTCCCGACAAAAACCATAAGGATTGAATGAAAGAATTTATGTGTTTTGGAATTTTCCGCTGCGTATAGTCATACTAAACATTTTAATCTATTAAGCAAGAGTGTTTTACATAAAGAGGCGCAGTTAATTGGCAAAAACAATTGGTATAGTCACTTCGGGCGGGGATGCACCAGGCATGAACGCGGCAATCCGAGCGGTAACGCGAATAGGCCATGCGAAGGGTTTCCAAGTTGTGGGTTTCGAAAGAGGATGGGATGGATTATTAACTAACACTTTCAAAAGGCTGACTCCGCGCAGTGTTGGCGGCATTATTCAGTTAGGCGGCACCATGCTTCACACGCTACGATGCCCAAGTTTCGAGCAAGAAGGCAGTGGCAAAAAAGCAGCCGAAACATTAGCCGTAAATAATGTTGACGGTTTGGTCGTCATTGGCGGTGATGGCTCATTTAGAGGCGCCTTAGACCTAAGCAAAGAAAGCGACGCCACAGTAATCGGGGTACCTGCTACAATTGACAATGACGTGTACGGAACAGATGAAACAATCGGCTTCGACACTGCAGTCAACACTGCAGTAGGTATCATTGACAAAATCAGGGATACGGCAATTTCTCATGAAAGAATATTCATTGTTGAAGTAATGGGTCGCAAAAGAGGCTTTTTAGCGCTGGAAGTTGGCATAAGCGTGGGTGCAGAGGTGATTTTGATTCCAGAAAACCCGATTAACGTTACTGACATTATAAACTTAATGGAGGAAAACGCTAAAAAAGGCAAACGAACAGGAATTATAGTTGCAGCCGAAGGTTTTGGGGATTCAAGTAAATTAGCCCAAGAAATGCAGGGCCAAACGGAATCTGAAATTAGATTATCAATTCTCGGCTATGCTCAGCGTGGCGGTAGTCCAACAGCGCGCAGCAGGTTACTGGCCAGTCTATTTGCGGAGAAAGCCGTTGACTTAATTTGCCATGAACAGGGTAACATGGCAGTTGGATTACAGAACGGCACAATTGTAGGTGTTGAGCTGGAGAAATCAGCGCATAACACGAAACCTTTGGATTTACGGTTACTAAAAGTAGCCGAAATGCTTGCAACATAAATCTTTTTCACCTTATTTTTAATAGCATTTTTTTCGAGTTTATAGGAGTGACTCGTAAATTTTAACTGTTTCTTCAGCGACTTTTCGCCAAGTAAAATACTCTAGTACTCTTCGCCTGCCGTTTTCACCCCAGTTCCTTGCTTTCTCAGGGTCACATAGCGTTGCATTTATCCCCCACGCTATGTCGGCAGGGTCTTCACCATTAACGTGCACTCCGTCTTGGTCCGGACCACTATTGATCACTTGCTCCTTGAAGCCTACTACACCTCTTGCGCCGACAACGACAGGTTTCTCCATGGACATTGCTTCTAAACTCACAATTCCGAAGGGCTCATAAATTGATGGAAAAACACAGACATCTGCAGCAGCGTAATGAAGAATACGTTCTTTCTCAGATACAAAGTCAAAGCGATAAACTATCTTATCTTTGATGTTCAGCCTATCCGCTGTTTCGATGATGTCGGCTTGTTCTTCGCCTTTGCCCAAAATAACCAGTTTTGTATTAGGGTATTCTTTCAGAACCATGGGCATAGCTTGGAGCAGGTTTCGAACGCTTTTTACCCAAGTGAGTCTTCCCACGAAAAGCAACATGTTCCAACCATCAGGAATGCCGTATTTTTTTCGGATTTCATCTACTTCTTCTTTTTGCGTTTTAACAGGATTATACCTATCTGGATCAACGCCATTCCAGACCACGCTGATTTTAGAAGGCGCCCAACCATGTTTTATTAGGTCTTCCTGCATTGCGTAACTCACAGTTATTATTCGATCGGAGTTTTGGGCCATAGCCCGTTCTAAATGAGATACTACTTCAGAGCCCTGACCGCCGCTTCTTCCCCATTCAGTGCTATGAACGTGAAAAACTACCGGGATTTTCGTTTCGTTCTTAATAACTAACCCTGAAATGCTGCCTAACCAATCGTGAACACAGACGATGTCAAAATTGTATTTTTCCTTTTTTATTAGCCGATTGATAAATTTGGTAGCGCTCAGAATATTGTAAATGAAGATATCATTGAAAAGTTTGATGTTGGTGCCCCATTTCTTGAGATCATCTGCCACAAAAAAAGGCCAAACGTTGCTGGCATCAGCTATTAATGGCCTGTGAACTTCTACACCCCGCAGAATTTCTCTTGTTTTTAAACCATTGTTATTTAATGTAAAAACTGAAACGTCATGTCCAATGTCGACAAATTCATGGGCAATGTTTTCAGCATAAGTGCCTAAACCGCCCACGAGTTGAGGTGGATATTCGTAAACAAAAAAGCCAATTCTCAAAAATGTCACCTGAAACTTGCTTTAACAATTTCTTGCATGATATTTATAAAAATTATGTAAAAACATCACTAGTGAATATGGGATTGGCGCTGAAATCGACAGTCGACCCAACGGTTAAGGTTTCTTCTGCTCAAAAAGTTTATTTTCTATTGTGAAATATTGTTGGTGATTGTTATGGATATTCTTGAAGCCAAGGATTTGACTGTTAAGGTTGAAGGAAAGCCTATTCTCAAAGGCGTGACTTTCAGCCTTAAGAGCGGCGAGAGCCACATTCTTTTCGGACCAAATGGTTCTGGAAAAACGACGCTTATAAGCGCACTTATGGGTCTTCCCACTTACGAAGCAACGTCAGGTACAATCTTGTTCAATGGAACAGATATTACCACAAAGACCGTGGAGGAAAGGGCGAAACTTGGCATGGCTGTCAGCTTCCAAAATCCTCCTGAAATAACCGGCGTGAAGCTCGTAGACTTGTTGAAACTTTGTTTGGGCAAAAATATAGAGGACGCGTTCAACGAAGAAGAACAGAGGCTTATTGAAACCTTTAGACTAACCGACTTCTTGAACAGAGATCTCAACGTTGGCTTCTCCGGTGGCGAAAGAAAACGGTCCGAAATTCTTCAGTTGATTTTTCTTAAGCCCAAGCTTCTCCTTCTGGACGAGCCTGACTCGGGCGTGGA
>JBEKFM010000009.1:0-65906 GCA_050013315.1 Bathyarchaeia archaeon
GTTTCAGGCACTTTTCACCCCCATTCCGGGGTACTTTTCAGTTTTCCGTCACCGTACTAGTGCGCTATCGGTCTTGAGGCGTATTTAGTCTTGGAAGTTGGTGCCTCCCAACTTTCCGCACCCAAACCAGGGTACGGTAGTCTGGGACTCTAGCTCAACTCTTTCTGGCTTACGTTTACGGGGCTGTCACCCTCTATGGCGAGCCATTTCAGGCCACTTCAGCTTAACCAACGAAGAGGAAGCCAGGCCCTTAACCCTACATCTCCCGTGCTTTTCAGCATGGGATTCGGTTTGGACTTTTCCCAGTTCGCTCGCTGCTACTAAGGGAATCCCGTGTTTGGTTTCTTTTCCTCCCCCTACTAAGATGCTTCCGTTCGGGGGGTTCCCGCTCCGTGAAGGAGCATTATCTAGGAAGTCCCATTCAGGTACCCCCGGTTCTAAGGCTGCGTGCGCCTACCCGGGGCGGTATCGCGGCTTGCCGCGCCCTTCTTCGGCTCTCAAGCCGAGCCATCCTCCAGACAGCGTGGCATGTTCGGGCCAATGGTAGTGTCTGTTTGGCGTTTGGTGAAACACATTTCGTATTTGTGTTGCGTCGTTAATTGTTTGGCCTATGCATGGTGTCATTTTGATCCTCGCGTGTGTTTGCGAAGTCAGTTCACCCTTCACTCCTCATCAATGTGGTGGGGAGTTGCATCTATTTGATGGTATAACCCATATTGCTGAATTGCATTAGAAGCGGATTTCGCTAATATAAGGATTACGTTGATAGATAATAAGGTTTGTTGAAAGATGATTTTTAGCGGCGGAGTATTTTCTTGTTGGTTCGAGGGTTGGTTTTATAAATTGGGTCTTTCTATTCCTGATGTTACGGTTTGTTTAGCTTTGTATATTTCTAGAGTTTATTGCTACTTTAAAAGTCATTGGTGCTCGAAAAAACTATCGCCCTCCCCCTATACAGGCGTCTAAAGTTGGCTCATCGAAAAGCAACTTTGAGCTGGGACATCGAAAACATGCACTACTTCTATTAGCTTTTGTTGTTTCTTGTGAAATGTGGTAGGCAAGCTTGGAAGGCATATTTAGGAGTTTTTGTTTGTTAATGGCGGAATTCGCAGGCGGAGAAGGGTGCAAGTAAGTGTCTATTGGTCTGTTGAAATTAGAAAGCGAATTAATGAAAACAAATATCAGGATCAAAACAATACGGAAATAATGGCTTATTTTAGAATAGTGGAAAAAAGCATCAACTATTTTTAGTAGTAACTTTTATTTGTGTAATCTTTTATGTCATGGTGTAAAACTGTGCGGTTTTACCGTGTGCCTCGATAGCTCAGCCCGGTAGAGCGGCTGCCTTGTAAGCAGCAGGCCGCGGGATCAAGGCCCGCTCGAGGCTCCTCTATTTTTTACTATGTGACCACGATCAGTTTTTCTAACCTTCATTAAACGCTTTCAGTTTTCGGTCTTTAGACGTACCAAGTTAATTCTTAAAATTTGAAACGAAAAAGGAAAAACTGCGAGGGCACTATAGAGAAGTGTTTTGAAGCTTTAAAAAGTAGAAAAGCTTCGATCCGATTTAGGCAACCCGTTCAAGGCGTTTGTTTTATTCTAGTAGTTCTGTTTCGTCCTCTTTGCCTGATTTCGGAGTCTTGCCTGTTAGTTTGTATTTACGAGCTTTGGTTTCTATTAATTCGTGTTCGAAGAGCTTGCGGAGTGATTTGAAGATTTTTTTGGATGTTTCACCTGTCTTGTCAGTTAACTCTTGGAGGGTTAATTCTTTGCTTTCTTTTTTTAGTGTCTTAATTATTAGTTCATCGGTTTTGTTGAGTTTCATTCTCGTGGGCCTTCTTACTCTATTTCTTTGTGTTATGGTACTGTGGGCTTTTTCAATTTTGCGGTCAACGCCAAAACAAAATGTTTATTGTTAATGCGAAAACCTCAATTTCTCTTGAAAATCAAAGTATTTATGCTTAGATTTTGCGTTTTCAGGTCAAATGCTTTAGTGGTTGCACCTTTATGGGTAATAAACGATAAGTCAAACATTAACGTTCGCTTAACTCGAGTTGCTACGAGCGCTCAAGATTTAGTCTCTTACATATAACCGTCAAAATTAAAATCCGTACGCATCCAATGTGCCCTTTCATTTCAGAAGACCATGTTTCAGCTTTCCTTAGCAACTCAACAAACACTATTCAGTTAGATGTTGTCCCGTGAGCACTCGGAACCCGCTTTCTCTTGCAAGAACTGTGCAGTTCCCAAAGGTTTCGTTGAAAACAGAAGGTAACGTTTTGGCGCCGATTTTAGATCGAATAACCATTTGGAAACTGGCCTTATCCGCCATGTTTTTTGGGGCTTCTTTCACTATGGCTTTGACCGTGTCCATACCAGCACTTACAGGTGGATTCGAAAGAACACAATTGAACTCTTCTTCTTCAACGGGTTCATATAAGTAGCCATAACGTACTTCAGCATTAACTATCTTGTTTAATTCAACATTTTTTCTTGTCAAATGGACAGCCCTCATGTTCACGTCTGTCATGATTATGCTTAGTTTTGGATTAAGCGCGGCCGCAGCTATCCCAACAACACCATACCCGCAACCGATATCAAGTACGTAGCCTGTTTTCGGTAGAACCATAGATTCGATTAGAAGTCGGGTGCCTGGATCAACTCGTCTCTTCGAAAAAACGCTTGAAGCGGTCAAAAACTCGAAGGATTTGCCTCGAAGGCAAGTTCGAACTAAACCGAACCTTACTTCAGACTTGGGAGCAAGTGCAAAATAATGTTCCAAGTCCTTATTGTTTCTGCTCATTCACGTTACCGCTTTTCCAAACTTTTGGATAAGTGCCCCTCGGCATCAATACTCTCTGGAGGGCAGCAATAGCGCTATGCTTTAAAGTTAATATTTCCTCGGTCGAGGCAAGTGCTTTCGCCAACGCCACTGCTTCACCTTTCAATGTAAAAATAGTCAGAATCGAATCTTTTTCAATGTTGGTTTCAACCGATAAAACGCCTGGAGCCGCCAAGTTTGCCCCGTGACAAAGAGCGTCAACAGCTGAGTCGCGAATGACAATTTTCGGAAGCAGAGTTAACGCGCTTTCCATTGGTTCAATGAATTTGTGGAGGATTGTTTCGTCTTTTTTCTGTTCCCATTCCCCGAACCAGTAGGCCACATCATGCAAGGTAACTTTTGTAGCGCTAGACTCGATGAATGATCCTGAGCGTGTTCTGCGTAGTTCTTGCATGTGGGCGCCGACGCCGAGGATTTCGCCTATGTCAAAACAGAGTTTTCGGATGTATGTTCCAGCTTCGCAGCCAACTTTGAAGAGAACGTTGCGTCCGTCAAGCTCCAAATAGTCTATGTAGTATATGCGTCTGGTTCTTATTTGCCGTTTAACCGATGAGCGTAAGGGTGGGCGCTGGTAAATCAGGTCCTCGAATTCTTTGAGAACCGGTTTAATTTGTTCTTCTTCCACGTTCCCATGAAGTTTCATCACACAAACATACTCTTTGCCGCTGTAGAGGAACGCCTGAACTACCTTCGTGGCGTCCTCTAAGGTGATGGGCAAAATGCCGGTCACTTTGGGATTTCTCTGGCTTGTTGCTTTAAGCCTCTAGAGTTCCGCCGTGACCGATACCTTTGACATGCATGATTTTTTTTACCCATGCGGCTACTTCGTGGCTTGTCGGACCAGCCGGTTTGTCGAGGTTTATCGTGCCGTATTGGATGTATTCTTTGGCTGGTCTTTCAGAGGGCGCATGCCCATACTTTGGGTTGGTCGTGTCCTCTGCTTTAGTCAAAAGTTCACGTTTGATTTCCCATGGAGGGATTGTTCTAGGCATCTTTGCGTTTTCTCTCCTAACTAAGTGTTAAGAAAAAGATATTTGAGGTAATTAAAGGTTAAAATTATGCGGTTTTTACGGTTTGCGTCATTTCTTGCAGTTTGCCTGTAGCCTCTAAGACTTGGGCAACTTCCTCGTCGGATGCTCCCCTTTTAACTTCAATCTTATCTTGGAGAGGCATAATATGGTTTATGTTTACTCTTCTCCGTTTGACGCCTGTGATTTTTTTTGGACCTGTTACTAAAACGAAGCTTTTGTCCATTACATCTATTACGACGCATTTTTTGCCGTTCTCTCGACCTGATTGTTTTACGCAGATTCTGCCAACTTCTATGGCGGGCATCTTTTCAGTCTCCTTAAAAACAAAATACAACAATCCGCACATATAAGCATAACATTGCTCAACTTGGCAAAATTCGCTCACTCGCCTACAAATATTTTATTATGTTGGCACAAAAAAGTTCAAACAAAGAACCAGCCATGAAAAGTGAATGCAAAAAACTTAAACAATACTGTGTTGTCAGTTACGTTGCTGGTGCGAGGGTATCCGAGCCAGGTCTAAATAGGCGGCCAGATTAAGATTGCCTAAGATATGGAGGAGGACTTAAGATCCTCTGGCGAAGGCCTTCGTGGGTTCAAGTCCCACCCCTCGCACCAATGACCGGTCTCCTCACAGAAATTGTCAGAGTTTGGACTATGGTTTTTAGATCGTTGAAATGGAAATTCAAAGATTGAACGTAAACTCAAGTACTTAGGAAGCTTTGTTTTCTGGAAAGCTCTTTATAAGTTGCTTTTTTGGTTTAGGGATATGCCGCAATTGTTACGGGTTTTGTGGTTTAGTTTAAACTCAATAGGCTAATGTCAGAGGTTGCTTAAAAAGAATACTTCAAAAAATGAAGAAAGATTCTATTTTGCCATGTAGTAATATGTTCCATTTATGAAATTCATTTTGATTTTTCCACAGGTTACCAAGTTGTTAAGAAGATAAGCGAATCCGAAAATTAAGATGCCAGATGCTAAACCTTTCCAGAAATCATGAAAATCTGTTTGCAAGTTTATACCTTCCATTATTTCATCGCTTTCAAAAGCCTTGTTTCGATTTTTCTCCAAGAACGAAATTATCTTTCTTTCAATGTTACCTAAAACTTTTCCAGAATCAAATTCATCTTTATCTATTGGCATTTTTTCACCTCTATTTTGGTGGTAACGGAGTTTTGAGAACTTCTTTCTTGACTACGCCAAAGATTGTTAAGCCTACTCCGACTAAAGCAAGAGCTATTCCGAGATAAGCGAATTCGAAAGGAATCAACTGATTGTTTGTGGTTACATCTCTATAAGCGGTTGTAGTCCAGTTTTTGGTTATAAGTACGGTGACATCTTTTGAAGTTATAGTGCTAAAACTATTATCGTAAACGAAATTATAGTTTGAACTTAGCGGAACAGTCCAATCCTTGTTTACCGTTGTGGCTCTGGAATAAGATAAGTATGTTGTTGAACCGTCATTAACAGAGAAATCTATGTCCAGATTTCCACCCCCTGTTACTGTAACTTGAATGTTCAAATTATCTCCCGCGTTTAGATATGTTGTCTGAGTAGTGGTTGCGGGTGGAACTATAAAAGAACTGTCAAATACTGATGAAGACTGTGGAACTTGATATGCTTGAGATACAGTTTTAGGAATGTAAACAAACGGCAATGCGATTAACAAAACTCCAATAATAAGGGTAAAAACACCTATACCCACAATCGCTTTTTTTATTCCTCAAACCTCTTCCTCTATTCTACGCTATGTCCATTTAAGACTTTGCTAAGGGCTAAAAAAGAAACGACTCAATAAGTGTTATCTTAAATTGATTAAAAAGGATATTTCAAAAGTTAGCGTTAAAATAGTTAGTACCCAGCGGAACATATATCGAATATTGGGTAGACGTTGGGCTATAATATCCTTGAGGTTGATAAGTGATTGTGACTGTATAGGATTGATTTCCTACAAGCACCACGCTATAATCTCCATTAGTGATAAGACCACTTGTTTCAACTGATTGCTTACTACCAAAAATACTGGAAAAAGATATTTCACTTGGGTTTTCTTCTTTCACATAACCCGATACCGTCACTTGATTATTTGTTCCTGTTCCATTTTGGGTAGGCAAATGAATAACTGGATAAACGGCTATTCCTAACACTAAACCAACAACTAAGCCGACTACGACACCTATGATTAATTTATTCATTTTATCCAGCGAAGCGTTATTGTTGCATTTTACATTTAAGTTTTTGTATTTTTCAGCTTTCGGTCATTTCAATTAGCTATGAGTTTTGACGTACTCATCAGCGGCTTTTTCTGTTTCCGTTTTTCTAAGATAAGGTTCCATGCTTTTTACGAAATCCCATAATCTGCTTCTAAAATCGTCTATTGTTTTCATAGCATCTGCTTCTTTGTTCTGGTAATTTATGATTCCCTGAAGATTCCAGAAACGCTGTGCATACTCACTAAGTATTCCAAGTTGACTCTCCAAGTGCTCCACAAGTTTATCATCCAATTTCTCTGCATCAAGTCTAATGCTAATGTCATTAAACTTCATGATTAACAGACCCATTAAATGGTGAAATTCCACATCCACTTTAAGACCGCTTTGTCCAGCGATAGCATACCCCTTCCCGTACCATATGTTAGATTCTATTTGGTTTTTAGTGCCTTCCAATGCTTCTTTAAACCTTCTCTCTATCTGTTCGGTTTTGTTTGAATCCCTCACTCGCCAACCCCCTTTTTTGGATTTAATCAAAATACGAATTTCTCTAATCATTTCTGCAATGTTATTGAAAGCCTTAAGTGCTTCGTTTGATTGTTCCAATGTTTCTCGTATTCTCTTAATCTGTTTCGGCTATAAGTTTTTGCTATTCTACTCTTTTACCAAATTCTGCTTAATAATCACTCCATCGAATTTGATACTTGCCAAAACCAAACAAATCCTAAATAATTAAACAACTGATTAAAAAGAATATTTCAAAAGTTCCCACTTGTCTTTTTTATTATGACTGAAGCACTTTTTCCCCTTAAAAGTTGAGCTAAGTTTATTCCCTCTTCAAATCCTTTCTTAACTTCAGCCAATTTAACTGTATTCCTTTCTCCTTTAGGGCGATTTCCAAATGAACGTGTTACTAAACGATGGATAATTAAGTTTCTCAATTGGTTAAACTCTTTCAGTCTTCTATATTCATTTTCATCAATGATTTTCTTACATTTAAGGCAATTCAATGAGTTTCCGAATCTATATTTGGTTTTAAAGAGAAGTTCCTCTGTTTTTGATGAATCTACTATGCATCCATCTAACTGAATTAAGTTAGTCATCCACCAATCAATATAGGCATGAAGTAATGCGAAGGCTTCGACATATCTTGATTCATTAAAAGCCTCTTCTGCGCCTTTCAAAATATCGCCGTCTAAACACAACGTTCCATCATTTAACGTTATGGTTTTCATACTTTCCCAACCATTTTATTCTTTATCTAACCAATTGCTTAAAACATTTGGCTTTATGTGAATTAAACAACTGATTAAAAACTCATAATTGCCCATAAGACTTAAATATGAGTAGCTACTCATTATTGAGTAGTGATTCAATGCACTCAGGGGCGTTTGAACTGCAATTCAGCGCCTATCTTCCTTTTAACAAAGTTATTAAATTTCGTCTCTTTTCTAATAAAGTAACCCATAAGACTTAAATACTTGAAAAGCAAATGTTTAAATATAAGTAAGCCATTGCAGTTTGGCTTTATAAAATATGGGGTGCATGAAGAAATGACCTTAGCAAATGAGGCAATAACATTAGAATTCAAAGCCAACCGAGAAAGCAGACCAGCCCCTAAACCAAGAAAAAAGATAAACGGCAAGAAAGTTAAGCCACATCTACATTACACGGGAACAGATGACCATTATTGTGAAGTAATGGGTAACGCGGGAGAAACCTATTCTAACGCCGCAAACTTAGAAGCGGGTTTAGACAGCCAACATAGAGACTTTAACCAACCTGAAAGCCACAGCGGAACAGATGTGACGGTAAAGTACGGTAACAGCAAAGCAGTAATAGAAGTAAAGAACTTAGCACTCAACTTAGCCCACAGATGTTCAGCAAATTGGGTACTAAACGAAGTAATCAACAGAATTGACTTCTTAGACGGAAACCTACACATATTAGAAATATCGTACAGAAACATGCTCAGTAAACCAGCCCAAACCCTGTTAGCCGCATACGACATCCAAGTATTAGAGATAGGTTACCAAGTCCAACCACATAACCAACTGTTACAAACCACATACGGACGACAGCAACGAACTAACTTAGGACAACAAATTAAGTCCCTACTAATCACCTATAATAACCTCAAAATAACGACACAAACAGTTGATGAAAGCGCCTATACAGGTTCGTTAGAGCCTACTTTTGAGGAAGGACTTACTACAGCAACGGTTCTAAGTGAAGAAACTACACAGTTTTTATATGGTGAGGGTAAACGATGAATCGTAATGACCGATTTAAACAAAATTGGCTTAGTGTTGCTAAAGCTGTGAAGGTTAGCGGTAACTATTGAACGACATAAAAATTAACCCTCTATTTCAACTATGGGGAGAGCCATATCCGTCCCGTGGTTACAATCCAGCGTTGAATGATGGAATCAATCCATTCAAGAAGCATCCGAGTTTTCGTTATACTGGAAAATATATAAACTACACTTTAATGACTCCCGAACAAATCAAACTCTTCAAAGCCCACCGTTGTGAACTGAGTAAGAAATATAACGCAAAAAGACGAAGAGGTTTAGGCTTTATTCCCATTAACAAACCATTTAAAGATTCACATGGACATCATATTGATAAGGAGTGTATAGTCTATATTCCCGAACAACTTCATACTTCTATTTCTCATAACGTTTGGACGGGTAAAGGCATCAACGACATTAATGCTAAAACTCTCGATTGGTTAGGCATCAAACCACTTACATTAGCAGAGATAATTTCGCTTCCTCAATTAACATTAACCGTTAAACAATACCGTAACCAATCACTTAACCAAACAATACCACAATAGAGCAAATATACCTACGTCCTTGTCTTCATTCCTTGTTGTCGGTTGGGTGGCTTGTTAATCAGTTGTTTAACTAATTGGGGATTGTAATCAGTTGGTTAATTGGTTGTTGGTGGTTAAGATGGGGATGGGGATATTCCCGACCCAGAGCCATAGACTAATTAATCTAACTAACAGTCCCCTACCCCTAAGCTATAGCTGACCATCCCCGCTAATTATCGGTTTGAAAAAAGACGTTTTGGACGGCAATAACTTTCAATGATGTTTAATAACGGCGTTATAATTGGTTAGTTAACGGCTTGGAAAACCCATGTCTAAATCATTCATGAAATAGCCGACTACAAACGCCGACCCAAAATCAAATTTAACGGAAAAATTGCCCTATGTAGCACATATGGTGCGTGGCTCTTCATGATTTAATTTGTTTTTTGTTGTTTGTTTGCGTTAATAGCCATGCTGTTTAGTGCTATTCCAGATTGCTCCATTCTAAACGCCTATATACAGTTTAAAAGGCTAAAATGGGATTTAAACGTTGTTGCATATCGTAAATATCCATAAACAATATGGCTTAGTTAATCATCTGATTAAACGTTGAACAGTCCATAAACCGAACAGTAACCGAAATTTAAACAACTGATTAAACCCGTAACTAATCAGGTTAATCTATCAATCAAATTCATGAGTGCCAATACATAACAGCGTTATAAGACTAATGGTTAGTTCGACTAACTACGACTTATATATTCATACAAACTAAGCCCAAAACAAAGCCCATTTGCCAAAAGCACTCCCCTATAGGCTGTACAATAGACTTCGAAAACAACAATAGCGTCCGTATTTTAACATGATGGATAATCGTGGTTGGTTACTTATTATAAGGTTGGTTAATCGTGGTTGGTTTAGTGATTAGGGCTTTAATAGAAGAGTTAGCCGTTTAGGGCTGGTTTAGTGAATTGGGTTTAGGGCTTCGTTCTTTATATAGAGTTGGTTAACGGGGCTTGATTCATGGTTAGTTTGGCTAACGGACTTACAAATTTTGTTTAATGTTAGCATAAGATTTAAATACTCGTGTTACAACTTGTAACGGTTACTGACAACCGTTACTAATAAAGGTTTCGGTTTAGGCTAAATAGAAGATGGTTAAAATGAAGAAAGAACAAACAAAAGTTATGCGCGTTCCAGAATCAGTCTATGAATTTTGGGACTTTCTTGAAAAATACACAGGTAAATCTAAAGTTGAAAATCAAAAAGAACTTTGTGGTGTTTTAACTCAATTATGTGCCAGACACGACACTAACAAATTCAATTTAGTTTTTGAGTACAGCTTATTTCCAGAGGCATGCGTCAAAATCACGACTGAAGGCTTATCGAGTTTTGTTATTGGGCAAGTCCCAGAAAGTGAAATGGAGCGTAAAGAACGATTCCAAGATGTAGCCTTATCAATCGCTGAAGTAAACGGCAAATCCGTGAAAGTCACAGAAAATAAATGTGGTCTCGTCAATTGCGGAATGCATCCACAGAAGAAAGAGGAATAAAATATGAATGAAGAACAGAAAAAAATTACTAAAATATCAGGTACCTCAGAAGAAATTCGTGAGGCGTTAAAAGGAAATAAAGTCGAAATAGGGCTTGACATTGATGGTCGAGACCCTAAACAAGTTGATTTTTTAAGGGAAGTGCTGAATAAACCAAGCCCTAATGACAACGTTGACCTAAAAGAGGAAAACGAGGATTTACGGAATAAACTCGCCATAATCGCTGAGAAACGGCTGGATGAAAAACGCAAAATTGTAACTAATAAAATTAACAGTTTAATCCGTGACCCATCTCGCCGAGCAGAAATGCTTGAGAAATTAAAAACTGATACCCCAGATGGAGTGTCGGCGATGGATACAACCATGAAAATTCTTGAGGAACAGTTAGCCAATAAAAACCAACGTTTCGAACCCGCTGGAAGCGCACCTATGAACGCTCAACAAATGGGCTATGGACAGCAATCAACTGACTTAATGCATAGGAAATTTGCCAATATTGAAGAGGCTATTGCAACCCTTCAAACTGAAAGGCGAAAAGGTAACCAAGAAGCTAACGAACTTTTGAATTTGTTGTGGAAAAAAGGTTTGGGCGCATGGCGCGAAGCTGGTCATCCGAGCCAGACTTATAGTCCCGACTCAAACATGGAGAAATCAAACGCTGTTCCCGACATCAATTTTGAGAATCCGAAAGTAAGCAGAGAAAGCGGTTTTCCACAAATTAAGAAAAGCCCATACAATTATTCAAAGACCCATAATGCGGCTGGGCAAAAGAGAGAGTAAAAGAGGTAATTAAATATGGCAAAACTACAAACTTTGGAAGAAGCAGTTTCAGAATTTAATGTAGCTAATCCCAAAACTCCGTTAATGAAGAAACTTGTAGTTCCGACACTCAGCTTTAAAATTTTGCAGTCCGACAACGGCGAATCCATTGACAGCGATTCTTGGCAAGTTGAAAATGTAACCTTTAAAGTGCTTCCCGAAGCGAAATTAGCTAACTCATTTTTGACTGTTAGGCGAAGCAAGCAAGCTGACCGAGGGTACGAATTAGTAATTTATCGTCACCAATATATCGATGCTGACCACGGTTGGGCAATTAGCGGAATTGACATGACAAGTTCTGAGGAAGGCTTAGAAATTTCCCGCGCAAAAGCAAGGAAAATAACGGCTTCTCAAACGGCTAAAATACTTAACGACAAAACTAAGCTGACATGGCTCAGGTTTAGAAACGGCAATAAATTGGAAATGCCAGCGGTTAGCACTTTCCAAATGGAGAGATAAGCTAAGTGCCATGTGAAGGGAAATCGTTCTCAAATTACGAGAAAGAAGAAGCTGAACAGTATCGTCAAACTCACGGTAATAATCCAATAAAAAAGAAGGTGAAATAAAAACATGAGTGAAAATTACCCAAATAGCGACCCAGACCGACACTTTATTCTTGATGCCGCTGACCAATTAGCACAGATTAGGTCAAAAAAGGCAAAGATGTTAGCTACTCAATTAGTGCCAAATCCAGCTAATGACGCACGGAAAGCTGGAAAAGATGACGGGAATAAAGCAGAGCAAGACCTAAGCGAAGAATATCCAGTTGAGGAAATGGAATCCATTAGGGAACCGCAAAAAATCGGTAAACCAGCACCTACACCTGTCATCGAAGATGAGGACGATATGCCCTCAGAGGATGAATAATTCAAGTCACACGGCACTTTGAGTCACTACTTTGTGTCAGACTTCAAGGGGCTGGGTTATGGGACTCCACTCATTGTCCCAGTCTCTCCAATTTATCCCGCTTTAATGGGGACAATAATCAGTAAAAAAGGAGTAAAAAACTATGAATAAAGGTCAAAAAGAAAAGAAAACTAAGGTATTACAAACAAAGGAACTTCCTACAGAGGAATTGAAAGTTGTCTTGTTTAGATGGCTCTCTGTATGCGAACCGAAAAAGGATGATGATTAAAATGTCAAGTGAAGACGACAATAATGATTCAGAGAACGAAAACTCGGAAAACATGGAAGAAAATACAGAGGAACCCTCAGATATTGACCAATCTGAAGATATTCCAGAGGAACTTTCTTATAAGGAAAAACTTAACGCTTACTTCGATGAAGTTGAGAAACTATATGGAATAGAAGAAGCCAACAAAATCAGAGCAAAAATCAACGCCGCTAAACAACTATCCATGTTTCTGGATTCTATGGAATTTGAGAATGAATATAGGGAAAAAATATTCGGGTTACTACAGAAAACGGAAGACGATTCCCAACTGATTCAAGAGCGGGCTTTAAAATGCATAGACAAATCGATGGAAAGTATAGCTAAACACGATGAGTTAAGCAAAAACTTCTTTGAACGGGTTTGGAAGAGCATAGAAGACAGCGATAAACGTGATGAGGAACTTAGCGGATTAGTTAAGGAACTTGCCCAGAAAATCGATGCAAGGTCGGAAGAGAGACATCAATTAAAAATACAGCTTCTTAAAAAGGGGAATAGTAGTTAATGAGCAGTCAACAACTTAGCCAAATACTTACATGCCCCTATTGTAACGATGATAGAGTTGTTCGACACGGCTTAGACCACACCCAAACCAGACAGAGATTTTTATGTCGCTTATGCAACAAGAACTTCTTTGTTACGCTTACAGATACCCCACAAATAGTTATTCCAAAGAAGCGAGTTAGAAAAACCATTCAAATTCCAAAGCCTACTGTGGAATCTGCTGTTAAATGCCCTACCTGTGGCAGTACAAACTTAAGGAAAAACGGTTGGAACAGGTCACATACGAGACAAAGATTTCTATGCAAAGGCTGTAAAATAAATTTTAGGTACCCATCAATTGAATGTACTAACTACCCTCATCAGCATAGTCGAAGTTCACAAACTATGGGGATTAAAGAAGCCGCAAAATCAAAGATGGCTTCGAACCGAGTAATTCACCTATCACATTTAACGGTTGACAGTTGCTTAGGAATTCCGTGTTTTCTTACTTGTGAAGTCCCTGATTGTGAACCTGAATTTTGCGAACGATTGTCCGAATATCTGGGTAGCCCATCAATCCACAAGTATGTTCCTAAAATTGAAGAGTTTGAATTGAGTGAGGATAACAAAAACGGCTGGTCAGTTGATGAAAGGAGAAGTGGTTTATAATGTGCATGTCACTTAGCGAAACTAAAAAAGGGCTTTGGGAAACTCAAGAAGACATACGGATAATTAGAGATGAGATAAATGATGCCGTTTGTGCGGAACTGGATGAAATTTGGAGCAAAATTCGTGATTTAGCCGTAGATTTATGCCCTAAAGAATCAGGTGCGCTTGCAAGTTCCATCGAAATTGAAAGCGAAGGCGGAAGTGGTGCAATAGGCAGAGGCGGGGGAAGACAAGGCGAGTTTTATAGTAATTCAATTTGGGCGGGAAATAACGAGACATTCAACTTTGACGGTCAGCCTACTTCACAATATGCCCAGCTTGTACACGATGGACATCGAATAGGCGATGATTGGTATGAGGGTGTTCCTTTCCTCGAAGATGCCGTGGATGCGTATGAAGACGAGTTGAATGAGGCAGTAGCAAACGCATTAGATTCATTAGAAATTGGGGATTCTAACATGCCGTCTACCGACAAATTAGGGGACGAGACTTAATGTTAACGCAAAACGAAAAGAAAACTTTAGCTTGTTTAGCTATAATTCTTGGAACTTTTCTTACGCTGTGTGAATCCCCAGAATCAAAAGAGGAAATACTAAGGCAGTTTGAAGTAATAAAACTGAGAATTTTAGATGACTTGAGCAAAAAGGCGTATGTAAGATGATTTGTCCGAAATGCAGAAAAAAAATACTATTTACTTTGACCAATGAGCCTTTACCCATGTTTGACTTTGCCACAAACAAATGGTACCATCAACCTTGTTGGGCTAAAATGCAACAGCGAAAAAGAACGGTTATGGAACAGAAAGCAATAACGGAGAGGCAAAAATTAATCGCGGAGTGGAACACATTTTGATGTCATATGATTATTGGAAAAACCATACGGTAGAAGAGCACGAAGCTAAACTACGAGAAATTAACCAGCGTTATATAGAGGGCAAACTGTCACGGCAAGACGTTGAAAATGAAATTAGCCGTCTACTCGGCGAAGACAACCTAAGTTTTAAATTGCAAAACCGTTTTCTTCAAGCGGTCAATGGGGAACTTTCTGCTAAGGGAAAAGAACGCATAGGCTCTAAGCAATACTTTAATAAATGCGAGGAAATAGAGAATGAAAAAATCGCGTCAGAGTTTCCATTCGCGTTTTTCCAAGAATGCACAGTCGAGGAAATTGAGACGTTAGACCCTACTATAATTAGCCCAATGTCATTAATGTCAATCATAATTTCTGCTCTTCGCGCATACGTTGACAGCGAACAAGAGGACGACCCTAAGTGTGAAGCACTCCATAAAATCTATCTTGAGCTAAAAAATGCGCTATGTGCAGAGATTCCCTTTCCAGAAGGCGATGGTTTTCTGGATTATTTTGAGGGGCGAGAAGGCAAACTATTAGTTTCACAGTTAAAGCAGTTAGGCAAACAATGCCCAAAATGTTCAAGCACCCACATTCAAAAATATGGTTTAAAAAAATTCCATTGTGTTGACTGTGGCGGGTATTGGCGAGTCAAATAATGGCAAATCCAACTTTTGAGGTTGACGGCTTCCATTTAGATTTTAGGTTAATGTGGGTAAAAGAAGATACGCCGTTTTTGGGTAAAGTAGTTAAAGGCGTAGTGCTTTTAATTCCAGTTTATAACTTGTCAGAACGATGTCATAGTTTGCTTTTCCGTGCACTTCATAGATTAAATCCACTTCCAGAAAAGGTAATATTTGCCACCAACAACAACACAGACAACACGCTGGAACTATTAGATAAATATCAACTGCCACATGAAGTTATAGAGTTTGACAGGGAAGACGTACAAGTAGTTGGAAGATGGGATATACTCGCCTATGCACGGCAAATCCTACTTGACAGGGCAAGGAATATGGATGCTAAGTTGGCTATTTATCTTGATGACGATTGCATCCCAGAACGTAAAGATTTTATCCAGATGTACATGGACAACAACTTTGGCGTTTGTTGCGGAGCATACATTTTCGCCGACCATGACAGGATATGCGCTTTTTGGGGTTTAGACAGCAACCCAAAAGATATGCCTATCCAATTAACTAAAGCCGACTTTCAAGATGCATATAGGCAAGGTATAGCCAAAAACAGGTTAGAATCCCAAATAAGTTTCAATTACAGCGCATTCGTTAACGACAAATCTCATCCAGACAGCATATATCTTATAGAAACAGCGGGTGGCGGAGCATTAGCGTTAGGTCAAGCCGCATTAAATGAAAGCCGATTGAACTTTTATCCAATCTACGGGTTCCCAGACGGCACAAGTGAAGATACGTCATTTTACTGGAATGCAAATGCGCTGGGCTACAACGTTTATTTAGACTTCAAAATACGATTTCACCATTTAGAAACAGTTTGCTTTGGCAAAGTTAAATCTCGTTCATGGCTGAGAACGTAAAAATTAGTAACTGGGGAACTTAAACAAGCGGCTAATAAGCCAGTATGATGAAGGCGGTTAACGGGTATCAGTTGATTCAACCAAGCCACCTGAAGAATCAAAAGATGGGGGTTCACTCTCCCATTCAAGTAGAAATTAAGTTCCCCCTTACACTATAACTTAAAAAAAGAGGGAGTTTCATTAAAAAATAAATCCCCTACCCCCCTTCTTCCTTTTTTATGTTAAAACTCTGGAAATAAAAAAGACGTTTTTGGTTAGTTATTAATTGATTATCGGTTAGGATTGGCTTAGGAATTGGTTCAGATAACTATGCCGAAACGCCTTTGAAATTGATTAATTAATCATCTGATTAAAATGCCGTGTCCAATTTTAAAATTAACCCAAAAGTTGCCCTATGTACCACTTTTAGAGGCTTTTTGGCTGTTTTAGGCTGTTTTTAGCCACTTTTTGGTCGAATAACCTCGAATCTGAGTCTTTTTAAGGCTATTTGCCATATCCTAAAGTAAAAAAACAATGGATAAAATGCGAGGCGAGAACAAAAATGTCAAAAAACACAAATAATGAACGGGTTCATAGCGATAATTCAATTGCGGCAATATTGGCAGACATTAAAGAACACTTAGGCATTGTTTTAGTTGCTGAAGCTGGACACGGCAAAAGCTACACGGCGTTTAGCATAGTAAAAGAAGCACTCAACGACCCCAACTTAACCGTTATCGTCATGTCGCCGTCTGCAATCTGGAAGAGAAATTACGGAGCTATTCAATGCGTTAAAGTAGGCACTTACGAGTTTAACCCGATAATCCCACATGAAGAAACAAAGTTAGAAGTTACGCCTTACCTTAGAGATTCAATACACATAGACCTTGATAAGAAATGGACATACGTTAAAAGCGCATGGCTTGAAAACTTACTGAAATCTAAACAGAGTTTGCTATTTGACATCAAGTATAAAAACGGTAGAAGAATCAAGGCTTTTGAGACAGTCGTCTTAGAGTTTCTTTATGATATGCAATCGGCAGAGATAGACAGAGACCCAGACTATAAGCATCATTACCTTATCGTTTTAGAAGAAATCCAAAACTGTTTTGGCACTTACTCAATGAATGCAGACGACAGCTTAGAACTATTCACGATTTTTACTCAATCACGGTCAGACGCTAACCTTCATTATGTTGCAATCGGTCAACGGTTAAATGATATTTCTTGCAAAGTGGTTGAACGTCTTAGACCGTTCATTGGCTTAACTTTAGGCGAGAATAGCCTTAGAAAATTGAAATCCATGATTCCAGACCCAGAGACAAAAGCACGAATTCAGAGTTTGCCACAGCGACATTGGATTTATCTCGATGGAAAACTTAACCCAGAAATAGAAATTCCAGAGTACCACAAAGAGGGAAAAGCAATAATCATTAAGCCAACAATTAAACCACAGCCTAAGAAACTTAGCCTAATTAATCGATTCCAAAACTACATGGCTAAACAAAAATTGATTAACCAACAACGTTACTATCAACAATTGAGACGGCAACAACTGATAAATACCGAAAAGCAAACAGATGATGACGACCCATCGATTAACAACCCAGACGACCCAGAGGCAACAGGTGAATCCGATTTAGAAGAGGATTTAGGGTTATTAAGCGATAATGACATGGGTTGGTAAGTTCCAAAAACTTTTATTATTAAAAAAGAGGGAAAAATGAGGCTTTATCTGTTAGCTACGCTGTCAAGAGCCATGTTTGCAATGTCGGGCTTTTGATTTGTTTTCCTCAATTCGGCTAAGATTTGCAATAAAATTTCGTCCGTTGTCATGCTTATTCAGCTTCAGAGAGTTTTTTGGCTTTTTCTTGGAACTTCTTTATTGATTCTTCTTGTTCTTGTGGATTGTTAACTGTCTCGAAATAGGTTTCCATCTTTCCCGTTTTCTTATTGAATAAGGTATGTTCCAGAGTTTTTGGAAAAGTTTGTTGAATGTGGTATAATCCTTCTATGCTCTTCTTCAATTCTTCAACGGTTTTCTGTAAAAGGTCAATTCTCGTTTTTGATGTGGCGTTTTCGGATTCAACCGCTCTTAATGCGTTCTCAAGTTCAATCAGTTTCTTAGCCTTAATGCCATTTCCATTAATCAACAGCGAAGGCATAGCCCTAAGATAAACCCCTCTCAATTGGTCTTGGCTGACATATGCCCCTTCACTTATTGCCTTACCTACAATCTGTTTCCATTGGCTTTCTGACGCTAAAGCACTTAAATGGTCGATGGTGAACTTTCTGAGGCAATGAAACCTTATTCTTTTGCCGTGCGGGTCTATTCCAGCTTTTTTCGCTAAAGTTTGCAGAACTACGCTTAAATTATCTTCAGTATCAACAATGATTTTGTCGCTGTCTTTTTTGTCTCTGTTGCTTTCAAGTATTTGCTTAACTATTGGGATTGCGTCACTATCAAGAAACGGATAAGCCAAAACATTCTCTTTTTGCGTCATTATTTCTCCAATCGCTATTGGTGCATCGTTATCGAGTTTCAAACATCTAAATTGCCCATAAGTAAAAGTCGTGAAGTCGCTTGCACGTAAACCAACAGATTTGCCAAGAAGCAAAACGTAACGTTGTTTCAAGTCAGCGACTAAAGCCATTTTTGCCAAGTCTTCTTTATCAAATAAGTAATCTTGTGTTGTTCTCGTTTTCTGCTTGAGCGTTTTCGCTTCTTGTTTTCTAAAGACAAGTGGCATTCGGTAATAGGCGTAAAAACTTCTTGCCGTCATCATAGCATTAACCGCAAAACTTGAGCTATACGGTTTAGGTTCTTTTCTAACGGTACCTCTTTTTGTCGTTTTCGGTTTAGATTCAGCTTCTATTTTCCATTTCTCTTCAAGAATCCACTTTTTAAAAGCCATCATTGATTCTTCTACTTTGAAGTCTTTATCAGCCTTCTTAATCTCCAATAGCTCTTTTCCAGATTTCCCCGTGAAGTCTAAGTAAAACTTCATAGAGGTTTTATAGGTTGCTTTTGTCGAAGGTTTTTCTATAGAATCTAAAAATTGGTTTACTTCTAAATCATCCATTGTGTACATATTTGTTGCATCTCCTTTTAGGTTTTGTGAATTTAAACTAAATCCAAAAGGCGCAACTTTGCTGGCGAGTTTGGGGTTTGAATTGTTCGCAGGTTGAGTATAAAAAGTGTGGAAAAGTGCAGAAAAGTGCGAATAAGTTTGAATAAGTGTAAAAAAATTTGCTAATGAGGTTTCCATTATGCCATTAACTCAAGAAGTTAAACCTTAAAATGGCAGTTTAGGAGCTTAGAGTTCTAATTTGTGAGTGTTTTTTCAAAAACTCTTGTTCTGATTGTTTTGGGTTGTTTTCATGAAACAGAGCTTGAATTGTTTGCAAAATCAAATTGCTAACGTACCTCGTTCTGAAAGGTAACAATTCCCGCAACATTTCTATTCTTGGAATATATGTGTGCTCGAAACACTGCCTTTATATTCTGTTTCCCCACTTTGCTCAAAAATCATCGAGGAGAAAAAAATGATAGAGCAAGAATTCGCCCAAAATCCTAATGGTGAATTTGCAGAAAAATGCAGAAAAGGACTCGAAAAAGCATATGGTATTGATATTCCAATGCCAAAATGCATGGCTAAAAAGAGCAGCGCACCAAAAAAAAGGAGCAAACTATTCTGAGGGGAAAAAATGTTTAAAAAAAGATTACTTGAAACACTAACGCTTTCTCAAAACGGAAATAAACCTGACGAAGAAACGGTTCAAGCTATGACCAAAATTCAAAAGCAAAAAAGACTCTCCAGTCAAGAATTCCTAAAGGTCTACGACACAATCTGGAAGGAAGGTCCCAAAACAGCATATCAATCTCCAGATAGCTGGAGAAGAAACGGAGACGTTTGCTAACCAAAAAACGCAACACACGTCAACAACACGGCCCCGGCAAAAGCAAGCGCCACATCAATAGCTCAAACTTGGCCAAAGACATAGCCCTCAAACGCATCATAAATTGTCTGCCCAGAATTAATGGTCAGAAAAACCTACTATCAGAAGGCGACAATTCTTCAGATTCCGACGTTTTCTTTTCAGGTAAAGTTACCAAGATTTCACAGAACAAAAAAGTTCAATTACCTTTGAGTTAGTTTCATCTCTCTGCTATCTTTAGTTGCGAGTCGAAGGATAGAAGATTTTTATTGATTGGATTTCCACAGTTTACTGAGTACATTGAAGGAGTAATTTACGATCCTTATCAAATAATGAAAAATACTCACGCGACCGTCTTGTTACTTCTTCTGTTGATTCTCCAATTCACAGTGGTTGTTATCTTTCGGTTTATAGAAAATCCTATCCCAACACTGCGTTTTTTGATGGTTCTTAAACATTGAACCGGTCATTAAATTAATAGCCAAAGCAGGATTGCGAAGGCTACACAAGCACCAAATATTCCGAACCACGTTTTGGCTGGATTATCTTTCATCTTCTATCACCTTGGATTAACGCTTGATGCATCCGTAAACCTAGTTTTAACTCAAAATTTAAAGCGTATTTCAACGGTATGAATATATCAAAAATTGAAACAGCCTAACCCCGACTCAAAGCCGTTTTCTTTGAGTAGGCTAGCTTTTCGGGTAGCCTTGGCGGCTTTTCAAACTCCTGCAAGAAGTAAAGATAGTACTTAGGGGATCTAGGATATGCATGGAGATGTGGAAGAGCTTTAGTGTGTAGCCTAATAAAGGAACACTTGGAAAAATGGGTTGAGTTTCTTATCCTCGGTTGCCGTAGCTTTTGTTCATGCAGTCTTGGCAATAATTCCGCTTAAACTTTCTTATTCGTTTGGGCTGGAAGAGTTTTCCGCATGAACTGCATTTTATTTGATTAATTGTTTTCGGGTCAAGAAGTTTCAGTCTTCGTTCAATTTCCGTTTTAACTTCAGGATTGTTTTCACTCGCTAACGCGTGTATTAACAGCGTTTTAGCTTGCTCTTCGCATTTTTCTCCAAAAAGCTTTGAGAAAACACTGTTCTTTTTCTGGTCTACACTTATCTGAGAAGGTAACATGCAGATAAAATTCGACGGGTAACCCTTTGCCTTATCTGAGTCAATTACAGCAAAGCGATACCGCCTGCCCAAATAGTTTCCCTCAATATTATCTTCAGTAAATATCTGTAACTTGAACTTCATTACAAACCCACACATATAAAGGACAAGCCAAACTAATATCTATAATCCTCCCACAAATGCAGATTCCATCAATAATACCTATTACTTTAATGAAGCTCGGTAAAAAAACACAGAAAAACGCGTAATTCCATCTTGATTGACATTTTCAGCAATCTTTGCGATAGATGAGCACCCATTTTAATTAATTATTGTTTTTTGTTCCAACGTGGGCATAAGAATACACTTGCAAAAGTACTATTATCGTCGTTTTAGCCTTGTCTAAACGCCAGGCTAGGACAATGTACGCATGAATTGGTTAAGAAAAAATGGGAAAGGTCGGTAGAAGTCGCTATGGCATTTTTTTTGGGGTAACTCAGAAAGAAACAATGGTGGAAGACATTGGGCTACCTTTCTTGCGGTTTTGATGCGCCGGTGAAGCTTGCGGAGTTTTTGAAATTGAATGCTGCAACCAATTCTTTGAAGTTGACAACGATTAGAGACAGCAAAGTGAAGAAGGGTATTAGAGAATAATAGTAAAGGGGTGTGGCGACGGCAGAGGAAAAAACCATGCCTATGAAACCAGAGCCCATTCCCGGATAAAGAAGCATCAGATTTGATAAGATCAAAGCACTAATTGTACTTGCCGTTGCAGCTCTAAGGTTTTTGCGGTTGTACATTATGAAGAGAGGCAGAGCCAACAGTCCGAACCTTGGGTCAAAAAATCCAAATGCCAAGGCAATTCCAGACAGGATTGGTCTTCCCTGTTTGCCGAAGTAGAAGCTAAGTAGGAGCAATAAGATGACGAACACTTTAGCTTGTCCTTCGCCCCACTGCCAATAGTAGCTTGGAGAGAAGCCCCACTGCAGGGTGGGGAAAGGCAATAGCAAAGCAATAGCCATAACCACGAAGGTTACTGCAAGATGCTTGTTATCTAGGAGCCTGTAAAGCAGATACGCCATTGCGGGGAGAAGCATAAACTGGATTATATCGAAGACTAACAGTGCCTGCTGATAATTCAACGAGAGTAAAGGCGAGATAACCAGCAGGAAAGAAGGCAGATACTTGTAGGCTTCAGGATGAGGAAGGATGACTGGTTCTCCGTCGCCTAAGGCTCCGAAAGTGTAAATGTGTGATGGATTATTCCAGAGTCTCCAAGCGCCCATGTAATAGGCTGAGAAGTCTTTTGCTAGTATGGTGCCTGAAGTGTTAATGCCCGCGTTGAGCGTGTAAGTTTGAGGATAAGCCACTATAAAAGTGTACAAATTCAAGCCGATAAGTACTGCGATTCCTATAATGAAAACAATTTTGGTTAAGCGTGGTTGCCGACTCATTTTTATCCAACACTTGTCTGGCAGCTCTGCATTAATATGCGGTTGGACTTTTTATAGTTTGGTCGGTGCAGCTTTTTTGTCTTTGAAAGTTTTCGTATATGCTATTGTATCCGTTAACCGCCATTTTTTTAAAGTTGTATTACAAGTGTACTACACATGATAATGCTTTTATTCGATTTCTACTTGAAGCCATTAACTGCGCAGCCTAAAGATTGAATGTGAAATGATGATGCATAAACAAAGTAAAGCTCAACAAGTCTCAATAACCGCGATGACAGCAGCACTCTACGCCATTTTCTTCTTTCTATCTTATGTTATAGCAGTTCCAAAGTTCACAGTTCTATACCTTCCAATAATCCTGTTAGGAGTCTTCCCGCTTTGGTTCGGATGGAGCGGCTTAGTCGGTAGCATGATAGGCGCCTTCATAGGAGGGGTTTACGTTGAAGGTTTGCCCTTGTACCTCGCTTGGGTAGAAATAACCACCGCCTTCGTTATATACGGTTTAAACTGGTTGCTCATCCCAACGGCAGCTACGGAAGCAAAGACAAAAAAAGCTCTCATCATGCTCTCCAGTATCTATGCCTTGACCTTGTTTGTAGGCACAAGCGTCATTCTTTGGCAATTCGCTACTGTTGGCTTAGTTACCACCGACGTTGCTTGGGTTCTGCTCTTGCCTACATTTGGACTCAATCTACCCATAGTCTTGATTACCTGTCCCGCTCTGATTAGGGCAGTGTCTCCGAAACTAAAAACTTGGGGCATGTACTCTGGTAACTTTGCTGAATGGCGTAGGTTCAGAGCCAAATCTAAGTAAAAAAACCTGCGTTTCTCTATTAATCTTTTAATGACCATCAAAAGTTGACTTTAACTCTCTTCTATAACCATGCAAAAAAGGTTCGAACCTGAATAATAGGCAATGCTTTTAAGCTATCTTTTCCCTTAAGGCAGCTCTGAGTGCCCGATATGAAAATAAGAATAATAAAACTAACCCCTGAATTCCTTGTTGAATTGTTGCAAGGAAAAGTATCCTCTTTTGCTTCCAACCTGCCTCGCGACGCTGAACTATTAGACCTAAAGTTAGATTTGTTTCGCAAACAAGTGCTTGCAATAGTTAGAAGCGACAGTTTCGAAGATGTTGCCGAATCTTACCCAATCCCAGAATTTAACCTAACAAACATTGCAGAATCTAAAACCGCACCTAAGCCATCTGCAACCGTTAAGCTAGAATGGAAGCCCGAACCTAAACCTACAAACGTAAAGCCAATTCAACCAAGCAAAACCACGATCAAAATGGAAAATGAATTTAGCCCGGAACAGCGCAAGTTACTCAGTTTTACAGTCAAAGGAGATTACGTTGTGGTAAAGCCCGTTCAGTTTTTGAAGGCTGAATGGGATGATATCAATGAGGTTGTCCGAAGTCTAGGCGGCAAATGGGTAAAAGGTGACATCATCAGTTACTGGGAAATCCCAATGCAACAAGGTTGACAATCTGCTTTGAGTAAAAAACGAAAACCCTTTAAACAAGATGCCACTACTGAGAATCAGAGTTGTATTAAGATGGAAAAAACCGATAAACCTTTAACTAGAGACGCACTAGTCTCGATGCAAGTTATAGACGCAAAAGGACGATCGCTAGGAAAAGTTAAAGATATCGCTTTCGCCGTTGGAAAGACGGGCATTTCCTTGTCAGTGGAGAATGAAGACGGGGAAATCCAACACATCTCCTGGGAAGATGTTCAAGCAGCATCAGACTGCATAATCCTAAAGCCAGTTCCACAAAGCATTAGTCCCGTTAGCGAGGTCGAAAAAGCTTCTGGACCCAGCAAATCACAGCAGCCAGTTCAAACTGCAGTTCAAAAGCAGTCAACTCAACCACTTTGCCCAACGTGCAATCAACCTCTCACATGGATTCCACAATACCAAAGATGGTACTGCTACAACGACAAGAAATACGTCTAACATAGCGTAAAATATCATCAAATGCTTTTATTTTTTTGATTTTATCCTGTTTCATTTGGCAGAGGATTTTCCAGTATTCTGATTGTTCCGTTTTTTCCAAGGCGCAGTTGCCTCTCACCCTTAAACTTAGCCACATGAGTGTTCTTAACTTCTATACAGTTACCTACTGAGACAGAGTTTACTTGTTGGTCCCAGAGGCAAAGCATGATTTTTCCAGTTTCATCTCCAATCAACGCGTTTGAAACAAGAGCGTTATCTCTAAATTGAGTATGAACTTTGGCTGGCTTAGAAGTTTCCAACACTTCAGCGATCAGATTTATTTTTTTCATGCCTACGCGTAAATCCTCTATCTTAGCATGAAACGGTGGCGGGTTTTGCTTGGCTATCTCTTTTCGGATTTTACTGGTGTCCATGGAATTATCGAATGAAACATCCTTTTTTGAAAGTGTTTCTTCAGGAACTCGGAACTGTGCCACTACTTTATTATCTTTTTTAATTAGGAAGATAGCTTGGTCGTTTACCTTTCCTCGATATTCAATCGTTAAATCTTCACATACTGATTTTTGATGTCCTTTCGCTAGGGTTAAGGCTTGAAAGAGTTCTGCAGGGTAAATACTATGTTGTGCCGAAATAAAGGCAAGCTGATCTTCTAATGTAGGCTTTTTTGTTCTCATATTATACTTTTCCTCATTCTTTATTGAGAAAATTATCTCGAAAAGCAACCAATAATTTGCTCAAAATTTGCTTTCTCTCGATTGATTCTGATAACTAATAGTACCATAATTAACTATATAGGTGTAGCTATAAGAAATTTGGATTTTTCATTTTAATTCAGAGCACTATGCGTTTTTTCTCCGAAAGAGAAAAAAGACTAGGCTCGACAATTATGATTATTGTGAGAAGTCGTTTGGAACTTGAACTGAATAGTTTTGGTGCAAAATTATGGTGGACGACCTTAAAGAACTAACCAAAGTCAAACTAACGAACCTAAAAAAGATCTTGTACCCTAAAATTAACGTTTCTAAGAGCCAGGTTATCGAGTTCTACATCAAAATGGCCCCCAAGATCCTACCGATTATATCAGATCGACCGTTAGTTTTGACCAGATATCCCGATGGCGTGGACAAAGATAACGTTAGTTTTTTTGAAAAAAACGCTCCAGAAGGAATGCCCGAATGGGTTGTGACAAAAAGAATTTACTCTGAAACAACCAAGCGAGACGTCGACTACGTCATTTGCAATGATTTGGATACTCTCATTTGGTTGGCAAATTTGGCAGCTCTAGAAATCCACATGCCATTCTCAAAAGTAAACGCTCTAGACAGGCCTGATTTTCTTTTTTTTGATATTGACCCTGAACCGCCAGCCACGTTAAGTGATGCAGGAGAGGTTGCGCTTTTGCTAAGAGACAAACTTGAGGACTTAGAACTAACGCCTTTTATTAAAACTTCAGGCAAGAAAGGTCTCCATGTTATAATTCCAATTATTCCAGAACCTATGTTTGAGAAAACAAGGGGGTTTGTGCATGAAATAGGAATTGAGTTAGCTAAAGAAAGTAACATGGTAGTTTCAGAGTTTAAAGATACAAAGAAACCTGGCAAAGTTTTCGCTGATTACCTTCAGAATTCGCCTGGAAGAACAATGGTTGTTCCGTACAGTTTAAGGCCAACACCTGAAGCGACGGTTTCAACGCCTTTAGAATGGTCTGAAGTAAAGAAAGGCATAAACCCTTCGGATTTCACTATCTTTAGTGTAGTTAACCGGAAAAGTAATCCGTGGAAGGACATTTTTGAAAAAAGATGCAAACTTGAGGCGTAATCATGACCCAAGAAGATTTAGAGAAAGAGGAACGTGTAAGCGCTAGCGTCCCTAGAAGACCAATTTGGTCTGGAAGTGTGACTATAGGTTTGGTTAACCTTCCTGTCAAAGTGTACCCTATGATTTACGATAAAGGAGTATCATTTCACTTTCTTCATAAGGTTGATGGTCAGCCTTTAAAATACGTTAAAATGTGCACTAAAGATGACAAGATAGTGCCATGGGACGAGGTTATGAGAGGCTATGAAGTTGCTAAGAACGAGTACGTTACATTTGAAGCGAAAGAACTTGATGCTATCAAACCAGAATCCGATCGGCAAATCCGAATCAGCAAGTTTGTAGACTATTTCTCAGTTGATCCAGTTTACTTTGATAAAACCTATGCTTTGATACCTGACAAAAGCGCAGAAGCGTACAGTTTACTGTTAACTGCGCTTGAAAGAAAAAACAAAGCCGGTGCTGGACGAATAACTTTACGTACTAAAGAATATCCTGCCTTATTGCACACGTATAAAGGTGCACTTGTTTTAACGACTCTACGTTATGCCTATGATGTTGTGAATCCTCAGGATTTTGAAGACCTAAAGAAGCTGAAGGAGCCAATCAAAACTGAGTTGGATATGGCTATAAAAATTGTCACTGACCTTTCAGGAGAGTTTGATATTACAGAATTTGAGGACGGCTACATGAAAAGAGTGGAAGAAATGATAGGTCAGAAACTGAAAGGCGAAAAAATCCATGTTGAGAAGCCTCCAGAAGTTGAAGCTAAAAGTCTCATGGTTGCCCTGAGGGAAACTCTAAAGCAGTTGGAAAAGTAGCAATGAGCCGGCATATTTACAAGCCTATGCTCGCAAGGGACGCCACTAAACCCTTTTCAGGTAAGGATTGGGTTTTTGAGATTAAATGGGACGGCTTTCGAGCAATTGCCTATGTTGATGGAGAGCTTAGCTTAAAAAGTCGAAACGGAAAGGAGTTAAGCCAAAATTTTCCAGAATTGGCAGAGCTAACACAATTAGCAAGTAACTTGGTTGTTGATGGCGAAATCGTTATTATGAGAGAAGGCAAACCTGACTTCCAAACTTTACTAGAGCGGGGTCAAGCGGTTTCAGCAAGAGAAATCCAAAGGCAAGCCATGCGGGCATCATCAATCTACATTGTTTTTGACATTTTAGAAAAGGATGGAAAGGTGCTTACCAGTTTGCCGTTATTAGAGAGAAAAAGAATTTTGAGGGATTCATTAGGAGAAGGCAAAAATGTTTTGCTATCTGATTTTATTGAGGAGAAGGGCGAAGCCTATTTTCAATTGGTTTTAGATAAAGGCTTAGAAGGGGTAATGGCGAAGAAAAAGGATAGTTATTATGAAGAAGGTTTACGAACTGGGAGTTGGTTAAAGATTAAAAAACTTCGAACTTGCGACTGCGTAATTTTTGGTTTCACGAGAGGAGCAGATTCTAGAGAAAAGACTTTCGGCGCATTACTTTTGGGGCTATATGATACTGATAGTAAACCTATTTATGTCGGCAAGGTTGGGACAGGTTTCACTGAAGAGATGCTTGCGGTCTTAATTGATAAGTTTGGAAAACTAAAAACAGTTGTAGCTCCCTTCAAGCCAGAAGCTGGTGACGTGGTAACTTGGCTCGAGCCTAAACTGGTTTGTGAAGTTGCTTATCAAGTGGTAACGCGAGATAACAAACTAAGAATGCCACGTTTTAAACGCTTAAGAGACGATAAGTCGCCTGCCGAATGCACCTTCGATCAAATAATCGAAGATAAAAGACAGGTTACAGATGTTGAGGATAAGCTTTCAGGATACGCCTTAAAACGCAATTTTGAAAAGACACCTGAGCCTAAGGGCGAAGAGAAAAAGGGCGGCAACTTAATTTTTGTGATCCAAGAGCATCACGCAAGGAGACTTCATTATGACCTAAGGCTTGAAAAGGGTGGTGTACTAAAAAGTTGGGCTGTTCCGAAAGGAGTGCCTGAAAGCGCTCTTCAGCGGCGTTTAGCGGTGGAAACGGAGGATCACCCTATCGAGTACGCTGATTTTGAAGGCTCAATTCCTGAGGGGCAGTATGGAGCAGGAACGGTGAAAATTTGGGATAAAGGTCATTATGAAGCCAAATTTTGGGATGCCGACAAAATCGAGTTTGCACTTAACGGTCAGAGGCTCAAAGGACGCTATGTTCTGGTGCGTTTGAAGCGTGCTGGAGATAAGGATTGGCTTTTGCTGAAAGGGAAAGAATAAAATGGATAACCTTCATGTGGGTACGATAGGCTGGAGCTACAGTTTTTGGAAAGGAAACTTTTACCCGAGCAAACTCGCTTCAAAAGGCTTCTTAGCTTACTACTCAACCAAGTTTAACACGGTTGAGGTAGATAGTACATTCTATCGAATCCCAAACCAACAAACCATAACCAACTGGAAAGAGCAAACACCGGAGGGCTTCTTGTTCTCGCTCAAGTTTCCAAGAATCATTACCCACATTAAGATGTTAAACGACTGCGAGGATGAAACCAACGCTTTTCTCGGTAAGGTTGCAATGTTAAAGGAAAAGCTCGGTTGCCTATTGCTTCAGTTTCCGCCTGCTTTTGGAATTGAGAAATTTTCTCTTTTGAGTGATTTTCTTGAGAACTTGCCAAAAGAGCACCATTATGTGGTGGAGATTAGAAATAAAGAATTGTTGAATGAGGGTCTTTATTCTCTCCTGAAAAATCAAAATGCAACTTTGGCATGGATTGATAGTCCTATCATGCCTCAAACTGACATAGTAACCTCTGATTTTTTGTATGTTAGATGGGAGGGAGATCGAATAAAAGTCAAAGGCGTGCTGGGCAAGATAGAAGTTAATAAGGAAGCGAACACGCGGTTATGGGCAAACAAAATAACGCCTTTCTTAGGCAAGCAAATGGAGGTTTTCGGTTACTTCGGCAAATATTATTCAGGTTATCCTCCTTCGGACACAAATTCACTTTTAAGTCTTTTAACGTAAGATTATTTTAGACCTAACAAAGAGAATTAGGTAAGAGAAAAGGTGAGGCAAAATAGACATTGAAAGGCTGTTTGAGTTGGCAAGCCCATATCTAGAAAAAAATGATTTCGGGGTAGGACACACCAAAATGGTCTTTGATATAGCCAAAAACTTTTCTGCCAAACAAGAATTTCAAGAACTAACGTTCGCTTCGATAATTTTGCATGACATCGGCGGAAGCAGAATAAAAGAACAGTACGAAAAAGGTCCGCAAATAGCAACGATCGTTCTGGAAAAACTAGGCTGCCCTGCGGATTTCATTAAGCAAGTTTGCGAAATTATAAGCACTCACCATGAGCACCCAGATAACCCTTCAGAGCCCTTTAGAATTCTCTATGATTCAGACAAAATAGTCATGTTTTCAAAAGAAGAGTATCCATACTATAATTCGCGAAAGGACTTTGATTGGAACAAGATAGTGGCTTTAATATATTCCAAACAAGGAAAACAATTAGCGAAAGAATCACTGACGCAAAGAAGAAAAGAACAAAATATGGCTGTTCTTAGATAACTCAAATGGGTGAGACTTGTGTTTTTTAAACAAATCCAACAGCACGGCGACAACTTCTCATACATCATAGCAGACGAAAATACTAAAGAAGCAGCAGTGATAGACTCAAGCTTTAACGCCAGCGCAATAATAGAGATTCTTAAAAATAAAAAATTCAAATTAAAATACATCATTAACACGCATGGTCACTCCGACCACACCGCTGGCAACCATGAATTAAGCTCTATTTTCGGAGCAAAAATTGTGGCACATAAACTATCAAAGGTTAACCTTAGTATTGCGGTTGATGATGGCGACGTATTGGCTGTTGGCAAAGTTTCAATAAAGATAATCTATACGCCTGGGCACACTATTGACAGTATTTGCCTGCTAGTGGACGACAGGAAACTCTTGACTGGTGACACGTTATTTGTTGGCGAATGCGGAAGAACGGACTTGCCCGGTGGCAGCACCAAAAGCATGTACAACAGCTTATTCAATAGGCTTTCAAAACTAAACGATACGGTGGAAGTTTACCCAGGGCACGATTATGGGCTGAGGCCTTCGTCAACTATTGGCGAAGAAAAAAAGTCAAATTATACTTTGCAGCCAAGAAGCCTTGAAGATTTTATCGAGTTTATGAAGGAATCTTAGGTACATACTTTTTTTGGGAATTACTGCTATGATCATCAAAACCGAAATCTATGAAGTAAACCAGTTTTCTCTTGCTATTGAGGGAGGACACACTTTAGCACTGACCACGTTTATGAATATGAGTTTGAGCTTGAATTTCCTTTTTATTTTTAAAAACTGTTCTACAGTTTAAAGTAAATAGGGTTTATTTAGATACGTTTTTATTGTGTTCTAAACTATGGGTTTAATAGTCTATAAATAGTCTAGGTGAATAAAACTTAAAAGTTTAAATTGAGATATGTGTGCTGTAATGAAAATGCTTTCGTGTCCTCTTGTGAAAACTATACTGGTAAAGTTTAAGGCTATTGTTGGCGAGTGGTTTAGCGCCTTGTCAAAGGTAAGTCTTGCAACTCAGCGTCTCAAAAATATTTTTCCGACTTCCGGAGTAACGTCAATTTGGGCTGGATATAATGATAATTTTTGACATCTTTTCAATTGTTCTGCTTTCAATTTTGCTTTTTTGGACAGCGTACAATGGCACCATTATATTGGCCGGTGCAAGAAGTAAACGCAAGCATACTCCAATTGATGATGAAAGCGGGGAATTTCCAAAATTTTCAATTATAGTGCCAACTAAGAACGAAGAAACGGTTATTGGTCGCTGTTTAAGCAGTCTTCTGGATTTAGATTATCCAAAAGATAAAATGGAAATAATAATCGTAGATGGAAATTCCAGCGATTCTACAGTTAAAATATGCTCAGAATTTTCTGCGAAATACCCTCAGAGTTTCAAGATTATTACTGAAAAAGAATCCAAAGGCAAGCCAGCAGCTTTGAACCTTGCCCTGCCTCAAGTAACGGGGGAAATCGTGGGGACTTTTGATGCGGATAGTCTTCCGGAAAAAGAAGTCCTAAGAAAAGCTGCATCATGCTTCAACGATAAGCAAGTAATGGCTGTTCAAGGCAGAACTACTTCGCTAAACGAGAAAAGTAACATTTTAACAAGGGTTGCAGCGATGGAAGAGAAAGCTTGGTACCAAGCTTTACTTAATGGAAGAGAAAAGCTGCAACTATTCGTTCCATTAAATGGAAGTTGCCAGTTCTTAAGACGCAACGTGCTAGAAGAGTTAGGCGGCTGGGAAGAAACTGCTCTTACAGAAGATATTGAATTAGCAGTAAGACTCGTTGAAAAAAGCTATCTAATAAAATATTCACCTGACGTTTGTTCAGGACAGGAAACACCGAATGGTTTAGGCGATCTGGTCAAGCAACGTGTTCGCTGGTATAGAGGATACATGGATGTGGCCCTAAAATATGGGCGCCTTCTTGATAACCTTAATATGAAAACTGTGGATGCAGAAATCTCGCTCGCAGGACCCTTTATGATGGTTGTATCATTGCTTAGCTACATAAACTGGTTTTTTGTCGCGTTATTCCTGTCCGAAAGCAACCCAATAATAGAATTTACTGGGATAGTGATAGCTTTAACGGCTGTTTCCTTATTCACAATTGGCTTTGCGTTAACCGCATCAGAGAAGCCTATTAAGCTTCGCAACCTTCTCTGGGCTCCCTCAATCTACGTTTACTGGCTTCTTCAGATGTGTATTGCTAGTTGGGCTTTTCTAAAACTAGTGTTTAGACGAAAAAGGGTTTGGAGTAAAACAGCTAAAAAGGGATTCATAACTTAAAACTTGGCGGCCAACTATCCTTTTTTATATACATAAAAATTGATAAGAATATTAAAAACAATTAATCATATCAAATTTTTTACTATAGTTTTAAATTGAACCTTTGCTTATTCATTGTTCGTTGTTTCCACCGATGAGGTGGTTAGCTCATTGGAGAGAGGAATCATCACTTGTTTAAGACGATACAATCCTGTTATGGTGACGCAAAGGTTGGTTAAGTACAAAAGAATTCGCTCTCTTCTTTGTCTCAGTTTTGTTTCTTTGCAGGCTTCTCTTGAGGCTGAAGGTAAAAAAGGCTTTTTCAGGCAGAATCGTTGGCGGTTTAGCAAGAAGGCAAAGGGTCTGATAGTTTTTGCTATTATAACCGTTATGTTGGTTTCTTTTTTTGCATTTTTGCCAAGAGGAAACCAAAGTACGCCTAGGACGTCTATTACGCCGCAAAGTAGTGATAGCCCAACAGCTTCGCCATCGGCCACCCCTCAAGGGACCAATAATCAACCTGGCAAATCTAACCCGGCTTCAGGTGTTGGCCAATTTATCGGTGATTTGGCGGGAAGTATTGCGCAAGCTTTTGTACCGCCTAAGACTAATTTAATTGAGTCCAATCAACCCGTAAATAGTAGCGTTTGGTGGGCGGTGGCTGAGGATGCTTGGCAAGAGTTCCAGACTGGCAAAGGTGTAGATTTCAACACAGGGCTTCCTTATCCCTACTTTACGGATTGGGATTTGGGTGTTTATATTCAAGCTGTTATTGATGCGCAGCAAATAGGTTTGATAAACGCTAATGGTACTTGGGGCGCTTATGACAGGCTCAATAAAGTTTTAACGTGGCTGGAAACTCGGGAACTTAATGCCACTACTAATTATCCATATTGGTTTTACGAGGGAATTGACGGAAAAGACTATCTTGCAATGTCAGATTTGTCAATGGAGACAGTTGACGTTGTTGATACGGGGAGACTGTTTGTTGCTCTCAACAATCTTAGAACTTATGACCCTAGCTTTGCACTGCGCGTAAATAACTTAGTTTACAATGTTTACGATAACAGATCAGATTATGCTGCTTTAGTGCCTAGCATAGAGAGTGATAGCCTTACTTCGACTAGTATTTATGCTTACTATATTTATAGCGGTTTTGCCAGCTTTTGGCCTGTGAATCTTTCTAATGCTCCGAGTACAATATTGAACAATATTTTTTCAGCTGGAAATGTTTCCACTTATGGTGTTTCGTTGCCTAAAGCAGCAATTACAGGTGACCCGTTGCTTTGTTCAGTTTTTGAGCTTAATAATACTGACTCTAGATTGATGGCTTTGGCGAATCAGGTTTATCTGGCTACTGAGACGTGTTATAATGTTACTGGTCAATATCGAGCTTTTAGTGAAGGGCCTTCTCCTTCAGGTCAGTGGGCGTATGAATGGGTAGTTTACCCTGATGGTCGAACTTGGGTTGTTCTGAATGAAGATGGTTCAGATTTTAATATCAGTCCTGTAATTTATACAAAAGTAGCAATAAGCTTCCTTGCTATTTATAACACAACCTTTGCCACGAACATGGTTGTTAATCTTGAGAATGCTCTTCCTGAGCCTTCAAACGGATATTATGATGGTGTTGATGCATCTGGAACAGTACTTAATACCGTTGGTCTCAATACAAACGGTTTGATTATAGATGCCGCAACATACGCTATACAGAACAATCCATAGCACATAGATTAAGTGAAATCTAAGCAACTGGTTGACCACTTTTTAATTCTGGCGCTTTTTTACAAAAAATCTATCCATCACCTTTAGATGTGCAAGGCATTTAGGGTGGCAATCAAAGTTTAATAATTTAAGTCTATAAAATATTATAGATTTGGAGAATAAAAAGTGATTAATGTTCATTATCGTAATCCTGTAAAGGATTGGATTAGTCGCCATCGGAATTTTATTTTTGCTTTTCTGGCTTTCGCTGTACCATTGGTTGTGAGGTCTATTCCCGAGATTTTAATGGGTCCTTACATTTTAGGTTTCGATACATTGGGATTTTATGTTCCAAACACTCTGCTATGGCTACATAATGGCATAAACTTATGGAGCTACCTCGCAATTGCTCCGCTATTCTACACGATTTTTATGTCAATAGTTGCTGCTGGCGGATCTCCGATTTTGGTGCTTAAGATAATTCCAGCGTTGCTTCTCGGTTTCTTAGGGCTATCCATATTTGCATTTGCAAAGAGAGGCTTGGGCTGGTCGTATCCTAAAAGTTCGTTTGTTGCTCTTTTAGGGACGGTTTATTTTGTGGCTTTAAGAGCCTCTTGGGATCAACTTCGAGAAGAGCTTGGTTTGACTTTCTTTTTTGTTGTCCTTATGTTGCTTATCAATAGGAAGAGCGGTTCGCGGAAACATTACGTTGTTCTTTCTTTAGGAATGATGGCCGTGGTGTTATCTCATCAACTTGTATCGGTCCTTATGTTCGGGGCTATCATTTTTACGGTTGCCTATGACTTGTTCCGAAAAGATTTCAATGAATCAATTGATTTGATTGTAGTTTCTTTACCTGCGGCGCTTTATTTTGTAATCGTTTATTTGAGCGGTGTGGCGCAGTCTGGCATTCTTGGCTACTCAAATGTTGCGTCACCTTTGGCTACTTGGACTGGTTTTATTTCTTATCAATCTATGCTGATAAGCGAAGGGGGTTTCTTCTTGTATTGTTTCTTACTTCTACTTCCCTTGGTGGCGGTAAGTCTTTGGCGATTTAGCAATCTTCAACTCAGATCTTGGCTTCTCTTGAGCTTGATCTTGTTGTTTATTCCACTCTCTTCTGTGAGCCCCTATCGTTGGATCCTATTACTTACGTACCCCCTTGCATTTTACGCAACGGATGCTCTAAGCAGACTCAAATCAATTAAATGGAAACATTTCAAGATTACTGTTCGCAGAATTGCGATATTATACCTCGTTTTATCAACGGCTATTCTAAGCTTCGGCTTCATATTTATGAATTCGGAAAACCCCTTCTTCTACTTTAATCCGGAGCATTTCAACAATTATGTATATCAGATCCCAACTTCAATGCTGCAGAATACGATATCGATAACTGACTGCCATGACGCAGTCAACGCACTGCAATGGTTCAAAGAAAACGTTAATAGCAATGCGCTCTTGCTTACGCATACAGTGTTTTATGGTTGGGCATTGTTGACACTTAATTATAATCAGGTCAGAAACTACGAATTTGGCGACCCTATCAATGCGGCAACGGTGGCTGCTCAAGAAGGGTATACCAAAATATACCTTATATGGTGGGTAGATGGACAAGGGTGGTATGGGCAACCTACTGTATCCTCGTCATTTCACGAAGTCTATCAAAGCGGAAAAATCGCCATTTATAGCTATGCTTCAAATTAACTAATGGTCGAACCGGATAATCCCCAGATTCTCCTGGACCAAATCGCTCAAAAATGCGGTTGACTTGTGGAAGAAGTATGCAATTGATATCACCAGTTAACTTCTCTCTAAAAGGTATATCATGCAACTGCTTGATGCCCTTAGGGATTCTTCAAGGTGGTTGGTACTATGCTGAACTACAGTTCGGCTTTAAGCGACCTTACATCAAAGCTTCATTCAATCGTTTGGTCTCGAGAAAGGGTAATTTGATTTTTCTGCCATTAAGCATATCAAGCCCAAGTGTGGCTATTTTCATTCCCCCAAAGTAAAGAATTAGAAGCCAAAAAGATGTTGCGGTAATTAATCCAGGAATTTGTCCGGAAACCACAACTGAGGCTCAGCCACCTGGCGGTTATGGAAACGTTAGTTAAACCAAAGTGTCCGTTTGAAACGCCGCCGCTTAAGAGAGCCGCCATTTCATAGATGGAGAAGACGATTATGATTAATCCTGCGACTAGTATAGAGTACCCAACCTATTTTTCATCCTGATTTAGCAGTGAACCTGCAAAGGATTCTTCTTTTCTTGTTCAGTGTGCGAGAACGAACAAGACAGCTGTCACAATGACTGCCACCAAGACGGTTAGGCCAATTTCAATGCGCGTGGTGGCGGCATCCATATTCGATCACTGATAGTCTTAGGTATTAGCGTAATTATCAATCGTAAAGTCTACTTCGTTAGATAATTGTTTTGCTTTTCTGACGCACCATAAATTTATGATTAGTTTGACATGGCGAACGCGACGATTGTTAGTTGCCGTACCCTAATCATTAATGCTGGATAATCACGCGTGTTAGTTCTAACGGCAATTGTGATTTTTGTTTGTTTTGTCTCAATTTGGTCTTTGATCCCATAAATAGGCTTTTATCTTAATTTTGAGAGGCGTCCAATTTTCACCCTAAATGCGCAATTCATAAATATCATAAAACAAATGTTGGTAAAAACGGAATGAGAATGGAAACATAATGTCCAAGGGTGTACCTAATAACTCTGCTTTCTGTTTCCTTGATAAAAAACAACTGGTTAGTCTGAAAAGTAAAGCTATGCGTTCTGGTGCATGGTTTAAAGCGTTGCAAAGAATAGACCGAGTGCTTTTTGATTTGACAATAAGAGTTGTAGATACAATTCGGAGTGCAAAGTTGGCAAAGAGTATCGCTATGCTCACAAGGAAGCTGGAATGTGTTAAGAAAAGCAGCTGTTCCAGTCGTTTGAGGGATATTGGTATGCCTCTGGCTCAAAAAATCAGTTTCACGGCTCAGAGGTTAGGAAATATTTCTGCTTGTGGTTGGATATTTGATTCTTCATTCGCAGTCTTTCTAGCTGTGATGCATATTAATAATGTTAAAATGTTCAAACGGTAAATTCAATCCCTCTATTGTGTTGTCTGTCTTTAAGGTACTGCATCAAATATGTGTCCAAGATTATGGCACAAAGGTTAATTTCTAAGTACCTATTAACATAGAAGGACTCAGTAGTGTGTTTACAACATGACCCAAAATGGCTTTGACAATATTAGGATTAAAGTCAAAGTGTGCGTTAAAGAGAATTGGGGCTCTCCCTTTATTGTTGGGTTTATGTTGTTTTTGATTGTTGCCGCTGGTTCCTTGTCTGTTGGTTGGTCTTCCATAGCTGATACTGCAGCTGTTTACGCGTATTATGCGTTGGTCGCTGGGGTTTTTCTCCAACTTGCCTGCTTTCTAAAATATCGCGGGAAAAGTGATGGTGATGAGGTGGCTGTTTAATGGGTCAAGTTGCGTTATCCTTTGTAGTTCCTGCTTATAATGAAGAAGACTTTATTGAAGATACTCTTGGTTCGCTTGAAGCAGTTATAAAAGGCAAGAATTTGCCTTATGAAATTGTTGTGGTTGACGATGGTAGCCTTGACGGAACCTTGGCTAAAGTGATTAGATACGCGAAAACAAACGGGCACGTTAAAGTGGTCAGTTATGCTAATAACATCGGAAAGGGACATGCAGTAAAGACTGGTTTCATGCAAACCAGCGGGGACATAGTCGTTTTTGCAGATAGCGACATGGAGATTGGTTTGAGCACGATTTCGTGTTATCTTGCTGCTTTAGAACGTGGGGATATTGTTATTGCTTCTAAACGTCATGCGGATTCTCGAGTAGAAGTACCCTTATCCCGCAGGATTCTAAGCCTCTGCTTTAACGGTTTAGTTCGGCTTCTGACTGGAGTTCCTGTTAATGATACTCAATCTGGGCTTAAAGCAATGAGGAAGAGTGCGTTCATCGACATTTTCCCCAGGTTGGCTGTTAAACGTTACGCTTTTGATGTCGAATTATTGGCTGTAGCACATCTTTGTGGTTTGAAAGTTGTGGAGATGCCTGTGGACATCAAGTTGGATGCTGCATTTAAGCCAAAAGAAATGTGGCATATGTTTGTTGATTTGCTTGGAATAACGTATAGGCTTAGAGTGCTTCATTGGTATCAGCGCCTGCTTCCCGAGAAAAACGGTTTTCAAAACATGGTTTCATTTGTTCTTCGTGAACCTTAATGTCCTCAAAACCGCTCGTATCAATCATTATTCCTTGTAAAGACGTGGACGGCTACACAAGAGAGTGTATTGAATACTGTAGACGCTTGGATTATCCGAATTTTGAGATAATACTGTTACCTGATTATTCTACCGATGCGATTGACGGCGTTATTATAATAACCACCGGACCCGTGCCGCCGGGAGTTAAAAGAAATATAGGTGTTAAAAACTCAAGTGGCGAGTTATGTGCGTTCATCGATAATGACGCTTATCCTCGAAGTGATTGGTTGACCAATTCGGTTAAGTACTTTGAAAATCCTGAAGTTGGTGGTGTCGGCGGACCTGGATTAACACCTGAAACAGATGGTTTACTGCAGAAAGCTGGGGGATACGTTCTGTCGTCGTTTATGGTTGGCAACTTATCGAGCAGGTACAAGAAAAAAGGCTGTTTCGAATCGGATGATATACATTCATGCAATTTCATCTCCTCGCAAACAGTAGTTGAAGAAGCTGGCGGATGGAACGAAAAATACTGGCCTGGCGAAGACACTTTGATGTGTTTGGCGATTATGAAGCTGGGGAAAAAACTGGTGGAGTCGTCTGATGTGGTTGTTTATCATCATAGGCGTTCACTCTTTAAACCACATCTTAAACAGGTTTCAAGATTTGGAGAACATAGAGGTTTTTTTGTTAAAAAGTTTCCAGAAAACTCTGCGAAACTGACTTATTTCTTTCCCTCTCTTCTTATGGTTTCACTTCTTGTTGGAATAGTACTTTCTCTGTTTTTTTCGTTTTTTGCATATGTTGTGTTGTTTGGTCTGGCGGTGTATCTAGCTTCAAGTTTAATTGCTTCAACGCTCCAAGTGAGAAACGTGAGGTTGGTGCTTTCAGTTTGGTTAGGGATAATCGTAACTCATTTAGTCTACGGCTCATTCTTTATATCAGGTCTTGCGAAGCGTGACCTGAAAAGATGAAAATTAGCATTTCCTATCCCCCAATCATTTCGGAAAAAGGCGTTCCGCTCCTATCGCAAAATAGGCAATTTCAGTATTTTCAATCGCCCACGTACATTTATCCTATTGTTCCAGCATATGCTGCAACTTTGTTGGCGAACGCGGGTTACGGGGTGGTTTGGGACGACGGGATTGCAGAGGAGAAAACTTATAGCCTATGGCTAAGCGATTTGGAGCGGAGAAATCCTGATGCTATAATGATTGAGACTAAAACTCCAGTGGTAAAGAAGCATTGGTCCATAATTGGTGACGTGAAAAAAGTTCTTCCTAGTTCAAAGGTTGTTTTGGTTGGCGATCATGTAACAGCGTTACCTCAAGAGTCGATGGAACAGAGCAAAGTTGATTTTGTTCTTACGGGTGGCGACTATGACTTTCTATTGTTGAACTTGGTTGATTTCTTAAATGGTAAGGCGAAGCGGCTTGAGTCTGGAGTTTGGTATCGAGAAAACGGAAACACAAAGAATACTGGTCAGTTTAAGTTGAACCATAGTTTGGATGATTTACCGCATATAAATCGTGACTTGACCAAATGGCGGCTTTATAGCGAACGAAATGGCAACTTTAAGGTTACTCCAGGCGCTTACACTATGGCAGGTCGTGATTGTTGGTGGAGGAAAGACGGCGGCTGTAGTTTTTGCTCGTGGCCTACTTTGTATCCTACTTTCCGAGCGATGAAGCCTGAAAGATTAGCAGAAGAGATTGGATTGTTAATTGAAAATTACGGCGTTAAGTCAGTGTTTGACGACACTGGCTGTTTTCCAGCGGGAGAATGGCTAAGGCGCTTCGCTAACCTGATGATGGAACGAGGATATAGCAAAAAAGTTCAGTTTAGCTGCAATATGCGATTTGGGGCATTAACGCGGGATGATTATCAGTTAATGAAGAAGGCCGGTTTCCGAATGCTTCTTTTCGGTGTGGAATCTGGAAGCCAAACTACACTTGATCGGCTCAATAAAGGAACAAAAATCAACGATATTATGAACGAGTGCAAAATACCGCGAGAAGAAGGGCTAGAACCGCACATAACGATTATGGTGGGTTATCCATGGGAAACACGTCAAAATGCATTAAGTACACTAAATGTTGCCAAAACAATGATGCTGAAAGGTTGGGCTGTAACACTGCAATCTACCGTTGTTATTCCTTATCCAGGAAGTAAATTATATGCTGAAGCATTGAAGAACGGCTGGTTCCGAGTTGACCCTAAAGATTATGAGCGTTTTGACATGAAAGAACCTGTGATGACCACGCCTGATATGACGCCTGAAGAAGTAATGAAGCTCTGCGACGAAATATACAAAGTATTCCTAACACCACAATATATGCTCAAGCAGCTAGTCCGAATACGCTCATTAAGAGATGTTAAGTACTCAATTAAGGGCGCGGCAAAAGTATTAGGGCACGTGAAAGACTTTGCCAAAGATTGATAATTCAGCAAAAACTCGCTTAGATAGCCTTCCATTGGTTTCTATTGTAACTCCAACGTATAACTCTAGTAGCACAATAGCGCAATGTATTCAGTCAGCTAAAGCTCAAACGTATAAGAAGATTGAGATTATTGTGGTTGATAACTTTAGTGCAGACAATACAATAATTCTTGCCCAAGGTCTTGGAGTGAAAGTTCTAAGCCAGGGTCCTGAGAGATCATCGCAAATGAATTATGGAGTTATTTCTGCGGAAGGTGTGTATATTCTTCGCGTTGATTCAGATATGATTTTAGATAGAGACCTTGTTGAGAAGTGTCTTAAGCTTTGTAATGAGGGCGCCGAGGCGGTTGTAATTCCTGTTCTTCCGCATCCAAATGGGCCTAAAAACTTCTGGGTTTCTTGTAGAATGCTTGAACAAAAAATGTTGATTGACGATATGGTAAATGTTGCACCCAGATTTATTGACCGAAAATGTTTTTTGGCAATCGGTGGATATGATGAAACTATAGTTGCCTGGGAGGATTATGACCTTCACAATAGGCTACTTAAATCAGGCTGCAATGTAGTGTCATTAAAGAGTTCTGCTTTGTGGCATCTTGGTGAGCCTTCTTCCTTAAGCGAAGTTGTAATTAGAATGGTTAAATATGGGAAAACTGGATCATTAGGTTTGTTTACAAGAAAGCATGGTTTGGCTGGATTTAAACAAATATCAATAATTCGACCTTCTTTTATAAGGCATCGGGACTGCTTTAGGGACGATACTATTCATTTTTTAGGCTTAATTATTCTTAAAGTAATTCAAAGTTGTTCAGTTGCAATAGGTGCTTTAACTGATAGGATTTAATACCCCTTTATTAGGAATACATCTATTACTTAATGGCATTCACTAAGATGGGAGAATGCATACACTATAGTCAACAATGATTTGTTCTTTAAAAATTTAGATACGATAATACCTAGGCCGCTTCGTAGTATTCTTTTCTATAGTGAAATACTGGCAAGTTCGTTCAACGTCGAATCAAATACGCTCATTAATGTGGGTGGTGGCAATAGTAATCTTACTTACTTTACACTAAAGGGAAAGCGACGTTTTCTTGTCAACACAGACCTATTTCACCCGTACCTTGTCTCTTCAAGAAATAACAAATATAGTGATGATTGTGTGCTATGCGATCTTCGATTTTTGCCGATTAAGAATAAAGCTTTTGATGTAAGTATATGTTTACATGTACTTGAACATCTTGAAAAAGAAAAAGGGGCTTGCTTACCCAAAGAATTAGAAATGATTTCATGCAGGCAAGTAATATTATCGACCCCTGTCGGTTTTAGTGAATTACATGAATATGACGGAAATCCATATCAAAAACATAAATCAAGTTGGACACCTAAAGAACTAAGAAGCATGGGCTTTAAGGTAAAAGGATCCTGCGGTTTGCGATATATTCGCGGTGAAAGGGCTAGTCCTGTTCTTAGGTCAAAACTCATTGGAGAAGCAATTAACTTTCTAGCAACCTATTTGACACAATTCTTTAGTTTAAGAATCCTGATATAGCTTGGGAAATGGTGTGTGTGAAGGATTTAAAGTGACTGAATTAAGTCTTGGTCAATTATGAGAAATGCAAATAGAGAAAGACCGATGGTTTCAATCATAACTGTAAGTATGAATGGCAAAAAATGGCTAAAAGGATTGTTCAATTCTATTATTGCTAGCAATTATCCTGAAGACAAGTTGGAGATAATTTTTGTCGATAATGGCTCAACCGATGGCAGTGTTGAAATTGTTAGGAGTATTTTTGGGGATGATAGCAAAAGGATAACCATAATTAAAAATACCCGTAATTTAGGTTGGTCGCCTGCTAACAATCAGGGCATGAACCTTGCACAAGGCAAAATAATTGTGTGTATAAGTAATGACATGGTGGTAGATCGTGATTGGATTAAAGAAATTGTTAACATCATGGAAGCAGACGATAATGTCGGCATGGTTCAATGTAATTCCTTGTCTATGTGGGACAGAGAAACTCCAGATTCAGGCATGAACTATCTGGATAGATTTGGTTACTCCTACAGTTACGCATCGTCTAAAAAGAATTATGAGGTATTTTTTGCCGAAGGAATGGCGTTTGCTATAAAGAAAGAAGTTATCGACAAAGTGGGTGTATTTGATGACTATTTCTTTATGGAATATGATGACATGGATTTGTCTTGGCGTGTTCGTTTATGCGGTTACAAAGTCTTCTTTGTTCCAACTGCCAAAGTGTATCATGCAAGGGGCGGCACCGTAGGAGCCACTTACTTTCAAAGAATCAACAATGTTACATGGTATACTCGAAATCATCTTGCCACTTTAATAAAAAACTACGAGCTAAAAACACTTGTAAAACTTTCGCCAATAATTATGTCCGTTGAGACAATAAAAATCGTTTACTTAGCTACAGTCAAGAAAAATCTAAAACTTTCCTACGCAGCCTTGAAAGGCATTCTGCAGGTAACTAGAGACCTTAACATTATTTTACGTAAGAGAGCGGAAATTCAGAGTTTCCGAACGGTTTCTGATAAAGAAATCTTGCAGGTTATGCATCCATTTAACCCTTGGCTTCTCCGATTGTTTCTAGTTAAGCAAGCTAAATCAGAGCGTCTCGTGTTGCACAGCACCCCACCCATAAAGTTGAGGAGTAATTAAATGAGAAGAATAAAAGTGGGCGTTATTCCAGCGGCAGGGCATGGCCGCCGTTTAAGCAGTCTACCATTGACACGTGTACTTCCTAAGTCTTTGCTGCCGATTCTAAACAAGCCGATTTTAGGCTATGTTATAGATAACATGAAGCAAATTGGCGTGGAAGAGCTCTACATGATTGTTGGATTTAAGAAAGAGTTGATACAGGAATACTTTGAGGATGGCAAGGATTTTGGTTTAAAGATCAATTATATTGTTCAGCCAGAACCTCTTGGGATCGCACATGCTGTAGGATTGACCAAAGGATTGATTTCGGAGCCTTTTGTGGTTATGTTAGGTGATGATTTAACTTTAACAAAATCTCTTGATAACGTAGTTGATTTATACTTTGCAAAAAAGGCCTTCAGTGTTGAAGGAGTGGTTTGTGAGGAGAACATAGAAAATTTACGGCAAGCATGCTGCTTATCGCTTGATAATGAGGGACGAATTATAAGTGCAGAAGAGAAGCCGTGTAGCCCTAGCTCAAAAATTCGGGGATGTGGCATTTACCTTTTCGACTCAAAGGTTTTTGAGTTTATCGATAAAACCCCTTTATCACCTCCTCGCAATGAAAGAGAAATCACTAATACCATTAGATTAATTGCTAAGATCGGTTCTGCCTACGGCGCATTCATAGACGGTGTCAACATTAACGTAAACACAAACACAGACCTTCTTAAAGCAACAATGTTACTTCTTGAGAATTCGCAAACATAATACTAAAATCGTTAGTACACTCTAAAGAAGTGAGCTTGAAAATTTGAAAGATCAATATTTCTCTATGTACGTGATGGGCGGATCGCAAACTAGAACCGATAGCTTAGATGGCGGCTCCAGAATTTTTATAGAATGTGCTAGGCGCTGGCTAAACGATGGGATACAAATATACTTTTACACCTCAGAAGAAGGCTATAGTCTCCTTCGTCGATATCGTTTAACCGGAATAAAATATATTATTGCCCCTTCTTCGAAATATAAGAGACTTGGTCTTTATGGGCTTTATGCAGTTAGAATGATCAAGCAATGTATTAACGTTCTTAAAACGAAAACTGAGCCTGAAAATTTTGTGATTTATTCAGGATCCGATTTCTGGCCAGATGCAGTTCCCGCTTTCTTGATGAAAATGCGTTTCAAAAATGCAAAATGGGTGGCTGGGTTCTATCTTTTTGCATCCAGTCCATTTAGCAGTAACACTCCTTACAGAGGCAAAGCAGCTTTGAAAGGACTTGTTTACTACTTTTCTCAATTGCCTGTGTATGCCTTAGAGAGAAAATATGCTGATTCTGTTTGGGTAACAAGTGAACCTGACCGCTATAGGTTCATTGGCAATCGCCTCTCGGCTGGTAAGGTTATTGCTGTTCGAGGTGGGGTTGATATAAAAAGCCCTAGTTTGGTAGCTGAACCGCAAAACAAGATGTTTGACGCTGTTTTTATAGGTCGGTTTCATCCGCAGAAAGGCGTTTTGGAATTGATTGATATTTGGAAACTGGTTTGCGCTAAGAAGAATGATGCAAAGTTGGCTATGATAGGTGTAGGTGAACTCGAAGATGCAATCAGAAGCAAGATGAAAGCAAACGGTTTAGAAAGAAACATTGTTCTCTTTGGGTTTAAGGATGGCATTGAAAAGATCAAGATATTCAAAGACAGCCGTATTGTTGTACATCCAGCGATTTATGATAGTGGTGGAATGGCTGCATGTGAGGCGATGGCTTGTAGGTTGCCTGGAGTAAGCTTCGACCTTCCTGCTTTGAAGACTTATTACCCCAAGGGAATGCTTAAAACGCCTTGCTTCAATTTAGAAGTATTTGCAAAGAACATACTTGATTTGCTTAATAATAAGGACCTTTATGAGAAGACCTCAATGGACGCCTTGGATTGGGCAAAAGAATGGGACTGGGACAAATGTGCTAAAGACTTGTTAATTGAAATGCTCGCAATGTGCCATTATCAAAAGTAGGAGTGAAAGACAATGATGTGTGATCAACACGTAATCAAGGGGTTCGCGGATTTAGTAAAATCAACCCCGGAAGACTTTCATAATAAGTCGATAATCAAGGTTGGTAGCAGAGATGTCAACGGAAGCGTTAGATCAATTGTGACCAATTTTGGAAAACCTTCATCCTTTATAGGATGGACATTTCGGATGGTAAAAATGTAGATATGAAAGTTCCAGCCGAAAAAATAGTTGAAAAGTTTGGAGAAAATGCATTCGATATAGTAAATATCTACAGAACTTCTTGAGCATGTGTTCGATTGGAAAATTGTCGTATATAATTTAAAAAGAATTGTAAAACCTGGCGGAATTACTATTATTACTACTCGCTTTTATGGAAGCATTTACCACGGAAACCCATTCGATTTTTGGAGATACGAACCAGGAGATATGAGACGCATATTTGCAGACTTTGTAATTCAATATTTGCGTTATGGTGATGAAAATATTGGAGTGTGGCTCAAGGCTAAAAAACCTAACGGATGGCAGCCAAGCAATCTCGATTATGCACTCTATTCTATAGCTGTCGGGAAGAAATCTTTGTTTCTAACTAATCTTTTTGGTAAGAACTCTCTGCGTCGCCCCAGAAAATCACGTTTTCAAAAAAAGGTTATATTATTGCTGCGAAAGTTTGGATTGATTATGTGACGATTTTTTACTTGAATTCAAATACAAAGGACTTACTAGATTTTTTTTAACATTTGATTTTAATTCTTAATTAAACTGCCCTGGTTAACAGACAACTAGTAAAACTCTAAAGTGCCGGAGTCGCAGAACAGCTTGCGCTTGATTGTTGCAGTCCCTGCTAAACGCCTTTAGACCTAACACATGCCCTGTGGCACTTATGTTTACTGAAGATGAGTCATAGATAAAGTCATTATCGCTTACTTGATACTGTTGAGTTACTTACATGAGATTTTCGCTTAGCGGTTTCGCAATTGATTCATGAAATTATGTATTCAAGTGGGTTATCCGTAGCAGATGATCCACCTTCAAAGTAGCTCTCTCTACTTTCAAAAATATTATTAATCATGAAATATATATCAACTCAACCTCACAAACGCCAATCAAATTATTCCACTGAAAATGCTTACGTCGAAGGTAGGTAGTGACGTAATATCGTTCGAATAATTTACACAAAATTAATAGCCCACAAATTTTAGATTATCATCCTCGTTTACCCATATATTGCGTACGAGGTTAGACATCATATGCCTAATTTAGAGTGTCCATTGCTTTCAATAGTTATTTTGAATTACAACGGTAAGCGGTTTCTCGATAGCTGTCTAACTTCAATTTTTAAACAAAATTTTTCCAATTTTCAAGTCGTCTTCGTTGATAATGCCTCAACTGATGAGAGCGTAACCTTTGTCAAAAAACACTATGCTTACGACCCTCGTCTTAAAATTGTTGAAAACAAGAGAAACTCTGGACCTATAGAAGGTAATAACATTGGTATTCGGCTTGTAAATTTGCAGACAAAATATGTTGTTCTCCTAAATAATGATACTGAATTGACCCAGAACTGGTTATCTTGTATGATTAATGCAATGGAGCAAGACCCTAAAATTGGTGCTGCTTGTTCCAAACAGTTGTTGATGAATGACAGGGCAAGACTCCAAGGGTTTGGTTCATTCATAGATCCCTGTGGTTTTAATTATCTACTTTGGGAGAATGAAATTGATCGCAACCAATTTAACAATGATACGTTCGAAGTCTTTGCTGGTGGAACAACCGCACTGTTTGTTAGAGCTAGTCTCCTTAGGCAAGTAGGGCTACTTGATTCAAATTATAATCATGGATTTGATGATGTTGATTTGTGTTGGAGAATATGGCTAAGTGGATACAAAGTCGTGTGCGTATCTAGTTGTGCCATGTATCACAAGGTTGCAGGTACCACAAGCAAAGTTAAAATGGAACATGTTCTTTTTCATAGAGAGAAAAATAGGATTATGACGACAATTAAGAATTATAGTCTTCCCTATCTGTTAAGATTCTTACCTCTTATTTTGGTGTTTGATTTCACACAGCTTATATGGTTCGCCTTCAAACGAAGGTCGAATATGTTTAAGGCAATAGTAAGAGCACTATTTTGGGATATACAACACTTTAAATATATATGGAGCCAGCACTTGATTGTTCAAAGGCAAATTCGTAAGTCTTCTGATAAAGAAATTATTTCGCATATGGTTAAAATTAATTTAAGACAACTTTGGCAACGAATAATACCGTTATCTATTTGATTACCATTCGACTCTTTAAGTGCTAAAGTAATGTCTAGTTGAGAAAAGTAAAGTTTTAAATTATTTTCCCAATATAGTTTGAAAATTGTTCGTTTTACTAACGAAAAGACTTTTAGACAAAACCTTGATCAAAGCGGTTGCAAAAGGTATCTAAAATGTCAGGCTAAATTGTCGCGAAATCTTGGATAATGAAAATACACTTAAGTGTCATTTTAGCTAAGAGCTAAATAAACTATTAAGGAAACAATTAAAAACATGTCTGTATGGAAGGAAAAAAGAAAACAACAAACTGTATTCGATGAAGCAGCTTTTCATTATGGTGAAGGTCTATTTGTTACATCGCAAGAAGATTCTAATTTCTTTGTGAGAAAGGTTGCTGAGTACGTTAAAAAGATCCATCAAGGTGGTATAATAATTGACATAGGTTGCGGAACAGGGACCTTGTTCAGAGAAATTAACTCTTATGTTCAGCTGGATGGATATTATCTAATTGGAGTTGATATTTCAGTTAATAGCGCAAAGATCGCTAAAGAGAAAAGTGAAAATGGTGATTTTATTGTCTGCGATATTGAAGCTCTGCCATTTAGGGAAAGAATCTCAGACATGATCGTAGTGAGAAATGTTCTTCATCATCTATCTACTCTTATACCAATTCATAATTTCCTTAATGTTTTATGTTATAATGGATTCATTCTTCTGGACGACAAAATAAACAATCCAATTCAAGAAATTTTGACTTACTTATTTCCCATGATGCCTAACTGGTTTAAATTAAGCTTCAGGGAAATTGATAGTCATGTAGATAGGAATGGTAATTTGCCACCAATTAAGCGATACAATGCCAAGGCATACCTGAATTTCTTGAAAAAATATTCAAATAACTTCTTGTTGTTAGAAATGCAATATCATGGTTCCTTTACCTTTGTTGATGTTCTGTCTTACTTGCCCTATTTATTCAGGCCACTAAGGAGCACTAATTTTGCGTCGAAGCTCAGGTTGCTAAGTCACCGTTGGAAGTTTGTTTGGTCAGCGATTAGCATAACGATGGTTCTGAGAAGCTCAAGATCCTCTATGTGATAATATGAATTACCTAAAATTTATCTCAAGCTATATGAGGTATCATTTACGAACAATTATCGCTTTATTAATAATTAGCATTCTTGGTCTTATTTCGATATCATGGTTTAAAGGCAATTTTCTTATCACAGATACAGACTTTTCTATGCCAACAGCTAGAATCAAAAGTTTTGAGTCAAATTTTTATTTATGGGATTTAAGATCGCTAGGTGCTTCTGATCCACGGGTTGTTGCGTTAACCGTTCCGCTATGGGCTCTTTTCGCTTTTTCTGAAACATTGGGTCTTTCACTTGTTATTACGGAAAGCATTCTTTTTTATGCTGTTTTCACTATCAGCGGCTTATCAATGTACTACCTAACTAATAGTCTACTAGGAAACAAAACACCCAAATTTAGAACAGTTGCATCTTTTATTGCAGCTATATTCTACATGTTCAATCCATATTTAGCGATCAACATCCTTCCGCTAAGGCAAGTAAGCTATATTATCTATGCATTCTTACCTTTGATCTTTGCCTTGTTTGTAAAGGGATTAAGCAATAAAGGAACGCTAAGACCGGCCATATTTCTGAATTTTTCGCTTTTGGTGATAACCATGGTGTTCGTTGATCCATCCTTTGTTCCTTTGGTAATGTTTCCATTAATTTTATTTTTCATTTTTTACCTTATTATTGAACATAATAAGTCATCGACTGTTTCAGCGGTTAAGTTTCTGCTAGCTTCCTTGCTAATAGGGCTGTTATTGAATTTTTATTGGATTATTCCAGATCTAAATTCTGTTACAAGTGAGCTTGCAAATGTAGCAAATGCTTACGGAAGTTTAGGTTATTCATTTCAGTCTGTCGTCAATTTGAATAGTGCGCCGTTATCTGGGGCTTTTCGATTGTTAGGCTATTGGGCTTTGAATTCTGGCTATAAAGGGGTTCCTTATATTACTTGGTCTGCTGTTTATAGCAATACGCTCTTTATCTTTATAGGCTTCTTGTTGCCTATTTTGGCGTTTACCCCATTGCTATTAAAACGTAAAGACAAGCATGTTATTTTTTTCGCTGTTCTAGCACTAGTAAGTCTTTTGTTGATTAACGCTAGCTATTCTCCTATAGGGAGCTGGATTTATTCAAACGTTCCTCTTTTCGCTGCGCTTTTTAACACGCCTTATTTAAGGTTCGGAATGTTCCTCGCTTTTGCTTACGCATTTCTTTTAGGGTATGTCGTTGCAGAGCTTTGGAGTTTTATTCCATTATACTTTAAAAAGAGTCGGAATCCTCTTAGAAGAATGAGCCAATTTCTGTTAATCTTCTCTGTGGTTCTTATTATAGGTGTTTATTCCTTTCCAATCTGGACTGGGAATGTTATATATCCAGGCAATGCAGTTCTCGCTTCAAACCGCTACGCCATTCCAGAATATTACTACAGTGCCGCAAACTGGCTCAACAATGACCAAACTAATTTTAGGCTGTTGCAGCTTCCATATTCAATAGCTGGTTATGGTTCCTACAACTGGCCGCCAAATGGTTATAGTGGACCAGATCTTACCGAGTCCTTACTTGGCAAATCACTTGTAAGCGGCATAGCAGGTGGCGGCATGGGTGCCCAAATTGCTATTGACATATTGAATGGTTCAAGCTACAATGCAGGAAAAGCGCTGGCTTTAATGAATGTCAAATACCTTGTAGTTCATAGAGATGCTAATTGGGAATATATAGTCAATAACAGAGGGTTTGTTCCAGCTACGCCAGAACAAATTGAGTCTGCGCTGAATAATCAAGCAGACTTTACACTTGTGAAAAGTTTTGGTCAACTTGATTTCTACTTAAACAACTTTTGGCAGCCCATGGGGGTGTATGCTGCCTCTTCGAGTATTTTGTCAGGTGGAGATCAATCTTCGCTAATTCAAGATGCGCAAAGAGCAGATTTTAACTTGAATAATTCTATTGTTTTGCTTTCTAGTCAACTTGATGGTTATCAGGTATCTAATCTTCCGATTGATACAGTGTTTGTTCAGACGCCTGATTTAAACATGACTTATAAACCGGTTTCAGCTGTTGTGCCTGGACAAAGGCTTGTCTATGCGCTAAACTCTGAGGCTGTTGCTGAAGCTCGATACTACTCCGGTTGGAAAGGTATCATAAGCACCACTGGAAAAGGAGATGGAAACATGATAGTTTATCCATCTCCTATAATGTGTCCTTACCTGAATTATTTCCCCAACAGTCTTGAAAATTGGAGTTCATACGATTCTACGCTAGTCTACGTTGCATCGTCAACATCGTTGACAATCAACGACGTAACTGCTAATGGCACGCCTGTTATTGCTCAAGCTTGGTGGCAGACAGGCACATCATGGGTGTCAGGTTGGCCTGTGACTATTCCAGCACGTCAAGATGCAATAATCCAAGTAGCCGGGAAAGCAAGCACTATAGGCCTTCAAACAAATAATGGCTCGATGACGATTCCGGTTGCTGATGGCTGGAAAAATCCTTTAACCATTCTGGATCCAGCCGTTACCAGGATATCTACGCCTGCTCCTGAAGACTATTTGGTGGCGATTAATCCTAGCGTATTTGGGGATGGAAATGTATCAGTCAAAATTGATAACCAATCTTTCGCTGTCGACCTTAATATGGAGCAAGGATCAGTTTCTGACTATAAATATGTTGGACCAGTATACTTGGCTGCCGGTTTACACAGCGTATCAGCATCTGACAGTAATGGCACTATTTTGCAGCTAAATGGCATGTTAATTTATTCCTTGAACGATAATGAATCATTCGTAAGTGCTGATAGTTTGCTTTTAAATAATCAACAGAATAACGCTTCAATTTCATATCAGGAATTTAACCCCACCCTTTATGCAGTCCATGTCAATTGTTCTAACCCAATCTTTCTCGTTTTCACCGAAAGTTATGACAACGGTTGGGTCGCAACTATTAATGGCCAACAAATTTCCTCGGAATTTCATTTTACTGCTAATGGTTACGCTAACTGCTGGTATGTTAACGAGACAGGTGATTACACGATAACCTTAGAGTTTACTCCTCAAAACTTATTCTATGCTGGGGGCGTCATATCAATAACAACGCTAATATTATGTACTGTTTACCTAGGCAAGAACAAAATAAAAACTATCTACCAAAAACACGTTGAGAAAAAAGTCAGCAACTAAATCATTTGGTTGTTTATTAATGCGAACAATTACTTTGCGAAAACCACGCTACCATTCTCCTTAGCCCTTCATCAAAGCATACGTTCGGTTTCCATCCAACAAGCTTCTCCAATTTACTCGTATCTGGGCATCGCCTTTTTGGGTCATCTTTAGGCAGAGCATAAAACTCTATGGTTGATTCGCATTTTGCTGTTTCTTTGACTTTCTTGGCCAATTCAATTATGGCAACTTCTTGAATATTGCCAACGTTTACAACTTCTCCCTTTGCCTTCGAGCTAATCATTAACAACATTAACCCTGTTACCGTATCCGTTATATAACAGAAGGATCGAGTCTGTTTTCCTTCGCCATAGACTGTGATGGGCTGATTAGTCAACGCCTGCAAAATAAACCGTGACATAGCCCTGCCATACAAGCCGTCCTCTCTCAATCGCGGACCATAGGAGTTAAAGATTCTTGGAACTCTGACATCCAACCCATAATACTTACTATAAGCCATCATCAAAGCTTCAGCAAAACGCTTTCCTTCATCGTAACACGATCTAGGTCCTATAGGGTTAACTTTTCCCCAGTAAGTCTCAGGTGTAGGGATAACCTCTGCGTCACCATAAACCTCCGAAGTCGAAGCAAATAACAAAGTGGCATCATTTTTCCTGGCTAACTCCGCCATACCAAAGCTGCCTAAAGCACTAGTTTGCAAGGTTTGAATTGGATGCGCTTGATACTCGTCAGGAGACGCATGTCCGGCCATATGAAAAATAAAATCAAACTTTATCTTGCTCTTAAACGCACAAACGTCAGACTTTACAAACTTAAACAATGGGTTTTTGGTTAAGTGGTCGATGTTTTTGTTTCTCCCAGTTGATAAGTCATCTACAGCTGTCACGTCGGCGCCAAAACCTACCAGCACATCGCAAATCCAACTACCAATGAATCCTGCTCCTCCCGTAACCAATACATTCTTTTCCCCAAAAGTGTCACCCTTAACGGCGCTCTTTATCTTTTCAAGGTCTTCGCTAATTATGTTGTCCATCATAGGCTCGGCTTCTTACAAAATTGTTGATATGACAATTCTAAGGCTTCCCAGTATCTTTCAGGGCTACCAATGTCCAAGTGCGCATAACTCTTATCCAGCTTCACAGCATAAACCTTTAAGCCCCAGTCAACAAGCTTCTGAATCGCATCAGTTAACTGAATTTCTCCGTTCTTTCCGGGCTTTGTTGCCTCCAAAGCTTTGAAAATAACGGGGTGAAAAACATACATAGCCATAATTGCCCAGTGGGTCTTAGGTTTTTCAGGTTTTTCAACTGCCGATTTTACCCTTATTATTCCCGGTTCAACTTCCTCCCCTTCAACTATTCCGTACTGCTTGGGATTATCAATCTCCAAAACAAGAAATGCAGCATCTGCATCAAACCGCTCAAAAGCTTCAAGTAGCCTCTTTATGTAATCCATATCTTTTGATATTATGCAGCTATCTCCGGCATGAACTAGACAACTTTCGTTCTGCACAAAGGGTTGAGCAAGCAAAACCGCGCTTCCAAACCCTTTGGGTTCAGGCTGATTAACCCACATAGCCGTCGAAGTTTCAAGCTTCCCGTAAAAATCTTCCAAGTCTGAAGCTTGACCGTTCTTTCCCATGCCCTCAAGTGTTTCAATGCAGTGTGTATCAGGAGTAAAATGATCTTCTATGCCCCGTTTCCCTCTACCCACAACATAACAGAACTCTCGGAGACCAGCATCGTAGAGTTGCTCAAAAACTATCTGAACCACGGGCTTCACAGACATGTCACCCTGGACTGTTTTAGAGAAAATCGGAAGCATCTCCTTAGGCTGCTCCTTGGTTGCTGGAAATAAACGTGTACCCAAACCTGCAGCAGGAATTATAACCTTACGAATCATCAAACGCACACTTGCCTTTCTGATCTATGTTTACTCATATATATTTAATACGATAAATAATCTAAATTAACCTTTAATTTAGGATTTACCTTTGAAAAACAACCAAAATTCTCAGTTAGAGGTACTGGCTACGTAGGCTTATGCACTCCAGTTGGCTTCGCAAGCCAAGGCTATAACGTCATCACATCAGACGTTGATGCTGGAGAAAGCAGCAAAAATTAGCTAAGGTATCCCCCAATTCCATGAGCCTGGGCACCAAGAAAAACTCAAAGACAGCATCCAAAAAGGCACTCTGAAATGTTTAGATAACCAAACAGAAAAAGCAATCCATGAATCAGACCACCATAACCAATATATACTCAACGAAGATTGAAAACGAATCATTACACTAAATTGAGGAATCAAACTCATGGAAAAACCTGACATATCTGTTTTAGGCATAGGCTACGTAGGCTTGTGCACCGCCGTTGGATTTGCCAGCAAAGGCTACAACGTCATCGCTTCGACTCATGACGCCGAAAAAGCAGCCAAAATAAACAAAGGAATCCCGCCATTTCACGAACCCAACCTTCAAAATCTGCTTGAAAAAATCGTCCAAAACGGCTATCTAAAATGTTTAATTGATCAAACAGAAAAAGCCATTCTCGAAACAGACCTAACCTTTAACGCCGTGGGAACCCCCAGCAGACCAGACGGCAGCATAGACCTACAATTCATAGAAACATCTTCACGCGACATGGGAAAGGCGCTCCACAACAAAAGTACATACCATGTGGTGGTAATAAAAAGCACCGTTGTCCCGGGAACAACGCAAGATCTGGTTAAACCAATCCTTGAAAAAGAATCAAGAAAGAAATGTGGTCAAGACTTTGGTTTATGCATGAGCCCAGAATTCCTACGTCAAGGCTCCGCCTTCGAAGACACAATTCACACCGACCGCATAGTCATAGGCGAATACGACCAGAAATCTGGTGACACCTTAGAAGACCTATACAAAGACTTCTACGCCAAAAATACGCCCCCAACAATCAGAACCACGCTCTCAACAGCCGAACTGATCAAGTATGCCAGCAACTCCTTACTCGCCACAAAAATCAGCTTCATCAACACCATCGCCAACATATGCGAAAAAATCCCCGGCGCAGACGTAAAAACCGTAGCCACCGCCATGGGACTAGACAAAAGAATCGGTCCACTATTCCTAAACGCTGGACTAGGCTACGGCGGTTCATGTTTTCCCAAAGACGTAAAAGCCCTCATGGCATACTCAAAAAACCTCGGCTACCCACTAAAACTACTAGATGCTGTTGAAGGCGTAAACAAAACTCAACCTCTAAAAGCAATCCAATTCTGCAAAGAACAACTCGGCAACCTTTCAGGCAAACGCATAGCAATTCTAGGCTTAGCATTCAAAGCAGACACAGACGACATGAGAGAAGCACGCGCCATTCCCATAATAAACCAACTAACAAAAGAAGGGGCTTTAGTAAGCGCCTACGACCCAGTCGCCATCCCCATCGCAAAAACCATCTTCAAAAACAAAATTCAATACGCATCCTCAGCAATCAGCTGCCTAAAGAACGCAGACTGCTGCATAATCGTAACCGAATGGAATGAATTCAAAAAACTCGCCCCTGATGACTTCATAAAAAACATGAAACAACCCATACTTATCGACGGCAGAAGAATCTACAACCCAGAAACCTTCAAAACAAAAATGCAATTTACTGCTCTGGGTCTCGGAAAATAACCTGCTAGGTCCTGCTCTCCGCTCTCTTCAACAGTTCGCCTTGGACCTTTAGAAGGTTTATGCATCCGTATTTGCCCATCTTGTCTAGAATTTATCGCCGCTCCACACGTTGACAAAGCTCACGGTAACGTTCAAACTTGTTCCGGTCCATCCTGAACCGCCACCGAACTATCTTTGGAACCCCATACGAGTCGCCCTCATCAATGTAATTTTGAAATTAACCCTTAAGTTAATGCAACCTAAACCTCACCCTTTCTAGGACTTTCTAGGACTTAACCTGCAGACGATTCAAGCCCTTAACGAGAAAGCAACTCAAACAGCTTGAACAAGAATAACAAAAAATGTAATAATAGAAGTGTCTTGAAAGTTAATTTAAGTTCAAGTTTTCATTATTTGGTTTTGATACGTCACGTTTTTCCACACTTTTTAAGTCAACCTAAACCTCACAACCTCTACAGACTTTTCCCGACAAATTCCGACAAATCTAGACGTTACCTGCAAATGATTCAAGCTTAAATTCAATAAAGCAACCCAAAACAAACCCCCAAAAACCCAAAACGTTTTCGCTTTTCTGATAGTTTTCACTCTTGTGCTCGACGAAATCAAAACTACTAAACCTTAAAATTATGGTCTTCTAGGGGTTGCATAGTACGCCAATAAATCGCGGCATTCTCCAAGCAAAATAGGACAGCTTTAAAAGCTAGTAAACCTTAATAGTGAAAGCTAACCGGTGAATCTTTTGTCTCAAAAAATATGCGGAAGAATAACTAATTACAGAATCGGCCCAAAATCACAAACATCAAGAGAATGCCTTATCGAATTTGAAACCGTCAATTCAGCATCTTTAGCATGCAAACTCATAGGGCAAAAAGTAGTCTGGAAAAGTGGCAGCAATAAATTTGTCGGAAAAATCATGGGCGCCCATGGCAGAAACGGGATTGTTCGAGTAAGATTCGTACACGGAGTTCCAGGCCAAGCGATAGGTACACTGGTTGAACTAGCAAGCTAAAATGCAACTTCAAACTGATTATTTTCTCAAAAATATGAATAAATTTCCGCTCAATACAGCAAACATGCATTTGCAGTTCAGTGATAAGCGTTATTTTTATAACTCGCCTAAGTCTTCGGTTTCGTATACAAACTCTTCTAACCGAACTTTTCCATCATTAACTACGACTTTATAGTCAGCCTCACAAATAGGACAGGTAACTACCTCACCATTTTTCAGCCCATCCATTTTGAAGGTATTTCCACATTCTGAACATTTTAGAATTATTTTTTCTACCTCATTCGTTTACATTGTAAGGTAATTATGGTCTCTAAGCCAATCAGACTGATTTTTACGGTAACGCCAGAAAATGTCTCCTCTCGTTTCCTTTTGAAAATCCCAAGGTGAAACCAAAACGATATCTCCTTCCCTGATCCATACACGTCTTTTGAGTTTACCGCGAACTCGACATAATCGTTCTTTTCCGTCTTGGCATTTAACCATAATTCTTTCTGCCCCAAGCATCTTAACGGCCATGCCTAAAACGTCATTCGAGGCAGGCAAGATCATACTATCGAGGTTGCCCTCATTTGTAATTTTTCTTTTACCCATTTCCATGCACCACTTTTTCCCGGCTTATGCCGAAACCTAATAATCAGAACCGTCTGGAGAAAAAGTAAAAACGTGCGAACAGCCGATCTGACTCTTCCTCTAAAGAATTCTAACCGTCACAAATGAAAGTATTTAGAGGACTATATTAGCATAGCTAAGACATAAAACATTTTTCCATGATTTATTTTAGGTTTATTAAACTTATTTTAGAAATACTTTTTATTATATCAAAAAAAACATTTCTTTGTACATGCCTTTATAAGCACGGCGGAAGCAATCATAATTGAAGAGTTTCTTTTATCCTCTTGGGCTTACCCTTCCGTATAACTGATTCTTTTCAAAAAATGATCGAGGTAAATGAAAATGTGCATGTTAAGAGCAGGTTTAGTTAAAAACTGTCGTAGATGCAAATCTTCTGTACGGCTAAATTGTGTGTTAAGAAAGAAAGCAGGAAAGAAAAGCTTCACGGATAACAAGAAAAAAGGCGAAAAAGCTTAACCTATAAAGAATGGAAGATTTCCAAATACAAAGTTACTGATTTCTCTTCAATGAAAGAATAAACGAGGTGAAAAAAATGTCTCAACGAAACAGTTATGAAGCAAAATGCACTTCGTGCAACCAAATAGCCATCGTCCCCTTCAAGCCTACTCCAGGCAAACCAGTTTACTGCAAAACTTGCTTTTCCAAACACTTAACCAGTCAACCCCTAAAAACAAGTAATAACAATAATTTTGAGCCAAAACAGGCTTGGGCACGACGAAGATAATGCTCTATAAATCCTATTTAATTAGTAAATAACAATGAAAGCTTGCATAAAGGTTACTGGAACGCGAAATAAACTGAAGATCATTAAAGGATGGAAGAAAATAAGCAATCAAGGCGGATATATTAACGAAAATACAGGACAAACTCTGATCGTAACAAAAAAAGAATTCAGCGAAAACTATCATGTAATGCTATTTACTGGAGAGCAGACCAATACCGCTGAAAACAAAAAAATTTCGCCCGAGTTCTCCAAAAAACCTAAAGCTGAAGCTTTCGCCCTGAACTGGATGGAGAAACATCCAAACGGAATGATTGAATCAAAAGCTTAAGTCTGGTTTTGCCAGATATTAAATAGACATTGGTTCCAGCAGTAAGGCTTGCTTTGCATATGCAATTTTTGTATTCAATTCTTTCAAGCGCTTTGGTCCAGGTTTACTCAAAACTGCACCGAGCCAAAAACTGGCAGTATACTTATTCATCTCATATTTCTCGCATGTTAACATATTCAACATTTGCCTTCATGTTATATTTGAAAAGGGGCCGGCCACTCAGCAGGTCTTTGCCCAAAGAACAGGGAAGCTTCATACTTAGAAGTGCGTCATCAACCAATAAGCAAATCATAACTAAAATGGAAAAAAATTAACCGTTAATTTGCGCCTTTAATGCTCTTTCCCTTTTCCTTAGCAGAATCTTTTTATTAAGCTTAAAATTAGGTTTTATTCTATACAAGTTTCCGTGTGTGTTTTTGTAATATCTTTTTCCTTTAGCTTTCAATTTCGTTTTTTTCATTGATGTAGTCCTTCCCGATTTTCTTCCAGAAGTATATATGCTGTTTAAGGATTTATTATGAAACATTACTATTTGAGTATGCCTATAAACTTGTTAACAAACCTTTCATGTATTCGAGTTTATTTAATGAAATGTCAGGATCTAAAGTTAATAAATCCTTAACTTTCCTTGGCAGGTCTTAGAGCTTAATTCAGTTTGTTTGATTAGAAAAAAACAAATCCTGAATGCAATGCACATGACTATTTTCGAATAATAATCATTGCTTTATAAGCAGCGAAGCGGTCTTTAATTAAGACTTGTGAGAAGCAATTTTTTGCAAAGTCAATAGTTAGAAAGTGAGATTTGATGTTAACTTATAAAAACCTGTTTAGAGAGTCGTTCAAATGCAGAATATGCGCAGCCCATTTTTCTAATCCCGAAGACCTAAGAGTACATAGGATGGTCAACCATAAGGGCCATATGCTTACCATTAAACGTTAATCATGATTATTATTTCTACATTTGCACGTTTACCCTTTTTCTGATTGCTTTTTAGTATTCTTAATGTGCCCGGGTTTTACTTTGAAATGTTTTACTACTGAGAAACCAAAGAATCTAACGAAAACGCACATCCTTTAGTGTTCATAATTGTTTGCAAGAAATCAACTTCTTCGACACTTCCTTAATCATCCCCTTCAAAGCACCATCCGACATCATAGAACAAAAAGGGGCAACGACCTCAAACATACGATAAGACTGAAAACAAGTCGACTGCAAAAGCTATCGTTAATTTCAATACGTCAAAACCAAAAGCGATAAACATCCCCTCACCAACAACAGTTAACTTGCAAGTCAACAGCAAACATGGGAAAAGAATATGACCAAGGCTACAGAGATGGCAAGAGTTTCCGCTAAAGGCGGCTTTAACCTCCTATGGGGTTTAGTTGCTTCTACTGTCATTTCAGCTGTAGGTACAATAATTATTGCCCGACTTCTAGGTCCAAATAACTACGGTTTATACGCAATTGCTCTTACTGCCCCAACTCTAATTTCCACATTTCGAGATTGGGGAATCAACACTGCAATGGTAAAATACTCTGCACAATACAACAGCGAAAACAATGTAGCTAAAATAAGGAGCATTTTTGTTTCGGGCGTATTGTTCGAGATTGTTTTAGGTTTATTACTTTCTATTCTTTCTTTTGTTCTCTCGCACTTTTTAGCTTTGAGCCTTAATCGACCCGCAATAGCTCCACTGATTCAAATCGGTTCCTTTTTCATCTTGGCTGGAGCGCTGGTTAATGCAGCAATTGCGGCTTTCACTGGGATGGAGAAAATGCATCTCTACAGCTTCATGCTTATAATTCAGTCTATAATAAAAACTGGTCTGATAGTTACACTTGTAGTCTTAGGTTTTGGCACTCTGGGGGCAATTTCAGGTTTCACAGTGGCCAGCTTGCTTGCAGGGTTAACCGGTATGCTTTTAGTTTGGACTATGTATAAATCTTTGCCTAAACCAACCCGCAGCAAACTAGAAATAATGGTCAATATTAAAACCATGTTCAAATATGGGTTACCGTTGTCGATAGGTAATATTCTTACAGGATTTTTAACTATATTCTACAGCTATATATTGGCATTTTATGTCATTAACAACTCTATTATCGGCAATTATAACGTTGCCTTAAATTTTGTGGTTTTGATTACTTTTTTTGCTACTCCCGTAACAACTATGCTATTTCCTGCGTTCTCTAAGCTGGATCCTCAGAAAGATAAGGAGCTTTTGAAGAATGTTTTTCAGTATTCTATAAAGTATGCTGCACTTGTTGTTGTGCCCGTTACTGCGATGGTTATTGCTCTTGCGCAACCTGCTATTGGTACTATATTTGCAGATAAGTACGTTCAAGCGCCGTTGTATTTGGCTTTGTTGTCTGTAACTTACCTTTATACCGCTTTTGGAAATTTGAGTGCGAGCAACATGATAAACGGTCAAGGTTACACAACATATAACCTAAAACTAACTATTCTCCAAGCAGCTATTGGTTTTCCTTTGAGTTTTGTTTTAATTTCTCGGTTTGGCGTCATAGGTTTAATTATTACCACGTTAACGGCGAGTCTTCCCAGCTTATTCATAGGTTTACGTTTTATCAAAAGACACTTTGAAGTGTCCGTGGATTGGCTTTCTTCCGCCAAGATTCTGTTTTCATCAATAGTAACGGCTGTCTTAACATATATTCTTATTTCTCACTTGGTCTTTTCCAGTCCGATACAATTACTTATCGGTGTAATAGTTTTCGTGGTTGTTTTAGTTTTTGTCGTGGTGGTTACTCGAACCGTTAACAGGGCTGATGTAAGTAATCTTCGGGAAATTATTAATGCACTTGGTCCTCTTCGTAAACCGTTGCGCTTCCTGCTTAATCTTATTGAGAAATTAATGACGCTTCTGCACACTTAAGACATAATATAAATTAAATTAGAGGTAACGGCGGTAAGGGTTTAAGCCGCAACGGTTTACAGCGTCAAATTATAGGTAGGTTAAAGAAATTCTTATTGTACGATAGTGTCTTGGGTCAAGTTTCTGTTTACTTTCATGGTGATCTTGTTTTTTGTTGTTTGGGTCAGTGCTCTGTATTTACCGCAGTATCCTCCTCCAACATGTGTGCAAGTGTAGCTTGAGTTTGAGTAGAGGTTGCATAAATGGTTGAATTTGCATTTTTTTTCTTGAAGACTAAAAAAAGGTAAAACCAGTGTTTTCAATTAGTTTTTCCCCTTTGGAGAGAGTGGTCTCTAACCTATTATTTCTTTTCAATAGTTAATAGAATTTTGTGGTTGTATAATTACAACTACAAATGAAATTTAATGTAACTTATTTAGGCGATAACAGCAAATCATAATAAAAACCGGTACGTAATAAATTAGGGATTGATATGAAAGCACTTGTTCTCAGCGGCGGTAAAGGAACTAGGCTTAGGCCTCTAACTTTCACTTGTGCAAAACAGCTTATTCCAGTAGCTAACAAGCCGGTACTGGGATATGTTCTTGACCAGGTGGCGGCTACCAGCATAAAAAAGGTGGGCATCATTACCGCGCCGGAGACGGGGCAGTTTGTCAAGGATTATGTTGGCGATGGTTTAGCCTGGAATCTTGCTGTCACTTACATTCCCCAGGAACCGCTTGGCTTAGCACATGCGGTTAAGACGGCCAGACGATTTTTAGGACAAGATTCTTTTGTAATGTGCTTAGGAGATAACGTTACTGGTCAAGGTTTGAACTCGGTTGTTAAAAAATTTAAGAGTGAGCGTCTTGATGCGCTTATTATACTAAAAGAGGTTGAGAACCCGTCGAGTTTTGGCATAGCTCAACTTGATGATAATGGCAATATTATCAAATTGGTTGAAAAGCCTAAAACGCCCATGGGTAATCTTGCTATTATTGGTACTTACCTCTTTTCCAACAAAGTTCATGAAGCAATTGAAAGGATAAAGCCATCTTCGCGGGGAGAGTTGGAAATTACTGATGCTGTCCAAGAAATGATTAACATGGGTTTTAACGCAAAAGCCGAAATCTTGAAAACTTGGTGGCTTGACACAGGCAAAAAAGACGATATTTTATCAGCTAACGCAAAAATACTTGATGAGTATATAAAGCGTGACATTAAAGGAACAGCAATAAACAGCATTATAGACGGCAGGGTTAAGGTGGAGCTTGACTCAAAAATAGTAAATAGCACCGTTAGAGGGCCATGCATAATTGGAAAAAATGTGTTGATTGAAAAATCTTTCATAGGACCTTACACAAGCGTTGGAGCTGGTTCGGAAATCATTAATTCTAACATTGAATACTGTGTTATACAAGAAAACGTTACCATTAAAGATGTGGAGCGGTTAGAGGAAAGCTTAATTGGCAAAAATGCTAAGGTGACTAGAAACCAAAGAAACAGAACTATCAAGTTGCATGTGGGTGATTACTCGGAAGTGGAAGTTTAGCCCCGAGAACATGACAACTATTATAAATATTTTTAGGGTATATATTTTGTAGGACAAGGAATGATCATGTTGAAAGGGATAAGAATTAAGTCAATAAATCGGTTTCCAGATGAGAGAGGCTTCTTTACTGAAGTTATGCGTAAGGATTGGAAAGATTTATTCGCAGAAGACGTAATTGCTCAAGCGAATTTTTCATTTACGTATCCTAATATTATTCGTGCGTGGCATAGGCACCTTAAAGGACAAACGGATTATTTTTTGGCTCTGAAAGGATTAATAAAAATCTGTGCGTTTGATGAGACGACAGAAGAAATTAATGAGGTTATCTCCGGCTCTTTAGACCTTCAAGTGGTACGTATCCCCGGTCATTATTGGCATGGCTTTAAAGCCCTTGGTAATGAACCAGCCATGCTGTTATACTTCACCACTAACATGTATGATCCTGCTAATCCTGATGAAGAACGCAGACCTTGGAATGACCAAACACTTATACCTAAAATTGTCAATGGCAAAAAGGATGGTTCGCGTGTTGGTAAACCCTGGGATTGGAATTATCCGCCTCATAAGTGATGAATTATGAAAGTATTAGTTACAGGTGGTTTAGGTTTTATCGGAAGCAACTTTTGCAAGTACATGCTTGCAAAGTATCCCGATTGCGAATTGATAAATGTGGACAAAATGGGTATAGGCGCTAACCCAGCTAATCTTCATGACATTGAAAATGACAAAAGGTACACTTTCATTAAGGGTGACATTTGTAATCCTCAGCTTGTGAACAGGCTAATCCATCAAGTGGATGCTGTTGTGAATATTGCTGCGGAGACTCATGTGGACAGGAGCATTGCTGATCCCTACGTGTTTTTGCAGAATAATACGGTTGGTACTTTTACTATTTTAGAGGCCATACGAAGGCATAATCATAAAGCTAAGCTTTTGCAGGTGTCTACTGACGAGGTTTACGGCGAAGCGCTTGAAGGCTCATTTACGGAGAATGATCTGCCTAAGCCGTCTAATCCCTACTCGGCTTCTAAAGCGGCTGCTGACATGTTTGTGTTGTCTTACCATAAAACTTATGGTTTGAACGTGTCTATCACGCGTTGTACGAATAATTTTGGTCCTTATCAACTTCCGGAGAAGCTGATTCCTAAAACCATCATCCGTGCGCTTAGGGATCTTCCAATACCGATTTATGGGTCTGGGCAAAACATTCGTGATTGGATTTACGTTAAAGATCACTGTGAGGCAATTGCCGGGGTTCTCGAGAAAGGGAATGCTGGAGAAATATACAATGTTTCAGCTGGGAATGAAATTCCTAACATTGAGATTGCTAAAAAAATTATTGCTTTGCTGCACAAGCCTGAGAATTTGATTACTTTTGTGGAAGATCGCCCCGGTCATGATACAAGATATAGTTTGGATTCTTCAAAAATAAGATCCATGCTTGGTTGGCAGCCGAAGTGTGGTTTTGAGGAATCTTTGGAGTCGACTGTTCGGTGGTATCTTGAAAATGAGCATTGGTGGACGCCGTTTGCTACGGATGTGATTCTTCATCCGACGCCTTGGAAGTTAGGTGGTTTTCACTGAAACTTTTAATCACTGGTGCCAGTGGTCTTTATGGCTCCAGGCTGGCCGAGGCTGCGTTGGCAAGAAATTTTGAGGTTTATTCCTGTGATGTCCAGGAGTTGCCGGTTTGTGGGAACTTTGTTAAATTTGACGTTTCAAATAAGGAGTTGGTTAATGAGGCGTTTAAGCGTGTTAAGCCCGATGTTGTGGTTCACGCTGCAACCCTAACCGATGTGGATAAGTGTGAGTTAAATAAGGAGCTTGCTTGGAAAATAAATGTTGAAGGCACAAAAAATATTGTGGAAGCAGCTAATACTGCTGGTTCATTCATAATTTATATTTCCACAGATTATGTTTTCAACGGTGAAAAAGGTAGATACACAGAGTCAGATACGCCTGACCCCATTAATTATTACGGATTAACTAAACTTAAGGCAGAAGAATTAGTAAAAACTCAAACAGAATACTTTATTGCACGACCGAGCGTTATTTATGGTTCAACCCCTGCAGCTGGAAAAGTCAATTTTGCTCTCTGGCTAATTGAAACCCTCAGAAAGGGTGAACGGGTTAAGATTGTAACTGACCAGTGGAATACGCCAACGTTGAACACTAACTTGGCTGAAATGACTTTAGAAGTTGTTGAACGCAGATTAACTGGAACGTTTCATCTTTGTGGTGCCACACGGGTTAGCAGGCTCCAGTTTGCTGAATCAATCGCCGAGGCTTTTGGCTTGAATAAGAACCTGATTGACCATGCTTTGTCTTCACAGTTTAAGTGGCCTGCAAAACGGCCCATGGACTCATCGCTTGATACATCAAAGGCTCAGCAAACGTTACTCAGCAAGCCCCTTGAAATTGGTGAAGCGTTGAAACGGTTGAAGTTTGAGCTTTCACAGCGCCCTCGCTAATTTTTATGATGGTGCATTATCCATAAGTTGATCTTGTGGTATTCTATTTTTTTGGTTTTTGTTTTTGCTTTTTTTGTTGGGGTTGTTTTAGGTTGGTTTTTTGGTTTAGGGCTTTGATTGTTTGCAGGTTGCGACTCTTTATGACTTGTTTTGACTAGTTGCGACTATAAGTGACTGTCTACGACTACTTGTGACTGGTTGCGACTATTTTTGACTCGTGTCTCTAAACGTTTAATATGAGTGTTAAGAGCAAGGATCTGTATGCCTTAAATGAAAAGGCTACCTTTACGGCAATGCTTTAAAGCTTCAAAAAAGTGCAGCAAAATGTAAAAGAGTTCGGAAAAGTCAATTCGCGTCATTAAGTGTCACTACGAGGCGAAGGCGAGAATTCTTTATACAAACTAAATCCGAAAAAAAGACGAATTTAGAGAGAACTTATGACTTAGAATATCAATTTACAACTCTAAAGCACTATCAAGAAAAATTAGAGACATAGCAAGCTTCTACAGAAAACACGTTAATTTGAACGCAAGTGTTTATTTTTAAGTCTCTTTATCTTTTGGTTGTTTTGGGATGGATGTATGAGATCGACTGGTGTTAAGCAGATAGCGAGGCAGCGTATTCAAATACTGTTTGTGCAGGCAAAGAAGGTTTGTAGGACAAATCCTCAATTAGCCAAGGGGTATGTTAAGTCCGCTAAGAAAATAGCTATGGCAGCCAAAGTTCGTTTGCCAAATGAGTTTAAGCGTGAAACCTGCAAAAACTGTGATGCGTTGCTTTTGCAGGGTTATAATTGTCGTGTTAGGCTAAAGCAGAAAAGGGAGCCTCATATCGTAGTAACATGTTTAAACTGCGGCAATCAAACTCGTATGTTGTTAAGAAATAAAAAGGAGCATAAGGAACTTGAGCAAAATAACTACTCGAATGAAGCGCCATGTTAGACACGTGTTGAAAGACGAGAATCCTACCATTTGGGTTGGTAAAGAAGGCTTAACACCCCAA
>JBEKFM010000010.1:0-63132 GCA_050013315.1 Bathyarchaeia archaeon
CAACCTCAACTCCAACGCCAACACCTATCCCAACACCAACTCCAACACCGACACCCACGGCAACCCCAACACCAACACCTACCCCAACACCAACTCCAACACCGACACCCACGGCAACCCCAACACCAACACCTACCCCAACACCAACTCCAACCTCAACCCCAACAACAACTCCAACATTGACGCCCACTCCAACTCCTTTGCCTACAGCTGTTCCAACTCCGACAAATACGCTATCGCCTACTCCAAGTCCCTCAGAAACAACTGTAGCAGCGACGACGGATAGTGGAGCGATGGTTGATCTTTCAATCAGCGGAAACGTAACCGGCTCTCAGATGTCCAACGTCACAATGGAAACAAACCAGTCTGCCGCATCAACAACTATGTCTTTCATTGTAACAGGCGAAAGCGGCACCACAGGCTTCAGCAACATAACCATCCCAAAAATCTCAATACCATACGGAACGACGCCAACAATATACATCGACAACCAACCAGCTCAAAACCAAGGCTACACACAAGACAGCAACAACTACTACGTATGGTACACAACCCACTTCAGCACACACCAAGTGACAATACAATTTGTAGTACCTTCAAGGCCGATAGCAAATTCATTTGGGCTTTTGCTCGCCGTTGGTATAACAGTCCCCGAAATTATTTCAATCTACGCAGTAATAGCCGTCAAACGTTTAAGACAAGAACCTTACAACGCAGACTAAGCCAGCCCTCAAGTTCATTTAGTGCGCTTTTTTAATGTACCCGCTTCTTTTTAATGCGCGCCAATTTAAGCTATTCCTGGCGCGGGCGCGCGTTGAGCAGCTTTTAACGCATTTAGACACCGTTTAAGGCTGATTTGGGTCGCTTGTGAGCTTTGAGAACGATGGATGTTATGGTGCTTTTGACGCCTGTGATCTTCATAATTTTCTTCTGCAAGACATCACGGAATTCTTCCAAGCAGGAAGCTGAAACTATTGAAACAATGTCAAATTCACCCGCCACGGCATAAATCTCTTCAATATTTTCGAGTTTTGAAAGGGCATCTAACACGTGTTCTTTCTGAGAGCGATCTACAAAAATGTTAACTGACGCTTCGAACCGACCGCGGCTAGTCGAAGAATTGTTGGTCTCCATCTTGCTTCATCAAAACAGGTAAGCAGACGGAGGAGTTTTTTAGCTTTTTGCGAAATAAAATGCGCTAATTTGAGAAGCATCCTAAACAAGCGGGCGGGCGAGGACTAACTGCAGCGTTTGGCTTCAGCGCTTGCAAATGGCGGATAAAGGCTTTTTCCAGAATAAAAGGTCCGTGTTGTGGATAGTTATGAGTGAAAGGGCTTTAAATGAAACTTGATATTTGAATCGTTAGATCGTCTATCCATATATGCAAATAAAGTTCCGCACGCAACAAAGAATATAAGCTGCTTTTACGCATGCCAATGGTTGAATAATCATGGGATTATGGGAACTTCGACTTTCAATGGCGGCAACTCTTGCCGTAATCATTGGTTTGTCCACGCTAGTGTTTACTGTAGTTCTGATGTATTTGGGCATCTTTGATATTGTGACTTTAGGCGTTATTGTGGTGGCTATTAACATTGTTCAATGGCTGGTTGCGCCATATTTGGTTGGTGCAATATATAAGGTTCGGAAGATTGCAGAAAGCGAGAATCCTGAGCTTCACCAAATCGTTAACAACCTGAGCCAAAAATGCGGAATCACCAAACCACAGCTCATGCTTGCACAGATCCCTCTTCCAAACGCTTTTGCTTACGGTTCGCCGCTTTCTGGCAGTCGCGTCGCAGTAACCCAAGGATTACTGACAACGTTGAACACGGGCGAAGTGGAAGCAGTCTTAGGTCATGAACTCGGGCACCTGAGGCATAAAGACGTGCAAGTTATGATGGCCGTTTCCTTCTTACCTGCTCTTTTCATGTACATTGGGTACTCATTCATGTTTTCATCCATGACTTCGGGGGTCAAGAAACAGGGCGGTAACGGTGCGATCATCGGTATAGGGTTTATGGCGTTTTCGTGGGTTCTCAACCTGTTCACCTTGTACTTGAGCAGGATACGTGAGTATTATGCTGACAGAAACAGTGTATCCGTGGTGGATAATGGCGCGACGAAACTCTCCACAGGTCTAGCGAAAATAGTTAACGCTTCAAAACAAATCAATAGGCCTCAACGCCGAGGGCAGCAACAAAGCATTAACGCTTTCAAGGCGCTGTTTATCGCTGATCCAGACAGGGCAAGCAGCAACTCTGCGACAGCAAATATAGACGCTTCAAACATGGTTCAGGAAATCCTCTCGAGGAAACTAACCTCGGCAGATAAGTTGATGGAGGCCTTGTCGACTCATCCCAATATAACTAAGCGCCTGCGAGTGCTAAACGAGCTAAGCCAGAACTCGAACGCTTAGGCTGTAACTTCGTTTAGTGCTACTTGCGGAAAACGCTAGCTTAGCAACTCGTTATCAAATAGGCAATAAGAAGTTTCATCCTTGTTTTTTACCCAGCGAGGAATTAGAAAACTAAGTTGATTGAAGAACTATTTACCTTTTAGCTCTTTGGTGGGGAGGCAAACGTATGATGAATGCAGTTCCTTTGCCTTCTTGGCTCTCAAAGGTTACTTTTCCGCCTAAAGCTTCAGTCATGCGCTTTATAACAGCTAAACCAAATCCTTGACCTTTAGATTTAGTCGTAAACATTGGCGTAAACAATTTGCTTTTTACACCTTCAGCAATGCCAACGCCAGTATCTTTTACCGTTATGACGACGTCGTTTGCTTCTTTGTAGGCGTGTATGGTTAATTTTCCGCCTCTAGGCATGGCTTGAACCGCATTAGTCATCAAATTGTACATAATGCGATTTATGTACGATGAGTCAGCCACAACTTTCCTAGCCGCGCTTTCCACTTTAATGCTTGCCTTGACATTCTCTGGCAAACCATTCTTTTTCAACAACTCATCAATTATACGTTTTAGGTCGGTTTCTTCTGCGTGAGGGTGAAGCGGTCTGGCAAAGTCTTGCAGGTCCGCCACAATCTTGTTAATGTAATCAGTGTTCTTTTCAATTTCTTGTAAGCTTTCTAACGCATTCTTTTTTTCATCGCTTTCAGGAGTCGAGGCCAATTCTGTTTTGGCTAAGTAGACATCGCCAGTGATAGCCTGCAACGGGTTACGAATATCATGTCCTACCATACCTGCAGTAGCGCCAATGGCAGCTAAGCGCTCAGCGTCCTTCAACTGTGCAGCTCGTCGATTAGCAAGCTCCTCCATTTGATTAGCGTATTCTTCAACCAGGACAGCGGACTCTTCAAGCTTAGTCTGCGTCCGTATTCGTTCTGTAATATCCACATTTGACTCCAACATTTCCACTATTTGGCCGTCTGCGCCAATTTTCCCCAACCAATAACTCTGCACAATCACTTTGTTTCCATCTTTGCTGGTGTGAACGGTTTCACCTGACCATTTTCCATCCAAGTCAAGCTTGTGTAGAATCTCTTTAATTGGTTGTCGAAATTCCGACTTTAACAGCGTGTTGAGGTCTTGTCCAATGACTTCGTCTTTTGTCCAACCGTACAATTTCTCTGCGCCCCTACTCCAAAAAGAAATGATGCCGCTAAGATTCCTGACAATTATAGCATCGGGACTAAGATCGATAAGCTCAGCCTGCCTTGTTACAGCTTCCTCCGCTTTCTTGCGTTCAGTGATGTCAGTTGCGTAAATATTTACGTATCCTTCCGAGATGATAGGGGCAAACAAGAGCAAAAATGTCTTTGCTGCATATGTGTCTTCAAGTTCAATTCTCTTATTGGATGCTAAGGCGTCGGTAACAGCCTGAGTTAAGTGTTCAGGTGCTCGTTCGCCAACCTTGCTATTCCACACAGTCAACAAAGAGACTCCAGCTTGGTTGCTATAGAGAATTATGCCTTTTCTGTCTACACGAAATATCGGATTAGGATTCTCAGAAGGAAACTTTGCTAAGCTTTCAATTTCGCGCTCTTGCTTCTTGCGTTCAGTGATATCGCGGAACACAAGGACGACGCCTGAGATTTTGCCCTCTTTATCTCTAATGGGCGCTCCGCTGTCGTCAATGGCAACATCTGTCCCGTCCCTCTTAATCAAGACAGTGTGGTTAGCTAAACCAACAACCATGCCTTCTGCGAGAACCTTAGCTATTGGGTTTTCAACCCCCAAACGAGTCTGCTCATTGACTATATTGAATACTTCTTTCACCGGCTTCTGCGAAGCCTCACTCAATGCCCAACCAGTCAGGTCTTCAGCCACACCGTTCATAAACATGATTCTGCCATACATATCAGTAGCAATAACGGCGTCTCCGATGCTTGCCAAGGTAGTTTCCCACCGCTGCTCACTTTCCCGCAGTGCCTCTTCAGCTTGCTTGCGCTCACTAATGTCCTCAAATACAGCTGCAAAATAGCCTTTTCGTGGACAATAAACAGAAATAGATAGCCACATGCTTAGAGGTTTAAAGAACACTTCGAACTTTTCTCTTTGACCCGTGAGAGCGACTCTTCCGTAAATTTCAAAAAGCTCAGGATTAGCTTCTTTAATCCCTGGTATTGCCTCTGTAACTTTCTTTCCAACAACCAAGTCTTTCTTTAGACCCGTGATTTTTTCAAACGCATCGTTAATTTGAAGATAAACAAAGTCGGTAGGCTTTCCTGTCTCGTCAAGTATCATTTGGCAATAAGCAAAGCCATCAATCATGTTAGCAAAAAGAGAACTTAATTCTTCCTCACTCTTCTTTAATGCGTTTTCAGCTTTCTTGCGCTGAGTAATGTTTCTCGCTACATGCACGGAGCCGACCATGCATCCTTTTTCGTTTAACAGCGGCGTAGTGCTTACAAGGAAGTCGCCTCCGAGACGTGGCTCATGAACCTCTGCGATGTGCTCTTTGCCGTCTTTTATGGATTTGGAGTGGGGGCAGAATTCTGGCGGCGCTGTGGCTCCGTGCACACAGGTATAGCAATTCAGTCCGATGGCTTGTTCAGAGGTTACTCCTAGCTGCTGAACCATGGCTTTGTTGGCACGCACGATCTTGTGTTTGTTATCGAGGATAGCGATAAGGTCCGGGACGCTATCAAATGTGCGTTCCCAATCGTTCTTCGCCTGCCAAAGCTCCTGATCAGAGTTTTTGCGTCCAGTTATGTCCTCAAGAAGAGCGACGAAGTAGCCTTTTTCTGGACAATAAGCCGCTACCTTAAACCACTTATCTAACTGCTCGGAATAGTTCTCAAACTGGACTGGATCTCCCGTTAAAGCAACACGACCATAAATGTTTATCAAATCTGCAGGATCTTTCTCGATACCCGGAATAGCCACTGTTGCTCTCTTGCCTATGATTTGCTCTCGCTTGAGTCCCGTCATTTTTTCAAAGGCATGATTAACCTCAAGAAAGACATAATCAACAGGCTTCCCCTCTTTGTTAACAACAATTTTGTGATAAGAAAAGCCGTCAAGCATTTTATCAAAAAACATGTCAAACTGTTTCCGATCTACGCCGAGAACCTTTGCCCATGCCTTAGCCAAAACGTCACTTGCCATACCTAAGCTTCAACCATCACACGCTTAAGGATTTCGAATCTGCAACATAAAAAAAGCATATTCGGCTAAACGTAAATTCGATAAGAAATTTCTTAAACCTCATTATTGTCTTTTCTCGAACTCAAGAAAGCAATTAAAAAGTAAACGGTCGCAACGTAAACGCCAAGCCTACCCGTCCAAACCACAACATCACTGAAACGCACCTGCAAAGTAAGCCCAAACGAGCCGACAGCGTCCAACACCAAGGCTAAGGTGTACCAATACAACGCATTTGATTTTGAAATCAAATACAGCCGCAGAAAAAGCACACTGCTTAAGGAAAATAAGAGAACGACAATCGCGTAAACTCTTTGATCAGGTTAAGGTCACGCCGATTCCATTGACGAAAAACTGCTTGAAAAACTTGTCTTTTGATTCCTCAGGCGCTCATGACTGTCTTTTTGTTTTTAAGCATGCGACGCAGGCTACGGAGAATTAACCCAGCAAAAAGAATCACCAGCCCGACAATGATACTTTGTGTTGCAAGGGCAAAGGCCAGTCCCAAGCAACCTACTAACCCGGCAAACATCATCCAGCGGGGGAACATGCGCTGCCGCTTCTCAAGTCTGAGGGCAGACAAATTAGTGACGGCGTAATACAACAAAGTTCCGAAACTAGAAACCTCAATCGCAATCCCGAAAGGAGCAAAAGCGGCTACCAAGATTGAAACCACCCCGACTACAAACACACTTCGCCACGGGTTGTTCCCTGCTCCCTAGACAGCCAGGCCTTTCGGCAGATCACCCTCCCGCCCCATTGCAAAAGCCACACGAGATACGCCAAGAAGATCAGAGAGACCCTCATTGAAAGTTGTAAGAAGAGCACCTACAGCTATCATCACCGCTCCAAAACCAATGCCTAAGAACACGAGAGTTGAAGCCAACGGCGAAGAAGAGCTCGACACCCCGTGTGTCCCCAAGACACCGATCGCAGTTACAGCAACAAACACGTTAACAACGTGGCGGTCCCAAGTGCGATTGTAGTAGCCAAGGGAATTGTACGTTTAGGATTCTTTACCTCTTCTACGAGAGTAGCAATTTGGCTGTACCCAGTATATGCAAAAAATAGCAGCCCTGTTGCCTGCAAGATCCCAGCAATCCCGCTAGGTGCAAAAGGTGTAAAATTTGAGGTCTTTACCCCAGGAATGCCAAGTACAATAAATGCAAGCAACGAGAGCAATGATAAAATGACGATAATGTCAATAATACGCGTGGAACGCCGTATCCCAGCAGCATTTATCATTGTCATTAGCAATGCTATTGCAACTGCGGCATATCGCATAGGGACCGCAGCAAACAAAAGGCTCAGATAGCTGCCAAAAGCCAAAGCTATCACTCCAGGACCCACATTATTTGCAGTCAAGAACATCCAGCCTGCAGCATAGCCCCACCATGGACCAAGTATCTTATTGCCAAATTCGTAGGTTCCACCTGAACGCGGAAAGACTGCTGCCAACTGAGCCGACGAGAAGGCATTACAGAAAGCAACAAAAGCAGCAATCATAAGAGATATAATTAGCGCAGGCCCAGCAATGGCTGCGGCAGGCGCAATAAAGGCAAAGATACCCGCACCTAAGATGGCAGCAAGGCCAGTAGCAACCGCATCGAACAGCCCGAGTTGCGGTTTTAGTTTGACTTTAGCTTTATCGCCCATAAGAAGCTCGCCATAAACCAAAATAAATTATAGCACAAAAATAAAATAACATAGCTTCTGGTATTGTCTTTTTATCCTCTAATTATAGCGATAATTAGAGAAGCATTAATAATATTTACTGTGATTCTGTCATTATAAAAACGTAAAGCACCAACCTCGGAAACCGTATTTGACCTTCTCTGGTCATTTTGTGTAGAAAAATCGCCAGCACTTACGTCTAACTGAAGAATTCGCAATTACCTCAACACTGACAACTTTCCATTTTGAACGATCATCAAAAAAACTTAGGAATTTGCACTTTACAAAACTTTGAAGCAGCGCTATAAAGGGAAACTGCTCAGTTGAGGACGTACAGATTCATGCTTTACTCTTAACACTTATACTTAACAATTATAAACGCAAAGAAACGCGAACAAACGCAAACCAACGCAAAAACACGCAGAACAACGCAAACAAACGCGTAGAGAAGCAACCCGCAAACAACACAAGCCCCACAACAAAAAACCAACCCAAAACAAAAAGAACAAAAAGCGCCAAAACTAACACTTTATTGAAGAGATTGACAACAAAATAAAGCACCGATAACAAGACACAAAATCAGAGGAGAACCCAATAAAGAAGCCATAAGAAAAACCTAAAAAGAAAGGAAAAAAGCACAGACCAACCCTAAGCTGCCACCTCACCAAGCATCTTAAAGTAAGCAAACAAATAGTCAAGTTTCTTCGCCGAACGCTTTAACAGAGTCCTATTTTCATAATTACACTGCAAAGGCTGATTCGATTTGGCAGATACTTGGCGTGAACCCTATCACGTTGTTATTGAAGTGGAAAATAAACATTGCAAAATGGTTAAGAAGCTAGCTTCTCTCGGGTTTAAACATTTGAAGGTGGTTGATGTTAGAAGCTCAACCAGCGGGTCAGTTAGACACTTAATGGATGTCGGCGAGGACCAAGCTCGAAACGTCCCAAAAGAGCTTGCAGCTAAAGGTTATGTTGAAGGAAAATCTTCTGTTTGGCTAGAAAGCGAAGGCTGCGAAGTCTGCAACACCATCCTATTACACGACGCATTTCTAGTTTCAGGGAAAAGCATACAAGAAAACCTAATAACCTACAGTTTCATGGTACCGACCTTCGAAGCCTATCAAGGCATAATAACCGACTTAGAAAAAACCAGCCACAACATCAATGTCCGCAAAATAGGCAAATTTGAACAACAAATAGGAATTCTAACCGAAAACCAAGAAAGAATTTTCTGGCTTGCACTAAAAAGCGGCTTTTTCGATTACCCAAGAAAAATCGACATGACCGAACTCGCCGCCAAAATAGGAATCACACCCGCAACCCTATCCGAAATCATCCGCAGAGGAACAAGAAGACTCCTAGAACAGCACTTCAAACGAGAACTCTGAACAAACAAAAAAGCAACAGCCTCCTCAATAAACAACTCGAAAGTTAACTTTAGAATAGCTACACTTCAAAATAAAACAAGAAAGAAAGTCTATTCAGCCCAATTCAGCTCCCCGCGTCGTGATTCGATATTGAACCTTATTGACCCAATAATCAACTCACCCTGTTTTAGGAACTTTCTAGGACTTCTTAAGAACTTTTTCGGATTTCCTAGGACATTCTGGGACATTCTAGGACACTCTAGGACACCATAGGGACTTTCCAGGACACTCTAGGACACTCTAGGACACTCTAGGACACTCTAGGACATTTTAATACTCAACCTACAACCGATTCAAACCCAAAACCAAAAAAGTAATCTGAAAAAAGCTTTTCAGAAAAGCAACATTTTTTTCAGCAAATTTACAAAAACATAAAATGCAATGTCTAAAGAACAGCGACAAAACCTAACCATAAATAGTCTCGGCTAAAAAAGACGCCAACTAGATACACTCAAGAAAGATTTTATCTAATAGCTGTGAGGATCAAGAAAACACAAGTTTTAGATTCGTAGAAAAACGTTTTCTGTATATTTACGTATTATTTCTGCGAACTCGTTGATTGTTTCTGGCGAGTAAGGTCTGAGAGCTTGGAATCTTTTATCCAGCGTATCTTGCGGAATGAATTGTTGGAGCGCATGAACTTTGGAGCCTTTCACAAGTTCACCAATGCATTCGGCATCTTGCGCAGTAACGATTTCTGGCGCTACGGTTGTCCTGAATTCATAGGGCACCTTACCCATCTTCAGAATCTCCATGGTTCGCATAAACCCAATCGTGTCTTTAGCGCCAAGCAACTTGTATTTCTCTTTGCAAGTCTTCACATCCATAGCCACATAATCCACGCTACTAAGACATTCCTCAAGCACGTCAGGAAAGAAGCCGTTCGTATCCAACTTAACCATAAAACCGCGTTCCTTAAGCTTAGCCAGAAACCTCGGCAGTTCCTTATGCATACAAGGCTCCCCACCGGTCACCACTACCGCGTCCACATATTTTTTGCGACTCTCCAAAATTTCCAATGCAGCAGCTTCCTGCAAAAACGGCGGCTGCGGATTTACAGCTATGCGCCAGTTATGGCAGAAGGGACAACGAAGGTTACAACCCGGCGTAAACAGCACACTAGCTACTTTATCAGGAAAATCGACAAGACTTGTTTTTTGCAATCCACTAAACTTCATTTAATTCTCCCTAAGTTGTTAAGGGCAGTGAAGTCAAAACAGTTGATCGATCGAAAGTTTTGCGTATATCAAATTCCGCTTGTTTCCCATCATTCCATTGATCAACTGGTCTTAGATAACCGACTACTCGTGAGTAGACTTCGCTGTTTGCGCCGCAGATGGGACAAAGCTTGTGTTCCCCGCTTGTATAGCCGTGAGTTGGGCAAACGCTGAATGTGGGCGTTAACGTGAAGTATGGCAAGTGTGAGTTCCAAGCTACTTTCTTGATTAATTCAGCAGCAGATTTCCAAGAGTTAAGCCTCTCGCCAAGGAAAATATGGAACACGGTTCCTCCGGTGTAGAGCGTTTGCAATGTTTCCTGATGCTCCAGCGCTTCGAACAGGTCGCCCGCGAAATCAACAGGTAGCTGAGAAGAGTTTGTGTAGAACGGTTCCGCGTGATCCGCAGTCACTTGCTTTTGGTTAGCTACTAGAATGTCTTTGTACCGACGTTTATCTATACGAGCAAGCCTATAAGACGTACCTTCGGCAGGCGTTGCCTCAAGGTTGTAGATACTGTCGGTTTCCTCTTGGAAATCTGCCAAGCGATTACGCATAAAAGTCAACATCTTAACAGCAAAAGCTTGTCCATCGCGCGATGCAATATCTTGCCCTAAAAGGTTTATAATTGCCTCGTTGACGCCAACTATACCTATAGTGGAAAAGTGGTTCTTCCAATACTTGTCATAGCCTTCTTTAACATGACGCAAATAACGTCGTGAGTACGGGTACAAACCATTATCTGTGAACGCTTCAAGCACTTTACGCTTGATTTCCAAACTTGATTTTGCAACTTCCATTAAGGCCTCTAAACGCTCAAAGAACTCGTCCTCATCTTTAGATAAGTAGCCAATTCTGGGAATGTTCAAAGTTACAACGCCTATGCTGCCTGTTAACGGATTGGCACCGAAGAACCCGCCGCCTCGTTTACGTAATTCACGGTTGTCTATTCTTAGGCGACAGCACATACTACGTACATCCTCAGGCTTCATGTCACTGTTAACAAAATTTGAGAAATACGGCACACCATACTTGGCAGTTACTTCGAAAATAGCTTGAGCTACAGGCGAATCCCAATCGAAATCTTTAGTTATATTGTATGTGGGAATTGGGAAAGTGAAAACTCGACCCTTCGAGTCCCCCTGACGCATGACTTCAGCGAACGCTAAATTGAACATTTCCATTTCCTTAGTCATGTCACCGTATGTATCTTGAGTTACCCTTCCATTGTAGAGAACTGCCTCGTTTTTCATAAAATCTGGAACAGTCAAATCTAAAGTTAAATTGGTAAACGGCGTCTGGAAACCCACACGAGTCGGAACATTCATGTTGAAGAAGAATTCCTGTAGCGCCTGCTCAACATCTCTCTGGGTAAGGTTATCATATCGTATGAATGGGGCAAAGTAAGTATCAAAGTTGCTAAACGCCTGCGCCCCTGCAGCTTCACCCTGCAACGTATAGAAAAAGTTCACAACTTGACCCAATGCTGTACGAAAATGTTTTGCTGGTTTACTCTCAATTTTACCCGATACACCACCGAACCCTGAAAGCAATAGTTCGCTTACGTCCCAGCCGACACAATAAGCTCCCAAAACGCCTAAATCATGAATGTGCATGTCGCCTGAAAAGTGAGCATCAGAAATATTTGAGGGATAAATCCTTGATATCCAGTACTTGGCTATCACAGTGGATGACAAGTAATTATTCAATCCCTGCAAGGAATAGCTCATGTTGCTGTTCTCTTTAACCCGCCAATCCTCAACCTCAAGGTACTGATCTACCATGTCTGAGGAGCTCAACAGTGCAGCTAACTCACGCATGTCAGTATGCTGTTTTCTATAAAGAATGTACGCTTTCGCCGTCTGCGCATGCCCGTTTTCAATTAAGCGTTTTTCAACGACATCTTGAATGCCCTCTACTGTGGGCACTCCATCGTCGCCATAAGTCTTTTGCAGTTCAGCCACTACTTCGTCGCTTAAGCGTTTCGCCAGCGCTTTGTCTCTTCCGCCTACTGCTTTAGCGGCTTTCCAAATAGCGTTAGTTATACGTTCTTGATCGAAAGATTCTAATTTACTATCCCGTTTCAATACAAACTTCATTTTTTCACCTCAAGAAGTAACCGCCTGAAATCTTCAGGCTCTTCAAACTTCTTGTAAACTGAAGCAAACCGAATGTACGCTATTCGATCAACATTTTTCAGGTATTTCATGACTAAATCCCCGATTTCTTGAGATGCAACTTCTTCAGCGTCTTTAAGCATAAGATCTTGCCTGACTTGACCTGCCAGCTCGTTGATTTGGCTCATAGTTACCGGTCTTTTCTCGCATGCTTTCTGCAAGCCACGGATTATCTTGTTAACATCGAAGCGTTCAAGCTTGCCGTCTTTTTTTCTCACCATAAGCTCCACGGTTTCCACATACTCGTAGGTTGTATAGCGTTTTCCACAGTTAATGCATTCTCTGCGTCTGCGCGTGGTGTTCTCTGTCGAATCGCGCGTTTCCAAGGTTTTGGAGTTTTCTGAGTTGCAGTAGGGGCATTTCATACGTTTAACATACTCGTGCTATCATATAGCTGTAGTGTCGATAAGCTCAACCTACACACTACATTTAGCGCATATATAAGTTGTTTCTACATTAATCTTGAAATACAACCGTTAGACTGAAAACAAACACCATACAAATAAACAAAAAATATAAAATAAAAAATTAAGAAAAAACGTTTTTTTGGCAAAAAAGCCCCTTTTCACGTATATAATACTTTGATTAAGGTTTGTGCCAAAAAATATGATTAAAATGAGGCACACTTTTTTAGTTAGCTTTTATCTTGCTTGCTTAATGCGAGAAAAGGTGCAAAATATGAAGCTCAAAATTGTGAAAGCTAGATCCTTAAGCGAGTATTTAACGTCAGAGCGCTCCTTTATAGCTGAAAATCACAGCTCCGGTGGCATCTCAGTAGCATCTGCCAGAGTAAAACCTGGAGTTACAACTGTTGCACACTATCTAAAAGGCGTAGATGAAATTTACCTTGTTACTGGTGGAAGAGGTAAAGTAAACGTTGGTGACTTTGAACCAACAGAAGTGGGTGCAGGAGACGTAATCGCTATTCCAGCTGGCACTTCTCAAAGAATAACTAACATTGGAAAAACAGATTTAGTGTTCTACTGTATTTGCACTCCAAAATTTACCTCGGAGTGCTATTTTGACGAGGAAGCAAAAAACGAGTCGCCGAGGAAGCCTTTTTAGGATATATGTCGATTGTGGAAATAGCGTTTTATAAGCTGACTGTAACACTTTATCTTTTGAGGAGAAAGGAGAAGCTCCTTACTATTCTTTTGTTGGCCAAATTTTCACAATTGAAGGTCTTAGCTTGTTTTCAGATCGTTCATAAACTCGCTTAGATCAACCGTTGAAACGCCATTTTCGTCTTTAAGTTGTTGCTTAGCAGGTGGGTTTTCAATGTAGAAGGGTATTCGATGGGTTAAGCGGTCTTGGAAAGTTGGTTCTAACTCGTTCTTGTAAAACACACCTATTGGGATTCTGTCACCCCATTCTTGTGCTTTTTCCATGCCAGCTACTTTTTTCTTGAAATCTTCGTTCCATTCGTGCACGACGGCGTCAAAGCCTTCATCTTCTAGCTTGTAGAGTCTGGATTGCGCCTTGCCTGTTTTCGGGTCTTTTCTGTCTTCTCCGCCGTACCATTCTTTAGTGTTAATGTCATTGTAAGTGGGACATGGCTGCAAGCAATCGATCAATGCTAATCCTTTATGCTGAATCCCTTGCTTTATTACGTTTTTCAAGTGCAAGACATCAAAAGTGTAAGATCTAGCCACGAAGGTGTAGCCTGCAGTGATTGCGAGGGCAACTGGATTAATTGCTTGGTTGATGTTGGGTTTTGGAAGCGCTTTGGTTTGCATGCCAAGCCGAAGTGTTGGTGAAGCCTGACCTTTGGTTAAACCGTAAACACCATTATTGTAAAGTAGGTATGTCATGTCAATGTTTCTTCGTCCAGCGTTAACAAAATGTCCTGCTCCAATTCCAAGGCCGTCGCCGTCTCCGCCTACGCCGATTACCTCCAAGCTTGGGTTCGCAATCTTTATGCCCATTGCAAAAGGCAATAGTCTTCCGTGAAGCGTATGAACACCGTTGGCTTTTATGAAGTGTGGAGTTTTTCCTGAGTTGCCTATACCTGAAACCACCACAACTTTGTGAGGTTCAAGTCCGAGTTCTGCTAGCGCCATCTGCAATGCGCTCAAGATTCCAAAGTCGCCGCAGCCTGGGCACCAGTCGACGTAAACGTCGGTTTTGTAATCTGAAGGTTTAAGAGCCAAGCATTAACACCTGCCTTTCTGGCGCTTTATCTGTTAATACTGCTTTGATTGCTTGGTATACTTCAGTTGTCATCATTGGTCTACCGGTGTATTTGAGAACGTAAAAGTTGGGTTTGAGGCTTGTGTACTGGGTTATTATGCCGCCGAGTTGAGCCGTAATGTTATCTTCTATGTCTATTATGCGTTTTTTACCTTCGAGCATTTGTTTCATGTAGGCAGAGGGAAGCGGATGTATCATTCGCACTTGAATAAAGCCTAAGCTTAAGCCTTCATCTTTTAGCTGGTTGAGCGCTTCGATTATAGCGCCCTTAGGTGAACCCCAACTGACCACTATGTTTTCTGAGTCTTTATCGCCAAAAAAGTTAACTTTCATTTCTAATGGCACTTCCTTATCTACTAAATCTAACTTTTTGATTCTTTTTTCCATCATTCGCCTTCTAATAATGGGCTCCTCGTTTATGTTGCCACTCTCGTTATGCTCATCGCCAGTATACCATTGAACAGCGTTTTTGGTACCCAAAAAAGCTCTAGGAGAAACTCCTGTTTCAGTGAACTGGAAACGCTTGTACTCTTTGCCTTCAAGCTCTTTTTCCGTAACAATTTCACCGCGGTCAATTTTAGTGCTCAGATAATCAAAGACTGGGTAAGTTTGTGAGCAATTAGCCATAGCTTTATCGAGCAAGTGAATTACAGGCATTTGATATTTTTCAGCGAGATTAAACACTTCTGCTGCATCATGGAAGCATTCCTTGATATCTCCTGAGGAAAGAATTATTCTTGCAAATTCTCCATGACCAGCATGAATAGCAAAGCGTAAATCTTGTTGACTGTTCCGTGTTGGCTGGCCAGTTGAGGGGCCACCTCGCTGGTAGTATGTTATTACCACAGGCACTTCGCTGTTTCCTGCCCATCCTAAGCCTTCCGCCATAAGACAAAATCCTGGACCTGATGTGCTTGTTGCTGCTCTTGCACCTGCTAAGCAAGCGCCTGAAGCAGAATTTATTGCGGCGATTTCATCTTCAGTTTGGATTACAATGATGGCTTCCTCGCCTTTTCTGGTTTTGAGGATTTCGTGCGATTCCAAGTATTCGGATTCGTCAGCTGCAGGAGTTATGGGGTAGTATGTTTGTACTCTACATCCGCCTAATACTTTGCCCATGGCAACAGCTTGGTTTCCTGTTAAGAAAATTCGTGGCTCACTGTTGTCCAACTTTTCAAGTTTGTGCTTGAAATTGTTTACGTTAAAGGTTTTTTCTGTGTAATCGTAAGCATAGTCTATGGCTGCAACGTTCATGGCGACGATTTTTTCTTGGAAGGTGGCTTTTATCGCGTCTTCTACGAGTTTTCGGTCGTATTTGAGAAGAGCAAATGATACGCCTATTGTGAGAACATTTATCATTTTTGAGAGCATGCTTACTTTTTCTATTTTGAGTGCTTCGCCAATTTGCTTGAGCAAGTCCATGTATGGAACTGGGAAGACCTGAATGTTTTTTTGTTTGGCGTAATTTAAGAAGTCGTTAACGGTTTCGCCAATGCTATTTTCCTTCATGTAAGCGAGTATTTGATTTTTATAATCCTCAGAAAATGTTGGTATCCCTTTTAACACATTGACGTCTAAATCGCGTGAATCAACTATTATGCCGCCTTCATTCACGACTTCGCCGACATGCCTTACAACGGTTTCAGCGTCAAAAGCTGCTAACAAATCCACATCGCTAATATTGGCTAAAGTCGGTTGTTTGGATACTCGCTGGTGAAAGTAGCTGTGCATTGTTTTGATGTTTGAGTGATATTCTCTTCTGCCGAAAACGTATAAACCGCCGTACCCACAGGCTCTTCCGAATATAGTGGATGCTGTGTCAACGCCACTTCCTTGTGGTCCGCCTGCCATCCAGTTTATGCTTTCAATTATCATTTTTGTTTCACGTTTGAAAATTTTTTTGGTTGAGGGAGGTTTATCCGCCTGTTGCTTTTCCCATGCCTATGCAGCAAGTGCATTTTGCGGTTTCTCCGCAGTATGGGCATACACATTTGCAGTCGTCGATAAAGTTTCCGCAGTTTATGCAACGAGGCTTTTTTGTTTCTGTTATTTCACTTCGCCTCTGCCACATTTATGTTGTGGAAGGTTAGGAATTAAGTTTTCGGAAAAATATGCGTCGTAAGTTTTTGATATAAAAAGAAAAGAGTTTTGGTTCTATCTTACGAAGTCATCGAAGGTCCAGAAGTGGTTTTCTTCTTGCATTATTATGTCTTCGAACATGCGTCTTGTTGTTGTGTCACTGCGTTTGATTGCTTCTGCGATGATTTGTCGGTATAGCGATATTGCGCTACTTTCCAGTGCATGGTCCAATTTTAGGAAATCCAAAGCTGTGTCGCCGACGACTGGAAGTGGGTCTGGTTTGTATATTGCTTCGCCGTCAAGTAGGTAGATGCGCTCGCTGATTTTTTCTAGGTGGTCCATTTCTTGCATGAAGATTTCTTTTAGTATTTTGCTTACTACGTTGGCTTTGTTGGTGTCGTTTATGGTTTCTAGGGGTGTGTTCTTCATTCGAAGTTCAAGGAAAGACGCTTTTTCGTGCTGATTTGTATATTGGATGATTCCGGTGATTTCTGCTGCGACTGCTTTGTTTAGAAGGGTAAAGTAGTCGTCTGTGTATATTTTGCGCCATTCGGGCAGGGGTACTTTGCTTGGTTCTTCTTTTTCGTCTTGGAATTTGGTGTATTCTTGGAATTTGAATAAGTGTCCTTCTTCTTCGCCGTAGATTTTTTCGAAGAGTTCGCGTGTTTCCCAATCGCCCATTTTTCCCGCGGTCTCGATGATTTGGCGGTAAAGGGTTAGCGCTTCTTCTTCCGCTTTTACGCCTAGTTTGGCGAATTCGCTTATGCTGTCGCCGATGTCAGGTTTGCCTGATTTAGTTGTTGCTTTTCCGCCAAGATAGTAAATGCGCTCCATTATGCTTGCGGCGTGTTTCATTTCTTGGATGGCGATTTCTCTTAGGAACTTGCCAACAGCGTCGTAGGTGCTTTTGTCTAGAAGGATGTTTTCAGGGATGGTTTTGCGTATGAGTTTTTCCATTTTTCCGTGTTGAAGTATATACTGGAGTGAAACTGCAATTTCACGTTCGACTGCTTTGTTCAGTAAGTTTACGTAATCTGGGGTTGTTTTAACAGCCATAAATAATCACAACTTCTACTCAGAGAGGAACAGCTACTTAGATATAAGATTTTTTATGATAAACTAGTTAAGGCAAGAATCTTGAGAAAAATGTCGATACGCTTGATTATCGGGTGGTTTGTTGCTTCATAGCAGCTTGTTACCGCAGTTCTTGCAATATGTAGCGTCTATACTGTTTGCTGTTCCGCAGTGAGGGCAATTCTTGTTTAGTGTTGTGGGTGGTGCTGTTGGATTAGTGTAGTAGGCGAAAGAGCTTTCAGTTGGTTTTGGCTTGAGCGAGTAAAATCCTGATATTGCAAAAATCCAACCGATCCAAGACACAAGTGGTATGATCACACCGATTAAGATCAGCAGTCCAGCGGTGTCAAAGCTGTGAACTCCGGATTTTTCTCCAAGTTTGTTAAAAGCGCGTTTGTAAAATAAGGCGCTCACTATTCCAATTACAAAAGCTATGCCTATTATAGCTAAAAGTCCGATGCTGAAGAGTCCTGCTGCTGGAGAAAGGGTTGGTGTAGTGCTTACTCTTTGAATTGTTATTGTCGATATTATGACGGCTAACACTGTTGCAATCAACGTGACTCCCCCTACAATGCTTACTACTAAGGAACATATCGTGTTTTTAAAAATGCCTGGTTCATTGTAGTATTGACTTAATTGGTACATGGCAACAATAAACATGATGAGTCCAATCAGACTTATGAGTCCAACTACTGCAAATGCAATCTCTATTATTCCGAAAGAAAGAAAGGAGAAGCCAAAGGGCGATGTGCTTCCCCCGCCTCTGAATGCAAATGAAAACGCGGCGATTAAGGAGAAAATAAAAAATCCATATAACACTGCAAGGATAGCTGGCATTGTAACGTATATTATGGTGGCTATTAGGCCTAGTTTTTTGCCTGATTCAAACGACATGTTGAACCTTCAGAGAGCTATTTGTAGCGATTTAGGGATAAGGTTTTGGTAGTCATGAAACGTTTTTTGGGTGTTAACTTTTGGGTAAGGCGGTTTCGTTTTTAGTGCTTGTTCTGAATTGTTGTGTTGCGTACCATGCTACCAGTACTGAGAGGGCAGATAGTGCGAATACTATTGCTTCAAAGGTGGGGATTCCCTAGTTTTGAGCGAATGGAACTAGGAAATCGACGAAGCCCATGGGTAGAGCGATGAGGAATAGTCGTTTTTTGTGGAGGTAAGCTGCTGTAAAGCAGAGGTAGCCAGAGGCGGAGTGAAATAGAATTGAGGATATTCTTTCAAGAGTGCCATAAGCTACTGATCCTAATGCTTGTGGAGCGGGTGCGAAGTATCCGGGTGTATTATTGTTTAGTTGGTTGTAGAGTGTTTGCGCTATGGGTGTGTTTGTTTGGAGAATGCTGTAGAAGGCAATTAAATTGATTAGTGAGAGAATGCCTATTAGAGCGGCGTTTTCCCAGAATGCTAGTCCTGCACCGTAGGTTTCTGCGTCTTTTCTTTCCAGTTTGATGTGTGAAATGGCGTACCACGCGACCAGGTAAGCTAGGCCTACTTCGAAGATTACGGTTTGAAGCCAATAGTATCTACCCAGTCCTACGCTTCGTGTTCAGAAATAGTTTGTTACCATGGGGAGTGTTGGAATTTGCACTGCGTCTTTGAGCGCGATGGCTACGGCGTAGGCTACAAGTGAATATACTAGCACCATCGGGTGAAAGTGGCGTTTGCGGTACCAATACAGAAGCAGTGCTGAAGCGATTATAATTACAGCTGCTGGTTGAAGCATAAAGAGGGGATCGATGTTTTGCATAGCAACCGACAACTGGTTTTAGGTTTAAAAGATTTTAGTCTAAGTTTTTGTGCCTGGTTATTTCTTCAATTTGTGGAAGAAATTGTTTTTTCGTGTTTTTTTGGGGAGGTTGTTTTGGGTTGGTTTTTTGCGGCAAAGCTTAAATTGTTTGTTGGTTGCGTATTTAAAAGTACTGGAAAGTATTCTTGCGTATCGCCTGCGTATTTGTTCGTACATGTGTGTACCTTCGCGTACTTTCGCGTACCAAAAATTATTGGAAAGGTGAGGTTAGGTTGCCGTTAACAAAAAGAGTTAGTTTCAAAACGATTTTGCAGAAGAATAATCGGGTGCAGATTCCTCGGCTTGTGCGGACGCAGTATAAGCTGGAACCGTTTGAGGTCTTAAAAGTCACCGCGAGCGTTACCGGCTTGGTGGTTTTTAGTGAGAGTTTTTTTGCCCGCATGCAGAAGGGTGGGCGCATAGTTATTCCAAAGCTTACGCTGGACTTGTTGAGGCATGATGAGCCAAGTCTTGAAGGATACGCTATCGAAGTTACGCTTGAACCAGCATAACACGTAGCTGATGTAGGTTCATTTTCATTTACCTCTTCTTGCTGGATTGCTCCGCAACAATTATGATTTCTTATTACCTACTTTTTTCAAAATTAGTTCTTAGTTTTTGATGGGGAAACGCTGTGGCTATTCTGATAGTTTTTATAACCTTCTGTGCGCAAACTAATAGCTGGAAGTAGCAAGAGTTGCCCAAGCAGGTAAATAGAGCACCGGATTATGGCAATTGGGTTTCAAAGCGATTAATCTACATCTTCGGAATATTGGGTGTAGTGTTTTTAGGGTTAGTGTTTTTGTTTTGGTGGTTCGTAGTTCCTGCCCTTCTATGCTTTGCAGTGGCTTCGTATTTTCTTTATGCGCGGTACTTGTTTTCACCTAATGGTGGAGACGTGCAGAACAGAATTTGGGAAACGGTAATCTCAAATTTGGATTGGAACGGTGAAAGACAGGCCTTAGACATAGGCTGTGGAAACGGGGCGTTAACAATAAAGCTTGCAAATAGGCTTCCCTCAGCTCGGGTAACTGGGATAGATTATTGGGGAGAAAGATGGGAATATTCAAAAAGCGCTTGTGAAGAAAACGCCAAGTTAGAAGGCGTAAACAATAGAGTTCATTTTCAGAAAGCCAGCGCCTTGAAGCTGCCATTTGAGGATGAATATTTTGATGCTGACGTAAGCAATTTATGTTTCCATGAAGTCAGCGATGCAAAAGACAAGCGCGACGTGATTCGCGAGGCGTTGCGCGTGGTTAAGAAGGGGGGAAAATTTGCTTTTCAAGACCTCTTCCTACTAAAGCAAGTGTATGGTGATGTGGACGAATTAGTTGCGACTATAAAAAGTAGGGGAGTAGCTAAAATAGAATTCATTGAAACACGAAACGCCTCGTCTATACCTACCGCATTGAAGTTGCCGTTTATGGTTGGAAAAATAGGGGTAATCAAAGGAGAAAAATGAACATAAATAAGCAGAAGCTAACTTTTTGAAAGCCTTCCACACGCAATAATGGAGATCCAGATTATGAATAATCAACTTGAAGATAAAGCTGCCCACTAACGGCTCACGCGTTAAATATTCTTCCTACGGAAATCCCGGACTCAATGATCAATGGTGATCAATTGTATCTGTTGTTTAGGTTAAAGAAATGAGGGCCAGTCCAGCCAAGATGGCTGCTATGCCGATTTTCTGATTGTTTGCTACCCTTTCGTTCAAGAAAATATACGCAAGAACAACGGTTACCGCTGGATATGTCGCTGCGATGGGACCGACTATAGATACAAATTGTGTTGTTATGCTGAAGTTAAAGGTTAAGAATCCCGAAAAATCTAGCAAGCCAGCTATGATTAGGAATAGAAAGATCATTTTGGCTGGAAGGGAAATTTTTGTTTTTGTAAGTCCAGCCCAAGAAAACAAGGTCGATATTGCAACGGCTCTGAAAAGCAAAAGGGCCATGATTGGTCCTGCTGCCGCGACAATGGGTTTGATTAGAGCGTAAGTGATTCCCCATGCAATCATGCATATTAAGCCGTCCATAACTCCGTTATGCCTCCAATATTTTATGCTCTTTTTCAGTTCCGCTAAATTTGTGGATGCAAGAAAGACGCCAACAAAAACAACTATAACGCCAATAATTTGAATTAGACTCAATTGCTCTTTGAAGAGAAAAACTGCCAACAAAGTTGTGATGATCGCCCAGCACGCGGAAATGGGAGACACCACGGATAAGTTACCTTTTTGAAATCCTCTGTATAAAAAAACATAGCCAATAATTCCAAAAACCCCAGTCACTAATATTGTGAAAACCAAGTCGGCTGTAAAGGAAGGCACTCTAAAGAAGAGAATTGCGAAAATAAAAATAGGAACAATCGATACAGACTGATTGATTACCAAAGAAGCCCTGTAACCTGTTTTGTCTATTGCTTTCTTTGCGAAGAAGTCTGCTAATCCCCAACTTAACATTGTGGTGATTGCGAAAAGAATTCCTATCTCCAAGGTCATTATGTGTCAGGCTTCAATTGCCATCAATTATCCAACTGACCTCAATTTAAAGCTTAAATCATTAGATTTAACCTGCTAGTTTTGGGAATCAACCCCAGGGTTATCGATCGAAGAAATATAAGATAAGATTTGTTTAGCGAATGGAAAGGCGAGTTGTTCCTGAACCGACCAGCATTTCAATTAAATATGCTTCTGCCAAATCAAGATAATAATCTTAATCAAAGAATTTGTTTAATTCAAAGAATACTTGTAAAGATACAAAAATAAAATGGCGAAAATCAAATGGAAAAAGCATACACAACAATTAGCTGTCCACTTTTATTTGCATTTTTAACTCAAACTTTGTTCTCCGGCATTTCTCATTGGCATCTTTTAGATAATCAATTCTAAATACAAATCTGAGTCAAGGGCAAATTCCCTAGTGGAGACATCTATGTTAAAAAAAATTCACCAGACACCTTGGAAAATTAGTAAAGGATTATTTCGCACTTGCTTAAAAAAGCAGACAGAGATGAGATTATGGAAAGATTGCCTTGCTTGTCTAATTGTGTCCGGCACTTCCTTCTCCTCTGAAGGCGTTTTGTCTTTCCCTCTCCACGATTACTGTTCAAGGATACCAGAGCAAAAAATAGAATAAATAAGTCAGAAAGAGAGGCAATCGCTGCAAACGCTCGTCGATAAACGTAGTCTGAAACTTGACGAATTAATTGATAAAAAAATCAAAACATGCGAATCAGATGAAGAGCGCGCCCGTCTAGAAGCAGAAGGAAATGAGTAAAAAGCCGTAGAATCGGCACTGAAAATTTTTTACCCCGCTAGAAATAAAGATTTGCGAACATACGCCAAAATGTAATAACTCGAGTCAAATGCCTGCTACGTAGGTAGCCTGCCGAAACCGGTGATGATCCCTTTTTGTTTGAATAAGGTTTTGAACCTTTTGGGGGTTTAGGGACGGAAAGCTCACTGAAGCCTTCTAATTCGTCTTCTGTCTTAATCCAGTTTTGTGGAGTCTATTCTAGTTGAATTTATTTAACTCCTTATCTACCGTATCTAATTGAGGTTGTATAACATGAGTAACGACGACACAGCTAAGCTATCAATAGACGACGCGGTCGTAGATTATCTCTCTAAGAAAGCCATAATTGATCAAACAGAAAAATTGGCATATGCTCGAATAAGCAGCAAAATGGGAACCAGCATCGAACAAGTAGAAATGAGCATCAAGAGACTGAGCACTAAAAACTTAATACGCAAAGTTTACTTGCAAGGCAGAGTTGGCTTTGAACTGACTCCAAGAGGAAAAACAGCAATCGAAGTTTTAGCAAAAGCTGAAACTGCCCGCATCACCAGACAACTGCAAGAAGCAATACACCAAGAGCGAAAAGCAAAGCTAAGATCGGATACGGTTAATAAAATGAAATCAATTGAAGATGAATGGCAAAACTACCAAATCCCTGACAGAAAAATGATTGATAAAATTAAGCAAGAAGCCACAAAACTTCTTGCAGCAACAAAAGAAATTGAAGAGAAGCAACCTTTGTGCCATATAGACCTTCAAAACTATGACCAAAAATTCTCTCAGTACAAATCTCAAATAGAAAACCTGACTGAACAAAACAGCAACCTGACCAAAGCAGTAAACAATTATGCAAAAATCATGAACTCCTTACTATCAATATCTGCTGACATTGAAAGCATCAACAAAACCATTAACAAATACGAACCCATAGCAGAAGCAACAGCTCAGGTAAATCAACTGAAAACTGGTCTTGGCAGACTAAAATCAATTCAATCTCAACTAGAAAACTTTGATAAGGAACAATTAGCTCAATTCGAAAAGCTCAACACCCAACTCAAAGATAATTTCAGACTTTTAGAAATTCTAAAGAAACCTACTCACGAATTTACGCCAATAAAGAGGGAAAGCATAACAGAAAAGACAACTCGCTACCCCGACCCTGAAGGCCCAATCAAACATGATCGCAAAACAAGTGGATACGCATTAGAGGAAAAATGCAGCAAATGTGGAACAAAGCGAAGATCGACACCTGTTGACATCGGATAAATAGTCGCTTTCATTTAAACAGAATTAATTTCTTCAAGCTAATGGTTCGCAATTCTGCTCAGGCTTTTCCTTTAAGGTATTTCTCTATTTCTTTCTCTGCGTTGTCTGCTTTGATGAATATAGGTACGTTTTCCATTCCTGTGGCAATGTAGCTTGATAGGAGCCATTCGTCGGGTGCAAACTCGAGCGTCTTCTCCAAGATGCCTTTGTCTATCATAAATGTGTCGCTAACGAGCATTCTGTCGTATGGTCTTGGCAGGGTGCCGACGAAGTAAGTGTGCAACTGTTGCAAGGCGTTTGTATTTAAGTAAGCGATACGCTGGGTGGCGATGCATACGCCTAAACCGTACTTGCGTCCTTGGCGGAGCAGTGTTTCTACGTGTGCTGAGCATTTGCCGTCGATGCCACCTTCTTTGCTGCTGACAAACTCTTGCGCCTCGTCGAAGACTACCAGGATGTAGGGTTTGACGGCGAAGCGTCGTTTCCTGCGTACAAGCAAATCTTGCGTCAAGGCTATAGCTAATTCCTTGATAGTGAATGGGTCGCTAATTGAGATTATTACAAGGTTGGTTTCTTTGTCTTCGAGCAGTTGCCTTATGCCTTCGACCGTTAAGCCAGCCGCGGCTTTGTCGGTGTTCTGTTGGCGCTTCTTAAACAAGTCAGCTATGGTATTTCTTGTTGTAGCCCATGCGTACAATCCGCTCTTATCATGGACTTTGAATTTCTCAACCGCTGCTCTTGCAACTTCATCGATGTATGGAACGAAGCCTTCGCTAACTTCTTGGTTCTCGCTTAACCCTTGCTTCTCAACATATCCTCGCACAGCATCATGAATTTCATCAATAGCATTAATGTAATGCCCTTTACCAACTGAATCCTTGCGCTGGTCATCGAGCTCGTCCATAAACTGGCCGTAAGTCGGAATTTTCTGCTTCGGCTTAGTGTAGTATGAAAGTTTTCCTTGACTCATGATTGCTTGCAGTCCAGCTTTCGTGCGAAAGTCGCTCTCGTATTCTCTTGGCTTGACAATTGAATTGAAGAATTGCTCAAGGTCGTCAATTCTGTGTTCAAGAACCAGTTTGGACTTCACATTTGGGTCGGCAAGCACATCAAGCAGCAAAAAGGCGTATTCGCAGCTTATGTCAAAAATCACAATTTTCTTCTCCTTCAGGTGAAGCATAATGCGTCTTAGCACATTGGACATTAGGTTGCTTTTTCCGCCTCCGGTGAAAGCAAAAACTCCGAAGTGGTATCGAATTAATTTTTCGAAGTCAACGTAGATGGGAATTTTTGTTTTGCTGGCTTCGAACATTTTTATTACGCCTAACCGCGGGTCAAGATGGGCATCCTCAACCGACTTAGCTGTGTCAATTCCTAGTTGTACAGCAATTTTCTGGTTATATATGCGGTTAATCATTTCACTATTCAACAGTAGCACTGGGCTGCCAACAACTGGGTAAGAGAAGCCTTTAACAAACTCAAACGTGCAATCGCCGCTAATGATTAAGTCATAGTTGATTGGAATAGCATCAATTTGAATCATCATGGTTGACTTGTCATCCGTCTGCCAATCTGCTTCGCTCTGCTCGATGATTTCAAACTGCATCGGATAATAACCATGGTCGCTTAATCCGCGAAGCCCGAAATGTTCAGGCCAGACACGGCTGATTTCCATAAGCGTAAAACGCTCGGCTGCACTGCTTGCAGGCTTGAAATTCTTAACCGCTAACAACATGCCCTCCTCCAGCAGCCCCATCAAGTCCTTCTGATACTCGATTTTGACGCGGCACTGGTACCGTGCACTTGTACCGGTAACTTTTGAGTCGCCGCCTTCGCCACCTGCATAACGGGGCATAACCGCCGCTAACCTCGCATGAAACTTATCATCAAAATCTGTGAAACATTCTTTGTTAACGGTTTTCTCTTCTTGCTTGTTCAATACTTGCTCGCCTCTCTCGGAAAGTACTCATGTAGAATATGAATTTTCGCAATTTATGGTTATTCAAAATCCAGTTTGCGGTGGAATCTGCAACGCATTTGAATTGGTTGTAATTCCATTTGGCAATCTTATCTGCCACAAATAACGGTTTGTTATGTCCAAAAGCTTCGGGAATATTCGTAGGCGACATGGCCACAAGCATGGTCATAACGAGATTTTGCATCTTGTTAGGTACCGATTTATCCTTGTACAATAAAACTTCTACAGGTTCTTTTGTGCCATCGCTCATTTCATTCCACAAAGCTAAAAGGCACATAGGTTGGAGGTCAAATTCAGCGTAAGCTAAACGGTCAATCAACAACACGTTGCTCCGAAGCAGCGGGTCAGATTTGGCTTGGTTAAGCTGCACATAAGTCTTCAAAAAAGCCTTCTCTAAACCAATCTTATTCTTAATAATACCCGAAACATAGCCCCGCCCCCTGTCCAAGTCTGCCTTCATGGTTCTAAAAGCTGAATCATACTCAATTAGGCTCCAAGGCGGCGCCACTTTCTCCGGGTTAAAAATGCTTGCTGACTGAAGAATCATGCGATCAGTGTTCGGAAGCGCCGCCAACGCCTCGTTTTCAGCCTCTACTTTCAGCAAGCCTTCGTTTTGCATTATTGGAACTAACTGGCATTTAAAATCCCTAGCCGACGTGTCCTTGGTGATGCCAACAAGCAAAATGCTTTTTCTCCAGCATTCTTCCATGAGCATCTGCAAAGTAAACAGCGTCAAAAAAGCAATATCAAGTGTAGTTAACCAGTGTTCTTTGCCGTCTTTGATTATTTTCATGCTGCTGGATGTTTCTGCCTTTGGGTTTATGGAAAAGATTTTATCACCGACTTCTATGGTTAAACGTTTTATTCGCTCCCAACTGTCAACATACTGCTTGTTTAAAGCATAGATGCCTTCGGTAACTGTTAGGATACATTTTGTAACTAAGCGCGAGAGGGCTTTTTCGACCCTTCTTTTTCGTTTCGCATCGGTTATCTCGAAGGCTTGGCAGATTTGTGTTTGCGTTAAAGTTTGGTTTTCTTGAGCTAGGCAGATTATTGCGTAAGGAAGGTAATCCGCTCTCGGAGCAGGTAAACCCAAAGCTTTGCTGCACACGTGTTGGCGTGCTACGGCTAAATCGTTCCTGTCAACTTGCCAGCCGTTGCTTATGTAGCCGATGAGTGCGCTTTTTTCATCCCAAAAACTAGTTTTCCTAGTTTCATAAAGAAGACTGGCGCGTTCCGTGGATAAGCTCCTGTCCATTAAAAGTACCCTAATGTCTTGTTCTGGATCAACGGCAAGCTTGTAGGCTAGGTAATACTCTGAGAAAGTCATGATGGCGTTTGCGATTAGCGAATTGTTAGCTATTTCTTCGTCGGTGGCTGGTTTTGAAGGGTTAACTTCGCCGGGTTGCTCTTGAGCTGCGAAAGAATGATCCACATCGGTGATTTCGTTTATGTATATTGGGACGACGCTGGATATGCCTATGTTTTGCTGAATCGTTTTAGCATCATATTCAACTTGAGGCTCAACTGATTCGGCGAATCTTAAGGTGCCCGTTGCGGCGTAAGCCCCGCCGAAAAAAATAACCATGTCAAACAGCGGTCTTGAGTACATTGTGCCGTCTATGCCTGCAAAGCGAACGTTTTCTGAACCGAAGAATTCTTTTGCCGTTTCCCAAGCTTCCTTTTGGCTGAAGCCTAACTTTATCAGGCCAACGAGTAAACCATCATAAGCATCTTTTAGGATTGAGAAACGCTGCTCATAATCAGTGACTTGTTTGGTTGCACCTTGCCTTAAGTTGTCGCAAGTTCGTTTCATCGTATCGCTAAGCGAAGGCGTAGCCACTTTTTTCCCCTTTATTGCAGAGTGATTAATTTAGTGCTAATAAAAAGCATTATCGACACTTAAACGTTTAACACATAACGTTTAGCTGAATCTGGCTTTCACGAAATCACTCATGCAAAGTGTATACAGAAAACAAAAAATAGCCGAGCACTTACAATCTACAGAATGCAGGCAAAGCCAGCACAAAAAAATGAAGGTCTAGAATTTGCGGGATTGCCCTAGCCTGGTAGGGGGCAGGCCTGCTAAGTCTGTGGTCGAAAGGCCGCGTGGGTTCAAATCCCACATCCCGCGCCATTTCCAAATTCAGCTTATTATTTCCGTTAATTTTATAAACTGAGCCTAAATCTTCGCCAGAAATAATGCTGTACCCCCTACTAGCCATTGTTTGAAGCCACGCCAACTCAAATCTAACCTTTGGGGCTAGTCCGGTAGAGACCAAACCAAATCAGGGTTGAATCACATTGATTTACTATATTGTCAAATGGGGAGTTCGATTATGAATTGGATCCTTTCCCTATCTGACTTTCAAACGTAACTGTTCCACCCATTCCTTCAGTTAACTAACCTTTAAATCGATCCATCTTCACAGAAAACATAGGAAGGAGTTGTATTATTTTGAATGATAAGGATAGGCTTACAACTGGTCGCATGCGCAAGACAAACCGAGACTGGTGGCCTAACAAGTTGAACTTGAATATTCTGCACCAGCATTCCCCTTTGTCCAACCCTATGGGCAAGGAGTTCAACTACGCTGATGAATTCAAGAAACTCGACTATGAAGCTCTGAAGAAGAACCTCTATGCATTGATGACTGACTCGAAAGATTGGTGGCCGGCCGATTACGGTCACTACGGGGGGCTCTTCATCCGGATGGCGTGGCATAGCGCAGGCACCTATCGCAAGGGCGACGGTCGCGGGGGCGTATCCGGGGGCGCGCAGCGTTTCCCTCCTCTCAACAGCTGGCCAGACAACGTTAACCTCGACAAGGCGCGCCGTTTGCTTTGGCCTATCAAGCAGAAATACGGTGAGAAAATCTCCTGGGCCGACATGATGATCCTCGCCGGTAACTGCGCTCTGGAGTCGATGGGTTTTAAGACCTTCGGTTTCGGCGGTGGACGCGAGGACATCTGGGAGCCGCCAGAGGATGTCTACTGGGGTTCCGAAACCACCTGGCTAGATGATAAACGTTATTCAGGGGAGAGGGAGCTCGAAAATCCGCTTGCTGCTGTGCAGATGGGGCTAATCTATGTCAATCCGGAAGGCCCGAACGGCAACCCAGATCCGCTTGCTGCTGCCAAGGATATCCGCGAGGTCTTCGCGCGCATGTCGATGAACGACGAAGAGACAGTGGCCCTCATTGTAGGTGGACACACCTTCGGTAAAACCCACGGCGCTGGCCCTGCCTCACATTTGGGTCCCGAGCCAGAAGCCGCCCCCATCGAAGAACAGGGCCTCGGCTGGAAGAACAAATTTGGCACGGGCAAAGGCGACGACACAATTACCAGCGGCCTAGAAGTCATCTGGACCAACACACCGACTAAGTGGAGCAACAACTTCTTACGCATCCTGTTCAGCCACGAATGGGAACTAACCAAAAGTCCAGCCGGTGCAAACCAGTGGAAGCCGAAAGGTGACGCAGGCACAGACACCGTACCGGATGCACACGACCCATCAAAACGTCACGCACCATCCATGCTAACCACCGACCTCGCCCTACGCTACGACCCGGCTTACGAAAAGATCGCAAGGCGCTTCTACGAGAATCCCGATCAGCTAGCAGATGCCTTCGCCCGAGCGTGGTTCAAACTTACCCACCGCGATATGGGCCCCCGCTCCCGCTATCTTGGTCCGGAGGTCCCAGCGGAGGAACTGATCTGGCAAGACCCAATACCGGCAGTCGATTATAAGCTAATTGATGAGCAGGACATCGCAGACCTCAAGGGCAAAATCTTTGCCTCTGGCCTGTCAATCTCGGAACTGGTTTCAACCGCCTGGGCGTCGGCGTCCACGTTCCGTGGCTCTGACAAGCGCGGTGGTGCGAACGGGGCTCGTATCCGTCTTGCCCCGCAAAAGGATTGGGAAGTTAACCAGCCGGCTCAACTGGAAAAGGTGCTGCAGACACTTGAGGGAATTCGAAAGGAGTTTAACAGTGCGCAGTCAGGTGGTAAGATGGTTTCGTTTGCTGACTTGATTGTTTTGGGTGGATGCGCAGGTGTTGAGCAGGCTGCGAAGAATGCCAGTTACGATATAAACGTTCCCTTCACGCCGGGACGCACGGATGCATCGCAGGAGCAAACTGATGTGGAGTCATTTGGCGTGCTCGAACCGGTTGCAGACGGATTCCGCAATTATCTCAAAACCAAATTCGCGGTTTCGGCAGAGGAACTGCTGGTTGATCGTGCACAACTGTTGACACTGACTGCTCCTGAAATGACGGTTCTCGTTGGCGGCATGCGCGTCTTAAATGCCAACTTCGGACAGCCCCAGCACGGTGTCTTCACCAATCGGCCAGAAACGCTCAGCAATGACTTCTTCGTGAATCTTCTCGACATGAGCACGACATGGAAGGCAACCTCAAAAGACGAAGAAGTGTTTGAGGGTCATGATCGCAAAACGGGCAAACTTAAGTGGACCGGTACCCGTGTTGACCTCATCTTTGGTTCGAACTCCCAACTCCGGGCTTTGGCAGAAGTCTACGGATGTGAGGACTCCCAGGAAAAGTTCCTGCACGATTTCGTAGGAGCGTGGAAAAAGGTAATGAACCTTGACCGCTTCGACCTCGCTTGGTCGTAGAAAAAGCTAGCTATGACAATATTGTGACCCACTCGCCATAAGTCTGTTCGAGCCCGGTGAGAATAGCCGTTACTACACCAGCAAAAAAGATGTGAGTACCAAGATTCAAAATCGAGACCTATTAAAAAATAGTTTAGGCTAAAATAAAAAGATTCTTCAGATTCGAAAGCGGAAGCTAATAACTCTTTATTCGGGCTCGTATAGAGATATGGCTATGATATAAGTGATTAGTTGTTGCCTTTTCCATGGATACCTGCTACAAACCGTTTAAGTGTTTTGAAGCAGGTTGTTTTTCCTTGATTTTGCATCTTGACTTAAAAACCGCTGAATTTTTCCGCTTGACACTGAGTACTTGAATAACAGAATACACAATGTCACCCAGAAAGCGCCCAAGAAAATTGAACCTACGATGTCACTGAACCATTGAACATTAAGATATATTCTGTCAAAACCCACAAGCGCAGTTATGGAAATATAGAATCCGCCTGTTAAAGCCTTAATTTTAAGTGAGTCCCAGTTTTTCCAAACGAAATATGTTAGTACTCCGAAGAAAACCAGGCTGCTCATAGTATGTCCGCTTGGGAAGGAGTAGCCGGACGCAACAATAAGCCCATTTATTGGTCTCGGAGACATAATTATAGTTTTGAATAACTCTACAAGAAGAGTATCTCCAGCCATCGAACCGAGCAACAGCAAACTGTATCTTTTGTAATGCAAGACGAAAAGAAAGATAGCTATAACAAATGATAGGATAGCTAAAGCGATTGTATCAAAGGCAATAGAAATGATTTGAGCCGCAAGAGTAAAAAAACCCTTATTAATTGAGTCTGACCACAAGTTAATACTCAAATTTATCATGTTGAAGCTACTTCTAAAGAATGCAATGAGTAAGAAACAAATCATGAACAGAATAGAAAATAGCAGAATTCTTGTTTGATTCAAAATGTGTTCAACCTAGCAACAGTAAAGAACTGGCGTTAAAACATTTTCGTTTCTTGACAGCAAAATATTCAACATTAAAAGAAATTCAAATGTCAGAAATGGAAGCAAATGTTGTTGGAGGTTCGCCTCAGCTTTTGTTAACTTTGAGTCATACCTTTTTGGCGATATAATAAGTCGGGCTTAAGTTACTGAAAGCAACAGATTTACATTTTTTTAAATATATTTTTTTCGAGACCTTTTCGTGTGGAATTTAAACGTGGGTGTAAACCTAACATCCCGCGCGTTGCTCCTTTTGCTAACTTCAGCCTGATTTTGATTATTTATGCAAATAGACGTCAAAAGGAGCCTAAATTACCTAACTAGTCTTAAGCTATCGTATACAGAACCGCTTTGCGTTCAAATTGTACATACGATCGGTCGCTTAAGCTATCTGGCCGTTGCGAATAGTGGGCAGCACTTCTCTGCCAAAGAAGTCTATAGTTTCCACTTGGTTAGGCGAACCCGAATGGATTACAATATGGGTTGCGCCATGATCAGTCAACTCTTTGATGGCGTTTAGATGAACCTTTGGGTCGTTGCTTACCGTCCATTCCTTGAGCACATCTTCCAATTTTATTTCCTTTTCAGCGCGAAGTTGAATATCGTGTGGACTGATGTTATCATAATAGCCGTGAGTCCAAGCTTTAACTACGAAACGCCATTTTTCAGCAGCATCACGAGTCTCCTTGTCATCTCCAGCCATTGCCCAGTGCTCAACAAGAATAGGTTTGGTTCTGGGGTCTCCGCCGCTTTCACTTACTCCATTTTCCCAGGCTGCTTTCACGTCAGGGCTATTCTTGAGAAGGTTTCCAGCCGTAATTAACCCGTCACCATAAAGACCGGCCAGACGCGCGCTTTTTGTCCCTGCTGTAGCGGCTATGTAAAGAGGAATATTTGACGCAGGAGGGTCATACAGTTTTCCATCGACAGTCCAAGTTCGCCCTTTATACTGCACATGATCACCTGCCCATAACTCGCGAATAATTCTTACCGCTTCAATTACACGGCACGCTCTTTCTTCATACGTTGCCCATCCGCCGCCTGCTGCTCCTTCATTTAGGTTCTCACCTAAACCAACGCCGAGATAAACTCTTCCGGGAGCCAGCAAGCTGAGAGATGCCCAGTTTTGTGCGACTATCGCTGGTGTGTAACGAAATGCCGGGCAAGTCACACCTGTTCCAAGGTGTATTCGGGAAGTGCACTGAGTAAGCGCAGCAAGGAGGACCCAGGCAGATCCTGCATGACCCTCGTTAGGTTGCCATGGTTGAAAGTGGTCGCTTGTCCACACGCCGTCAAAACCGGCCTCTTCAGCAGCTATTCCATACTTGAGCAGTTGAGTAGTAGTGAACTGTTCGTTAGCGAGAGCAAAATACACAAAAGGCTTAGCTCTGTTGTTTAAACTCATGTTAAACATCCCATGTTTCAAAATAAACTTCAATTTATCCCGTATAGTACACTCTTGTTTAAACTTATGTGATAATCTAAAAGCAACAACACTCATCTCATCAAGAATTAGTTTTCAAAGCCTATCAGTTAGCAATGCTGCTGTTTACCAATTAAAAGCACGCTGACAACTGTATTTCCGATAGGTTTTTCGGTCATTCTGTTGGTGTTGCCCCTACATAGTGAAATCGAGCCGAAAATCTGAACTCTTTTTACGTTTACATGTTCTTCAAGCCCATAACTTGACCGTTCTCTGCCAATACCCGAATTCTTTGCGACTCTTAAAGGCGTACGGGGATCCTATTGCGCCTGAGGATTGACAAGCCGTTTGATTCTATACATTGCTAGCTAAAGAACCTGCTCTGTTCAAGTTTTCATGGATGATAAGTCTTAAATCTGCACAGTATGGAAATAGCCTAATATGAGAGCAACAAGAGGGAAATGGGCTCAGGTACCTGCCGTTCTAAAAAGATTTTTTTGGGTTTTTCTTGGTCTATTTATTGTCGTTTTTGTTATAAGTTTGTTTGGAATTCGTGGATTTATCCCATCCTCAGAAGTGTTTGATTTCCTAAGCGGGCTGCTTGCTGGCATATTTGGTATTCTTATAGGATTTTCATTAGATAGGGTCTCAGAGGTAGACAAAGATAGTCAGACAAAAGATGATTTTCTAAATCTTATTCGAGAGGAATTAACAGATACTAAGAACAGCATTTATCCTCAGAAGGAAGGGGTCTATATTCTCTATACGGATATATGGGATTCAGTGATTTCAAGTGGTGTCATAAGGTTGTTAACAACTGAACAAGTCAGCAAGTTATCAAGAGTCTACAAAGCAATAAAAGGGGCTTCCTATGAAGCTGAATGGATCGGACGTAATTCTGAAGAGCTTGACAGTTTACATTATGATAAAGTACGCTCCCGAGCAGCCGTAACGGAGAAATTGGCTATCAACATAGTCCACCACAACAAACGTATGGAAGATATTAGCAAAATGATAGATGAGGTGCTTAGGGAAGAGTGGTGGACCAAAACAAGTTAGCCAAGTTTCCAGGAGTAAATCCCACGAAGACTCAACGGCAAAAGCAACGCATTATTGATAAGGTGCTCCTTTTAATGTTGGTATATCAAATTGTTCAAAAATATATTAATAGCAAACTGTTCGGATGAAACCTCCAACCGAGCATAAGCAGAAACTTTCTAATGTTGATTTCCTTGACGTAGCCGATGGAGGTTTCAATACTCTCAGCTTCTCTTTTTCCCTCCGATATGTTCTCCCCAGCAAGCTTCGTGGTGCCATATTTCTTGTCGTAAACGACGAAAAGTTCCGACCAAAGACTACTTCGATATTTTAGGTTTTTCTGGATGCGATGATGCCTCGGCATTTGTCGGCGTACTGGCAGTATTCTAGGCATGCGGCTGTTTTGTCGGGGCGTTTCCATTCGGCTCCGCATTCCGGGCACACTGTTTTGTCTTCATCACTCCAAATTTCTAGGTCGCCGCCGCAAACATGACATTTAATATAGGCTGGTTTGGGCTGAAGCAGGTCCCGCAATCCAGGGCATGTTTGAGGGTTTTTTTCCATGGGTTTGTCTTTAGAGCTCAATTATTTCGCCTCCAATTTTTATCTCATACTCTTTAGCTTGAATTTGCTTGCCTGATAATTCAAGCGCCTTGTTTACTGCCCATTTTAGACCAGTGCAGCAGGGCACTTCCATGTGGACAACGGTTATAGTAGCGATGTTGTTTTGTTTGAGGATTTCCGTTAGTTTTTGGGCGTATGCTCTGGCGTCGTCGAATTTTGGGCATCCTATGATGACTCGTTTCCCAGACATTAGTGTGTCGTGGAAGTTTTTTAGTGCCACAGGGGCACAGTCAGCGGCAAGCAGCAAGTTGGCATTTTCGAAGAACGGAGCCTTCGTCGGGACAAGGTTTAGTTTTACGGGCCACTGGGGCTTTTGCGGTGACGAGCTGCCTTGGATGTTTGTGGGCAACGTGAGGTTTGTTTTGGCCTTGAGGTGTTCGTGTACTTCGTTTTCGTCGAAGGGTTCCGCTTCACGCTCTGTTATGGTTATAGCTCCTTGAGGGCATTGTCCCAAACAGGCACCTAAACCGTCACAGTAGACCTCTTTGATTATTTTTGCCTTGCCGTTTACTATTTGAAGTGCGCCTTCTGCACATTTGGGGATGCAATTGCCGCACCCGTTGCAGAGGTTTTCATTTATCTTTACGATTTTTCTTTTTATCGTGTTAGTTTTCTCCTTTTAGGCATTTTCCGCCTGTGGGGCAGAATTTTTGAGCGTGGTTTTCGATGGCTCCAAAGATGGGGAGCATGGTTTCTTTGTTGACTGTGTAGATGTGTTTCTTGCCTTGCCTTTTGATGGTGATGAGGTTACATTGCAGTAATGGCTTGAGATTGTGTGATATCATGCTTTGTTCTTGTCCGAGCGCGGTTGCGAGCTCGTTTACATTCATGGGTTTCTCCATCAGCTGTTCGAGTGCGCCGAGTCTTGTGGGGTTTGCTAGGTTGGTGAAGAATCGATAGCAGATTTTTGTTAGCCCTTTTTTCATTTTGTTCACATCGTGCTCATAGCAATCGCATGAAGTATATTTCATATGAAATATTATTCATATAAACTTGCTGGTCAAAACCGAGTTAAAAATACACACATTTCTTTTCCGTTAAGCGCATAGAATCATGAAGAAATGAAGGATAGAAGGCGCGGGTCCAAATCTGGTTCCGACTTAATTCGGGAAGCAGCATTGAAAGTGGGCGGCATCACAACAGGTGAGCATGGACTTAGAAGGAATAGGTCTAAGTACCTTCGCAACGAATGGAGAGATAAAGTCTACGGATACTTTGAGCAAATCAAAAATATCTTTGACTCTGAAGGACTTCTGAACTCAGATGCAGTGTTTACCTCGGACAATTTGACCAAGAACCTTAGATTCTAAAAGCTAATAATTAGTTTCGAGCAGGTAATCAGAGAACATGATCACTAAGATTCGAAGTTTAAGAGAATCCGACCTACAATTCCTTTTCGAGCTGCTTCAAGAACCAGATAGTCAACAAAGACTTCTCTACATTCACTATGGTGACGGCAATCTTCTTTCTTGGTTTCAAGAACGTCGGCTTGAGGTTCTGATCGCTGAGATTAATTGCAAGATAATCGGGTCTGTCGCGTACAATGATGGTTTTTGGGGCGAAGAAATCGAATGGCTCGTTGTTTGCAAAACCCATGATCGAAAACTTGTTGAGGATTTGCTGGTCGAAGAAGCTGAGAAGTACGTGAAGAAAGGCACGGTTTATACCTCTGTCAATGCTGAAAGCCCAAAGATCGAAGAATGGGTACAAAGAGGGTATGGTCCGAATGGAGGACTTTATTATATGGTTACGAGACTTTCAGGTTTGAAAACCACCCCTAAAATCCCTGATGGCATACTTCTGCGAAGCCTGAGGCCAGAAGAAGAAAACGAGTTTGTTCAACTTGTTAACATCGGATTTGAGCGAGAAAGGGTCAGGCCGGGTGACGTTGAAAAGTGGAAGACAACTTACCCGCCTTTCGATGAAGAATGGATTCATGTTGCTGAAACTAATGGAAAACTTGTTTCAGTTGTTGTCGCAAAACCCGATGTAGGCTATAACAGATTCTTTAATGCAAAAAGAGGGTATTTGGGTCCAGCAGCCACTCTCCCTGAGTATCGGGACAGGAATTTAGCTTCGGCACTCACAATACGTGCAATGAATTTTCTATTTGCGCAAGGAATGGATTCCGTGTCTTTGTATACTCTTGAAACAAATGCTCCGTCTATAAAATTGCTGCGAAGGATCGGTTTTGAGATTGGACATAGCTGGAAATTCATGTTCAAACATTTCTGACATCCGGTCCTTATCTCGTTTAGCCCAGTTTCTCACACATGAACGTTTTGCTTGCAGTCCTAGCAATGAGAGCAAGATAATAATCCAAAACCTTTCGGCTCAGATACGGAAAAGATGACCACAACAAACCCACCAATGGCATTTGTTCAACCCAAAATTGTCCACTATCAAGCGGCGTCAGACGAATTGCGATTCAAACCCGTTTAAGGGGGTCATTAGACGATTGTTCTCGATTCAATGTTATTTCTTTGAAATAGCCACTTTAAGATTTAAGTAGTTCTTGCTAACTTGCGCGAAGAAAGAGTTTTTGCTATAAGCTTTGCTTGATATTCGTTAAGTAGAATTTCCCAACTCTTAGGCCCAATAGTTGCGTTTTCCAACATTTCATAGAATCGGTTTCTTTCGATCAAATAGGTCTTTTTTGTTTCATAAGCAAAATGAAGGTCGCCCTCATCTGTTTCTACCCTGCTCTTGTCAAATATTCGAGCTAATTCAACCTCTATTTTGCCTTGTCTCTTCTTTAAGTTAACTATGAATGCAAAATCACCCAGTTTAAGTTGCTTAAAAGAACCAGGACCAATGTCTCCCACTAACAAGAGTTTAGTTGCCCAATTTGTTTCTTTCTTAATCTTGCGCTCAGCCTTTTTTGACATCTTATCGGGAACAGCAAAGTACCATGTACTAACATAATCATCTGTCCACTCCTTGATTTTTGTATGCGTCTTATTTTTATTTGAATACCTAGTGGCTCTGCTCTTTTCTTCTGCGTTCCACAACTTTTTATGTTTCCTAACATTTTCTACATGTTTTGCGTTTTTCCAAAGACTCGTATTGAAGAAGCTTTTGACCTCATCAACTTGTGAGTCCTCAAGGAGCACTCCCGCTTCAATATTGCTTTCAAAAGCAGTCTTTGTCAAATTTGCTGAGGTAATTAACGCTGAATTGTCAAAAATGTAAATCTTCGAATGGAAAGTATCATGTGACTTAATAATACTGCCCTTAAAATGCTCCATAAAATACTGTATTTCATAGGGATTGACTTCGCCTCTCTTGACGGCAACATCATTAACTCTAAAAACAAACCGAATATCTGATGGAGGATTCTTTAGAATCTCTTGGGAAAAAACTTCGTGGGCACCTAATCCAAGGTACGGAGAACATACCCAAAAAATCTCTTTTGTTTCGAAGGATTTTTGTAGAACCGTTGCATAAAGCTCCGAGCAAGAAAGGAATCTAGTCATAATGTGAAGTATGTTTATTTAAATAAAAAATCTTTCCCACAAATAAACCAAGACTCCGTACATTTCTTCTGATCTACAAAATAATCTACAACAATATACGCTTTCACGCTTTTTTTCTGTATTTTCGTGTTTACTAAGTTTTTATATATCCTGAACCTGTTTCTTGACAATGAGCAATAACTTTCAGTGGGAAAGACAAGTTCTACCAAACGGTTTGAGAGTACTGTGGCTTCCCAAACCTGCTGGACTAACCACTCAGATTTCAGTTGCAATCGAATATGGGTCAAACGATGATCCTGAAGGCAGTTCTGGAACCGCTCATTTTCTTGAGCACATGATAGTGGGAGGGTCTCAAAATAGAATAAAACTCCATAATGAAATCGAAAGATTGGGAGGATGTTCATATTTTGAAACATCCGAGGAAGCAACATTTAGTATGGTGGATGTGTTCCCTGAAAGAATAGCCGAAGCTTCGAAGGTTCTCTCAAGACTGCTTTTTGATTCGGAGTTCGAAAAAGATAAACTTGAGCTGGAGCGCAAGGTAATATTAAATGAGATTGCAGAAAATTCTGATGATCCTCGAGAAAAAGCTGGGGAGACACTAGTTAAATGCCTTTTTAAGCATCATCCTGTAAAAAACCCAGTTCTTGGATTAAGGAAGAGCGTGTCTCAAATTACGTTTGATGATATAGAAAAAGCTCATCAAGATCATTATGCGCCGCGTAGTATGATCTTGATACTTACAGGAAGATTTTCAGATAGAGACGTTGAAGCGGTGCTTCAAGATTATAAGAATCGAGAAAACGGTAATTCAGTTTCAAGAAACAACAGGAAAATTGAAGAAAGCAAGCCCAGAAAGGAAGCAGTAATTGAAAGATCCGGTGTAACTCAAGCATATCTAAGTTTTGGTCTCCGGACCTGTTCGGCAAGAGAAAATGACGCACCAAACGTAGATCTCATAAACGCAATCTTGGGAATGGGAGAAAGTTCTAGGTTGTTTAAGGAATTGCGAGAGAAAAGAGCGCTTACCTACGACTTCATGTCAATGAGTGCGTTTGGTTTGGATTACGGTTACTTTTCCATAAACTGCGCTGTCAAAACCAAATCACTAGAACAAACCCAAACTATAATTCAAAATGAACTAGAAAAGTTGAAGACTAGCCCAATAAACAAAAATGAGCTAGAAAAAAGTAAAAACTTGATTCTGGGCGACATCTATAGGTCAATCGACACCCCTCAAGAATTGCCTGGAATTCTTGCGGAAATGGAAATCTACTTTGGAAACGAGAAAGCGCTACTCAATTAAAAGGACAAGATATGTTCATTATCTGAACAAGACATTACAGAGACAGCTAACAAGTATTTCCAGGACAAAAACTACTCAACTGCAATCCTAAAGCCCAAAAAATAACCCCCAGCTTGGAATATCACTTATCCTCATAAATAGGCAAGGACTTTACGTGCTGAGCGCAGTCTATCTTTAAATGATGACAAGCCTACTATCATAAAAATTGTATCAACAAAAAAGAATAATTTTCATATTTTCTTAACAAAACTGGCGCAAATAAAAGATGTTATAAATCAGAGAGACAAAAGAACAAAAACGTAAATTTTGAAGGATCACCAAAGTTTAGAAGATTTTCACATAACCGAACCCACGAAGCTAAGAACGATTAGGAGAACACCAATAATCATTAAAAACAAACCAACATTCCGATCGCGTCTTCCATGTTGGTACGGCTGTTTATTTGTTTGACTTGTTTTACCTCTTGACATATTTTCCCAAGATGCATGAATTTGACATGAGAGACAAAAGGGCAAACCAACGATTATAAGAATTACACCCAAGGCAAAAAGAATAATTTCCATATTTTCTTAATGAATCTCGCAAATAAAAAAGATTATGCTTAATTTTCTAAGTTAAGAAATATTCAAGATGCGCTGACTCGACGGGACACCCTCTTTTTTGAGTTAATTTGTACCCTAAAAAAGAGGCCTACCGGTACATCTGCTTAATTTTGAAAACTCCCTCTGCATAATTTCTTTAAGCTCAATGAAAATCAGCATCAAAATTAAGCGTCAACCCAACAAGGAAAACCCGCATGCCCTCCTTTGCGGTTGAGTAACGTAAGCCCTAAAGATGGCTCAGATGAAAAAGTCACTTAAGTTAACTACGCCGATTACGATGCGCAAACCCGAAACCGTTTTCATGATTTTCATAAAAACTCCAGTCTTTTTGCTCCAAACCCTACAGTAGCGACACTGGAGAACACCACAATTGACCGATTTGGTCGCCTGAAAAGCCAGGTATGCTTTTGTTATTTAAGTGCAGGAATTTACGTTGTAACTAACTGATTTAGGCAAAAGATTTATGCGACGAGCTAATAAATCGCGTTAGGAGGAGTATTTGATAAAGATTACTGTTTTCGGAGCAACAGGTGGTACGGGTAAGCAGCTTGTGGAGCAAGCTCTTGCGGCAGGGTACGAAGTGATCGCCTATGCACGCGACCCATCCAAGCTCAACATTACCCATGAGCGTTTAACAGTTGTTCAGGGTGAATTGACTGATCAAACGTTGATTGAAAACGCAATCCAAGGTACTGAGGCAGTGCTTAGTACATTGGATCCGCGCGGAGGCTCAAAAAACAAGCCGATAACACAGGGAATTCAAAACATTATTGCCGCCATGAAGAAACAGGGCGTGCGCAGACTAATCGTAACCTCAACCCTTAGCGCTAAGGACCCAAACGACAAGCCCACCCTCCGAACCAAAGCCATGGTTAGTCTTGTCAAGACCACGATGCGTGGAGCATACGAAGACATAGTCAGTGCGGCGGAAACGGTACGCAGCTCTAATCTTGACTGGACAATTGTGCGCTTGACAATGCTTAACAACGATTCAAAATCTGGAACAGTCAAGGTTGGCTATGTGGGCGATGGCAAAGTAGGCACATGGATTTCCCGCGCAGACATCGCTGATTTCATGCTCAAACAGGTAGGGCAAATGAAATACGTACAGCAAGCACCGGCAATAAGCAATTAGCGTTTGAAAGAAGAGAAAGGAGAGAAAGAAAGAAGACGGAGGTGGAAAAAGTGACTCTTGTTAAAGTTGCTGAAACTTCAGAGATATCTCTGGGACAAATGAAGGCGGTGAAGCTTGCCGAAAAAGAAGTTTTGATAGCCAACGTAAACGGCGTCTTTTATGCCATCGGAAATGTTTGTACACACATGACCGGCGACCTTTCAAAAGGAATGTTAGAGGGGAACACAGTGACCTGCCCCGATCATAAGTCAAAATTTGATGTCACAACTGGCAAAGTTATTTCTGGTCCAAAGATTCTTTTCATGCACCCAAAAATCAAAGATGAACCTGCTTACGTGGTAAAAGTTGAAGGAAAGGATATTTTGCTTGAATCTCAGTAGTCCCAAATTTGCTTTCAAGCTTGCCTATTAACCAGAAAAAAGATTGCCCAAAGGGTAAAGCAAAACCAAATCACTCTCGTCTCCACTTTACACCTGGACTGCAACGATAATTTTCTCAAATCACGTACAGTAAGACGTAAAGTATTTCTCCCGACAAGAAAGCGAACCACCATATGAAGAACAGGGCTTTTGCTATTTTCCCATGCCATCGGTTTGCTGTTCTTGCTTTTAGCTGCCATAAGCCAAGGGCAAAAACAACTATTTCCAAAGACATTACTAGAACAGCAATAGGCACGTGGACAAGCATGAAGTAAGCGTTCAGAAGAGGGGTTAACTGCAGAGTTGACCCACTTACTGCTCCGCCAAATGTTCGGTACATCATGTAACCAATTGAAACCGTCAAGTCCCAAGTAACCGCTAGAATTCCGGTTACTGGATGGAAACGATTCTTGCTCCTTCCACTCACGAAAGCATGAACAAAAAAGAACGCCACCGGGATCAAAGCTACTGCCACAACTGTACTGGCAAAGGGAGCTGCCGTCATTTCAATCAACCTTTCCCAGACATGGGGTAACACAGGCTAATAAGCTTAATTAACGCATTATTTCTTACTGAAATTAAGTAAACGCGAAGCGTACATATTTGAAGGCCCTAAATATCCATAATAACTCTGAATTCAGAATCTAAATGTTAACTAAAGTGTGTGAATTCAATTTTGGGCTTCATAGCGGTTAAAGCGCTCGACGTTCTTTGTATTATCCATGATCGAAACGCACTCCAATATGGACGCGATTCTATTAATGGTTGAGGGAACTTCTCAACCAGCTGTGGCCCTGGATATGACTTCCAAACATACCTCCGAGCATATGAGAAGTGCAAGTATGGTGCATACAGCTTATTCGCAAGAGGTTAGATCCCGGAGTTCTGTACAGAATCGATTCGAATTGAAAAAGGCTAGGGGCGTTGTTTGTGCTCTCTAACGTTTTGGTTATTGATGATGATGCGAAAATAAGAGACATATTCTCCACAGCTTTGAATGATGCAGGATATTTGGTTGAAACCGTAGAAAACGGTAAACAAGCTATTAATGTATGTAAGAAAACACCTTTTGATATTGCCCTCATCGATATTGAACTACCCGACATTAAAGGAATTGAACTCCTAAATACACTAAGACAGATTCAGCCTAAAATGGTCAGAATAATCATTACTGGTCATCCGTCGATTGAAAATGCAGTGAAATCCGTTAACGAGAAGGCTGACGGATACCTATTGAAGCCCGTCAATATAGAGGAAATGCTGGAAATGATAAAGAAAATCCGTGCAGAGAAGACAAACGAGTATGTCGAGATGCTTAAGACGGTTGAGCACGCCAAAGAATCAACTCCCCTTTCCAAGTATCAAACCCCCTACCGATGGCGAGTGTCGGAGTAAGCGTCTAAGGTTCACACAGTAAAGATATCTTAGCTCCGAGAATAACTATTTGAAGCTACCCTACTCGACTCCCCTAATCGTCAGATTTAGTTTATCCGAGTCTAATTTGTGCTTACTGGGCAGATGTAGAATGAAAGGGTTAGAATGGCCTTTTTTCGGTAATAAGAGAATGATGATATTTCGTGTTGACAATCAGACTCTTTAGCTCAAATTCATAAGGTCTTTATAAAACGTTAACAGACTGTGAACGGGGCAAGACCCAATGCCAAAAATGAACGATACCAAAACAATAGCTAGCTACATAAATTGCTTGAGCGTGCTAGAAGTTAAGACGGCTCTTTTGTACAAAAAACTTTCCGAGAAAACTGAGAAGCCTCTCGCAAAATCTCTGTTGCTTAGCATAGCTCTAGATAGTACAAAACACTCAGAACTTCTCAAGGGCATAGGCGACGGCATTGCAAGTTCAGAGGTAAAAACCAAAGACTGCGCAAAAAACCTTGGACAAGTATGGCTAACTGTTAACAATTATCTTAATGAGGTAACAACTAAAAAAGTGGACGAGACATACATTACAGATTTAAATGAAAAGCTCATAACTTTGGAGAGCATCCTCGGTGAAGAATACTACATTTTTGTGCAAATGCAAACCCTTCAACACCTAACTAAAGAGATTAATCAAAGCTACAACATAAGTTTAGATAATGTCCTATTAATTTTTGAAAACATAATGAGAGACGAAAATCGCCATATAGAACTTCTAGGTACATTGAAGGAGCTTTACGAACCCGAAGAAAAAGAATACGATTATACGCCCATAATAAAGTACCAAAATCCAGACCGCTGGCGTGATTACACGCTCAATACTAAATAACCAAGATCTGAGTTAACCTATTTTAGAAGAGGATTTAGTGCTAAAGTTAGCCCAATTCGAGAATTACTAATTGCAACAGCTCCTAATTCTGAAAACACCTAATTTGCGCTATTTTTGCTCATTGCCCTTTGAATATTATTTGTATTATTTGGGCTTATAACGTGAAATAAGCCTAAATCACCAGAGAGAGGAAGGGACTATTTTAGCCATAATGTAGCCAATTTTAGGGTTTCTTCCTCCGAAATTTTCTCTATTGTTGGTGGTCTAGTAGGAAGCCCGACTAAAGAAGAATACAGTAGTGTTACCCTTGCGATCAAGAATAATGAAGGTTCAAACACTGCAAACTTTCCATAAGTATAACCCATTTTTAGTTGAGAAGTAATGTTTGGCGTAAGTTTAATTCGTTGAACGGTCGATTAGTCGTTATGCTTCGTTTGTGGTTTGACAAGGGTACTCTTCTGTTGAAGGGAGAAGTTGGTACTCCTTATGGTAAATGGGACCCACGAAGTGGTTGCTATCGACTTAAAGCCTCTCACTACAGAGAAGTCTTGGACTACTTTAGGGAAAGTAGAATTCGGTTCGAGGATGATGTTCCGAATCTGCCTCCTCTTGAACAAATCGAGAGTAAGGTGGAATTGAGGACTTACCAGAATAAGGCTTTGGACAATTGGCGTCGCGCAGGTAACAGAGGGGTACTGGTTTTGCCCACAGCAGCCGGAAAAACATTCATCGCATTGAAGGCAATTGAGCTGCTCAGAGCGCAGACATTGATAGTTGTTCCTACTTTGGACCTCATAGATCAGTGGAGAAGGCGAGTGACTGAATGCCTCGGCGTGGAAGCTGGCGTCGTGGGCGGAGGCGAAAATATTGTACGGATGGTGACAGTCTCAACTTACGATTCGGCTTATTCTCAGGCGGCACAGTTAGGTAACCAGTTTATTTTCTTGGTTTTTGATGAGGTTCATCATTTGGCTTCCCCTGGCTATATGCAAATCGCTGAAATGTACATTGCGCCCTACCGTATGGGCTTAACTGCCACTTATGAAAGAAGCGACGATAGGCATGCCCTTCTTCCACTGCTTGTAGGCGACCAAGTTTACTCTATTGACATAGAAGAGCTTACAGGAAAACATCTCGCGCCTTACACGTACGAGAAAGTATCAGTCGAGTTGTCCTCTGAGGAGCAACGAATCTACGACGCAGAGATGAGCGTCTTTAAGAACTACCTTCGGCAAAGAAGAATTGTTCTGAAAAGTGCGGCTGATTTTCAGAAGTTCATAATGACCACTGGAAGGGACCCACGCGCACGGGAAGCGCTTCTTGCTCGAAACCGGGCTCTTAGAGTTGCAGTCAACTCCGAGGCGAAAATCAGTCTGTTAGCTGAAAGACTTGAAGAATACAAGAACGAGAAGATCTTAATTTTCACGCTTTACAACGATTTAGTCTATGCGATTAGTAGGCGTTTTCTGATTCCAGCCGTTACTTATCAGACCCCAAGAGAAGAACGCCGCGAAATAATGACCAACTTTGGAAACGGCAAGTACAAAGTCATAGTTACTTCTCAGGTTCTGGACGAGGGCGTAGATGTTCCAGACGCGTCGGTTGGCCTAGTTCTTGGCGGAACCGGAAGCACTCGGGAGTATGTCCAACGGCTAGGGCGACTTCTCCGAAAGAAGGAAGGCAAAACGGCCAAGCTAGTGGAGATAATCTCCAAAGAAACCGTAGAAGTTGGAATCAGCCGCAGGCGACGCCCAACAGTTGGAGGATCGTAGTTGCTTCCGAGTAGCCTGCTTTCAGTGTGGAAGAGGAAGGGCGATATCCTGCCCCGTTACGCCAAACTCTCCGCCGACAATCTTGAAGCTGCTAACGGTCTCATCGAAGCATACAAAAAGCATGTCGGAGAAAAGAAGAAAGTTCTAAAAGCTTTGGTTACTGATCTCGAAAATAGCGGGTTCGAATATCGCTTCGTTAGGGCGTTAGCTTTACTGCTTGACCGAAGAGGCACCTTCACCTGTAACAGCAAAGTTAATCCAATTGATTTGAGGAGGAAAATCTTTCAAGCCACAGAAAAGGTTGGTGTGCCGACAACTTTAGAAAAGCGACGAACAATTCTTGAGGCAGTCGCTTCAGAAATGGCTTTAACAACGGAAAACTTTGAGGCATATCTATACGCTGACTTAGACGATGAGTTAATTCTCGAAAAATTTAACGCTCCCTCAACTTCTGAACTGCTTGAACAGTACAATCTAAGTCTAACGCAAACTCTTCTCTTTGAATCCACTGAATTAAGTTTTACAGCTTCCGGCAACTGGCAGAACATTTTCTACTGGGTTAAAAAAATGGGTCTCATCTACGACGTTTTCCGCGATAATGGTTTGTGGGTAAAAATTGATGGCCCAGCCAGCCTCTTCAAGCTAACACGAAGATATGGAATTAACATAGCCAAGATACTTCCCATAATCGTCGCTAACCCCGAGTGGACTGTCAAAGCGAAGATCCTGTGGAGGTACACAAACGAAATTTGCAACTTCGAAATCGAAAGCCGAAAGCAAAGTTCACTACTAAAAAAGCCTAATTTACCGCTTGTAACCTACGACAGCGCGGCCGAAAAGAGTTTTGCATCACAATTCCAAGCAGTGCAGTCTGGCTGGACTTTGAAAAGAGAGCCTGAGCCTGTTCCTGCGGGCAAACAGGTGATAATTCCTGATTTTTCCATAGAAAGAGCTGGAGTCAAAATCTACTTGGAGATCGTAGGATTTTGGACTGAGGAATATTTGCTGCGGAAAATAGAAAAATTGAAGCAAGTAGAAGCGAAGATGATTCTCTTAGTCGATGAGGATTTGGCATGTGAGAAGCTCTCTGTGCTGGAGAAACGGCCACAGTTTAGCCTCATCTATTACCGTGACAAAATCCCTTTAGCTTCGATTCTGCGTTACTTGGAAACCGCTTTTGAAGGGATCAAAGCCAAGGAGATCAAATTCCTGGAGAATCTATCAGTTAAATTTACTGAGCCAGTTGTCACTTACGACGAATTCGCTGCTAGAATCGGCGTTTCCACAGAAGCTGTAAAGGCGGTTCTAACAAATAACCCACCGCCGAATTACGTGGCAATGCCCAACATTTTAGTGAGTAAAGAAAAACTTGCAGAAATAGATAATCAAATCAGAAAATGTTTGCAGCAGACAGGAAAACTATCGCTTACTGAAGCAACAAGCATTATCGAAATAAAGGGAGTTAGCGATGCATCAGGCACATTAGCTACGCTTGGTTACAAAATTACTTGGCGGGGAATAAACAGCGAAAAAGCCGAAGTCACAAAGGTCCAAAAATAAAGAAATTCGAGCGCGACGCGGTCACCTGCAGAACCAGTTGATTTTAATCTCTCGCCGTGTCTTTAGATATTTTAGGGAGGGAAGAGTCTATTGGAAAGAGCCGTGGCGAAGGCTCATGTTGTTTTGTTATCGATCATACTTTTAGTAGGAGCAGTCGGCGCCTACTATGTTGTACGACAAGAACTGACAAAAAATAGTAACCCTATGAGCCCCGCTCCGACCCCGACTCCTACACCGACTGGAACGTTTTCTCCTGTAAATGGTCCGTCCCCCACTCCTGCGCCGACTACAACAACTACTCCCGTAAATGCAGGTTCTCTAACAGTAGTTTCAGCGAGTATTCTTCAGCCCTATAACCCTGGCGGACCGACAATTGAAGTAATCCTACAAAATAATGCAACCAACCCAGTGGTTAGCCTTCAAGCAGTATTGCCCCTATCCGGGCGCAACTACACCTACGTTTTCGGCGACGTTTCCCCCAGCAATCCGCTTTTACCCAATCAAGACGCAGCTCAGACAGACACTCTGATTGGAGCCGGATTTGAAACAAACCAAACATATCCCATGGAAATAATAGGCACTCTACAAAACGGATCCTCGTTCGATTTCGTTACTCCAGTGACAATTGCCCAACACTCCGATCAGTTCATGGCGTCCGGAAGAAACGGCAATCTCGAACTTAACATGACCCTCGGAAAAACCGTCTACAGTTTGAGCGAACCTGTCAACCTAACATTAACCATCACCAACATCAGCAATCAGACAATAAACTTCACGCACACAGGACTAGATTTTGATTTTCAAGTTTACAACGGCACAAACAACTTAGTGTACCAATGGTCAAATTTAAAAGCAATAGCCCAATTCATCACAATCATACCGCTTTCCGCCGGAGAGAGCCGATCGACCAATTTTACTTGGCTGCAGACATGCAGTTTCAACGCCTCAGTTGAAGGAGACCAAGTCTCGCCAGGAACCTACAACATAATTGGCCTATCAGGCCCAACGTACGGAATACAGACCACGCCGATACAACTCACAATCGTTAAACCTTAACTCACACAAAGAAAAATATGCATGACTAAGAGTGGTAACGACGCTTATTGGCGACAAACAATTTCTTTTCTCTCTTATTTCAAAATGACAAAGTCATTAGTGAGACCGGGCGACATCACTCGGCAACAACAAAAGAAAGCAAGAGATTTCCAAACAGACGCTGGAAACAATCACAAGCGCACCGAAATTCTACAGGTAAACTGGCCTTGCCTTCTCCATATTTCGTGGTTCGAACCCGAGGTTAAAAAGTGGCATACATGAGACATCAACGGACGAAGTGCTCTTCAAAAAAGAGTAAATTTAGTTCTTCTGATGCTCTTGTATTCCTTCATTAATCACAGTTTTTTAATTCAGGCCAAAGACTACCTATCGTCGGCTGCCTTCTACCCTGCGTAGAGCCTTTTTGCGGCTATTGCGGTGACCTACGCAGGCGGTTGGCTCAGGTCAAAAGGAAAATCCATGATTGAGTATGGAGTTCCCTCCGCTATTGCAACGGGTTTGTTTGTTTTGTCAGTAACATTGTCGATAAAAAACCTACCTGGTTACAGAATGCCTGTGAGTGCTGGTTTTGCTGCACTTGCATCTTTGATCTTGCTATTCGAAGCCTTTCTAATCTGGCGCCTTCTCACTAGAGGTAAAAGACATGCAGTAGTCTAATTGCGAAAACGAGTGATTTATTTTCCACACCTATGTGTCAACTTTAAATTTATGTGTCGACCAAACAACTCATTGGAAAAAAGAAAAGAAGAAAGACGCTTGGTCCTAAAGATAGTTAGATTTTCTTTTTGCTTACCGTGGTTCTGAAGGTTTTGCCGCAGCACTCGCATAGACCGATAGTTAATTCTGTCCTTTTTCCTGCTTTGTCAGGTCTACCAGCCATCTTCCAAGTTTTCTTGGGCGCTACTTCCTTTCCACATTTTGGACATTTCGCCATGAGTTCGCCTCCATGAATGTGATAACAGAATGATTAGTGCAACAACGAATAAAACTTTGCTCAATAAGCAATTAGGACAAATGAAAAAACCCAGACCTGAAATGCAAATATATCAAAGCAAAAATTAAGTCTATTCCTAACTAAGTCTTCGGGTCATCCAGACTAGCGAAGAGTTTTAATCTTGAGTGACTAAGAAAGAAATGGGGATTCATGTGGACAAAGACTTGGTTGATTTCGCGTTGAGTTGTGCCTTGGGTAAGGAAGTTGAATACGCGGAGGTTAGGGCGCACAGCGAAAAAAGCGAAGGTCTCGTTATGAAAAACGGGGTCTTGGACGCTTACGTTTCGGCAGTTGACAGCGGTTTTTGCGTGCGAATTTTGGCAGATGGCGGAATAGGTTTCGCCTCAACCAACAAGTGGACAAGAAAAGAAGCAAAAAGCGTTGTCGAAACCGCGTATAAACTGGCAAAAACGGCCAAACGGAAAGACAAAATCTCTTTCGCGAAAGAAAAAAGTGTGGAAGCAAGCTGGAAAGCAGAGGAGAAAATGAAAATTGAGGATGTACCAGCTGAAACGCGAATCGCAACATTCATGGAAATGGACAAAGAGTTGACTTCTCAGGGAATAAGCATTCCAGGAAGAATGTTCAGCTCAGGAACGAGCTTAACTGAAAAATACTTTGTAAATACGGAGGGCTCTGCTATTTCGTCCTACGTTCCTATAGTAAGCGCCTTTGGATTTCTCACGGTTGTCGAAGATGGAAAGTCTGAACAGGCATACAAGCAGTTCGGATATGCGGGCGGCTGGGAAGCAATTGAGGAATGGAAATTAGCAGAGCAAATGATCAACGAGGCTAAGGTGTTGCAGGGCGTAATCAGGGAAGCCCAAGCCGTCACTCCCGAAAAAATGGATCTAGTGTGTGGACCAGAAGTAACGGGTATCGCCGCTCACGAATCCTGCGGGCACCCCTCGGAAGCCGATAGAATATTGGGGCGCGAAATGAGCCAAGCCGGCATGTCTTTTATCTATCCACAGGGTCCTTTTTGGCTTGGCACTAAAATCGGCAGTTCCGTAGTGACCGTCGTTGATGACCCAACTGTCAAAAACAGTTACGGCTTTTACGAGTATGATGACGAAGGAATCAAAGCCAGACCAAGATACCTCTACAAGAACGGCGTGATCAACGAGTTTCTACAAAACAGAGAAAGCGCGTCCAAACTAAACACTAGAAGCAATGGCTCTTCGAGATCTACAAGTTACGACCGCGAAGCCATAGTGCGCATGGCCAACACCTTCGTGAAGCCAGGCGACTATGATGAAGAGGAAATATTCGAAGATATCAAACATGGCGTCTATATGAAATCCTTCACCGAATGGAACATTGACGATAAACGCTTCAACCAGCGCTACGTGGGCCGCGAAGCCTACTTGATCGAAAACGGTGAACTCAAACAACGCATAGCCCGACCCGTCATTGAGACCACTACCCAGATTTTCTGGAGCGCCGTAGACGCGGTATCCAAAAAAGTCGAATACGACGCAGCCACATGCGGAAAAGGAGATCCCATGCAAGGAATACCTGTCTATACGGGTGGACCAATCATGAGGCTTAGAGGAGTGTACGTCAAATGAGCGAAATTCTAGCAAAAACCGAAAACGTGGTCAAGAAAAGCAAAGCCCTAGGCGTCGACGAAGTGATAGCCAGAACAATCTTCGGTCGCAACCGCCAAGTACGATTCAGCAACAACCAGATTGATACTTCCTTAGCTTGGAACTATTACGTGACCGACGTAGTCTTGTCCTGGAAGAAACGAGTCGTTGCCACCCAAATACCCAACTTCCAAAAAGTAGACCTAACCGTAAAACACCTCTTCGAATTGGCTAAAGTTTCTAAAGAAAACCCAATGCACGGCGGTTTCGCCAAAGGAAAATTCAAATACCAGAAAAGCGCAGCCGACAAAACCATAGACGACCTGGAAAACCCTGCAGAAATAGTCTTTGAAGCCATTGAAGCGGCGAAAAAAGAAGCTGGGCCTAAAACTAACACCGGAGGCATTTTCCTCACAAGCGTTTCAAATATTTATCAAGTATCTTCCGAAGGTCCCTCAGGCAAAGACAGCAGATCCGCAGTTGAGCTTTCGATAAGAGCCTTCTCCGAAAAGGAAGCCTCGGGCCACGCAGTTGAATGCAGCTCAACACTAAAAGGGTTTGACCCTGCAAGAGCAGGCAAGAAGGCCGGAGAAATAGCCAAACAAGCCAAGAACCCAAAAGCGGGAATGGAAGGAAAATACGACGTGGTTTTTGATCCCCTATTTGTGGGGTCTCTATTAGGCATGTGGGGCTCCATGGCCTCCGCCTACTCGGTGATGGTTCAGATGTCTATCTTTGTAGACAAACTTGACAAGAAAGTGGCTTCCGATATTGTTACATTGCGAGATGTGCCCGCGACATACTCAATATCTAACAGAATCTTCGACGACGAGGGAGTACCAACCCAAGAAAACGTCGTTATCAAAAAGGGCCAATTGAAAACGTACCTACATAACACGTCCACAGCGAAAATCTTCAAAACCAAAACCACAGGTAACGCCGGAATCGTTTCCCCCGGACCATGGAACATTGAAATGGACCCAGGCGACATGAACAGAGAAGAACTACTCAAAGGAGTAAAACACGGCCTTTATTTGACAAACACGTGGTACACAAGATTCCAAAACTACGCAACAGGCGAATTCTCAACGATACCACGCGACGGAATTTTCCAGATCGAAAACGGAGAAATTAAACAATCTCTAAAAGACATCCGTCTAAGCGACAACGCACTAAGAATGCTTAACAACATAACAGGCATAAGCAAAGAGCACCAACACATTCACTGGTGGAGCGAAGCGGATCCACCCTCACTTTCGCCATACATCCTCATAAAAGACGTACAAATTACAACATCCAAATAAATATCCTCAAACAATTCAAATATACACTGGCTACTAATTTAGATTGGTTCTTCATAATTTTGGTTTTTGTCTTTTTCTGCATAAGACATCGGAGTTAGGTGGAATTAGGAGTTTTAGAGGTACCGTGTGATGAGCAGCAGGAGTTTGGATTTCACTTCTGCGACGCAGGATTAAGATTATTAAAAGGCTTGCTAGTGCGGCAATACTTATTGTTAGCAGCAAGTAACTAGAGGATATTCCCGTTGAATTATTGTCACCTGAGATCTTGGGGTTTGTTACGTACGAGAACGTTACTTGAATTGAGTTGGGCAGGTCGTTCTCAAAATTCAGAGTGTAGCTTCCGTTTTGCTGTGCTAAGAAACTGAATGTTGTGGTTTTATCGATTATCCCTAGGTCAACAATTTCGGTTCCGTTGGGGGCGATGACGAAAAAGCGAACACTGCCGGTGGCGGTGATTGAGCCGTTAAATGTTGTTCCTTGGGGAAGCACATACTGTACATTTGTTGATGAAAATGAGTCAAGCGTGAAGGCTGAAACTGGAGTCGCAAACGCTGAAAGGACGATTAATGGGGTTAACAGCAGAACTACCAATGCAGTAGAGGTTAGTAATTTGGTTTTTTTCATTTCCTAGCTCAACAGATGCCTTAGATAAGTGAGGAGGGGTCTTAATAACATCCGCGTTGAAAAGTGGAAAAGATACCTTGTTTGAGCCATAAATGTGATTTGAAAACAATTGGTGGTTAAGCACATATTCTGTTCAAAGATTTTTAAGGAGATTTTTGACCTACCCCGTACACGAGGTCACGATTATAGAGGTTAAGTCGTTTCCTTTCGAAGAGACCTAAACAAAAACTACCCTTTTCAATTCGTAGACGGCAAGATCTTGGCGCCTTCGTCTATAACGGTTAGCGCTTTGTCTAGTTCTCTGAAGAATTTGAGAACTGTTGTTCCGCGAGCAGTGTTTCCGTAAACTGCGCTACTTTTTCTAACCACTCTTTCTTCAATTAGCCCTTGCTTGATTAGAAAGTTCAAGTATTCTTTTAAAACATTGCAGTTGACGTTTGCCTTGTGCATAATATGCGTTACCTTCAGGGGTCCTCGTAGTGCCAAAACGTTAAGAATATCTATGTACATTTCCAGTTTGGAACGCCTCATACTTAACCCGTCTTACTGGTAACCGAATTCAGTATTAACGATTTGTGCGTGCTAAACAACATACTCACTTGAAGCACTCGTTAGGCGTAGACGTTGGTTTAATTCGTTTCTTCTTTCATCTTAGGTTTATCAACTTGATATCTCTTTGCTACCGCTCGCTAGTTGTAATGATTGTTTTGAAGCTAAAACTTGTTATTCCACTTATGGTGGGGTAGACAGTTAAGGTTAGTTCCAGTGGAATCACTTGATCTTCTCTAAGGACTTGGCCCGAGTAGTTCCAGTTTAGGGACATATATCTTGAAGTGTCGGACGGAGTCCAGTTTGAGGTCCCCAATGACAAAAAAGCCGCCGAATTGCCTTCATTCTTAACATAAAGTATTAAGGTATAGTTTGAACCCGCTTCTGTGAGTCCCCAGTCGAGCGAAAGAGTTCTGTTTGTGCAGGCCTTATCCCAGTAAATCCCAGCTCCAAAACCCTGCACGGAACTCGCATAAGCAATAGTTTTATTCGAACTGAAAGCTCCCATGATGACGCCGAGAATGATGACAGTTACTAAGCATATTGCGGCAAATATTACTTTTCTATGAATATTATTGCCAGCTGGAATGGCCAACGGTGCTCTCAAGTTTACTATTGCTTCACTTATTTTGTTGGGTACTTTCCTTAGGCTATCATTAAACAACATTCTAAAGACCTCAATATTATATCATAATATACAATATAGACTGCGTATAGTATAAACAAATGTGACTGTGATGATACTCCTACAAGTCCATTCCTTGGTAAATCCTTCGGTTAGCGAATATTTCAAGATCTGAAAATGCAGCCCGATAAATAAGACGCGATTTTTTAGGATTTAACAATTCAACATCCTCCATCATGTATCACGCTTCCATGATTAAAAGTTCGGAACATGGCGTTTGCAAGCTAGCCAAAAATCAACGTTTACAGAAGCAATTCTTAACCTTAAATCAAGCAATATCTCGCCGCCCATTTCAATTTCAACACCGCCGGTCTCTTCTCATAACGCGGCTGTTAAACTATATTAGCGCCCACTGATAACGCAAGTCCAAACACCAGATCCGAAAGACCCTCAATTCTCGGTTTAGATCTGGACGGTTCATGCTCCTCAATCTCAGGTAGACCAAATTATTTTCTACTTGCGCTAATATCAAAATTGTGCCTGCCGACTTTAGCCTCAGGATCGAATAAGGAACCTCGGTTTTAAGAAGTCAAGAATTTCTCTCTTGGATAATCAGCCTCATGAATTGAGCATCCTCCTCATGGACAGGATTCAGGCTGTTCTTATATTTCCTAATCCATAGCTACCTATGCGCAAGCTGAGAAAACTCCTTTGAAACGCTTCTATTATTTTTAAAACTCTGAAAACCTCATGTGAAAAGCCTTTTCTTGGGCTACTATCCCTAAATACTCCACAGTGCTATAGTATACATTGTTGGGATTTTTCAAGAAGAATGCAACCCTGTTCCACGTTGACCTGCCTTATCAAGACAGTCCTAGCAAACAAAATATGGAAGATAAAACTTTGAACCGGAAAGAACCAAATATAATCGAGCATCTCGCCTTCCTTTCAGTAAAACATGGCGTTTACCTTTCAGAACTCTATCGAGCTTTAGTTTTGGCAAGAGGAATTGGAAAATCTGTCTGTGGCGACCTATCGGTCGAATACCGTGGTATCATAAATAAACAAGCTATCTTTCTAATAGAAAAAAACAAAATTGTAGTAGTGCAGTTCCGAGTTGATGAGGAATTTCTCCTTAGAAAGAACATTTGTTTTGAGAGCTGGTTGGACACAAAGAAAATACGTAAACAAATGGCTAAACAAAACCTCGCACTCGATTCAATGCTGATCCAAAACTTGCGCCATGGAATGAAAAAGGTTAATGTAAAGGCACAAGTTCTGGAGACTGAAAAACCGCAGTTATTCAACACACGGTACGGAAACAGAATTCTACTGACCAACGCTTTGATAGCTGACGAAACTGGAAAGGTCAAACTTTGTCTCTGGGGTGAACATGCAAACTTCCCCGTCGTTGGAGACATAGTGCAAATCAAGCACGCGTCAGTAAGAACTTTCAAGGGAGAAAGACAACTGAGCCTGGGAAAGATCGGAACACTCAGCATTCTGCAAAGTAACATCAATAGAGTAGAACAATACCCAGAATAAACGCCCAAAACGCAGTTTATGCGTAAGCTATTAATCTGGAAACTAAATTACTGTTTTGGTAGCATAATCCAAACAGCTCACACGCGAACCAATAAAACCGCAAAAGCGTAATGGACACTTTTCATCTTAGCTGTAAGAGTCAACAGCTTCGCGATATCAGAAGCGTGGAAAAAAATCCATGTTAGAATTTCTGGAATTGTGGATGTAACAATAGATGAGGCGATATCCTTATCCTCTAAAGTTTTGTCATTCACAAAAGTGTGATCTGACAATTCTGAACAAGTTGTTGTCTACTTGTGCCCACAAGTCTTTAAGTATTTCATCCAGCGGATATTATGTGGATTAGGCTAATTTGTATGAATTTTGTTGAAGCAATAGAATTCACAAAGAAATTTCCCACGTGCCATCCAAAAGTGTTCAAAGGATTCATTGAGTGGGGCATTTGTGATACTGAAACAGATGGCTACGTAGTTCTAACTGATGCAGCTTCAGCCAATGAGCCGTGTTTCAACCAATTGGAAGATTATGTTAAGAGCCATAAACTGAGAATAGAGCACGGTGTGGATTATTCGATGATTTGCACACTTTGTTAAGTTCTTCTGGGGTAAAGGATCACCAAGCTACTTAATTCCTTCATCGCTATTTTGTGGTGCTATGTAAAATGCTAACATTATATTTCTAAGCATCATGTGTTTAAACGAAAATATTCAAGGTCAATTCTTGTTAACCCATAATAAGAATTTTCATCAAACATTAAGTTATTTTGCAGTTAAGCGACCGTAAATTGCCAACTAGAAATACATGTTCAAAAAAACCAAAAGTTTTTAACACTAATGTAATCAGTGTTAAAGTAGTGATTTTATGTCATTTCTTGAGGTAATAGATGTTAACGGTATCAAGCTATGTTTTGTTGAAAAAGGAACCGGACCACCAGTGATTCTTATTCATGGAATTCCCACGGATTACAGAGCATGGGAGAATCAAATAGGCGTTCTATCAAAGAGTTTCAGGACATTAAGCTACAGCAGAAGATGTTCCTACCCCAATCAAAACAAAGATTTAGAGTCAAGCACAATTGAAAACAACGCAGAGGACCTCAGTAGATTCATGAGAATGAAGGAAGCTATGCCTGCGCATTTGATTGGCCACTCATATGGCGCATTCGTCGCGCTTTACTATGCCTATAACCATCCGGAAACTGTTCGCAGTCTAGTCTTAGTAGAACCCTATGTGCCCAGTCTAATAGTTGAAGACCCACAAAACCGCCGTGAAATATTAGCGCTTCTGCTGAGAAAACCTTCCGTTGCATTAGCAGCACGAAACTTCTTAAACAAATCGCTCAATCCAGCTTTAAAATATCTTGATCAAGGAAACGAAGAAAAAGCAGTTGAAGTTTTTCTTGATGGTGTTCAAGGAAAACCAAACGCGATAAGTCAACTCACAGACCCGATCAAGTCAATGATGGTAAACAACGCAGGAACAATCAAGGAGCTGACGTTGAAGCCTCCGCACTTCACAAACAAAGAGGCTAAAGCAATCTCCCTGCCAACATTACTAATCAGCGGAGAGAACACTACAAAAGCCTTGCATGCGATTGCAGAAGAAGTGTCAAAAAACATTCCAAAAATTCAGGTTACGAAAATTCCGAATTCGGCACACTTTCCACATTTTGAAAACCCAGAGGCGACTAATGCTGCAATCACAAAGTTCCTCTCTATGCAGACTTCGTGAAAACGAGAAACGCAGCGCGCCGCTGCTTAGCTAAATAAGTAAACAATAAATTCCTGAAAAAACTAGAATATTATAGGCGAGTTTTTATGAGCGAAAAGAAAAAACCAGCCGAAGGCGAAGCCCCTTCTAAAAAAACCGAATTAGCAATCACAAAAAAGAAGACACCCGCAATAAGCAAACCCCCCAAGAAACCAGCCGGTTTATCCCCAACTGCCCCTTCAGACCTTTATCAAGCGTTTGACGACACATTTGAAAGATTCAGAAACGATTTTGAAGACCTCCTCTTTCCCTCAACTTGGGCTAGCACGTTTTCTCTTATGCCAGAAACTCGAGTTCCAGCAATGGACCTGGAAGACCGAGAAAAAGACTACCTCTTAAAGGCGGAAATGCCTGGCTTCAAAAAAGAAAACATCGAAATCGAAGTGCAAGACAACTTTGTAGTAATAACAGGCGAAGTAGGGTGGAAATATGACAAGAAAGAACACGAATACTTATGCAAAGAACGAGCCTGCAAAACATTCTATAGAACAGTAGAGTTGCCCGAAGAAATAAAAGCTGACGAAGTCACTGCCAACCTGACCGAGGGCGTTTTGGAAATTACGCTTCCCAAAAAAATTCCAAAGCAAAAACGAAAAGTCAAAGTGACATAAACAATAATCTTCCTTCTTTTTTTGTAAAAAAGCATTCAATTCAATTTATGGTTAACATCGTAACGCCATTTCAGGAACAACAATTCGCCCTGTTTTTCAGATTCAACCCAAATTTCATAAAAGTAAATTTAGGAAATAAAGGGAATTAAAGTGTGTGATTTAGAAATGATAGATAGGGATACTATCAAACCACTTGCTATTGTATCTAAAAGAAAGATCCATTTTTAGGGGACCGTTGCATTATTTGGGTAGCCTTGGCTTTCCCAATATCCGAGATAGCTTGTGTCGTTTGACACTTCGATTTCGGTTATCCATTTTATCCATTTGTATCCGTATTGGTTTTGGGCTACGAGCATGAAAGGCCATCCTATCTGGGGGGTGAGGGTGACGTTGTTCATCTTGTAAGCTATCATTATGTTGTTTTGCACGATATAGTCTAGTGGAAGCGCGGTGGAGTAACCGTCGGAAGCGTGAAAGATTATGGTCGTTGCTTGTGGGCTGACGCCTGCTTCTTGGAGAAGGTCGTTCACGAGGATACCTTCCCACAGAATGGTGGCGCTCCAGCCTTCTACGCAGGTAAGCGTGACTACTTTCTGGTATTGTTGGTGGTTGTTAACGACTTCGTTGTACGTATACTCCATGGTCTTGTTAACGAGACCAGTGACGGTTAGGCGGTAAGTTGCCTGGTTTATGTACTGCGTTCCCTCGATTGCGTTTTCATAAACGCTGTTGATTGACGAGAGGTTTTGACCCTGATATTGACGGATCTCTGTAGGATACGACGTTGCAGGTGAGGATTCCAAGTATACGGCAACCAACGCGACAAGAACAACGGCGATTATTATACTTGCGACGAAAACTGTTTTCTTATGGTTTTTTGCTTTCTCCATTCTTTCTCACTTTTTATCGAAAATGCAGTCCATCCGATTCTGTCAAGTTGAAAAGATATCGAAGCCTACATTTTCCAATGATCAAACTTGCTTAAATTGGTTTTGTGCGATTTGACCTCATACATGAGTTTAGAGATTCAAAGACGAGACAAACGATAAGACGGAAGTTAGTTTACTATAAGTGAAGGGGAGTTTGAAATAGAAGGCTTCGTGTCTTTTTTAGCGATGTTGGAACGCCCTGCTACGGCTTTCCTGGAAAGTCTTTAGTTCTTCCAGATCTTTTTCGTTCAGTTATGTCTCGGATCAGGGCAATTGAATACAAACGATTGTTTTCTTCGAAAACTGATGCGTGCATTTCAATAGTTCTTTCTTCACCTGAACCATCCTGAAGAGTCAACTCAATTTTCATTCCAATATTTGTGCCTTTATTTTCAGCTGCAAATTTCCTAATGCCCTCAAGCACATATTGCTTGGATGCTTTCGGGAATTGCTGGCTGAATCGTTCAAAGAAAACCTGACCAATCACTTCTCTTGAGCACCTAAACATTTGCAGTGCGGCTTCGTTCAGGTTTGTAATTCTTCCTTCGTCATCTATTACGATGATGGCGTCGCTTGAGGCTTCAAAGATTGCGCGGAACCGAGCTTCACTTTGTTTGACAAGGTTTTGTGCCTTCATGTTATCTGCAGCCTGCTGAATACTGGATGCGAGTTCCGCGTAGACCGCCTCTGGATCACCATTCTTGTTCAAGTACCTAAACGCACCGAAGTTTAATGCTTTGACGGCCACTTCCTCTCGTCCTTTCCCTGTGAAAAGTATGAACGGTAGGCTTTTTGCAGTCTTTTTTAATTCTTCAAGAAATTGGAGCCCATTTTTTCCTGGCATTTCATAATCTGAAACAACAACGTCATAATGAAACTGCTTTAAGTTTTCGAAGGCTTCATAAACGGAGGTGGCAGTTTCAACCTTAATTTTGCCTTCCATTTCCAAAATTTGCTTGGAAACCTCCAAAAAACAGTCGTCGTCATCAACGTGCAAAACTTTCAAGAAACTCTTAGCATCGGTTGACTGCAACTCAACCATTGGCCGAGAAACTGTCTCAGCCATTTGAGCGCTTTCGCCCTTTTGAGTTCGCATACTTACTCAAAGACAAATAATGTTGATTCAATATAGATGCTGTGTAGTCCAAATCTGGATTACCGTTACAATTTTCGATTGATCTCACTTGGAGTCAGCCCATTTTTCGTAATTATATAATAATGATTGTAGTTCGAAATTTGGGGACAAAACGTTAAAGAACCTTCGATTTTTTATGTTGGCGCACCCACATTACCCGGTTTTTTTTTAGTTATGTCCGAAGTTTTAAATTAAGAAATTACCACAATTCAGATCTGATTAGATTTGCATACCTATTATAAGAATAATTTCTTGTTGTCCAAAATATTTTGTTTTAAGCTTGCAATAGTTCATTTTGTAGTTAGTAATTATGTGCGACTGTTGACATTAATTAATATTGGAAACCTATAACTATTTCAACCTGGCATATTTTAAGAAATTAAGACATAACAGGCTTGGGCGTAGCATTTATGGGTATAAGTAAAAAAAACGGTTCAAACAAGCAGGCTGCTTCTGGAAGTAAAGAGTTTCCGATTGTTGGGATTGGTGCTTCTGCAGGTGGTCTTGAGGCGTTTAAGTTGTTGCTTGAGTGTTTGCCCGTTGATACTGGTCTGGCTTTTGTGATAATCCAACATCTGGCAGCAGGTCAGGAAAGCATGTTGACCGACATTCTTTCAAGATTTACCAAAATGCTCGTTTTCCAAGTTGAGGATGGTATGCATGTTGAACCCGATCATGTTTATGTGATTCCGCCTGGGTCAACCATGACCTTGGAAGATGGCTTTCTAAAGCTCAACCCAAAGGGCAAGTCTCTAAGACCAATTGATGCTTTCTTAAGTTCTCTCGCCATGGAACGAAAAACCCAAGCTGTAGGGATTGTGCTTTCAGGAACAGGTTCCGACGGAACCGAAGGGCTCAAAGCTGTTAAGGCGGAAGGCGGAATCACTTTTGCGCAGGATCCAGAAACTGCTCAATATCCAGGTATGCCTCAAAGTGCCATTTGTGCTGAATCCATCGATTTTGTTCTGTCTCCAGACAAGATTGCAAAGGAGCTTGCAAAAATCGCTAAGAACCCTCATCTGGTTCGCGCAAAAATAGTTTCTCAGGAACCCAAGACCCATAAAGAATCGGGTTTACGAAGAATCTTCACATTATTAAAATCTTCATTCAACGTAGATTTCATTCACTACAAAGAAACAGTCATTAATAGAAGAGTTACTCGACGCATGGTAATTAACCACCTAGACACCATAACGAAATACGCTAAATACTTGGAAACACATCCCGTTGAGTTGCAAGCATTGTTTGATGACACGCTAATCGGAGTAACAAGCTTCTTTAGGGAACCCGACACCTTCGCGATCTTGAAGGAAAAACTGTTTCCTCAACTTTTGAAAAAACCGAGCATCAAGAGAGCCTGTAAGAATCTGGATTCCCGGCTGTTCCACAGGCGAAGAGGCTTACTCCTTCGCTATTGCACTTCAAGAATTTCTTGAAGAAACAGGCACATTGGATGTGCAGGTTCAGATTTTCGGAACTGATGTGAACGAAAAGAACGTTGACAAAGCCCGTCAAGGAATATACCTGAAAGGCATTGAAGCTGATGTCTCAGAAAGTCGCCTGAAACGATTCTTCACATGTTTCAACGGAAACTATCAAATTGCAAAGTTCATCCGTGACGTGTGTATATTTGCGAAACAAGACTTAACCGCGGATCCGCCTTTCTCCAACTTAAGTCTAATCAGTTGCAGGAACATGCTCATCTATTTCGACTCGCAACTTCAAGAAAAAGTAGTGTCCATCCTGCATTACGCACTAAAGCCAAACGGTTTTCTTATTCTAGGTGAATCTGAAAGCAGCGGCAAATTCACGAACCTTTTTGAACCAGTAAACAAGAAGGGCTTTATTTACGTGAAAAAGAATGCCCAACCCCGCGTTAATTTCGGCTTTCCATCCGCGGTTCCTTATGCTGGAAAAACAGTTCTCAAGGAACCTCTGAAAAGAGACCCAGGCGCTCTTTTACGGGAGGAAGTGGACCGGCTACTAATAACGGAATATGTTCCTGCAGCATTACTTGTCAATGGTAACTTAGACATTCTTGTTTTCCGCGGAAATATCACGCCTTATCTTTCACCTGAATCAGGGCAAGCAAGTTTGAATGTGGCAAAGATAATTCGGAAGGAGTTGAGACCTGAGGTCCAGTCAGCAGTTTACCGAGCAAAAAAAGAGAACAAGTCCATTAAAGAAGAGGCGATACGCTTTCAATACGGTGAGCAACAGAGGACTATTAATATTGAGGCTATGCCTCTACGCGCATTGCAATACGAAGAGCCTTTCTTCCTTGTGTTGTTTGAAGATATCAGTTCAGCAGCTGCACATCTACGTCAGACTATTGAGCTGACAGCTACACCTCAAGGGCGCGAGAACGTTAAGGATAGCCAAATTCGCGAACTCAAAGAAGAATTGGAATCTTCCAAGAATTATTTGCAGACAGTCATTGAGACTCAGGAAGCAACGAACGAAGAGCTTAGAGCCGCTATGGAAGAAGTACAGTCAAGCAACGAGGAGCTACAGAGTACAAACGAGGAATTGGAAACTGCAAAAGAAGAGCTTCAATCGAGCAATGAAGAATTAACCACTTTGAATGACGAATTGAAGAACCGAAATCTGGCTCTTGCCAGACTAAACGATAATATAACAAACCTCATCAGGAATGTTGATCCAGCCGTAGTAATGGTGAATGGCAACCTGAAGATTAGACTTTTCACGCCATCCGCTCAAAAAATTCTAGATCTCGTTCCCTCGGACACTGGACTGCCAATATCTAATGTGCATCTCGCCATTCCGGTTCCTGATTTGGAGAAAACCATCTCAGCCGTTATCACAACGCTTGGCACAGCAAACGAGGAAATTAGTGACGAGAATGGGCACTTTTACGAAATGCGTGTTCGACCTTACGTAACGGAAGACAACAAAATAGACGGTGCTGTTCTATCCTTCACAGATGTCAATGAATTGAAACAGCATGAAAACAAATTACAAATCGAAGAGGTAAAGTACAGAACTCTTGCAGAAAACTCGCCAGATATTATTGCGAGGTTTGACAGAAACTTACGCTACTTGTACGTCAATTCGGCTATCGAAAAATTAACCGGTATATCTTCTAGGAACTTTGTCGGCAAAACAGACCAAGAAATGGGCTTACCTCAAAATCCCGCTGAAACATGGAGCAAGAGTCTCAAAAATACAACCCAAACTGGCAAGATAGAAAATGGCGAAATCGAAGTTCCAAGTCTAACAGGGAAGAGAATTTATCAGTAGACCTTAGCTGTAATTAGGCTTTAGACTTTAAAACGAAGGTCTTATTAGGATATAGGCACAATAATTAGCCCTTCGGGTTGTTTGCATGCTAAATTACGGCGTGTTGTCTAAAAAGCC
>JBEKFM010000011.1:0-61968 GCA_050013315.1 Bathyarchaeia archaeon
GAGATCTCAACGTTGGCTTCTCCGGTGGCGAAAGAAAACGGTCCGAAATTCTTCAGTTGATTTTTCTTAAGCCCAAGCTTCTCCTTCTGGACGAGCCTGACTCGGGCGTGGACGTAGAAAGCTTGAAGTTGATTGCTACTGAAATTCAGCGTTACCTGGAAAGCAGTGGAAGCTCAGCTTTGGTAATAACTCACAAGGGCGATATACTGGAGTACATCAAAGCGAAATACGGATGCATTCTTTTAGATGGAAAGTTTCACTGCTTCACTCATCCCATGAGCATTTATGAAGATATTAAGAAGGTAGGTTACGAAGAATGCGTAGCCTGCAGAAGGAGATTAGTTGGAGGCTGGAAAACTGACCAAAGAAAATGAATTGACAAAAGTTCCGCATGCAATTCTCGAAGAAGCTCAGAAGGCTGGGATTGAATCGGATGATAAGAAACGTTCTGGCACCTTTTTTCACGTGAACCAAGAAACTGTTCAGGCGACAGTAAACCACAGCTTTTCGAAGGAAAAATTGAGCTTATGGATATTAAGGCTGCCCTGAAAAAGTACCCTTGGCTAAACGATTATATGTGGAAAATTGTTGACAAGAACAAGGACGAGTACACCAAAAGAGTAGCGGAAGACTACAGTGGTGGGTACTTTATGCGGATTCTTCCAGGCGCCGAAGTGGCGTTTCCTCTCCAATCATGTCTCATGATCACACAAAAGAACCTTGAACAACGAGTACACAACATTATAATCGCCGAGGAAAGCTCAAACGCTCACATTATCACCAGTTGCATTCAACATTCAACGGTTGCAAACGCATCGCATCTGGGTATATCCGAAATTTACGTCAAGAAAGGCGCTATGCTCAACTTTACGATGATCCACCAATGGAGCGAGAACACCCTGGTGCGACCGAGAAGCGCAGCTGAAATAGCTGAAAAAGCCACATTCATATCGAATTACGTATGCATGCGCCCCGTCAAGGACATACAAATGTATCCAGCGGCGTACTGCAACGGCGAAGATTCGCGAGTAAGCTTTAACAGCATTCTGTACGGGCACAAAAACTCGCAGCTAGACATTGGATCCAAAGCAGTTCTAACCGGAAAAGGAAGCAAAGCAGAAATGATTAGCCGCGCCATCTCTCGTGAAGGCTCAAAAATGACCATCAGAGGCTTGATAGAAGGCGACAGTTCAGACTGCAAAGGCCATCTGGAATGCCGTGGCTTGCTCATGGACGACGCATCGTTCATGGAATCTATACCTGAACTAATCGCTAAAAAGAAAGGCGTGGAAATAACTCATGAGGCTGCGGTAGGAAAAATCTCAGAAAAAGAAATAACCTATCTCATGACACGAAAACTGTCGCGCGACCAAGCGGTTTCGCTGATTATACGCGGTTTTATGGATGTGGGCATACTTGGCTTGCCAGACACTCTAAACGCAGAGATCAAGAAAATAGTAGAAGCCTCTACAGAAAACACATAACACCGCACTGTAGTTACCTAAGCCAAAAAAGCAACTCAAGGCAAGCTTTTCAGAAATTGGAGGGCATTTTTTGCCAGTGAAAATAGCTAAAGTGAGGATAGAGCGTCAAGAATGCCACAAACAAATCCGACCACAACTAGTTCGCAATAAAAGCGGTTACTAAACATGCACTTCAAACTTAATATTATCAAAAAATCTAAAAGATGCTTAGAGAAGCGGAAGGATTAACAGGCCAGTGATTAACCCACCTGCCAACCCCAGCATGATTGGGAAGGGCAAACCTGGAAAGATGCCTTTCTTCTCAAGCATGAAAAAAGTTATGATTGAGCCTGCCGTGATACCGACAATTGACATCATGCATGGAAGAATACTGGGCAAGAACCTGAAGAACACGGCTCCGGTAAGCATGGAGTAAAATACTAAGTCGCCTAGTCCCATCTGAATATCCTTAAAGGAGAAGCTTAAGCCTTGAAGCTCGTCCATTCCTGAGGACTGAGCAATTTTTCCAACTGGACCCCGATAAACCGCGAAAACATCGTACACTGCAAGGAAAGCGAGGATCAGTACTGCGCTATATAGCGGAATGGAAAAACCGAAGAAAATACCCAATGCACCGCCAATGCCGACTACAGCTATATTTCGGGATATGCTACCTAAACGGAAAATGGCAAGATCAAACAGGGAGGTAATGGTTATCGACAATACTATCAGTACGGGGAGGCTGTCCAAGCTCGGAAAATAGGTGGAAATGGCGTTCAAAATCGCGTTCAAGTATACCAGTGACAACAATAAGGATGCAGTTGTCATGGCAACAATGATTAGTCCTTTGATTATTCTCTTGCTTCTGCGCTTAATCAAAAGATAAAAAACCGTTGCACTTATAGCGACGAGAACGACAAAATAAAGAGCGTTACCAAACGGTGCTGAAGGAGAGTTCTCAGGAATAGGCGTGACGGGAATAGCGGTTGACTGGGGCTGTGGAATCAACAAGTAAGCGCAGCCTAAACCGAAAAAAATGCTTGCCAGTATCGGGACCAAATAGACTATTTGAAATTTGAATTTTTCCTCCTCAGCCACTGCTCGCTACCCTAAATTGTTTATAGCTAATGCCGTTTGCAAATAACATTGGTCACACAATAAGTTTTGCTTTTTATCCGTGTCGAAAATGGAGTTGGAAAAATGCATGACACAGAAAGTCCTCGGGCAATGCTGCAAACCCAACGTGTGTCCCAACTCGTGTACGGCCTCTTTCAAGGTCCTCAAAATAAAAACGGATTCATCAGTGTTTTCACCGTAAAACTCTGGTTTAAGCCTCCGCAACGAAATCAAAGCAGCTCTTCCAGGAGAGTACGCTTCACCAAACACATAATTTAATCCAGACGCAAAAATGTCAACGTCAACCACGCCCAAAATCCTGTGGAACTCTTCCCTTTTAGCCGCGTAAACCCTTAGATCATTTAGAACTACGCTTGAATTGTACTGATTACGTTTCTTATCAAAAGCCCTCTCAGGAACAGACAAAACTTCCCTGATAACCGAACAAGTGGTATCAGGAAAAGTTCTAACCAAACCACGCTGAACCCCAACCAAAACCTCTGGATCTACGCGACCAATAGGTAAAATACCAATCTTCATAGCAACAGCCTATATATCGTAGGTTTCCCCAGTTCTCGGTGCCACAGCATCCAATCCTAACTCAGTTTTTGCCCAATTCGCAAAAAGCTCGCAATTATCCTCGGCACCGTGAACAACGAAAACTTTAGGTTTACCCCCAAGACGCCGCAACCCTTCTTTGAGTTGACTCGCCCCACAATGGGAAGAGAAGTCAAAATGCCGATACTGCGCCTTAACCTTGCGCACTTTTCCGTCAATCGTGGTAACACCTTTCTCCAACAACTGTTTGCCCGGGGTTCCCGGAATCTGATAACTGACCAGGAAAATAGCGTTAGTTGCCTTCTTACCTATTTTGGAAATATAAAACTGCGATGGACCACCCTTCAACATGCCCGCAGGCGAAATAATAACACCTGGATCCTTCGATGCTCTACGCCGGTCTCGCCAGCCATCAACCCAATCCAGCGAGTGCATAGCATTTACAAAAAGCCTCGGATCCCTGAGGAACTCTTTGTAATTCATTATTATTCTGCTAGCTTCCCGAGCCATCCCATCCAAAACTACTGGGTACTCAAAATGATTCGCTGCCAAAACACAAGCAATCTCCTGCGCCCGACCCACACCAAACGCTGGCACCAAAACAGTTCCTCCGCGATCAACCACTTCAGTGGCTGCTTCCACGAACTGCTTCTCAAGCTCCAACCGATTAGTGTGATCCTCATTTGCGTACGTGCTCTCAGTTACAACTGCATCTAAGTCTCCGTAATTCATAGATGCACCTGTTAACAATTTACTGTCTTCCATGTTGTAATCGCCAGTATAGAGAATTTTCTTGCCATCTGCCTCAATGAGCACCTGAGCACTTCCAGGAGTATGACCAGCATCAAACAGTTTTACCCTCATGTCGCCGATGGTTTCTTCGACGCCAAAATCTAAATGCCTATTGTTATGCATCATTGTATTAAGCTCAAGATACTCAAAAGGCAAATAATAACTAGATAAATGAATAAAATCCTGAATGAGAATCTGCGTCAATTCTAAATTAAGCTTGTTTGTGTATAGCGGTTTTTTATCGTTTATGTAAAAGATTGGTATGGCACCTGAGTGGTCAAGGTGGCTGTGGGTTAAGATTACTCCATCAACTTCTTTTGGTGGAACATGCATTGGAAAGCCCGGTTCATGCTCAAGCATAACGCCGTAATCTAACACAACCTTTGTCTTCTCAGACTTAACCGTTATACCAATTCTGCCGACTTCTCTAGCTCCGCCTAAAAATCCAACTTGCAATCAAACCAATCCTTGTTGTTAATAGTTAACGATTAAAAATTAACTATGCTGTTTTAAAAATGTATTGACCCTCTCGCCACCTGCGCAGATATAGAACCCTGCTTAATCGCTCTTAAAACCTCATCAACATTCAAAGAAGCGTCAACCTTCGAGTAAACACTAAACAACTCCGATATTTGATGTGCGTCGCTGCCTGCCGTCCCGGGCAAGTCCATGCTCTTTGCAAGCTCCTTCGCCTGGTTATTCGCCGTTGCCTTTGTCCCGCCATTCAGAATCTCAATGGCGTCAACCTTGTAATTTCTCGCTAAATCGCCCATGCCATACTCCCTGTAAGGATGTGCTACTATAGAAACTGCGCCTATACTTTTTGCGTAATCGACGAGAACTTCAGGCGTCCAAGGTCTTGGGGGCAACTCCTCAGTACCCAAAATCACCATATCGCCTTGTTGAGTGCTAATTTCTACGCCTGGAATAACCAAAATATCAGGAAAAGCCGAAGCCAACTCAACCGTTGCCTTGCATCCTCTCACGCTATCGTGATCCGTTACGGCTGCAACTTTAATAAAATTGTGTGCTACAAGTTGGTTAACGAGAGTTTTTGGTTGAATGACAGAGTCAGAAGAATAAACAGTGTGAATATGTAAGTCGGCTTGAATCAAGGTTATTCGCTCAACTGTTTTCGCAAAATGTTCTCTAAACGGGTTAAAATCTCTTTGCTTCCTTCAACACTTGCATCAACGGAATCAAACGGTAAGCCCTTCGATTTGCAAGCTAACTTGCAGGCTTTTTTAACGGCGTTTTTCCAAAGTTTAGCATCATTAAGCAAAACGATTCTTTCGTAAGCTCTGCTTTTGATGTAATCCCTGGTTTGGTTTGCAACGTAATCAACGGTTTCCGAGTCAAGTGGCAAAGCGGTCTCATGCTGAGACAAAGGATAAACCTCATCAAGCTCCAAAGGAATAATGCCGAATGGGGCAGCGTAGACGCAGATGTGAATTTTTGATCCAAGTTCTTCGCCTAAGCAACGAAAGAGCTGTCTAATCTTCTTGAACTCAGGGGCTTTATGAAAAGGTTTATTTCGGGTTTGCGGTACAAGCAAAAGAACTTTAGCGTTATTTGGCGGGTCATATCGCTCTTTTAATCGTTTGCGGTAATGAGTGATTTCTGGACGCACAAGCCCAACTGAATCGAAATAGAAGAAACCGCTGCTTTTCACGGCTGGACAGTACTTTTCAAGAAAGTCTTCGTGATTCCTCAATCGCTTTAAGGCTGAAAGCAACGCCGGATGGCCATGAACTCGCATTTCTGTGTGCTCCCAAAGCCTGCCGTTTCTTATGGCTTGTTTAATGCGTTTCAACTCGGCTATGCAAACATAGAGGTTGTGTTCAGCTAAGAAAACTTCGCGTTCTCTTTTCGTTTTCCCTTTCAGTTCAGCTGGCTTTTCCGTAGCGCATCTGGGGCAGCTGCATGGAAAATAATCGAGCTCATCAAGCCGCCATGTACCGTTTTCTGTCATGTAACGATTTTCGCGAGCGTACAATGCGTAAGCTGCCGAATCGAAAAGGTCGCAGCCCAAAACCACTGCTAAAGAAAACATGGCTGGGTGTCCAGCGCCAAACAAATGTAACGGGCGCTCTATTGGTAAGCCCTTTTTTGCGGTCAGTATCATATCGGCTAGAACGTCATAACGGTAGCTTTCCATAACTTCAGTCGGGCTTCCCAGAGCGTGAATTTGGAAAGGCAGTTTTCCCATTTCGACCGCTGACTTAGCCACTAGGTCTAGGTGTCTTCCGCCTTGTATTGGCCCCACCCATAAAATATCGTCCCGCGTTTTAGTTTTGAAGAAGGCCTTCGCTCTTCGCAAGGTTTCAGCTACAGTTCCCTCAGCCTCTTCTTTAGTTACTCTCCAGCCGGTTGGTATGTCAAGCATGGTGGCGATGTCGCTGCCAATGCCTTCTTGGTAGGCAACGATTTCTTTTTGGCTAACGTCTACCTCTCCGTAAACTAGGATTTGATAGGCTCCTGAATCAGTCATTACTGCGCCATTGAAATCTAGAAATTTATGCAAGCCTTCATCTATCGGCTTGTTTTGATAGCGTTTTTTAAGTATGTATGCGTTAGTTATGACTGCTTCAAAGCCTAACGCTTCCTTAAGCCGTCTCGGCAGGACAAGCTGAATGCTCGGGTTAATTACTGGGAATAATAATGGAGTTTCCACTGTCCCGCTCTTAGTTTTCAATTTACCTATTCTGCCTAACAAATCTTTTTCTTTTATTTCGAAACTCAACACTGAAGCCTAAACAAGAATCATTGATCGCTTATAAAAAACATTAGTGTAAATTTCTTATATCGAAAACATTCATGCCTCGTCGCAGGTGAAGCGCAACCTCGTTTGGATTAGACATCCTTATATCGCAATAGTTTGTCTAATACCGAGAAGAGATGCCAAACAATGGTTTGCTCAATAGACATAAGCGAAAAACCAATACTAGATGACCCCATCCTAATTGAAGGGTTGCCAGGCATAGGGTTTGTAGCCAACATCGCAGCGTTACATTTGATCAAAGAGTTAAGAGCTAAACGGTTCGTCCAAATTTTTTCCTCGTCATTTCAGGATTTTGCAGTAACAACAGGAAACGGTGGAGCGCTTTCACCCATAAATGAACTCTACTATGTTAAGCGGGAGCATGGCGGACGTGATTTGATTATTTGGTATGGGAACACGCAGGCATTAACAACTTTTGGGCAATACGAGTTGTGCGGCAAAGTGCTTGATATAGTGCAGGAGTTTGGTTGCCGCTTTGTAATTTCTATTGGCGGCTTCAAAAAAGATGAAGCCCAACCAGTACCAGCAATCTACAGCACAGCCACGGATTTGGACACGATGAAAGAAGCGCTTGATTTGGGGACTAAAGTGATGGTTGGACATGTTTTCGGTATTGCTGGTTTATCCATTGGATTAGCAAGACTTAGAGATCTGAAAGGTTTCTCACTTTTGGTAGATACACCGGGAATGAACCCGGACATTAACGCAGCAAGATATGCGTTGACTACGCTTGATAAATACTTGAACCTTAACGTTGACTTATCAAGGCTTGAAGAAAGCGGTGGCGAGATTAAGAAAATCTTAGAGTCCTTTGGAATTATCAGAAGCATAACAGAAGAAAAGAAGAAAGAGGAAGAGCAACTGCGCTGGTTTATTTAGGTTTTGACTTCGCTCATGAACTGTTCGTATACTCTTTGAACTCGGTCGGCAGCTGGACCTGAACCCTCGACAACGCCTTTTTCGGTCAGTTTTACTTTGTCCATTACCCAGATGAACCCTTTGTCGTCGTATAGTTTAACCATAGTTGGGAAGACTTTTTCAAGTCTTGTAGCTAAAGCTTTGAGGTCAAAAGGCTTTTCTGCGCTTGATATTTGAGCAACCACATTCCCGTTTAGGAAAACTCGATGAAGCAATTTTCCAGATTCGTCTTTTGCATCAGCTATGCAAAGACTCATATTATCAGGGTTAATGCCGAGGAGGGTGCCATTGAATGTTTTTCCAGTAGTTGTCACTACAGATACCGTTTTATCTGTTAACGCTGCGATTTCAGTGAAATACTTTCTTTGCGCTACAGACAAGTTTATTTCTCCTTTAAGGTAACGAGATTGCGCTACCACTATTTATCTTTGATTTAAATGGAAGACAAGAAACTAGCAATAAATAGCTTGTTTTAATATTGTTGGTGGTTCTTTTTTGTTTCGGAAAATGAGCTTTTTTAATTTGATAATTTAAGCTTGGTCTTATGGTTATTTGTTGCCGAAGATTTCAAAGAAGCCTTTCATTTTCCAGTAAGTATCTAAGAAGTCTAATCCTCTGGGTGTGGCGAAGTAGTAGATTTGTTCCCCATCTGCAAGTTTTCTGGCTAAGCCAAAGTTGCATAGTTGTTCAATGATTGTTCTGAGTCTGTCGATGGGAACACCGACGCCGTAGGAGACGCGAGTGATTTTTCCTCCTTCAGGATAACGTATTAGGACTTCCAAGACCGATGCGTACAAGTCGGTTCTTGAACGCTTCTTCTCCCCGTCTCTCATGCGCGCGTCGTCTCCAAGCGGTTGAGATTCATGTTTTTATCCTCAGAAGGGCGGCGGAGGCAAGTTTGTTACTTTTTGAGGGGGCTGGCAGATGGCAACCCCAGAATCCGTTTTTAGATCTTCCGTGTAAGTTACTTGCTCGACAGCACAGCCTTGCTCAAGTTTAACAGTTTTGGCGAAGATGCGTGCTGCCCTGCACATAGTACCCATTAGTATCGCTTGGGCGTAGATGTCTTGGACCTTTACGTTTCCGCTGGTCATTGCCCATTTAGTTGGCCAAGTGGAGCCCCATGCCCCGTAGCTTAGGTCTGGACTTTTTCCTATCTCTACTCGCTCGCCGATAATTGTTCCGTCGATTTGTGTGCCGCTTCTCACGGTCAATTGCTTGGCTTTGAGTCCTTCTTGTGTTTCGAGTTTGCCGCTGATGTCTGCTTCTTCATTCACTGTGATTTTGTTTGCTTGGAATTTGCCGCCGACGCGAAGATTCTTGCCCTCGAAGTTGCCTGTAATTCTGGTTGCGCCAAAACCTTCAAGGCGGTTAGAAACAAAAAGAGAACCGGAGACTTCAAATTTGCCGCCGACCTCTACTCTTTCTGCGTGGCAGTCACCTGACACTTCGATTAATCCGCTAACCTGAATATAATCGCAGGTTATGTTGCCGCCGACGTTGATTTTTCAAACGTTGATAGCCTTTGTCCTTTGCAGTTAGCAGGCAGAAAACCTCTGCCGTAGACTAATAACTCGCCGAATTCTAATGGAGCTTTGCTGATGAATTTTCCTCCCACTCTAATATGCCCTGTTATTGAGCCTCCGTCAACTTCAGCTTCGCCACCTACGTTGAGGTCGCCAAGTTTAACTTGGCCTGCGACTATTTTTCCGCCAACTTCTACGCTTGAGGCTTCGAAAGTGCCTTTTATATCTGCGCGTCCGCCAACTCTAATTCTGCTGCAACTGACTGTACCTGCATCTAATTTTCCGCCCACATCGATTTCGTCAGCCTCAATTGAACCTTTGACGTTGACCGAGTGACTTACGTTGAGTTGCTTGTGCACATTCAAGTTGCCGTTTACTTCAAGTCGTCCCACATGTCGGCCTTTTAATTCAATTCGCTCCCTGTTAGAAAACAAACTAATTTCTTTCGACAGAAATGTCTTGGATTCTAATGATTCGCATTCCAAATCGCAGTTCACATAAGCCCTGCCTTCAAGATAGACTCCTTTAGTGACTATGACATTCTTGCCGTTGCTGGCTTCAATTCTTGCATGATTGCCTATCTTGAGTTCGCCTTCGACGCGGTCGAGAATTGCGGTTTCTCCACGTCCAACATGGATATCTGACATATGTCCAGCTACGTCTCCTGTGCTTTTAAGGGTGGCTCACTTTGCGTTACTACGATCATACAGGTTTGGTTGTTGTCCATTGCTACTCCGCCCTCAAAGCTCTTTGCGCAACTGAGTATCCAATCACCGCAAGAGACACCGCAAACACCACCAGATAAGCCATGTTTCCAGCAAACGTCGACAGTTGGCTTGTTGACAGATTACCGTTCACTATCAGCATCCTAACGGCTTCATCGGCCTTCGTAATTGGGTTAACCTCTGCTACGCCTTTGAGCCAATCAGGAAATGTTCCTAACGGAAAAATAGCGGTGCTCATGAACACTATCGGAAACGCCAAGAAGTTGATTATGGCAATTAAAGAATCAACAGTTCGTACTGAGAATGCGAATGCGGAGAAGAGGCAGGAGAACCCAAATGCCAGCAGCGCAAAAGCAGCGAACACCCCAAGGAAGTCAAGTACTCCGAAACCCGTGCCTGGTTGCAACCCGTTGGGAAGAACGAAAGCAACTATGAACGTGAGCACCGCTATGAACATAGCTTTTGCGAAGTTCTGCGATGCACCAGAGAAGAATATTGAAGCTCTTGATATTGGCGAAGCTAGCAGAGAATTAAGGTAGCCCAGTTGTCTGTCAAGCACTATGTCTATTCCGCCATACGCCATGTTGATTATAACTATGAAAGAGATTACTCCCGCAGTGAGGAATGTTATGTAGTTTGCAGCGCCACCGAAAACTGAACTAATTGCAGACTTAATCTGCCCAACCAAGACCGGCGATAGTGCAGTGCCCCCGACTTGCGTGGGCACCAAGTTGACGGGGTTAAACGAGCTTCCGAAAAGCGCCAGCCAAAACACTGCCATAAACAAACCAGGCATTATGGCAGCTGGGTTGCGAATCCACTTCTTCAAGGAACGTGACGTTAGCGCAAATGTGTCGCCAAACATTTTACTTCAGCCTCTCGATCAAAATACGCTGGCCTAATGAATCGCCGTTTGCGGCTCCATCGCGCATTGTGTTGCCAGTGATTTGAAGGAAAACTTGATCCAATGTTGGTTTACTCAACGTAATATCTGATATCTTGAGTCCCTGCTTGGTAACGGCTTCAACTATTTGTGGTATCGCAAGTTCCGTTTTGATAAGCTTAATTTTGTAACTCTGACCTTCCTTAACTAGTTCGGAAACATCTTGGATTTCTCTAAGTAAATCTGTAATGTCGGCGCCGTTTGTAAGCTGCAATGTTAGTATAAAGCCACCCAACTTTGCCTTCAACTGTGAGGGAGAACCTGACGCCTTTATTGTCCCTGCGTCGATGATGGCGATTCTGTCGCAAAGAGAATCAGCCGCCTCCAAGTAATGCGTAGTCATAAACACAGTGATGCCTTCGTTGCGGTTAAGATCTCGAATGTAAGTCCACATTTTCTGCCTCGTTTGAATATCCAACCCAAGTGTAGGCTCATCCAAAAACAGTATTTTCGGCTCATGAATAAGCCCCATTGCCAACTGTAGCCGCCTCCGCATGCCCCCCGAATAAGTCTTAACCTGCCTCTGCGCGGCACCTGCAAGCTCCAAAAGCTCAAGCAGCTCTTTCCCCTTCCTACCCGCGTCATCTTTTGGAACGTGATGAAGCTTTGCAGAGAGAAAAAGATTTTCCGCACCTTTCAATTCATCGTCTGCCGTGAGCTCTTGAGGCACAATTCCGATGTTTTTGCGGACAGCAGAAGGATTTTTGCTAACATCATACCCTGCCACTGAAGCCTCACCTTCGGTTATAGAAGCCAAGGTGGTGAGCATTTTTATTGTCGTAGTTTTTCCTGCCCCATTAGGTCCAATGAAACCAAAAAGTTCGCCTTCTTCCACTGAAAAAGAAATGTGGTCAACTGCTTTGACGGTTTTCTTATAAGTCTTAGTGAGGTTTTCCGCCTCAATTATTTTGGTTTTCATTTTAATCTATTCCTTGAGTGGACGTTGATTGCGAACAATAAATAGTCAGTTCACTTTAGGTAATCACAAAAAGTCATCACAATAAGTTACTGTCCTATTGAGATTCAAACAAAAATCCAGTCTCAATTAACATCTCCAACCGGTCTTCACATAAATAAAAAGAGAAGAGAGCATTTGCAAGATCCCCTTAACCGTTTTAAGCCATTCATGCGGCAGGTAATAATTCGAAGAAGATCAGAAGCCCAATCAATATAGTATCTCACCTTACAAACCTAAAGCAAATCCGTAAACAAATTATATTATAAAAATAGCTTGCGCGCCAATCAAAAAATATATTAGCTTAATGCCTTAAAGCTTGATTAAACTGTGAAAATTATGAAAACACTAATAGTTTGTTTCTCTTATCATCATAAGAATACAGCGAAAATAGCTCTGGCTTTCGCAAGCAGTCTCAACGCAGAAATTAGAACGCCGCAAGAGGTTAATCCAAATGGCTTTTCCGAGTATGACCTTGTCGGGTTTGGTTCAGGGATCTACTTTGGAAAGCACCATAAATTTCTGCTTAACCTTGCCGAAAAGCTGCCTCAAGTGGCCAGCAAGAAGGCATTCATATTCTCCACGAGCGGTCGAACAGGAAATACGTCCAAATTTCACAAGCAGCTCAGAGAAAAACTTCAATCCAAGGGTTTCAATATTGTTGGAGAGTTTAACTGTGCAGGACTTGACACCTACGGGCTTATGAAAATAGTGGGAGGTTTAAACAAAGAACACCCCAACAAGGATGATATTAAGCAGGCAGAAGCCTTCGCCCAAAGCCTAAATCAACCAAAGATTTAAAACATTTTTTGGTGCCCAATTATTTCTTCTCTTTTATTTCGCAGTTCTGTTTCAGGAACGCTATCGTGTTAGCGGGCAAATCGCGTTCAACCATGAAGTTTGGTCCCACCCAACTGTTCATGCCAACTTTCACACCTGGCATAAATAGTGATTTAATCCCTGTTTTAACGTTGTCACCAAGAACTGCTCCGAGTTTTCGCCTACCTGTGTTAATCAACTGGTCTTTAACCATCATTTTGATTGCGCCCGAATCTAAGCGGTAATTAGCCATTACGGTACCCGCGCCTAAGTTGCATTTTTCGCCCAAAATACTGTCGCCGACATACGACAAGTGGCCCACGTGTGTATAGTCCATGATGACGCTGTTTTTTATTTCACAAGCGTTGCCCACGCGCACACCTCGGCCTAAACTCGTGCCCGACCTAATGTAACAGTTCGGTCCCACATCGCAGTCTTCGTCTATAAAAACTGGCCCTTCAATGTAAGCGCCTGAACGGATGCGGGCTGACTCCGCAACAGAAACTGGACCGATGAGGCGGGCTCCTTGCTCTATTCTACCTAAAACTTGGAGCTCCATGCGTTTTAAAGCCCAATTATTAGCATCTAGCAAATCCCAAGGCCTGCCAACATCAAACCAATCATCTTTCGAAAGTTCGACGGCCAAAACCGTTTTGCCTTCTTCCGCCAGCAAGGTTACAGCATCAGTGAGTTCCCATTCACCGCGGACGGAAGCTTTTGTTAGCTTTATCTTATCAAAAACCGACTTGGAAAAAACATACACGCCAGCATTAGCCAAATTTGACGGCGCTTTCCCAGCGTCAGGCTTCTCCTCGACGCGCTTAACCTTTTTTTTCTCTACATCGAACTCGATTATTCCGTAGCTTTCAGGTTTATCAACTGGCACAACACCCATAACCGCAGCCGTTTTCCCGCGCTCATACATATGTAACACGTTCTTTACGGCATCCATACCAAACAATAAATCCCCATAAACAAGAACAAAATCATCATCCACATAGGGCTCAGCTACAGCTACGGCGTTTCCTGTACCAAGCACTTCTTTCTGCTCAACATAACTGATGTGTAAACCAAGTTTTTCGCCATCTCCGAAGTATTGGCGAATTGCGTCACCCATGTAGTGCGTAACAATTATTGCCTCACTTATTCCAGCGTTCTTTACCGCTTCCAAGCAGAACTGCAGAATAGGTTTTCCCGCGACCTTAATTAGATGCTTAGGACGAGTGCCTGTTATTGGCAAAAGCCTGACACCTTCGCCAGCCGCTAATAATACAGCTTTCATTTCATTTCAGCCTCAACTTTCTTCTTTATTACTGCTGTGGCCTTTCTGGTTATATCATTTGCCACTGCTAACGATTCACCTTCAACAGTTAAACGGATAAGCGGTTCAGTTCCAGAAGCCCGAACCAACAACCAACCACTTTTTAGCGCTATTCGGACACCATCAACCGTTGAGAAATCAATGTAATCTGGATAATCTGTTTTTAGGGCTGCACCAATCTCGGTAACCGCTCTGTACTTGAGTTCATTTTTGCAAACAATGTTTTCACGCTGTGTTATGTACTCGGGAACCGCGGAGATAAACTGGCTCAAGCTCTTGTTTTCCTCTTCCAAAGCCTTCAACATCAAGGCTGCAGAAAGAGGCCCGTCAGGGCAATAATGATGCCGGGGATGCACCCAAGCGCCGCATGGTTCCCCGCCGAAAACTGCACCCGACTGCTTGATGGCTGCGGAAATATAAATGTCCCCAACTCTCGTTCGGATGACCCTGCCGCCTTGCGCTTGCACCATAGTTTCCACACACATTGATGCTTCAACATTTGTTACAACTGTTCCACAATCGCCGCTCCGCTTGAGGACATAAGCGGCATATGCAGCCAATGAACGGTCAAAGTTTACAAAAGAGCCTTTATCATCAACGAAGGCTACTCGGTCGCCATCTCCATCAAAAGCAATACCCACATCAGCACCAAGCGTATTCACCACTCGTGCCAAGTCTTGAAGCGACTCAACTGTGGGTTCGGAATTTCTAGCAGGGAAATACCCATCCGGCTGAGCGTTAAGAGCAGTGACTTTGCAGCCTATAGCTTTCAGCAATGTGGGGGCTATGTTGAAAGTGGCGCCGCATCCTGGATCAACAACAACGTGCCACTGTTTGCGAAGTGTGACAGCTTTCGATGCCATGTCCATGTATACTTGGCTTGCATCAACATATGTGATTTTGCCGAGACTGCGCCAATCTGCCAACTCAAAAATCTTTTCAAACACCTTTTTTTCTACAGCATTTTGGTCCTCGTCGGTGTATGATAGGCTATCGGCATTGAATACTTTTATTCCGTTATATTGGGGTGGATTATGCGAAGCAGTAAGCATGAACCCAGCGTCTGCTCCCAATGTTCTTGTAGCATAAGCTAAAGTGGGCGTCGGAACTATGCCAGCCAAAAGAACATTGGTGCCGCTTGATAGCAAACCCGAAACCAAAGCGTCCTCAAGCATACAACCTGAAACTCGAGTGTCTCTGGCTACAACTGCTTTTTTGGCCTTTGCATGTGAAGCCACCGCTAAACCAACTTTACACGCTAACAGAGACGTTAAGTCAACGTTCGCCAAACCTCTAACGCCTGAACTTCCAAACAGTCTAGCCGTCTCTGCTCACCTTAGACAAGTAATCGTTACCTGCATGATAGAGATAGGTGCTTAAAATAATTTAGTAACTATTTGGACAATCATTCTTCATCAAACATTGTGATGATACCCATTAACGTTTTTGACTTTTCTGCACTCTTTCAAGCTTTAATTGAATAAGGCTGTAAACGAGCCCTCTTCAGTGTCGTTTTGAAATTAACTCTTTGACTTAACAGCAACCTAAACATTTCCTACACCATAGAAACTTCGGGGAAGCGAAAATACTTTCTTTTAGTTCTTTTACGTCCTTGTACGTCCTTATACGTTCTTGTACGTGTTCTTACCTTCCTTGTACGTGCTTGTACGTCTGTGTACTTGTTTGTACTCAGCCAGCAAACAATTCAAGCTTAAATTTAGAAAACCAACCCAAAACAACTTGTTAAAAATTTTGTTAATTTCCTGCCCATTATTTTTCGTTTTAGACTGAAATAGCTATTCAAGCTTCATTTTACTCACTTGCTTCTGTGAGGTAATTTTTTTAAAAGCGGTGGAGAGCGACATCCACCCTAAACATGATTCCTGAGAAACATGGAAAGCTTACTCAAAGTCGGATGACTGCCTTCAGGGTCTGAAAGATAACAGGCGGAAACCGCGTTCGCCAACATTAAACGGGACTCATCTGACAAACTATTTCGGTCCCCTAAGATGTTTCCTGCATTCCAAGCATCACCCGCGCCAGTTGCTCGTAAAACCTTGATCTTAAATGTAGGAACCACAGTCTCCATTTTGCCCTTTAAAGTGGCTGAGAAAACCGTGGTATGCAAGTCAATTCTCGCCGGCAAATGCTTTGCTAAAACGCGAGCGGCCTCCATTGCCAACTCAGCAAACTCCAAAGTATCTTTTTTATCATCCAAAGCCTTGTCAATCAATGAAGCATAAATGATTGCTTCATTTTCATTTAAGCTTAGAATATCCACTTGATTAGATTTCAGAACCGTTTCCATCAATTCGAAGATTGCACCACTGTTTGGCGTGGGATCTGCGGTGTCATAGTAAGTTTTGCCTTTGCCTACCGATTTTGCACTGCCGAAAACTGCTTGAGCCAGCGCCGTACCGAATTTTAATGTCCCAGCCCAGTTGAAGAGGCAAGTGTAATCTGCATCCTCTATCAACTCGTAGTCGCTCTCGTTGAGGCTTGCTGGACTAAAATCTGCAAGTGCACCTAAGTCTCTGAGCATAACGTTTTTTTTCTCGTTTCCGTTTTCGAACTCTAAAGCGGTAGTTATCGAAGCTCTATCATGAACTTTTACGTGCGAAATATCAATTGGAACGTCTTTTAGGTAATATCTTATCTGCTGCAAGCCGTATTCACTTGTACAGACAATCGGCGAAACCTGGGCGCCTAGGTTGGCTAGGGCTGATGCCACGTTAATGGCGTTTCCCCCTCGCATATCAGTTTGGGGAATGCCGTCAATGCTTCCGCCTTTCCGTTTAGCAACATCCGCCACTAACTCTGAGAATTCAGCGTGATCCAAGTTCAAATTTATGAGACGGTCAAGAAAGAAATCGGGTAAAACGGTAACCTTGAATTCTTTAGGTTTTTTCTGTTCTAGAAAGCTTTTTAGTTCGATTTTGCACTGCGCCATGGACATAAGAAGGCTCCAGTAAGGGTATTTCCAAAAAGCTAAAATACCTTTTGATTAAATGTTAAGTTAATAGCGTGTTCGAAGCGGGGGAAGGGGAGTTTGAAATTTAAAACTGAAGTTTGCCTACTATTGTTGGCAATTACATTGTTTACAGTAAGTGCTTTCTTCTATTCTTTTCAAACTGGCAGCGCAACTTTAAACATAAATTTGGCTTCTTATCCATACCGAGGATATGCACTTGCGTTTGTCGGTTTCGGATCAGTTCTCATGGTTACTGCATCGGTTTCTTATTCAAAACGAGCAAAAACATCCTTAATTGACGTTTTTGATTTTTCAGCCGAGGATAAATCGAACTAGCAACCAAACCATATCCCCAAACACTAAGGCGACAATTAAACCCAAAGTGATGAATATCAGCATGGGTAAACCGGGCGTCGCCCACACATAAGCTTCAATTTTCCTAGCCTGAACCGCATTAGATAATCGTTCAACAATTTTATCTCGCCCCTCATCCTGTGGAACAATCACTAATTTCCGCTTTAAAGTATCCTCGCCATCGTCATCCACATCTTCCATTGGAAAAATATGCCATTTTTCCTTCAACTTTGCAACAGTCACCTTGTAACCTGTTATCAAAACAAGCATTTTTTTCAACGTCGATTCGCTCCCAAGTGTTCCTATGAACATTTTTTTGCCATTTCTTTTATGCCATAATAAATTCCGAATAATCATGTAAATGCAACTGGCTGCTGCGAACAACACTCCGTTGCTGAAAATAGTTAATGGGAATATAGCCTGTGAAATGGGCGATAAGCTTCCTGCCAAGATGGGGGCGAATAGGATTACTGGGGAGAAGGGCAAGGCAAAGGCGATGCACATGAGAGCTTTTGAGTCAGCGCCACCAAATGCACCCGAATAGAACAAAAGAAATGCTAACCCGACAGTAAAGCCTACGCTAATGCCGAAAAGGGCAAGTTTTGAGGGATCATAGAGGAGCAACTCTACAATGGAGAGAACGACTGCAATAGGTGCGTAGATTGCCCACACGCGGTTGCTCACTTCGCGGGTTTTGTAGTCGCTCCAAGATGCATAAGTGAGGAATGCTATTGTAGCTGCCACCTGCGCCGCAATGAAGACTGCTTGGAAAGTCAATTTAATCCCTTGATGTATTTCTTATGATTTCCCATCGCACTAATAAAATGTGGCATAATCGCATGGACGAAATTAAAGAAGGAAAATCTAATCGTGCCTGTTTGTCTAATGCTAATGGTTTTCACCTTTCGATTTTATAAAATCGCTTAATCTACTATTTAATGAATATGAATAGCAAATACTTACCAAAAATAAATATTCATATAGATGTTATTGCCGACGCTCACAGCTATCTTAGGGGCACATAAATTAAGACAAGAAACTCGTAGCGACTAACCTGCCTACAGCATTATGATCCCAGGCAAAGGAGAAGACATGTCTTAGGTTACAGTTAGCGTCATATCCAATTCTCCGCCGTTGAAGACGCCATCAGCGTTAGCGGTCCATATTTGCCCAAGATCAACAAAAGGTACGCTGGATGCAAAAGAATGTGTCCCCGTAAATGTAATTGACGTATCAGTTACAGTTATTTGAACAATTCCATTACTACAGGTTAACCAGCCTGAATCTATTTGATTCCCTTGATTGTCCCAAGTTATGTATTGGAAGTAAGTGCTGTTTTGGTATAATACTTCCCAGGTGTTATTTATGTCGTCTGTTAGTCCTACTACTTGTAGGTATTGGTCGCCGCTTGAGACTGTCATGGAATTATTTAGTATTACAGTGTAATGACGTGTGACGCTTATATTCCAATAATCATTTTCGTTTTGTTGCATCATCGTGGTGTAATCAACGGTGTGTGTGGCAGGCATTGGAGATGGAGTTGGTGTAGGAGAAGGCTCAGGAGTCGGTGAAGGCGATGGCGTTGGGGTAGGTGATGAAGTGGGTGTAGGTGTGGGGGTCGGCGTAGGAGTAGGAGTTTGTGATGGAGTTGGGGTTGGGGATGGCGTTGGAGTTGAAGAAGGCTTAGGAGTAGAAGTAGTTGGAGTAGGTGATGGTGATATTGAAGGCTGAGAGGTAGTAGTAGGCGAAGGCGTGGGCGTTGGGCTTTGTGAATACCCAGGGGTTGAAGCGGGCGAGGCTTGCCTAAGTGCTATGTAAGCTGTTACAATACCGCTTAAAACGATCACGGCTATGACCAACGCTATAACTATTATTCTTCTTACACGGAATTGAGTTACCACGCTCTCTGTACCCCCTCCACGGTCATAATCCAAGGAGTAACGCTCGTTCCGAAACTAACACTAATGCTTGATTGAGTTGCGCTTACTATTTGGTATTCCACATTGTTCCCTAAACTGTTCACATTATTCAGTAAACCAGCTGGTGCGGTGAACGATGAACCACTTGTTTGCGTCGTACTATTTGTTTGTCCTTCAAAGGCCAGAATCATATCGTGCGCATTGGATGTTGATACTCCAGTCACGGTCGGCAAGCTTAATGAAGTCCCTGCAGCTTTTGCTGGCAAGTTGCTGTTGGTGTCAAAGGGCGTTGCTGTATTTGCTCCTGTAATCCCGAAAGCTTGTACACAATAAGTATAATTGATAGACATTGTTACAGTAACTTTGAATGATCCAGTTTGCGAACCCGTAACAGCATAGTACACGTATAAACATTGACCTGCACCACCGCCACTGTAAGCTACCTGCTGGTGGTACGTGAGATGAGTGCCAAAGTTGTCAGTAACAGAGCTGACAGCTGGGCTACTCGAATTTCCTGTAATCACAATAATTACCAATTCATTAGCTTGCGCCGTCATGGATGTTGTGGTAATGGTCTTGCCGCCGGATACTGAGCCGAATCCTTCGCAGTTCGTGTCTATTCCGAATGTCTGTGCGGTGTATGTTGCAGTTATAGTGTCACTTCCACTGACTGTGAAGGTGTTTGACTGAAGAGTTTGACTTAGGCCACCAGTGGAACTCCAGTAATACCCAGTAGTAGAAGAGGAAGACGAACCGATTGGGCTTGCGTAACTGTAGGTTAAGGAGGCAGCATTAAACCAGTTAGTATATGGAAGTTGGGCATAATTATAGCCCGTTCCTGCCACTGTAACTATGGTTGCTGAGCTGTCGCTTTTAACATTGCTTGAAGCATCAAATGTCACTTGGTACTGGTTATTGTAGACGAACGCAATAGTTGTTGACGAAACTGTTCCAGTTGTAGCCTGACTAGTGTACCAACGCTCGGTTCCCGATGAACCACTTAAGGGGTTAGTTATACTCCACGAAGCAGCAGCATCAAACCAATAGCCAGAAGCAGTGGTCGTCAAAATCTGAGGAGCCGAAGCGCTATACTGGGTAGCGGTGAAAGCAGGAGCTGAATAGCCAGAACCGCCACCACTCACCGAGTAGGAAAGAGTAACTTTGTACTGGTTGTAGTATGTGAAGGTTAGAGAGCTGCCAGCACTGGTTGGCGAAGAGGAGCCCACTGTACCGCTTATTGTTTGGCTGGTCTGCCAACGCTGAGACGACCCAGAACCTGTTAGCGGATTAGTAACAGACCAAGACTGACCTGCATCAAGCCAATATTGCGTACCAGAAGTGCCTAGCGCGGGCTTGTAAGAAGAGCCAAACTGAGTGGATGTTAAAGTTGGCGCCGAGTAGCCTGTACCGCTACCAGAGATCGAATAACTCAAAGTAAAGCTATACTGGTCATAGTAAGTGAACACAGTCGTCTGCGCCACTGAAACAGTTCCACTGCTGGTCTTACTTGTATCCCACTGTTCGCTGCTTGTCGAGCCGGAAAGCGGGTTAGTAACAGACCAAGACTGACCTGCATCAAGCCAGTAGCCAGTGGCAGTTCCTGTGAGCGACGTTACATATGCTGACCCGTACTCGGTTGCGGTAAGCGTTGGAGCTGAATAGCCAGAGCTGCCATCATTCACCGAGTAGGAAAGAGTAAACTTATACTGGTTATAGTAGGTATTGATCACGATGCCTGAGACGCTTGACGTTCCAGTCGCGCTATTTGTAGACGCCTGCTGACTATTAGATTTAGTCAGCGGATTGGTGTAAGAGTAGGTTGTGCCAGCATCGACCCATATGGCTGTGCCTCCGCTTGTTACAGCAGTGACAGCATGTCCGCTAGTGCCAAACTGATAGTACGTGACGGTAGGTGCAGAGTAACTGCCGCCGTCTAATACGGAGTACTGGAATGTGATAGAGTATTGGTTGTAGTAGGTAAAGGTTAGAGAGCCGCCCGCACTAGTTGGCGAAGAGGAGCCCACTGTTCCGGTTATTGTTTGGCTGGTCTGCCAACGCTGAGACGACCCAGAACCTGTTAGCGGATTAGTGATTGACCACGACTGACCTTTGTCAAGCCAGTAAGTTACTAAGTTTGTGGTAAGAGTGGGCGTGTAGATCGAGCCGAACTGGGTTGTCGTTAAAGTAGGTGCAGAATAGCCTGAACCGCTACCGGAAATGGCGTAGTCAAGCTGGAAAGAGTACTGGTGATAGTATTCGACCGTTGCAGTTGTTGATGAAGATACTGACGAGATCGCTGAGTAGACTCCGTTGTCTGCAGAAGCTACCTGCCACCGCTCACCCGAGGCACCGTTTATTGGACTATTATAGGTCACTGCTGACCCGGCATCAGCCCAAAACGCTGTACCACCTGAGCTGCCCTTCGTAGGAGTAACTGTTGATCCGCTGCCAAACTGTGTAAAGCCTACGACGTTGGTGACGGTGGCAGAGCTTGAATCAGACAAAGTGTAGTACGGGGTAATCTGATACTGATGATAATAGCTCAAGTCTGATATTGTCGTCGAAGAACTCACTGTAAAGCTTGCAGGCGAAGAAGACAAAACCCACCTCTGACTGCCAGAAGCGAAAGACCGATAGCTTACCGCACTGCCAGCGTCAACCCAGTCAGAAGACGGGGATGCCACGCCATAAGAAGAACCGGCCGTTATAGTTTCAGTCGAACCAAATTGGTAGTAAAAGCCAATTTGGCTACCGCTTGTAACGGCACCGCTATCCTGATCACCATAACCAAAGGTAACGGAATACTGGTTGTAGTAAGTAGGACTGATGGTTGTCGAACAGGATACTGGTCCTGAGGGGCTCGGAGTAAACCAACGTTCGCTTGAATTGGAACCAATCAATGGATTATTCGTGTATGTATATGTTGAGCCTGAATCAACCCATACCGTTGCTGAGGGACTTGAAGTAATGGACAATGGAGAACCTGAGTTGTAGTAAGTTACATTAGGTGCAGAATAACCAGAATCGCCACCAGATGCTTGATAGTTGAAAGTCACTTGATACTGAGGATCGTAGGTGGCTGTGACTGTTGCGCTTGAAGCTGGAACAACGTAGTTCTGGGTTTGGGCTCCTCCGTTGCTCCATGATTCCCACTGGTATTGTTTGTTAGATCCGACGCTAATGATGTTGGAGGCTGATATTGTATGCGTAGAACCTGCTTCCCAGGTAAAAGAGGTTGGAAGCATTGAATAATTGTAGGGTACTGAATCAATTGTCAGAATTGTCGCTGAACCTACGTCGTTGTTGATTCTGCTGGGTTGGAATGTGATAGTTTCCATTGGGTAAAGGGTCACATTGAAATTTGCCGATGCAGAATTAGAACTGGTATCATAAGCACTAATTGTGTTGGATCCAAGCGAAGAAGTGGGAATGTCAAATATGGCTCCAGATGGAATGGCTCCGTAAGCAGTCGCTGTTGTCGCCGCTACAATGTTCCCGTTGTATGTGATTGTTATCTGGGAGCCAGGTAGGAATCCGCCGCCTGAAACTGTAACTGTCGTGCCAACGGGGTCAGCCGACGGAGAAATACTTATTGATGCAGCACTTGAAGACTCAGGTGTAATTGCTACCGAAGGCGGTTGCTCTACAAGGGACCACAAACCGGAGTTCCCATTACTTGCATATATGGTATTTGCACCGTTGAATGTCGCTATTTCCCCATACCAAGTTAGATCCAAGGGAGAAGTAAACGAAACTGGGCCGGCTGAGGTTACTGGGTCTAGTTCGATAACTGGAGTGGAAGTATTTACATAAAGTGCTCCTGTAAACGTGTTGGCCATGGAGTCGAAAGCGTAGAGCTGTTGATTGGCACTATCTGTGAACATTATTCCTGTTCCTTGTTGACCACTATTGACTAGTTGACTCCAATGGTGGACACTGCCAGTGCTGTTGTTAAAGATTCCAGTGCCGTTTGTAACATTTGGAATTCCGTTTAAAATTCCATTTTCAGTCATAGCTTGCGGTTGGCTTATCGGAGTCGTCAGTTGAAGTGGACTGATGTCGCTGATTGTTCTGTTAGCTGCTGAATTAATGAAAATTAGTCTAAGTTGGTAAGTGTAGTATGTTGCATTCGCAGGGAGTGTAAACACTATTTGGGAGTAAACGTTCGGGCAGTTAGTGGGACCGTTGTTCCACTCTGCTTCTTCCTGAACAATATCTCTAACCACACCGTATTGCACTACATAAGCAGGCGAACCCGACCCATAGACGCTAGGGTCGGCGTCGATGCGCATGAAATTTGCTGTGCTATTTACATTGCCAACTATCGATTCTATTTGAAAATGACTGCTTGGATAACTGAATTGCAGAGTCATATTTCCATTTGAAAGAGTTCCCGATGAAGGATTATCAGCGGTAAAACAAGTATCTTTGTAGGCTGCAGATGGCTGGATTGCTGTATCACTTCCGTTCCACCATAACGTTAATTGTGACATTGATGGATTTACTTCAAAAACGACCATTTGGTTGTTGCTAAAGATCGTGTAATTGCTGGTTAGGCCTAATGGAATCTGATATCCTGATGCCCAATCTTCAACTTGAAATGGAATATCCGAAGTCGAACCGGTTTGACATAAATGTAGAGCCTTTACTGGAACCAGAGGAATTGGTTGCGTCTGAGTCACATTCTGTAGACCTTGCCCGGACCATAGCATGGTGCCGTTCTGTAACAATTCCACTACAGCGGGAGCGGAAGAGCTCTGTGGGGAAAACGCAAAGTTTAGGTTGTAACTGTTGAATGAAGACGCCTCAACCATTATTCCCCGTGAATCCGTCACTTGAACCATATATGCCGAAGATTTTATTCCAGAAGGAACGTTGATTAAGTAAGTCCCATTGGCGAAAATCGTTGGCGACAAGCTTGGATTTATGAGCTGCCAGTTGCTAGTAGAGTAATTGTAAGAGTAGAAGGCAAAGTTTTGTTGTCCTAAACTGGTTAAGGGTTCAGTTAAGTCTTGGGTTACATTTACGCAGACCTGATTATTATTTGGTGAATTAAATATTTGAACACCTAAACTACAAGAAGTAGTGTAATTTACGCCGTAGATGCCGAGGTCCGCGAGATCATAGACGACCGAAAGCGTACCTGTGCTAATGCTAGGATTTGAAAACCAATTGGTTCTTAGGCTTAGGCCCGTCATGTTTATCGATTCTCCCAAAGAGGGGTTCATGTTAGCGATGTACTGCAGAGCGCTGTTCATGTAAATCGTTGCATTATCATAAGCGTACGTTTGGTTACCTGTTACTTGGAGAATCGAGCCGTAGTAACCCACAGTAAAGCCTAAAGCTTTCAAAAGTGCCGCGTTTGTTTCATCTGTCGCAGTTAATGTTTGAGGCGTTTGACTTTGGCTTGAATCATAACGGATCGTTGCGTAGACCGCTATTAACGTGCCCGCAAGAATTATCGCCACAAGCAAAGCCGCAATAATCGAGAATTGCCCACGATTGTTCATTTCAGCCACCTCCAACTGTCCCAAGCTGCAGCACTACAAGTCGGTTGCTTCCTGAAGCAGTATAGAGAGAACTATACCTGGTTGGCTGATAATCGCACAGGATGCCTAGTGCGGTTAGTCTAATATCTGGGATCCTAGTCATTCCGAGCGCAAGAAAACCACCTTGATAGTTGGTCACATTTACACCGTTTATGTTTGTAGTCCAATGGTGTCTGTAGAGGGCACCTGGATTATATTGACCCCCGCCGAAAGTTGTGTTAAATAGGTAGGTTGTGACCGTCAAATTGTACTGGGTTGTTATTGAGGTAGGTAATGCTCTTGTAGAAGTCTGATAAGTAGAGGGGTAAAGTCCATAGTAATTGCATAAGCTTTGTGTCTGGCTGGACAAGTACACGACACCTGGTGTTCCTGTTGTCGACGCGGTGTAGACGTAGGGTTGGTTGTCCAATCCTTCTAGAAAAGCGCTGAGTCCTTGTGTAGCGACGATGTTCATTCCGTATATGCCCCAACTGTTTTGAGTGGTACTTAGAAAACCAGTGTTGGTCGCGTAGTAGAAGGGCCAGCCGACTATACTAACCCAGGTCCAATTGTATAACTGGGTAATTTTGCCTAAAGTGTAATCGTACATGGCGTAAGAAGTGTGGCTAGAGTCGTAACCTTGAGTGGAATTGACCCCAGAATTGCTAAAATTTGTTGGTATTGGTACAGCTTCGCCACATGTATTGATTATGACTGAATTATTGACGGCTTCTCCTTGAAGTGACTGACCGTTCAGTAACTGATTTAGTTGATTCGTGTTTTGAACCATTACAGTATTTTTGAAGTAAGGCGATAGAAGGCTGTAAACTGTTTGAGCTAGACTGGAAGGAGTGTAGCCTGTGATCCACCAGCCATTAGTGTCGCTGCAGTTCAAAATGTATAGAGTTATGGGCACTCCATTTGTAGAAATTTGTTGCGGCGTAGACGTGTAAGTTACGTTGGATGAGGCCACTAAGTATGTAGAAGCGTCTGAACTTGGGAGATTTGCCGCGTTAGAAAATGAGGCTGCATTTGTGTAGAGAGGGGCTCCGTTTGAGGCAGTGTTTACGTTATAGATCGTGAGGTTATAGACCATGTTTGGGGGCAATGATGCTGAGAGCGCAACTTGAAGGTTGTTCCATTCAGTAATGTTACTCGTTTGGAATGCCGCAGAGCTCAAATCGAAACGAGAGTCGAGTTCTTGCAGAGTAGTATAGGCAAGCTTGTTCAAGTCTACGGGAGATACACTGCTTGGGGATGGAAGTGTAATGTAGCTGGAAGCAGCCACATAAGCCGCTCCCAGGAGTATTACGACTAGCAAAACTTCAACTGTTCGCATCATATTAGCCTGCCTCCTGATAGCCCTGTGTACTCCAAAGGGAAAGCTTGGCCTGGTAAGAAACTCCGTTGATTTGCACTTGACGTAAGTCTGTTGCAATCCACTTCTGATTGATTGGAGTACCTCCGAATACCAAGGAAAAACCTAATGAACTAAATCCCCACGGCATCATGGCGACGCCATTACTACCGGCGCCATCATACCCGATTACAAGAATGCCCGGAGTGTAGGAGCCCATCGAAATTGAAACAGGCGAATAGCCTGTACCCGAAGTAACGTTGCCAAATGCATTTGAACTTCCCATGGGGGTTTCTTGAACAGCATAGTTTTGACTTTCCAAAATGAAAGTTGTATTGTAATGCAAAGTATTTGCGAGAGTGGAGTTTGTTGGAATGTCGTCGCTATGTGCCAAAGTTACACTTTGAGTGGAAAGTGAACCAAGAAACGGTACAATGCTTTGATTTCCAACAGAAGGATGTTGGTAGTAGCCTACACCCGTGATTCCATCATCGTAGGCATAGGCTATAAATGCATACGTGAGATTTGGGTTCAGGGAAAAACTCGAGAATGTTACAGAAGCTGAGCCAACGCTGTTTGTTTCTACAGTCTGCATTTGGTTGGCTATGGTTTCGAAATCTGGATAGCTCGTGTTAAGATACACTGGAATTAGAAGGCAGTTTACGTTAGCATTTGCGAGGGGGAAACCGGTTCCGGTGGCATTTAGCGATAAAGTTAACGGACTGGTTGAAATCTCGGCAATTGAAATGTTCACAGTCGGGGTTAACGACAGTTGAAACCCGTAAGTACCGTTTATTCCCAGAAGCATCAACGCAGTAGAATAATTAATCACGTCGCTGTCGGGGGAGAGCAAGTAATTGTTGGGACTAGTTGTTATTGTGCTATATGTTAGGCCTGTTTTTTGATAACTTATCGGAGCGCTTGATAACGAATTTAGACGCATCAATGAAAAGGTACTGAGTTGATATTGACTCAATGCTGGATCCTGCAACCCAAACATTGTAGGATTGCCACTTGTTGGAACTCCAGGAGTTAACAATATCGCATCTAAGAGGTTACTGCACTCTTGTGCGGTTGATGTATTGCGCTGATAATCTACCGCAACGGAAAGCGTTTGGTTAAAGAGACCAAAGAAGAGCAGAACCGCAGCTAATAGCACCACAACTGAAACTATATGATCTATAGATACTCCTGCCAATTTGTTTTCCTCCTACGAATTAAAGGACAGCCAAATTGTGTTGTTGCTGTCTTTGTACGCGTTAATGTAAGCGCTAGGTGAGTTACTCATAAAAGTGGAGTTCGTCGACCACCGAGCATTTTGTCCCAAAGTAAATGGTGAGGTAATCGAAATCGTTTTCCCCTTCAATTGTAGGGTTAATTTTAAGACTGTTCCAGAGCCGGAACCGGAAACGGAGGTCAAGGTTGCATTCCCAGTGTATGCGTTATTTCCTATGTAGGGAGGAATGCCAAGATCGTTTGTTACTGTTCCAGATGATACTGATGGATTGTTTAAGAAGAAATAGAGCTGTTGAATTGAAGTGCCTATATGAATGCTAGCGTCATTGAGGGCAAGCGTCTCACTGGACGTTGACCAATAGTTCATGACGATGCTTGTGGCGTAGGGTAATAGAAAGATTTGTAAGATTAGAAAGGGAACCAAAATCATGTATTCGATAGTTATGTTTGCCATGTTTCACACCTCGTCAGCTTTAACCAACCATCCCTATTGAGACTTGTACCGTACCGAAGTAAAATTCTATTAAGGATCCAGTAGGAATAATTGTAGTTTCTGATGTGTGGTCAAAGTTAAAGAAGGCAGAATTAAAGCCCGGAGGAGTTGAAGGGGCAGCTAGAGCCGTGGCGTTAATCCGAAGTTGGATATTGGCACCGCTGGGTGTTAAGTTCAAGTTAGTCAGACCCATGCCTGTCAGTGTGACAGATTGCGAAAGATATGGATTCGATCCATTAACAAGAGACGGGAAATAAAATTTATAGTAGGTCCCCCCGTTGATTGTTGAATTTAGCGCTCTGACTGTAGGAACTGCAACTATTCTTGCATAACTTCCATCTTTCATGGGTACCACTTGCGTTGCAAATACTTGGCTCACCGGCGCAGAAGCGTTCCATTGCAAAAATGAACCGTTGTTGGGAGGAATTATTCGGCTGAAGTAGTTATTGCCTAAGCTGTAAGATTTTACTGGCATGTTGAACAGTATCATTCCGGTTGTGGAGTTGTATATGGTCTGCCATGAACCTCCTGTTTTGATTTCAAAGGTGTAGTTAATAACATTGGGCGCGAATGTTACTTGTCCGTAATGGGCTGTGTAATCAACTGTTTCTGTTCGTCCAATTGTCCAGGCTACATTATCTATCTGCTGGCTGGTTGATTGTACGAACTGTTTGTTTGCGCTAAATTCATCTGCAGCCATCTGGTTGGTGAGGCTGCTGTTTGCAAAGCTCACGGCCACTAGAACCAGTACTACAAGTGCCGCTGTCATCATCACAGTGGAAATTGCTGGGCTTATTCCGCGATTATCTTTTCGAAAGTTTTTTCGAGCTCGAGTAAATAACGTGTTTGTTTGCTCCTTCTAAATTTTTACGAACATCGGTATGAGTTTTGCAGCCAATAGAGCAACTACTACCAGTATAGCAGAATGCTTGAATCCAGCAGCGATTGATTCCTCACTTATTTTTCCACCAACTATGCCTATTAGGAAGCTGAAGAAAATCACTGAAGATATGAATATTGTTTGCATCATGTGGGTTCCTGCAGCGCCCGTTGCCGTAACACCTGTGGCGGTTGCGCCGAAGCCGGTGGTAAAGCTCATCATCATAACAGTCGTTGCCACGAGAAGGATCGATGCTAGATAGGGCATCATTACGTATGGGCGAACGGACATTTTCTTTTCTTTTTCCACTTCCTGAGTCAGATTATTGAAACGGGCTAAAGATTCAATCATGGCAATGGTGCCGCCACCGACGTCTATGGTTTCAACGAGAAGAAACATTACAATTTGTACTACCCAGCTGCGTGTGCGGTGGAGAAAATCCATCATCACTCTTTTGATTGGGAGACCCCAGGAAATTTCAGAGCTTATTTTGCGGAGTTCTTTGCTGAAGACGCCGTAGTCGCGATTTGATAGGCTTTCGATGCATTTTTCAGGTGATAAGCCTGTTTTCCGCACTTCTGTCAGGTCTCTGAGAAAACTATTGACACCTTGCTCTATGCTGTTTTTGATTTTTGTCAATCTAATATGTACAATTGCTGCTGGTGCAACGCAAATGAACAAGGAAACGGTTTCGGCTATAGGCAAATCAACGCCCCAAGTTTGCAAGGTGCTGAAAAGGGGAAGGTGAGTTGCTCCCATGAAGTTTGTGAGCAGTAGGAAAACTATTATGCCTATTACGCTGCAAATGCCAACCACCTTATAGGGGCGCATTTCTACTAGTGGCGATTTCGGTTGCATGCTATGTGCTAGATAGATGAACATAACTGAAAGCATTGGCATGGCAAGGAAAGTGTACATGAGTAAGCCCGAGTACACGGATAGATTTGTTAGATTGGAACCTGAGCTGCCTCCTACCTGAATTTGATTCACAGCGAAGAGGATGTAAAAACAAAGCGACATCATGACCATGACGATAACGAAGGTTTCTATTAACATTCCAAGTCGTTCAGCAGCAGCTTTAACACGGAGTGCACCGGCTTTGAATATATCTTCTGCTTTCCGCTCTAGAAAGTGTGCGGTGTCGCCGCCGATTATGACGGTTGAAGCATAGCCACCTAAGAAGTCTTTGAAAGTGTCCAGTGGCGTTTTTTTCGCAGCCACTTCAAGGGCTGATAGTGGGTCAACACCGAAGACTTCAACCTCCTTCATAATGTCTCTAGCTTCTTTACCCATCGCTGGCATAAGGTCTGCTTGCGATAGACGCTGGAAGCTGGTGTATGGAGCTATACCTCCGGATGCCATGACGCTAATATATGCTGCTGCAAAAGGCATTTCACGCTCCAAGTTTGATGCTCTATCGCTGGCTTGGGACATTGGAACAGCCAAAAAGCCGCCCACTACGAAAAGCGGAAGGGGAACCAAAATAAGCAGAGGTAAAACTCTGTAGAGCAAAACAATCACTACAGCGAGAACTGACACTGGAAGAGTGAGTATGGCAGTAAAAAACATTAGTGAGACGTAAGTTTCAGGGAAGATTTTTACTCGTCCCTTTTCCAAAGAAACTTTGAGTGTCTGAAAGACATTGTTCAGGAAGTATGGTGCGATTCTTCCGAAGAGGCGGAAGGACAGGGCTTCAACTTTCTCTAGAAGCGGCAACTGGTTTTTCCTCCTCACTCACAATGTTTTTTTGATAGAATTCTTTTGGTCTTGCGTAGTATTCTGCGATTATTGAGGCTACTTCTTTGTAGCTTCTGATTTTTTGTTCGCGCATCCAATGCAGTACGTCGCGGCGTCTTTTTATTTCGTCAAGTAGGTTTTGTGTTGTTATGCCTGACTTCTTAGAAATTGATGATAATAGTGCGCTGTCGCCGAGGCTAATTATTTGCTCGTCTTTGATTGGGTCCCATTGGAACGTATTTAAATAATTTTCATAGCCGACGATTTCGTTTACGGAAAGTATGCGCCTGTAAGCTTTCTTTGTCCCGTTTTTAACTAAGTGTACCCGCTGCACGGACATGACTATATTCATTAATGGAATGTATGCTGGAGAAATTTCCATGGGTTTTTGGGTTAACCGCTTTACGGCTGAATCCAAGTTTTCAGCATGCATGGTACACATGCCTCCGTGTCCTGTTGCTAAGGCTTGAAAGAGAGCGTATGCTTCTTGGCCTCGCACCTCACCTACGATTAACATGTCAGGGCGGTGACGCATAGAAGTCTTTACAAGGTCAAAGAGGGGTACTTCGCCAATGCTGTTTCCGCCTAAACCGTAGCTCTGGCGGGCAATAAGTGAAACCCAGTTTTCATGGGATAAGTTTAACTCGGCGGTTTCTTCTATGGTTATGATTTTGCTTCCTGGCTTAATGAGACAGGCCAATGCGTTTAGTGCGGTTGTTTTGCCCGCGGCTGTTCCACCGAGTATCATTATGGAAGCATGATTTTCTAAGCAAATCCAAAAGTAAGCCGCCATTTCTTCCGTGAATGTGCCTATGTTGATTAAATCTATTATTGAGTAAGGGTCATCTCGGAATTTTCTGATTGTAAACGCTGTTCCGAAAGGCGTGATTTCTCGTCTGTAACATACAGCTAACCTGTGCTTTCCAGGGAGAGAAGCATCAACTATCGGGAAGGCGGAGCTGACGTGTTTTCCGGCCATGTGGACAAGTTTAACCACCATGTTATCGAGTGTTTCGTCGTTTTCAAATTGGACATTGGTTTCTATGCTTTCGAATGTTCGGTGCCAAATGTAAACTGACTTGTTAACTCCATCGCATGATATGTCTTCTATGTTCGGGTCGCGCATTAATGAGTCGATTTTGCCGAAGCCGACAAGGTCTCTTTCAGCATGATAGAGTATTTTGTACCATGAGACATCGGGTAACCAGCCTAAGCTGATGCGGTATTTGTCTACTATTTTCTTGGCTTCTTGGGCAAAGAATTTTCGTGGGTCGGCTATTTCTTCTTTAGGCGAAGTTATCTCAGCAAGAAGCATTTCGAGGATGCGATTGTAAATGCCCCGTTCCATTGGGTCAAGTTGAAGTTCGTCTAGTACGTATCTATACTCGCCTGTTTTAGGGTCTTGAACTATTACAACTTGGGAGAATGGCTCGTACAGAGGGTATTTATCGGCTATTTTAACCCCTTTGGGTAAGGATTTGGCTGCTATGGGAGTTTCTGGTTCCGGCGTTTTCTTTTTAGAACCTAGATTGATTCTTGGTATCTTTTTGAAGATGCTTTCTTTGTCTGCTTTTGGTTTCTGGGGGGCAGATTTGCTTGTTTTTTTAGTTGGCTTTAGCTTAGCAAACTTTTGTTTGAGCCGTTGTTTGAAGTTTGGCGTTGACATGGTTGGTCTTTTAGGTATTTGTGTTGAACGCTTATTAAATATTATGTCTCACTACTCATTAATTTTAATCTGTTTAACACAACGACACAAAACAATCAGCAAAAATAACCAAAAATCCTTGATGCATCAAAACAATTTTAAACAATAAAACCATGTTATACTCAAACATTTTAAGGAAGTATAGTAACTTGAACCAAACCTCAAAGATCATCAATCAAGCCAAAAAAGAAGGCAGAAAAGTTCTTCTAGAAACCGAAGCCAAAACGATTTGCATGGAATACGATATTCCGGTTCCTAAATTTAAATTAGCCTTAAACGAGAAAGAAGCGGCAAAATGCGCCGACGAAATCGGGTACCCAATAGTTTTAAAAATTGTTTCACCAGACATAATCCACAAGTCAGACGCTGGAGGCGTCATGGTTAACCTGAAAAATCCAGCTGAAGTCAAAAACGCCTACAAAAAAATTTTGGAAAACGTGAAAAAATACAATGGAGAAGCAAAGATCGCTGGTGTTTTAGTGCAGGAAATGGCGCCGCAATCAACCGAAGTCATAGTCGGAGCCATAAAAGACCCCCAATTTGGGCAGACAATAATGTTCGGTTTGGGCGGAATATTTGTTGAAATCCTCAAAGACGTAAACTTCAGAATCGCACCCTTAACTATAGACGACGCAAAAGAAATGATTACCGAACTTAAAGCCTATCCGCTTCTGAAGGGTTATAGAAACACGCCACCCGCGGACATCGATGCCATAGTAGACATATTGTGTAACACTTCGCGATTGGTTATGGATAACCCAGAAATCAAGGAGCTAGACTTAAACCCGGTAATGGCTTACCAGAAGGGCGCAAAAACTGTCGACGCAAGAATAATACTGGAATAAACCATTTTTTTGCTCAGGGCTTAGCTCAATTTTTACTGCTTTTTTATTGTTTTCTCCGCTGTTTTTTCAGAGCAGTAACTACAGTTGATCTGCCCATTAGTTTCCCACATCTTTTAAGTAGACAAGAACAATCCTGACTATTGCTTTCTGGTTATTTCTTCGAGAATCTCTTTCGCTCGGTCCACTCTCACTTTACGTTCTTTGATCATCCGTTCAGCCACTAAATCAACCTGCTCATCTTTTGCGCCTGCTGTAACTGCGATGTTTCTCGCATGCAAAGACATGTGACCACGCTGAATCCCCTCGTTAGCCAATGCCCTTAAAGCGCCTAGGTTTTGAGCTAAACCAACGGCAGCTAAAACCTCTGCAAACTCATTAGACGATTTGACATCTAAGATTTTCATGGCGATTCTTGCTATTGGATGAGTTTTCACGGCGCCACCGATCAAGCCTATAGCAATCGGCAATTCGATTGAACCCTCCAGATCCCCATTCGCGTTCTTCTTCCAAGTGGACAGCGCCGTATAATTTCCCTTTAAAGCTGCGTAGGCATGAGCTCCAGCTTCAATAGCACGATGATCGTTTCCAGTAGCCAAAACAACTGCAATAATTCCGTTCAAAGCGCCTTTGTTATGCGTTGCGGCACGGTAAGGATCTGCTTCTGCAAAAGCTGACGCGTAAGCAACGCCGTCAACGACTGCTTCACCGCCCAACGATTCCTTTGGCACAATGCACCATGCTTTTGCTAATCGCTTGGTAGCTAAGTTAGAAATTATTCGCAAGTAAACATGTCCGCCCGTAAGTCGCTCAATTGACGGCGCCACTGCCTCAGCCATGGTGTTAACAGCGTTGGCGCCCATAGCATCTCGGCAATCAACGTATAATTCCACAATCAACATTTGCCCCAATGATGTTTCGATGATTTTAGCGTCCATGTCTTTTGCTCCGCCGCCAAAGGAGTTTAGGACCGGGTCTTGGTCGTTTGCCTTCTTCAAAATGTCCGCTTTGGCATCTAAGACTTGTTTTTTAGCTAATTTAGCATCTTTGATGCCGACGACTTGGATTTGGCCAATCATTATTGGCGCGCTGCTGCTGGTGTGAAATCCTCCGCCATCGCGTACCATTTTAGCGGCATAACTGGCGGCGGCAATCACGCTTGGCTCTTCTGTTGCCATCGGAATCAAATAGTCTTTGCCGTTAATTTGGAAGTTAACGGCGATGCCTAAAGGTTCGGGAAAAACGCCTATGACGTTTTCCACCATGTGGTCAGCCATGTCAATGGATAAAGAACTGGCTTCTTGCATTAAATGCATTTCCTCCTCGTTTAAGCCTGCAAAATCTTTAACGACTGCTAATCGTTCTTTCGGCGAAAGCTTGTAGAAACGAGAAATCACAGATGATTTAGTCATTTTCCTATTCCTTTGCTCTCTTGTAAGTTGAGATTAGTTTAATTTTTCGCTTTTAAGCTTTAACCAACCCTCAGTCCAAAACATGATGCTTACAGCGTCATTTGACCTATATTTCTCGGCATTGCAACTGCGGAAACGCCTAAGCGTTTGCGGATTTCTTTGGCTAAAACTGCTCCGTTGCTTCGGTAATTATCTGTGATAACATGTTTTGCCTTTGAACGCTTAACATACTCAATTAGACCGTCAAAATCTGAATGGTCACTTAATGCAACCAAATGTTCTCTATCACCAATCTGCCTGCATGGTGAATGAAACTCCCAGCCGCTCACACAAATCCTCGCATTATGCAAGCCTACGTGTTGACGCGTATTCATGTGATAAAATGCGACGCATGGAAGATTACTATCCAAAAGTTCATGTCCTTCCTTGTCGGTGGAAAGCGAGAAGCAGCCCAGCTTCATACCGTGTTGCTCGCAAACTTTGGTGACCTGATAAACCCGTTCAGGCATGACAAATGGCACTGAAACCTCCGCGTTTCTTAGAAGCTGCATAACCTCTTGCAGTTTCCCATGATACCCAAACACGTAAACAGTGCCACCGCGCAAACGTTTCTCGACCATAGAAACCAAAAGTTCCCTAACATCCACATTAAAAGATCTTCGGCAAGATGGGCTTCCATATGTTGCCTCAACAACCAGAACATCGCATTCCACTACTGGTGTTCCGTCAATTCTGAAGTCACCCGTGTAAGCAATCCGTATTCCGCCAGCTTCCTCAACTAAGACTTGAGCTGCACCCAGAATATGATCGGCTTTAACAAGAGTAATTCGTTCATTTTCGTATTGGATGGCTTTGCCGTAATCAAGGGTTTCTGTTGGTGCGTCTCTGAGCTTAAGTGAGTCATTGAGTGTTTCTGCAAGGTCTCTTGTAGCTTGAGTCATCAAAACCTTCTCGCAACACCTCAAACTTTTTCGTAAGCCACCGAGATGGTCTGCGTGCGCATGAGTTACAATCCGCAAAGGCCTAGAATCATCAAAAGCGTCACAGGCAACGCTGTCGCCTAACAAGACCGCGCCATTTTTAGTCACCCTAGCCTGTGCAGACAATCCCTGGTTCCTCTTTTGCTAAGCGGTTTTTTCTGCCAGCCATTCAATAAGCTGCCTTGGATTATCAGTTTCAATCATTATTCGTATAGGGCCTAAGGGCGATTCCGCTGTTTCCTCAGAAAAGGAGACGTGCCCTGCAAAGGCCACCTGCTTGTTTAAGCAAAAACTAGTTGTTGTTCCTCTTATGCTATGGAATAGCGCTTTCCTTGCAGCATCGCGAATCCGATCGTTGCGCAATAAATTGCGAAGTTTAACAAGAGAATCTTGCTCCTTTGCTTCCGCGTTCAATGTGCTTCCTCTGTGGGAGGGCTTTATCGTTATGGATGCGTTGCTTAAAACGTTAGTTATGGCTGTTTTGACTTTATCTTCGCTTTCCGTTGGGTTAATTTCAGCCTCAACGTGAACTGTTACTTCATCCATTTTTCCTCAATTCTCCGCAAAGCATCTTCAACCTTAACCTTAACTTGCTCAACACTATTATTGTTCACTATCATCTGCTCGGCCATCGCTATGACATTTCCTAAGCCAACGTTCAGCTCCCGCATGTCCCGCTCGCAGAAACTTTTCCATCCGTTGGGATCATCACTTCTGCGGCGATTGAAAAGGCGGTTAAATCTTGTTTCGGGCGAAGCATGTACTGCTGCAAGGCTGAATTTGGCAAAATGCGTTTTGAAAATATCAACTTCGTATAGGCTTCTTATACCGTCGACAAGAACTTTGGTGCAAGTTTGTTCTTCTATTTTGGGAATACATTTTTGGGCGACCACGTAGTTTCCGCCGTCTGCTCGCAGTTGAAGCATAACTTTTCCCACGTTCTGTGGAGTTAATTCTAAACCACGCTTTGCTGTTTCCTCTCTAATAACATCGCCCATAACTACTATGGCGTAGCCTTGTTCGCGTGCTGTTTCAACGACTAGGGATTTACCTGAACCAGGCATTCCTGCTAAACCAACAACTAATCTGTCGGCGTTCATAACTTAACCTTTTTTGTTAATATTAGCAGACCTTTCTATTAAAAAGCATTTATGAGGGTTAAGTGTTAAAAATACTGTGAAGGAACATTAATGTCGGAACGAATAAGAAGCTTCATAGCTTTCGATATGCAAAGCGATTCGGTGCTAAATAGGCTCTCGGCGGTGCAGAAACTTCTGGTTGAAACAGGTGCAGACCTCAAAGTTGTGCAGCCTCAAAACATTCACGTAACCGTGAGGTTTCTGGGTGAAATCAGCTCTAGCATGGTTGAGAAAGTTTACGAGGCTATGAAGAAAGTTCAGTTTGCCCCTTTCATCATTGAAATTCGTGGTCTAGGTGTTTTTCCTAGCCTAAGTTATCCTCGAGTTGTTTGGGCTGGAATGACCGGCGGTGTAGAGCAGCTCAAAAGTATTTTCGACCAGCTTGAGCCTCAGATCCGTGTTTTAGGTTTTGAACCGGATGCTCATGGCTTCAGCCCGCACTTAACCATTGCTCGGGTGAGATCTGGTGCAAACAAACAGCTTCTAGCTGAGTTGGTTGCAAAAAAAGCTGATTATGAGTTTGGCTTAATCAAGGCTGACTGTCTTCGGCTTAAGAAAAGTCAGCTATCGCCTAAAGGTCCAATTTACTCTACGCTTAGAGAGTTTTGTCCGGCAAAGGAATGAAAAGGATGATTATGCAGGAAATCGAAGTAATAACTAAGCAGGTTCTGGAGAAAATTACTCCTCAGAAAGAAGACCGCATAAGGATTGAGGCTTTGACTCGTGAGTTGGAGCAGAAAATAGTTTTAGCTTGCAAACAGTTAGGCATTTCTGTAGTTGTGCGTGTGGAGGGTTCTGTTGCTAAAGACACTTGGCTTAAGGAGAATCCGGATATTGACATTTTCATGCGTTTGCCGACTTCGATTCCGCGAAAAAATCTTGGGGATATAGGTTTAGAAATTGCTAAGAAAGCGGCTGGTGATGCTGAGCAGATTGAACGTTTTGCTGAGCATCCTTATCTTGAAATTTTTGTTGAGGGTTACCGTGTGGATATTGTTCCGTGTTATGATGCGAAGCCTGGTGAATGGCAAAGTGCTACTGATCGAACGCCCTATCATACGGACTATATTATGAAGCATTTGGGCGTGAGTTTGCGGGGGGAGGTTCGGCTTCTTAAGAGGTTCATGCAGGGCATCGGTGTTTATGGTGCGGAAATTAAAGTTGGCGGGTTCAGCGGTTACCTGTGTGAGTTGTTGATTATGAAATATGGCTCTTTCTATGGGGCAGTGGGAGCCTTTGCAGGGTACAGTAAACGTGTGGTAATAGACATTGAAAACTATTATGCAAACAGGGAAAATGAGCTATCGCTTCTCTTTCCTGAGCCTTTGGTGATTGTTGATCCTGTGGATAAGGGAAGAAACGTGGCTTCGGCTGTGCAACCACAAAAACTTTACAGTTTTGTTGGCGCTTCCAGAGCCTTTCTGAAAAACCCTGAGATAATTTTCTTTGATCCGCCCAAACGTGGGGCAATACCAGTTGCGGAGTTGAAGAGTCAACTTAAAAGCCGCGGTTCATCCATTGTATTTTTGGTTATAAATCAGTTGGGTGCCGTTCCGGATGTTTTGTGGGGGCAGCTGTACAGGACAAAGCGGTCACTGCATAAATTAATGGAGTTAAATGATTACAAGATCCTTAAAGATGCGGTTTGGAGCAACGAAAAGACTCTCAGCATCTTTGTATTTGAGCTTGAACAGCAAGTTTTGCCAAACATCAAGAAGCATTTTGGTCCGCCGCTTGAACGTGAAGTGGAAAGCAAGAATTTTTTGGCTAAGTACGCTGACAATGCAAGTGTGATTTCTGGGCCATACATTGAGGATGGACGCTGGATGGTCGAGGTGCCACGCAAAACAACCGATGTTGTTGCGCTCTTAAGAGAGAAGCTTGTGGATGGAGGCAAAAATGCTGGTGTTGCTGAGTTGATTGCAAAATCAATTCAAAAAAACCTAAGGGTTCTTGTTGATTGTGAAATTAATGATGTGTATGGGGAAAATGGTGATTTTGATTTGTTCTTGACGGATTTTCTGTCTGGCAAGCCGTTTTGGCTATAACTCAAAAGGGCATTTGAAGTTATTTTTACTAGCGTAATTTTCGTAATTTTTGCAACTATGCAATAATAGGTTTTTTAGGCTCTGTGTTTTGCGGAGGAAAAAAAATTGTTCTTGCTTTCTGTTGTTGTTTTGGGTTGCTTTTTCTAATCAGAGCTTAAATCTTTTGCTGATTGCGTATAGAAAGTACATAGACGTACAAGCATGTACAAGCACGTACAAGGAAGGTAAGAGGACGTACAAGCACGTACATGCACGTACAAGCACGTACAAGGAGTAAAAGAATGTATTTTGGCGTCCCCACGTGTTCTAGAAAGGAGGAAGGTTTTGGTTGCCGTTAACTCAGAGGTTAGTTTCCGAGCGATGTTGCAGAGGCATAATCGTCTATTGGTTCTCAGGTTGGTGCGATGTGCGTTTAATTGGGGTCGTCTGAGATGTTAAAAGTGGCCGGTTCGATGGTTATGTTAGGTTTCTTGAAAGCTAAAGCGGACAAGGCAACCAACACGGTTACGGCTCAAGCGAGTATTAGTATTGTTATTGCTGACCAAGTTATTTGAAGCAAAGCTTAATTTTTTTTGGTCGTAAATCTTGTCTCTCAATGTGAAAATAAGGTCTGTGGTGCGATTAAGTAATTATTCTTATTCTGTTTTTTGTGATTATAATCAGTTTGTTCTCCGCTTGGTGAAGGTTTACTTTCTTGTGGGCAGTTATGAGTGTTTCCAAGATGCTGAAGGCTGTTGCAGGGTTAGCTTTATGACTATAATTGAAAGCGTGCCTTTCTTGAGCGTGTGATATATTTGGGCGAAGTCTGTGTCTAAGGTTAAAATCGTATGTTGTTTTTTGCGGCGTAATCAGCTATCGCATAATCCTTAGCTCTTTTGAGGTTAGGTTCCGAAACGTTAGTGACGTCGAATCGGTTCTTTTTAAGCCACTCTCTGACATTGTTTGGCACGTTTTCGTCTACTAATATACCTGTCAAAAGCTTTGCCCTTAAAGGGTAACAGTGACTTCACGTTCTAAGCATTTTGAAGCATAAAGAAGCGCAGCTTTGATGTCTTCCTTTCTTAATTTCGGGTACTCCTTTAAGATCTCTTTTTCAGTCATACCGTTTGCGACAAACTCAACAATAAGGTAAACGGGAATGCGAGTCCCCTTTATGACTGGTTTTCCCACCATGACATCGGGATCGATAACTATTCTATCCGCGATCTCTTCCATGCAAATCAACCATCACTTTATTTTACTGATAGTACAATGATGCAAATTGATATATTACAGTTTCTCAGAATAGTTTCAGAAGGTGACTACTCCCATGAGTAGTTTTTTGTCTTTGTTGTTTTTTGTTCTGTTTGTTTTGGGGTGCTTTTTCTAATTTAAGCTTGAATCGTTGGCAGGTTGCGTCTAGATTTGTCGGGATTTGTCGGGAAAAGTCCGTGTAGAGGATTGTAAGGTTTAGATTGCCGTAAAAAGTCTAGAAGAACGTGACGTGATGTTTCAAGAATCAAATAATGAAAGTTTGACCCTTAATTACCTTTTAAGATATTTCTAGTAACATCTTTTTCTGTTATTTTTGTTCAAGTTGTTTTGGGTTGCTTTATCGTTTCAGAGGTTGAATCGATTGCAGGTTGAGTCCTATAAAGTCCTAGAAAGTCCTAGAAAGTCCTATAAAGTCCTAGAAAGTCCCAGTAAAGTCCTAGAAAGTCCTATAAAGTCCTAGAAAGTCCCAGTAAAGTCCTAGAAAGTCCTGGAAAGTCCCGGAAAGTATTGGGGTGTAGGGTTTAGGTTGCCGTTTAGCGAGGTGCGTCACCGGAATAATGTTAATAATCGTGGCTGCGTAAGAAAGCTGGCACAGAATTTTTTTTGTTTTGCGGTTTTTTTGTTCTAGTTGTTTTAGGTTGCTTTCTTACTTCACGACTTGCATCGGTTGCAGGTGATCTCTAGAATTCTCGGGATTTCTCTGGAAAAGTCGATGAGGGGTTGTGAGGTTTAGGTTGCCGTAAGAATTGCAGAAAGTCGTAAACTCTCGGATTCATTTATTTTCTTTTTTGTTTTTTAAGAAGAAAATGTCAGAGATTCATTTGATAGATACCGCTGGGTCTTTTTGGTTTTTGATATGTTACGGTTCAGGAAATATGGCTTATAGGCTAAGTTTGTGCTTTATTTATTGTTTACAGCGATAGAAGAGGGTAGCTTGCGGAAACGTGGTTGGGGAACTATTACTATTGATTTCTTAGAGGCGACCATGACTCCTCAGAAAAAAATGAGGATAATGTACAGGGCTAATTTGAATTATACACTTTTCAACAGATACTTTTGTGATTTCCTAAAGAAAGGTTTCATAGAGGAAACTGCTGACTCTTACGGAAAGGTGTGTTACCACATTTCTCAGCGAGGCAAGGCTTTGTTGGCGGCGCTTAAGGAGGCGAATGGCCTTGCCATTTCAGACGAATTCTAAGCGTTTTTGGCTGTTTCTTAGATTTTGCTGTTGATTCAGATGGCGACCTCTGGGTCGATTTTGCTGTTTTGCTGATCTGAGTAAATTTAAGTTTGAGGGCTTTTTCAGGCGAGGTGGTCTTGTGTTACTTGAGTTCAGTTTCGGCGAGGAGGTTTTGGTGCTTGGGTTCGGTTTTGGTTTTGTGGGTTTTAAGTTCGTTTGAGATGGTGCCGTGTTTGAATAGAGACTGTAAGAATTGGTTTGTTTGTGTGTTTGCACCTGGGTTTGGTCAGGTAAGTCTGTTAGTTGTGCGAGTTCTTTGGAGATATCGTGCGGTTTGCCATGGCATATGATAACTTGAGATTTCACTTTTCGATGGTTTTTTAACTATTTCCACCTTAATAGGGTAGTTGAGTTTTCTTGCGGTTCGGCGGAGATGGAGAAGGAGAAGGCTTCAGTGCGAAAACGAGGCTGGGTAGCAATTACTGTCGATATTTTAGAGGCAACTCTGACACCTCAAAGAAAGACTAGAATAATGTATAAGGCCAATTTGAATTATGATCGCTTTAACAAGTACTTTTATGATTTTGTGAGAAAGGGTTTCATAGTAGAAGAGGGCGATCCTGCGGGTAACACCTCGTACATGATTTCTGAGCGGGGTCGAACTTTTTTGGCGGCTCTTAGAAAGGCGCAGAATCTTTTTGCTTTTGAGGAATAAATAAATTATTACGTCTGCCTCTTGGATTTTGCCGTTTATTCGCAGGGTTACCTCGAGTTCAATCTTGGTAGCATTGCGGATAAGCGCGTGTTGAACATCGACTGTTGTTTCTGGCGGAATGGTGACTTTGGAGACCGTGATTTTAGGCTCAGTTGCGGGTTCCTTTTCACTCTGGGATCAGTTCTTTCCATTCGGGTTTAATCTTGATTCTTTGAGTTTTTTCTTCATATTCGATTATGCCTTGTTTGGAGAGAGACAGGAAGAATTCAGTGAGCTTATTTGCCGGAATTTTGATTTGGTCTGCTAGCTCAGGTATGTCGTGCCATTCGCCGTCTTTGAGGATGTCGAAGAAATTTTCGATGTCCAAGGTTGTTCTGGACTGATATATTTTTTAATATGTATTTAAGTCAAGCAGAACCTTTGGTAGTGCTTCAATTGGTTTGTGCGTCTGGTTTGTTTTGGTTGATTTTTATAGAACAACCGAAGCGGATAATCAGTATTTATGAGCGCTATCTGAGGTGTATGCTCTTTGAGCAGTGTTTTCAGAGCCTTACTTTTGGTTCTACATGTTTTATAACCTTGCAGTGTGACGTACTATATGCTATTTGAATCCGAGTCTGAGGAGAAGTGGCTTAGGGTTCGCGGTTGCTTTTCTGCTCCGAATGGCACGGGGAGATGACATAGTGTTAACGCTTGAGGAGGGGGTGCCGCATGTACTCGCGGATGATATCAGAGAGGAGTGGAGGTTGCTGTGGAGCGGCAGCATCAACGATAAAGTCCGTGCTGAGGACTTAGCGAGTAAGAGTTTCTCGTTGTTGTTTGTTGAACGAGGCACCGTCATCAAGGCTACAAGAGATTTTAAGGCACTAGACCTGAGGGAGATTATGTGCTCACACAGAGTGCAAGAAGTTGAACGGGTTTTGGGTCCTTGCCCATCAGTGGGCGGGTGGACGAAATTCGCCAAAACAGTTTTGAACAAGCAGAGTCGCACTCGAAGGTATATTGAGGAGTTGCCGAAGCGCAAGCCTGAAAAAAATATGCAGCAGAAGCAGTGCGGCAGAGGCTGGCTCCACCTGTAGTCAAGAGTTAATATTGGTTTTAGAAAATTTTTTTTCTGTTGTTTTGCTTGGATTCTCTGGTTTTTCAAAATAATGCAGGAGTGTCTGTTGGTGTTGTTTTCTTATGGAAATGGTAAGAACAAGAATCGTGGCAAATTAGATATTGTTCATGAGATACTCACTATTGCGTCCGTCAAGGTGCGCAAGACCAAGATCATGTATCAGGCCAACTTGAGTTTTGCCCAGGTTGAGCGGTACCTTCAAAGTTTGTTGGAAAGCGGCTTGGTCGAGTCTCTTGATGATGTTTTTTATTTTATTACTCCGAAGGGAAAGGAGTTCCTTCAAATGCACACTGATTATCTGACGCGGGCACAGCGACTTGGCGAAGAAGCCGTCGAGACCGAGAAGAGCAGGCTGCAGCTAGAAAGTATGTGTATGAACAACAAGAAACACTTTGAACAGAGCGTCAGCTAAGAAAAAACGTGTTTGAGGCAAAAAGTAAATGGAGCCTTAGCCTTTATGTTGGAACAATCAACGATTCCAGACGTAAGCGTCATAATACCTGCCTACCGTGAAGAAGAAACCATAGGCGAAGTTTTAGAGAGGGTAACCAAAGTGAGCGGGTCTATGGGAAACGTGGAAATTATAGTTGTTGATGATGGCTCAACAGATGGTACCGGCGAAAAAGTTGCCGCGTTCCCTTTCGTAAAGTATATTCGACATGAACATAACATGGGCAAAGGCGCAGCAATACGCACCGGTATCAAAAACTCGTGTGGCGAGGTTCTTGTAATTCAGGATGCAGATTTAGAGTACCTGCCCGATTGTATTCCGTCTTTAGTAAAGCCAATATCAAGCGGTTCAATGGACATTGTCTACGGTTCAAGGTTTAAAGGTAAACCTGAAGGGATGAGTTTTTCTCACTTCGTCGGAAACTTCATTTTAAATGTAGTTGCGCGATTCATGTTTAACGCACAAATCACTGACATTATGACGGGGCAAAAAGCGTTCAGGCGATCGGTTCTTGAGTCCGTCAAGTTACGAGAAAATGGCTTTGCCGTTGAGATAGAAATAACCTGCTTAAGTTTCAATGGTCATCGAAGATTCATCGAAATTCCCATTTCATATTCTTACCGAAGACACGGCCTTTCCAAAATAACATATTTTGACGGCATTAAGAGTCTCGTTAAATTGCTCTCCACTTTCCTAAGGGTCTAGACTTAAGATGAGCAAAAACCCGCTTAAACTCAGCGCTATACTCGCCCAAAACTTGCGCCGACGTTTTCGATCATATGTAGATGAAAGTTTATGATTCGCAAGGTTGTGATTCCAGCAGCAGGGCTTGGAACCCGCTTGTTTCCAGCAACCAAAGAGCAGCCCAAGGAAATGCTTCCCGTCTTTTCTGTCATGCAAGGCGGCTCGCCCTCGGTTAAACCAGTAGTGCAGATAGTCTTTGAGCAACTGTATAATTCGGGCTTCAGAGAATTCTGCTACGTGGTTGGGAAGGGAAAGCGCAGCATAGAAGATCACTTTACTCCAGATTCAAACTCGATTAACCTGCTTCAAATCATGGGCAAGAACGGGCAAGCTGCTGACCTGGCAAGTTTTTACAAAAAACTACAGACTTCAACCACCTTGTGGGTTAATCAGCCCACGCCTCAAGGCTTCGGCAACGCCGTTCTGATGGCCCGACCCTTCGTGCAGAATGATCACTGCCTTGTCCATGCAGGAGATAGCCTAATAATCTCAAAAGAGATGGATTACGTCAAACTCCTGTTAAATGCATACGAACGATTCAGCGCTGACGCAGCATTCATAGTTCTGGAAATCGAAGATCCCCGTGAGTACGGCGTCATCGAAGGCGAAGAGGTTGAAGCAGGAATCTATAAGGTGACGGCAGCGACTGAGAAACCAGAGAAACCGCCAAGCAACCTCGCCATCATGGCTATGTACGCTTTCCGTCCAGTCATCTTCGAAGCGCTTGAAGCAACTGCTCCAGACGAGAAAGGCGAACTTCAGTTGACAGGCGCCATTCAAAAACTCGTCGACTGGGGACTTAAAGTATACGCCGTCAAACTAGATCAAGACCACAAGCATCTCGACATAGGCAGCCCCGAAAGATACTGGGACGCACTATGCCTCTCATACAATCGTTTTTGTACTGGTCAGAAAAATCGTAGATAGCACCATCCACCGCTGGGAGCGCTTTGGCTCCTTGAGAAATTTCAACTGAGCCTCTAGTTTAAGTTTACAGGAAATAAACAACGAACGCAAAGATCTTAAACGGCTCTGCCTAAAACCTGAACCCAAAACTAACACTCGCGCAAATCACATTTAGTTTGGAGGCACCAACAAATAACCCTCTACTGCAAACTTTTCGTCGTTGTCCTTTTCGTTTTACTAGCGTTTGGCTCTTGCATTTTCAGTGGTCATTATGTTTATGCCCAAACCGACCAAACCGCGTCGAAACTGCAGGAGGCCAACAACGCTATATATGGGGCTTTTAATGCTGTTTCGAACGCTGAAAAAGCAGGCGCAAACGTTACTAGCCTACTGGCTCAGTTAAATAACGCTGAAGGCGTTCTGGCTCTAGCCGAAAACTCTTATCAGATTGGATATTCCAACATAGCCTTTGCCCAGGCAGACAGCGTACTCCCCATTGCACAAGAGGTCACAACCGCTGCTCAAGCCGCCAAACAAACCGCTTTGGTTTCCGGTAAAAACGCCTTCTGGCTCACCATAGCATTTACAGTAATTGGTGCTTTCGTGTTCGTTTTGGCTTTGCTTCTGGTTTGGCGCCGGTTTAAGCGGAGTTACATTAAGAGTTTATCAGACGCAAAACCAGAGGTGCACAGCTCATGAAGCTTGGAGATTACAAACTTATTTTTGTTGCTATCGGCTTAATTGGCGTTTTGCTCATTGCAATTCCAGCTCTTGCGGACATTATTCGTCTTCCTGGCGGAGAGCAATTTTCTGAGCTTTATCTTTTAGGTCCGGATAATACGGCTGCGAATTACCCATTCAATATTGCAATTGGTCAGAACTACTCCGTTTATGTGGATGTAGGAAACCATTTGGGGTCTTCAGCTTACTATGTTTTGTATGTTAAGTTTGGTAATCAGACGGACGAAATGCCGAATGCGACCCTGGGGGCGCCGAGTTCTCTTCAGCCCTTGTATGAATATAGGTTTTCTATTCAAGATGGCATGAATTGGGAAAGTCTCTTGACTTTTTCAGTTTCTAACGCTTCAATCTCAGGAAATAATTCACAGATCAACACTTTACAAATAAGCGGTGATGCGTTTAATGTAGATAAGCTCACCATGTGGGATTCAAACAACACCACATTCAAATATCAACTCTTGTTTGAATTATGGATTTACAATGTACAGACGGGATCTATTGAGTTTAACAATCGTTACGTAAACCTTCAACTTAATCTAACCCAAACTACCTGATAAGCCGGTTGCCTGGGGACTCAAACAGCACAACATTCCTTATTGGGTTGTTTTGAGCTTTGGCCGTAAAATGCGACATGGAATTCGTTTCAATACAATATTCGAGTTGTTGATCTTCAACTGAATCTTACGAAACTTCATGACTCAATCGTGTATTTCTTTGTCCAAGTTAATCTGAGTTTGGCTATTCGATGAAGGGATTCGGCGCAGTCATGAGAAAAAGTCTCGTTTGCCCTATTGGCACGACCTAAATATTATTAAGGAGGGTAAAATTTTGGTCGAAACACTAAACATTTGTATGGTGTCACCGGACTTCTTCCCCGTCTGGAGTGGGATTGGAACTTACTTAATAGAATTGGTCAAAAACCTGCCTCCAAGCATCAAACTTCATTTAGTTACTGTAGACAGAGAAAGAATTCGAGGATCTCGAAAGACAGCAATAGATAATGTCAAAAACGGAAGTTTGGATGAGGTTAAAGGAAAGGTTACTATTCACAATATCACAAAAGCCAAGGGCACTTTTTCGTATCATTTGGGATTTCAAGCTGCTTGTTTAAAAACGATACCAAAACTTGTTCGAGAGGAACGAATTGATCTATTACATACGAATTTTCCATTAATGTCTGATATTTTCTTGGACATGACAAAAATAGTGAAGGCTCCCAAGGTAGCCACTATTCACAGCACGATTGAAGGACAACACTTTGGTGTTCAAAGGGCTAACTTTGGCGCTAGAAATCTTGAAGAATCTGATTTAGCAAACTCTCTGCTTTATTATCCTTTACGTTTTGGTGAGAAAATAGTAGCGAGGAACACCAAAAATTTCATTGCAGTTTCGGAGAACATAAAAAATGAATTTATTCATTGTATGGGGATTGACTGCCAAAGAATTCGGACAATATATAACGGAGTAGATGTTCATCATTATTGTCCTGAGGGCAAAAGCGAACAAGTTCCCGGTTTAGTAATTTCTAAAGACCGACCAATAATTCTATTTACTGGCAGACTTGTTGCCACCAAGGGCATAGATACCGTTGTTCGTTCGATGCCGAAAGTTATTTCGTTGTTTCCAAAGTCTTTTTTCCTTTTTGTTGGTGGCGGAAGTCCCAATTATTACTTAAGGCTTGCGAGAAGACTTGGAGTGTCTTCAAACAACTTTTGTTTTTATGGTTACGCAAATTATATTGATATGCCGTCTATCTATTCGTCTTGTTCAATTTATGTTGCACCTACGCTTTACGAACCACTTGGGATTAGAATATTGGAAGCAATGAGTTGTGCAAAACCCGTAGTCGCTACGAAAGTTGGAGGTATAACTGAGATCATTTCGCACAGAGAGAATGGCATTTTAATTTCTCCAAGTAATGAATCGGCATTGGCTGATTCGATTATCGCTCTTCTAAGTGATTTTAGTCTTGCTCAAACTATAGGTAAATCTGCCAGAAAAACTGTCGTTGACAAGTTCTCTAGCGCGAAGGTTGCACTACAGACTTTTGATTATTTCCGAAGTTGTGTTTAAAATTATTTTTGAAATCATCTTATTGTAAAACTAATTGGTGTACGTAACGATTAACTACAATAGTCGTGCTTATGAATTGAAGATTTTGCAAAGTTTGCCCTTCTATCCTCCTGCTACTGGGGGAGTCGAAAATCAAGTTTACCATTTAGTGAAGAATTTAAAAGAAATGGGTAATCTTCCGATTGTAGTGACATCGGGTCACTCAGAAAAATCTTCGGAGTTCTGCGACGTTTTAAGACTCCCCTCAATTTACCTGAAGGGAACTTGGGGCAATTTAGCAATTAGTCCGACCATTTTGCAAGCGTTGAAGGGAATTAAGGTTGATGTGGTTCACGCACATACTCCTGCGCGGTTCTTCGCTGAGTCAACGGCTTTCTTTTTCAAGTTTGTGAGGAAAGGAACGCCTGTCGTCTTATCCTACCATCAGCATAACGAGAATCTGGGACTAATATCTAACGTAGTAATGAACTTTCATAATAAGACGGTTATGACCTATCTCTTTAATCACGTTGATAAAATAATAGTACCGTCATGCGCTTACAAAAGAATAGTTGAAAGCTACTATAGAATAAACGGTGATAAGATTACAGTGATCCCATGTGGTATCGATACAGAGACTTTTAATCCTTTGAGATTTAACGTAGAAACGCAAAGAGAGCGATTTGGAATTCTTAATGAAAATGTTGTTCTTTTTGTGGGTCGACTAGTGAGCTATAAAGGGCTTGAATACTTACTAAATGCTATGCCTTTAGTTATTAGAGAGTTCAAAGATACTGTACTAGTGATTGTTGGAGAAGGCAACATCAGAAACGAACTAGAGAATTTGACGAAAAAACTTAGGCTTCAAGAACATGTGCGGTTTTTAGGTAGTTTACCTTCAGATCAAATTCCGGAGATAATGTCGATGGCAAGTGTCTTCGTGTTGCCTTCACTGGTCGAATCATTTGGAGTAGTTCTTGCAGAAGCATTATCTATGGAGAAGCCCGTAATTGCGTCGAACGTTGGCGGAATACCTGAAGTTGTTGAAAAAGGAAAAACCGGGCTTTTGGTTTCAAGACAGGATGTTAAAGGCCTGTCAGAAGCGATAATTTCTGTCTTATCAGATCAGAATTGGGCTATGGCAATGGCAATAGAAGGGAGAAAAACTGTCGTAAGAAAATTTAGCTGGCAGAGTGTAACCGCGAAGACCATTGGTATCTATAACAAAGCAATGAACCGTTGAATAAATTTTATTTACGTCAATGACAAATGTGAATCAACATTTGGTTAGTGGTCAGGAAAAGTATTGGGTCATATAGACTTCAAAAACATACCGCTCTATTCAATCAAGACAAGAATAGCGTATCGAAAGGGGATTAGCGCGTAATTTGCAAATTTTTCTAACTGGAGTTTTTACTGCCACAATACTCTTTTTCCTTTGGACTTATGTGTTTTATCAATTTTTTCTTAAGTTTTTCTCGAATACATATGGCAAACCTGTACGCAAAGGAGAAAACTGGTCAAAACTCACGATTATTATTCCAACTTACAACGAAGAAAATGTTATTGAAAGAAAAATCAATAATACACTTGAGTTAGAATATGCTGGTAATATAGAAATCATAATTGTAGACTCAAATAGTTCGGATAATACTGTTCAAATTGCACAAAAGTTCAAAACTGTGAAAATTATTGAGGAAGAGACTCGATTAGGTAAAACGCATGCTCTGAATAGAGCTCTTAAAGAATCTACCGGCGAAATTGTTGTTATGACCGATGCAAACGGTTACTCAACGAGTAAGAATCTCTTAATCGAGATTGCTCAGAATTTCTTTGATCCGAGCGTAGGCGCTGTGGCAGTTCCAATGCAACATAACTCTTCGAATTGGAAAACCGAAAGCGTATTTTGGAAGAGAGAACGGAATTTGTGGAGTTATGAATCGACATTGGATTCCATTCCTTCTGCTAGCGGTAAATGTTTGGCATTTAAGCGAAGCTTAGTGGAAGAATTAAACCCGAAGTGCTTGGCCGATGATATGGATATAATACTTCAAGTTCGCAAGAAGGGTTTCAGAGTCGTAAGTGAATCAACTGTGTCGGTATTAGAACTAGTGCCATCACAACTTAGCGGTGTCGTATTTCAGAAAGTAAGACGAATGGTTAATGTAATGTCTACAATGTTTAATTACAAATCCCTTATGTTTAATCCGCGATATGGGTGGTACGGATCTATGATTTTGCCTACCCGAAAGCTTTTTCCACTTTTAATGCCTTTTATTGGGTTTGTAAGTTTGCTATCTCTTTTCCTTTTGAATTTCTATTTGGGCGCAATATTGGTGTTGATCCTGATTGTTCTTTTTTTCATCTCCTCTACTGTTAGAAGTTTCTTAACTAATCAATTGCTTATTGTTGTCGCCTGGTACAGATACGTTTTCAAACGTTACGACATTGCTTGGGAAAAAGCAACACGGTGAATTAGTTCAGTTGGAGTGTGTCAACTCTTCGACGCTCTATGAGGTATGTGTGTAATCGATACTAAGCCAGAAGAATAGTTATTTCGTGAACTGGCTTCGGTATGGCAATGCGTTCAAAATAATCGTTTAAAGCTTGCTTAGAAAAATGCTTTGCCATAATTAGAGGAACTGCAATCATGTAAATGCTCGAAACAGTGAAGTCATATGAGAGCTGGTCTAATTTATCGCAATATCAGTAGAATTCCGGGCGGGGCAGAGCTTGTTGCCGCTTCAATGTTGAATTCCTTAAAACGGTCTGGGTTCAAGACGTTTTTGCTTTCTGGCAAGAAATTTGACGCCGACTCTTTTATGCGAAATTTCAAAACAAGTGTGCCTATCGATCAAGAATTGATATTGCCCTTCTGGTTTCAAAACGTAGAAACATATCTTGAATTTGTGTTACCCTGGTTTGGAAAACCCTTTTGTGATGTTCTTATCGATGCTTACGATAGTGCCGTACTTCCCTGGGTGGATGTTACCTATTTCCATTTTCCAAGAACATATCTTCTTGATAAAAGGGGTCAAAAGAGCAAGGCATGGCGTTATTACTATAAACCCTATCAATTGCTAGAACATGTCTTAAGCTCTCATGCTTCAGGTAAACTGTTTCTGGCTAACAGTCGATATACAGCAGACCTTGTAAAGAAACAATTGGGGCTGAATCCGATTGTTTTATATCCTCCTGTCGACGTCGAAAAACTTATTGATTCAAAATCATATTTGAACAAAAGAAACTTGGTATTAACGATCTCTAGGTTTTCTTCTGAGAAAAATCTGGAAGAAATTCCCTTTGTGGCCAAAAGGGTGAAGGCTGATTTCGTAATAATGGGGTCAATTGATGAACCAGCTGTGTATCGTAGATTACTTGGGCTAATTCGGGATAATGGTGTGGAATACAAAGTAAAACTGATTTTGAACGCCCCTCTTAATACGAAGATAGAGCTATTGCAGAAGGCAAAAGTGTATTTTCATCCAATGCACTCAGAACATTTTGGCATTTCTATAATTGAAGGTATGGCCGCTGGATGCATTCCCGTAGTGCAAGACTCAGGTGGCCCAAAGGAATTCGTACCGGATAAGTGGAGGTACAAAGATTCGGAGAAAGCAATACAGAAAATCCAAGAAGCGTTGGATTCTTGGCGACCTTCAATAGCCCAAGAAATGAAAACCTTTGCCTACAAATTTAGAAAAGAAAGATTCGAAAATGAATTCTTAGAGGAATTGAATTCCTATTTGTCAGAAAAGACTACTAACCTGTAATTCATAACTTATCATAATGGTTTCACCATTTCATTATTTTTGCGGCCTTAGTTTTTCACATTGTCCTTGAAAGATGTGGTTTCAAGAAATATTGCTCTTACAGTTGTAGCGGAGTAGATTGAAAATTCTTTGATTTTTGAAGTAGATTCAAAGTTTGGAATATGACTTATAAACTCAGGATTATTTAGAAATGTGTTAGAGGGAAAACGAATGCGTGTTTTAGTCACTGGTCATAAAGGATACATAGGTAAAATTGCAGTTCCTATACTTCAGGCACAAGGCTTCGATGTGTCAGGGATAGATAATGATCTTTTTGAAGGTTGCAATTTTGGCGAAGCATCATTTTATGGAAACGTTCCCGATATTCCTTATCTTAGAAAAGATATCCGCGATGTTGAGCTTTCTGATTTTAAAGGGGTTGATGCTGTGGTGCATCTCTGTGCCCTTTCAAATGATCCGCTTGGAAACCTCAATCCAGAGATAACCTTTGAGATCAATTATGGCGCTTCAGTCAAAGTTGCTAAGTTGGCTAAGCAGGCTGGGGCGCAACGTTTTATTTTCATGTCTTCTTGCAGTGTCTATGGAGCTGCCGGCGCTGATATGGTTACTGAAGAGTCAGAATTGAATCCTGTTACGCCTTACGGTGTTTCGAAAGTGAAGGCTGAAAAGGATATCATGCAACTGGCAGATGAGAGTTTTAGTCCGACTTTTCTACGTTCAGCCACTGCTTATGGTTTGTCTCCTATGTTGCGGTTTGACATCGTTCTCAACAATCTTGTTGCTTGGGCTTATACGACAGGTATAGTGTTATTGAAGAGCGATGGGATGGCTTTGCGTCCGATTGTTCATATTGAAGACATATCGCATGCTTTTGTGACTGTTCTCAACAGTCCCAGCGACTTAATCCACAATCAGGTTTTCAATTTGGGCATAACGGAAGAAAACTACCGGGTTCGCGAACTTGCAGAGATTGCGAGAGATACCGTGCCTAATTCCTGTGTTGAATTCGCGAAAGGTGCGGAGCCTGATACGCGTTCTTACAGAGTTGATTTTAGCAAAATCCATGAAGCGTTATCTGAGTTTAAGCCAAAATGGACTGCTCGTTTAGGAGCAAAACAGCTTTACGAAGCCTTTAAGAAAATTGGTGTAACCGTGGATGAGTTTGAGGGTCCAAGATACAGGCGCATAACACATTTTGAGAACAGCATTAAGTCAGGCCTTTTGGATAAGACTCTGCGAAGAAGCAAGCAAACGACTTGACTACTTGCAAGTTACCGAAGATATAGTTTAACCCATTAGTGGTTTCAATCACAAAGAGGTTTTTAGACCAATGCTGATAAGTAATGGTAGGCGTTTTAGCCTGAAATTAAATTTTATGCTCAAGAATTACAGTTATTGAAGGAATAGATTATGGAAGAAAACATTTCGGCTAAATGTAGATTCTGTGGGAATTCCTTGAAGCATACTTTCGTTGATTTAGGAATGCAACCGCTCTGTGAAAGCTATGTAGGACCAAATCAATTAAATCAAATGGAACCTTTCTTTCCGTTGCACACATATGTTTGTGATAATTGCTTTTTGGTTCAACTTGAAGAGTACGTAGCTCCAAAAGAAATTTTTAGTGAGTACGCATACTTCTCTTCTTTTTCTGATGCATGGCTGCAACATGCTGAAAACTATGTTGAAATGATAACCAAGAAGCTTGGTTTGACTGCGAACAGTCTAGTGTTGGAGGTAGCTAGTAACGATGGATATCTTCTCCAATATTTCGTTCAGAAAGGCATTCCAGTTCTTGGTGTTGAACCTGCTGCTAATTGTGCTGAAATAGCTATCAAAAAAGGCGTCAAAACTCTTGTTAAATTCTTTGAGTTGGAAACCGCACGTGAACTAATAAAAGAACAAAAGTGTCCGGATCTACTGATAGGAAATAATGTCTTAGCCCAAGTTCCTAACCTTAATGAATTCATCGAAAGCATAAAGATCGTTCTTAAGCCATATGGGGTCGTAACCTTGGAGTTTCCACATCTCATGAGGCTGATGGACGGAAACCAATTTGATACTATCTATCATGAGCATTTTTCATACTTCTCTTTCCTTTCAGTTGAAAAGATATTTGCAGCACATGATTTAACAATCTATGACGTTGAGGAACTGCCTACTCATGGTGGTTCGTTACGAATTTATGTCCGTCATCTTAAGGACGATTTGAAACCTGTTACTGATTCTGTAACCAAGATGAGAGAATTAGAGATATCCAAAGGATTTGCTGATCTGAAGAAATACTTTTCGTTCGCAGAGAGTGTGAGGGAGACAAAGCGAAATTTTCTTTCATTCCTGATTAATCTTAAACGGCAGGGGAAGACAATCGTTGGTTATGGAGCTCCAGGCAAAGGCAACACCTTGCTAAACTATTGTGGCATTCGTACCGATTTCCTCGACTACACTGTTGATCGTAATCCGTATAAGCAGGGCAAGTTCCTGCCAGGTACCCATATACCTATTCTTCATCCTGACAAAATCAAGGAAACTAAGCCGGATTATGTTTTGATTTTGCCTTGGAACATTAAAGAAGAAATAATGAGACAGCTTTCTTACATTGATGATTGGGGTGGTAGATACATCGTGCCAATTCCGGAGGTTAAGCAGTATGATGCGAACGGGAAGGAAATTAATGGGGTTGAATTGAGAGGGAAAACAAAGTGAAAGTTGTTTTGTTCTGTGGTGGTCTTGGGCTAAGGCTGTATCCAGAGACTGAGACCATTCCCAAACCTCTTGTTCCCATTGGTGAAAAGCCAATTTTGTGGCACTTGATGAAATACTACTCTTATTTTGGGCATAAAGATTTTGTACTCTGCTTAGGCTATAAAGGAGATGAGATTAAGAAATTTTTCTTAAACTATGATGAGTGTCTTTCAAGCGATTTCGTTCTTTCAAGGGGAGGCAAGAGACGACAATTGCTTAGAAGCGACATTGAGGATTGGAGAATTACCTTTGTCGAGACAGGCTTGAATGTAAATTTGGGTCAGAGACTAAAAGCAGTGCAGAAGTATGTGGAAAGTGGGGAAACTTTCTTGGCAAATTACAGTGATGGTCTAACTGATTTACCTTTGCCAAAGCTTATCGATTTTTTTAACAATAAAGGAAAGATAGCATGCCTTCTTTCTGTCAAACCGTTGTACGTTGTCCATGTTATTTCGACCTCTCCAGAAGGCTACGTCAAAAATATCTGTCAGATGACTCAAACTAACCTAAGAATTAATGGTGGCTACTTTGTTTTCAGGAACCAAATCTTTGATTATATCAAAGAAGGAGAAGACCTTGTCAATGAGCCTTTTCAGCGTCTAATTAAGCAATCTGAACTTGTTTCATATAGATATGATGGCTTTTGGGCTAGTTTAGATACTTATAAGGATAAGCAGAGATTAGATGACCTTGCTTCAAAAAACAATGCTTCTTGGCAGATGTGGAAGAATAAGAGCCAACTGTCGCTTGGGTGAAAAAATTGCTTAAGTTTAGGTTTCTTGGCGAAACTCCGGAACCAAAGATTTTATGCTTGGGCGCTCACCCAGACGATATTGAAATCGGGTGTGGTGGAACCATCCTGAGGCTAATAGAGGAGGTCCCCAAAGCACAATTTTGTTGGGTTGTGTTTAGTGGAAATGAAAAACGTAGTGAAGAAGCATACCGTAGCGCCAATCTTTTTCTTATGGATGTGCATTTAAAGAAAATAGAAGTTAAGAAATTTAGAGATTCGTATTTTCCATTTATTGGTGGTGAAATTAAGGACTATTTTGAGAAACTCAAAACCCAAGTAATTCCTGATTTGATATTTACCCACTATTCCGGTGATGCACATCAAGACCATCGAGTGATTTCCAATCTGACTTGGAATGCATTTAGAGATCATTTCATCTTGGAATATGAGGTTCCAAAATATGAGGGTGACTTGGGGAATCCCAACTTGTACTTCAATTTAAGTAGATCTCAAGTTGAAAAGAAGATAAATTACCTTTGCGATGTTTTTCAAACTCAGAAGGATAAGAAGTGGTTTGATGAAGAAACATTTAGGTCTATTTTGAGGATTCGAGGTGTAGAATCCAATTCTCAAAGCAAGTATGCTGAAGCTTTTTTTTCTAGGAAATGTGTCATATGACGAAATTCGAAAGTGAAAAATCTAAAACTCGGGAGGCAATGTTGTGAAGCCCTTCCGTTTCGGAGTTGTACTTTCAAATCTGCCTCCTACCGAATGGATACTCCGCATACGTCAGATTGAAAAACTTGGATACTCTACTCTTTTGTGGCCGGATCACTTTCGGACACAATGGGAGCCGGTTGCTGCGCTAGCAGCCGCGGCTGCTGTTACAAAACATCTGAATATTGGTTCTTTGGTTTATTGTGTAGATTATCGCCATCCAGTGGTCCTTGCAAAGGCCGCAGCTACAATCCAATTAATATCAAAAGGTCGCCATGAGTTTGGACTGGGAGCAGGGTGGATGGAAAGTGACTATGTTCAAGCAGACATACGTCTCGATCCTCCGAGGGTTAGAATTGAACGATTAAATGAAGCTCTTGAGATTATCCGACGCATCTGGACTCAAGAAGAAACGACTTTTTCAGGCAAGCATTATAGAGTCAAAGAAGTTCCGAGAGCTGTTAAGTTCTCTGAGCAACAACGTCCCAGAATCTTTGTGGGCGGAGGAGGCCGAAAGGTTCTTGAAGTGGCAGCCCGCCAAGCGGATATCGTCGGAATTGCTCCCACTTTTTGCAAGGGAAATTTCGGGTCACACACAATCTATGACTTTAATATGAAACGCATAATTGAAAAGGTCAAATTTGTTAAGGAGAGCGCTGAAAGAGCAGGACGCGATCCAACCGAAATAGAATTTAGCTGTAATGTGTTTGGCTTGAATCTAACCGATGACCCAAGGCTCATTCGTGAAGAAATTGCAAAGAGATGGAATGTTGGCGAAGAAGATATTGAAGCGTGTGGACTCTTTCTTATAGGCTCAGCAAATGATCTTCGTGAAAACCTTGAACAGCTACGGGTTAAAACTGGGATAAGCTATATCGCGATCTCCGAATCGAACCCTATTGTTTTGAGAAAGTTCGCAAATTCGGTTATCAGACCCCTTTTATCACAATGATTTTGCTTATGTTGGTTGGTACTTTCGTATGGATAAAATAGCGCGAAACGAAAATTCAGGGACTTGTAATTGTGCTCTTTGCGGTTCGTCAGATTTGAGAATTTTTTACACCGCAAAAAATGTTCCTGCAAGCTGCAATCGTTTATGGAAAAACAAGGATGATGCACTTAACTGTCCAAAGGGAGACATCAAACTTGCGTTCTGCCGCTCTTGCACATTTATTTCAAATATAGCAATAGAGCCTGAGAAAAATCAATACGATAGCGGGTACGATAACTCGTTATTTTACTCCGCTCATTTTCAAGAGTTCGCAAGAAAACTCACGTCTAAATTAGTTGAGCAATATGGACTTTACAATAAGAACATTGTTGAAATTGGAGGAGGAAAAGTTGATTTTCTTTCTTCGTTAAAAGAATTAGGAAAGAATTGTGCCTTCAGATTTAACCCTTTTTATCCCAAATTTGAATCTTCGAATCAAGAGGCAAATAGCCCTTTAAGCTCAATTACGAGGTCTTTTCCATTCTTGGATGAAGGAAAAAAAGTTGATTTCGTTTTTTCCTATCATGAACTTGAACACATGAATAATCCCAAGATTCTTTTGAAGTATCTGTGGATGTTACTTGACAAAAGTACGTCACCTCATGTTTTCTTTTCTGTTCCAAATGCCCTGAAGGCTTTCGAGGAAGGTGACTACTCGGATATAATCTATGAGCATGTCTCGTATTTCACTATTCCATCGCTACATTTTCTTTTTTCATTGTGCGGGTTTGAAATCTCAAGCGTTCAAGAAACTAGAGGTGAGATTTTCGACTCCATTCATGTGGATGCTACACGTAAACAAGGCAAAATGCCTAACTTGAACCCAATTTCAGAACTAGCAATTCGTCAAATTGATCAAATTATCCAGAAATTTTATGCAAAAACTCTTGAAAATATCAGAAAACGAAGTCAACAGCTTACAAAATTGCTGGATAAGGGAAATCGAATTGTAATCTGGGGCGCCGGTGCACGAGGAGTAACTTTTCTAAATATTTTAAAAGATCAAAGAATTAAATATGCTGTTGACATAAATCCTCATAAACATGGCATGTATGTTCCGGGAACGGGGCAAAAGATTGTTGTGCCAGAGTTTCTTTTAGATTATCGACCCGACTTCATTATATTGGCAAATCCGGCCTATAAAAAAGAAATAGAGCTATTGGTGGACTCTTTGGGCATAGTAGCTAGATACCTTCTCATCTAAGATTAATGGTGTTTAATGCTTACTTTAGACACTGTTAGACTCATTCAACAACATTTGGAAAACCGTCTTGTTCTGGTTTGGTTCTTATGAGTCACGAAAAGGAAAAAGCCGAAGCGCTCAACTATCCAAAGGTTTCAATCATTATTCTAACTTTCAATGGTTTAGAAATCTTGAAGATAAGTTTGCCGTCAGTGCTAAAGACTAACTATCCTAATTTCGAAGTTATTGTTGTAGATAACGGGTCCTCCGATAGTACTGTTTCTTTTCTCTCAAAGATGTTCCCTAGTGTTTCTGTAATCTCTATTTACCCAAACAAAGGCATTGATATTCCGTTTAATCTTGCCGCCTCTGCAGCACACGGATCACTTTTAGCTTTTTTGAATAATGACATGGAAGTCGATCCGGATTGGTTACTTCCCCTTGTGCAAGCAATGGACAATAATGGACGTGTGGCTTGTTGCGGCTCAAAGCTCATTGACTACTCTGAGAGAGACATTATTGATTCGGCAGGCGGTTTTATCGACAACTATGGCAATTCAGTTAACAGAGGAACCGGTGAAATTGACAAAAATCAATTTAAAATTCAAGAAGTTTTTCATGCATCTTCACTCTTTAAGAAAGACTTGTTTATGAAAGCAGGAGGATTTGACGAATCATTTTTTATATATTATGATGAAACTGACCTTTGTTGGCGACTACTTAGGTCTGGTTACAAAATCCTCTCCGTTCCAGAAAGCGTAATCTACCACATGGGAAGTCATACAATATCCAAAAGTTCCACAAGAAAACCGAAATCTATTGTGTTTCACTTTTACAAGAATAGATTGCGCATGCTCATAAAAAACCAGTTTGGCTTTTCTCTTATGTTTTCAGTACTAGTATATTTAATAGACATTTGCGGATCCAGTATTAGGATGTCACTCATAGGTAATCAAGATTACATTCCTATTCTCGGAAAGGCTTTGGTCTGGAACCTGCAGAATTTAAGAGGGACTCTTCAAAACAGAATTAGATTCAAAAACAAGTCAGCCGATTTCAAAACCCTATTCTTACCTTATTCGGGAGTGTGGAAAAGAAGGGGCGTCGTATTCGCTTAGATTGTTTTACTCCACACATTGATGAAAATATTTTGAATTTTCCGTTGAGAGTTTTCTGTTTTGCCACCTGGTCATCATATCTTAAACTAACCCAAGAATTCCACTGCAAGTGCCTACTTGGCGTTTCCTAACTCAGTGAATGGTGTTATGACTATTTGATGCCATATCACTTTTCGTGGGCGATGCGCAGGATTTTTCGCAAAAATATAAGTGGGTCAAACAATCGGTCTCGTGAATTCAGGAAACCGACGTATAAATATACAATTAATGCTAAAGGTCCCATAAATATCACTCGCATGAGTAAGTCTTGCAATAGTGTGCCTCTCCATTGTTGAAGAGCGTTTCTCAAAGTCCAGATTGACGGATCTGAGCGCTCACGTAAATCTCAAATCTGTACGTGCGCGAAATGAATCATATATAAGCCAAAATGTAGGTTCAATCGTGACAGCTTGAGACTGCAATATAGATTAGAATAAGAAAACTGGAGACATGGACCAAGTGAACCCTTCAGTTATTATTCCGACATACTATCGCTCCCACGATTTGTCTTGCCTTTTCGACAGCTTGTTGGTGCAAATTGCCAAACCTGGAGAAGTTATAGTTGTCGACGACACTCCCAATACTGAAATTAACGACTTGTGCGAAAAATACGCCGCCAAATTCGGTCGAACAAGAGTTTCGCTCATCTATGTTAGAAACTGTAGAGAGCGTTCCATCTCAATTGCTAGAAATCTTGGCGGAAAGATGGCTCGTGGAGACATTCTCATGTTCGTAGATAGCGATGTGACCCTTTACCCAGAATACATCGAAAAGGTGTCAGCCACATTCAGGGAATATCCAAGAGCTCTCGGTGTTCAAGGTTGGGAAAGAGCTTTGATAGATTCACACGCGGCGGGAGTTCGATACCAAACAATGGAGATTTTCAAAAAGCTGTTTCTTCTCTGGCATTCCTCAAGAAACAGCTGCAACAACTTTGAATATCCCATTGAGCTTTCAAACACAACGTACAGCAAATACTTAAATGGACGGTGCTCTTCAGTAAAGCACTCAGTTTTCAATGAATTTCAATTCGATGAAAACCTCAAAGGTTATTCTTGGATGGAGGATTTTCTGTTCACCGCCTCTATCAACAAGAAATATCCTAAAAGTTTGCTGATCACTCCCCAAGCCATGCACAAACATAGCAGCAATGCAGAAAGTGCACTCGCAAGACCAAAAGGGAAAAACCTTGTTAACATGAAGAGACGAAACAGAAAATATGTTCTAATGCAACTGTGGGGTTCAAAAGGTTTGTTAATGTTCGGCTGGCAAAACTTAGGAATTCTAATCTTCAAATCTATAGCAGAATCTAGAAGAAAAATTCATCGAATGGGGAACTTCGGACTAACGGGTGGGGAAGAATGAGTCTTTGTATTTCTGCTTCTTACTGCAACCCTCCCAATGATTACCTTTTCGCGCGCGATATCTGAGCGATTCGGCGGGCCATCGCTTGCTTGACGGCCATTGTTATGGAAAGGTGAGGCAATTTAGCGTACGCAAAGATCGATCGATATCTGTTAAGAATTGATTTGAAGCAGTTCGGAGTTCTGAAGTTAGCAGGTAGGACGGCAAAATGGGTATAGACGAGCTCCTAGTAGTGACTTGCTCGGATTTAGCTGATGCGCCATCAAGGATTCGAGGCAAAGAAATTGTTGAGGCTCTATGTGCAAATGGTTTCAAAGCCTCGTGGATTCCATATCAATCTTGTCTGGGACGCCCAGAAATTTTCAATTTTCTTTCAGATTTCATAAGAAAATGCAAGATTGTCCAAAACTCTAGTCCTAATTCGGGTGTGATGATTCAGAGGTACATTTCCGTTTTTGAATTGAACACTTGGTTCAGATTGGCTGGAATTCTACGCCTTCGAAGTCTACCTAAAATGACAATCATGTCTTTTTGCTTCGGAACAATTACAAAGTTTGTTTTCAAAAGGAAACTCATCTATGATATTGATGATGCTCTTTTTCACGACTCCTCATTTGAGGTTTCACGCTTGTTGCGGATCTCAGATTTAGTCGTGGTTGCAGGTTATGGGCTATATGACCACGTGAAAAACTACAACAAGAATGTGTTGATAGTCCCCACCTCTAAGAGAATTCAGTCAATACAAAACTCAACCAAACAAGAACCGACTCGTATAGCCCTAATATTCATATCAGGTCCTAGGCAGCTACCGTACCTCCAAATGCTAGCCGATACGTTCATCGAGCTTTCAAAGCACTGCGATTTTGAGCTCAGAGTAATGTCCACATTGGATCCCCAAGACTACAAGCTGGATAACAGGTTTTTCGAGAAACTGAGGGCGCAAAATGTCAAAGTTGTTCCTTTGATTTGGAGCCTTGAGACAGAAAAAGAAGAACTTGGACGGGCAGAAATCGGTTTGGCTCCCTTATTTGGAGGGATTTGGGAAAAGTACAAATGCGGTTTCAAAATCATCAATTACATGTCAGAAGGAATACCTCCAGTTGCCAGCGCTTTTGGAGAGAATGTGCGAATAATTAGGGATGGCTATAACGGCTATCTTTGTAACAGTACGAAAGAGTGGTATGAGAAACTCAAGCGACTCATCGAAGACAAAAGACTTAGGACGCAGATGGGGCAGAACGCCTTGGCAACGGCGCAAGAAAAATATTCGATTGACAAAAATGTGCGTTTGCTCATGAATAGACTAAAACAATTGTAGTGAAGCCCTTTCTCATTCAATCAATCGATCATGTGTTTCTTAAATCAATGAAACTGTCAGCGCACATGCGCGTTCCTAAATTCGTATTAGTTGAATCTCGTAGGTCCACCTGACTTCCATGAAGATTCAAGCCAAATAAGATGTATGGAGACAATGATTACCCTTATGCCAGAGAAAATCTCGACGCGCGCGGGCAAATTAAATAATTGCTTCTTGGCTGCAGAATTTCTTCTTGGACTCGTTTTTTGACAACAAATTAGCCTCAGAAATTTCTTTTCGCACCTAAATATTAAAAAAGACTTGAAAC
>JBEKFM010000012.1:0-107027 GCA_050013315.1 Bathyarchaeia archaeon
ACGCTGAAACTGCACTTAAATGCAGAAAGTGCAAAGGCAAGAACCTTCGTTGGAAGAAACGAGAAATAGTAAAGTAACAGTTTATCTTTCTTTATTTTGCTTTCGTAAATTAGTTAAAACTACAATTTGATTACTTTAACGCGCGATCAACATGATTTCCTACTAACTTATTCTTGTGTAGTTTTTTTGCCGGCTCTTTCCTTCTAAAATAATGCCAGCTATGATGCCATTACTAGTACCCGTTTAACTGACCACAAGTTCTAAAGAGCGGAAATGTCTCAGTTTACGATATTTGAATTTAGCCTCTTCACCTTTCTGTTTGCAGAAGTGTGTGTATAACCCAAATTCTGGACATTTTTCACCGGTTCTATATTATTTTTCTGAACCTGTATCAAACTACTATTTTTGAGAAGGGCTTAAATAACAAGCTTTTGCTAGACCTCAACTTCCTACGTAAGCAGTAAGTTCGCCAATTAGAGAATTTTAGCGAGTGTTTCGGTGTTGAAAACGGTGTTTGCACAGCCATTCTTTATCAATGGTATGGCTTGTCCAGCGACCTCCATACTGTTCAGAAGTGGACCCATAATTTTCATTTCTTCGCCGCACGCAACCCCAACGATACCTTCGTATCGACTTGTCTTGACAATTTTCGGTATGCAGGAGCCTCCAGGTAATAGGAAAATATCATAGCCTTTTTTCCTAGCCAAATTGTCTGCCTTGTTTACTAAGCAGTCTGGCGAGCAATGCGCACATATATAAGACGGTATATTTGCGTTAAAAGTTGCTTTGCAACGATTATCCATGTATTTCCGAGAGCAGTGCGGAAGAAAAAGAGCCCTTTTCTTTGTTTTCAAAAACTTACCTCTCTCAATCAAATTGATAGCTTGCAAATCAATTAGATCCTGAAGCAAAACTACCGCGTCAGAAAGATTCAGCCCTGTAGCCTCTTGAATTCTAAATTTAAGGATCAAATCGTTCAGCGTTTTGAGGAAGCTTTTGTGCATGCATTTCTGGTAGCTGATCAAGGCGATTTCGGTAAAGAAGAAGCGGGGGACCTTTGAAAGGTCAAAAGTGAATTTATAGGGCATAACTTAGACTTAGCAACTAACACCCTTAAAAAAATACCTATATTTATATTAACAATTCTCACGCTGTAGGCTTACAAGTTTAAGTCTAAAAGCTCTTTAATTGACTTGAGTTCTTCCCGCAATTGTTTTATTTCATTCTCAAGGTCGTTGGCTCGTGTTTCCGCATCTTTCTTGAGCCCTTCTATGCTGCTTAGCAAGCCAGGTTTTGAGTCAATCGTTTCTAGTTTCTGATGTAGATTGACTAAATTTTGCTTAAATCCTACTTGTATCTCCTTAAGTTTGCCAATTAACTCCTGTATTTTTGGCGCTTCTAAGCTTTTAGTGTTGGAGTTAGCCATTGAAGAGACCTGCTTGCTCAAATAAATGAAAAAATTGGTTTGTTAGATGCTTATTTGGAACATTAACCGTTCAACGAGTTCCTTGTATCGATTCCGAATAGTAACCTCAGTAACCTGCGCAATCTCGGCAATTTCTCTCTGAGTCTTCCTTTCACCCGTTAAAACAGATGCTACGTAGCTTGCTGCCGCCGCGATTCCGGTTGGTCCTCTGCCTGATGTGAGTTTAAGTTCTTTTGCTGCGGCTAGGATTTTGTGAGCGATTTCTTCAACTTTTCCTTGCATTGTCAATTGGTTCGAAAACTTCGTTATGTATTGGCTTGGTTTGAGTGGCGGAATGGAGTAGTTTAGTTCTCTGATTAGGAAACGGTAACTTCTGCCAACTTCTTTCTTGTTTACAGTGGATGACTGCGCGATTTCGTCTAAGGTGCGCGGTAATCCACACTGTCTGCATGCCAAATAAATTGCAGCTGAAGTAACACCCTGAATTGACCTGCCTCGGATTAGACGCTCTTTTACTGCTTTTCGGTAAATTACTGAAGCTGTTTCAAGAATGTTTTTTGGCAGATTCAAATTGTTAGAAATCTTTGTGATTTCAGAAAGTGCAAATGCCAGATTCCGTTCTGTCGCGTCTGAAACTCTGATGCGCCTCTGCCATTTCCTCAGACGATAAACTTGCGCTTTCTGCCCGGGGGAGAGACTTTTACCATAAATGTCTCGGTCATGCCAATCGATGGTTGTTGATAAACCTTTATCGTGGATTGTGTATGTCAATGGTGCTCCAACTCTGGTTCTTTTTGACCTTTGCTCATCGTCAAAGGCCCTCCATTCAGGCCCTCGGTCAGCTATTTTGGCTGCTACTACGAAACCGCAGTCCATGCATACTATTTCGGCGCATTCATAATCGCGCATAAGTCGGGTGCTACCACATTCAGGGCATGATTGTATTTTGGCAGGTTCTGCTTTTGCAGATTGATCTGTTTCTTCATGTAACTTGCTATCTCTACTCATTCATTTTTTACTCCGTTTCGTTTTCGAGAGAAGCAAGTAAACTGGTTTATTCGTTAATTTAGCCGGCTCCATAACGGTTGGTTTAACCACAGCATAAGGAGCCGACACTGGACCTATAATGTCAAAAATTTTGCCAATAACTTTTAAGTTCTCGTCAACAACTTCTGCGCCAAGTTTAGGGGAATTCTCGGTTTTCACAATTATGTTTTTTGACGGAGTTAACGCCCGCACTCTGCCCAATCTTTGCAAACGCCACTTCCCCTCTCGAAAAACATGTAGGTGACCGTACATGCTTATTTAAAGTTTTCTAAGGGGTTTATAAGGCAAAAGCTCAAGACCGCCGTTAAAGAGTCGAAACCTTCTTAAATAAGAAGTGTGGATAAGACTGTGCCTTAAAAGGGTGAGGCTAATATGTCCAAACCATTCTATGTAAAGTATGAGGTACCAAAAGAAATCGTAGATGCAGCCTATGAAGCCCTAACGATTGCTTCTAAATCAGGAGTAGTTAGGAAAGGAACCAATGAAGCAACAAAAGCTGTCGAGCGATCCCAAGCAAAGCTCGTTGTAATTGCTGAAGATGTTGATCCGCCAGAAGTGATAGCGCATTTACCTCTTCTCTGCGAAGAGAGAAAGATCCCATACGTATTCGTTCCAAGCAAAGAAAAACTAGGCAACGCAATAGGTATAGACGTTCCATGCGCAGCAGCATGCATTCTCAAGGAAGGAGAAGCTGCAGGATTGATCAAAGAAATCGTCACTCGGATTGACCAGGTTAAACGAGGAACTCAGTAATGAGTAAAGAAGCAACTGAAGAACTTATTCCATCAGAAGTTATCCAAATCATTGGTCGCACAGGTGTTACCGGCGAAATTACTCAAGTTCGAGTGCGTATAATGGAAGGAAAAGATAAAGGCAGAATCATAACACGCAACGTTAAAGGACCAGTACGAGTTCAAGATATTTTGATGCTACGAGAAACGGAAAGAGAAGCAAAGAAAATCACAAGATAAACTAGTCGGGAGAATTTGTCATGCCAAAATCAAGAAAATGTTCGTTCTGTGGTGCTGATTTCCCAGCTGGCACAGGCATGATGTACGTTAAAAACGACGGATCAATTCTATGGTTCGATTCTGGCAAATGCAAGAAAAGCTCCTTGCTATTCAAAAGAGATGCTCGTAAACTAAAGTGGACCAAGTACTTCGGTAAGGAAGAGAAAGGCAAAGGCTAAGCGAAAAGAAATTCTTTTAGTTCCAACCCATTTTTTCCTCTTTCATGCTGATTTATTTGCGTTTTTTTTTTTACCGAATACTTATCTTTTAGAAGTTTTATCTGAAATTCAAGGTGCTAACTTGCCTCTTTTTTTTACAAGGAAAGAAGCGTTCGAATGGTTAAAGTTGGGCGAAAAGACGATTGAAGTCCGAAAAGGTAACCCACGCCGTGGAGAGGTTGCTGTTTTTCAATCGGGTCCAAGCATTTTGAGATTGAATATATTGAAGAAGGAAACGGGAAGGCTTGCGGAAGTTGTGCGTTCAGATAATTATAAGTTGGTAGTTCCTTCGGCCCTATGTCTTGGTGACGCTTTTGCTTATTTGCGTGGACTTTACGTTGGCTATGATGGCGTTTTTACTGCTTATTATATTGTTTCATAGTAGAGTTAAGTTTTTTTGCTATGGCTTTACGAAAAATGTTGATCTTTTGATCCTTGATTTATCTTGGTTAAAGAAAGATATTTTCCGTTTTTAGTAAAAATAATGATGAAAACGTAATATTTATATTGAATGCTGGTAATAATTCATTTCCAATACTGAGGAATGTGAAATGGCAACATTTAATGGTTGTTGTACTGCACTAATAACCCCGATGACCCGTAATCGCGAAGTAGATTACGAAGGCTTACGTCAACTATTAAATTTTCAAATAAAAGAAGGCGCAAAAGGGATACTTGCAGTTGGCACGACGGGTGAAAGCCCCACCTTAGACTGGAATGAACACAATAAAGTAATCGAGAGAACACATGAATGGGTAGGCGGAAGATGCTTAACAATAGCTGGAACAGGAAGCAACTCAACTCAGGAAGCCATCGAAGGCACAGAACATGCGCAGCATATTGGTGTAAAATGCGTTCTGCTCGTAGACCCTTACTACAACGGTCCAAGCTCGCTTGAAATACGCCGTGAATACATCGAACCACTCGCAATGCAATTTCCTGAAATCCAAGTGATTCCATATATTATCCCTGGTAGAACAGGAACCCAACTTTACCCACAAGACCTCGCAATCCTTCACCAGCAGTACTCAAACGTTAGCTGCGTAAAGGAAGCCACTGGTGACTTAGAGAATATGAAGTTAACACGCCGGCTTTGCGGCGAAGACTTTGATATCCTCTCGGGTGATGACGACAAAACTTTTGCTATGATGACTACGCCAGATATTAGTGCAAGTGGTGTAATCTCAGTTACATCCAACATTGCACCTCGTGCAGTAGCCGACATGGCTCACTACATTCTGGACGGTAACAAAGAAGAAGCCAGCAGAATCGCCCAAGCATTGCAACCATTATTCAGCATAGTTACCGTGAAAACACAAGAACAAACATCATACGGCGCAGTAGCATGCAAAGCCCGTAACCCCTTAGCCTACAAGACATTGATGAACGTGTTAGGCATGCCGTCTGGTCCGTGCAGGCAACCTTTGGGGAAGATGACTCGCCAGGGCTTAGAAGTAGTTCTGACAAATGCTAGAAAAGTGTACGAGAGCCACCCTGAAATCCTTCAACCTATAGTGGACTACTTCAATGTTGACTTAAGGGATCGGCTATATAATGAAAAGTACTTGGAAGGGCTCTACTATGCTTAAGCTGTGTGTTGCAGGCGCTGCAGGCAGAATGGGCAACGCTATTATCAATGAAGCTTTATCGAAAGGGCATCAGATAGTTGGCGCCATTGAAGCTCCAAATAGTCCTTGCATCGGTAAAACCTTGAGGGAACTTGGTGTTGACAATTCGGAAACGCGAATTCTTAGTTCCGACGGGATAAACGAAGCTGTACACGATGCAGATGTTTATGTTAGTTTCACAATGCCAGCTGCCGAAGTTGTTAACATACCTCTTGTCGCTAATCTTGGAAAACGTATTATCTTAGGTACCACAGGCTTCACTCCAGAGCAAAACCGTCAAGTCGTGAACGCTATGTCAGGCAAAGTTCCAGCCGTGTTTTCACCAAACTTTTCCATGGGCGTCAACATAATGTTCAAGCTGGCAGAAACATTGCAAGCGTTTCCGAAGGAATACAATTTCAGCATAAGCGAAATCCATCATACGGGCAAGAAGGATGCTCCTAGTGGTACTGCTAAGAAGCTGGGTGAAATTGTCGCCAATACACGCGGTTATACAAAAGTAGTTTCTGGAAGAGAAGGCATAAGTCCACGGCAGCCTGGCGAACTTGAAATCATAGCTTTAAGAGCAGGAGGTGTTCCGGGAATCCATGACTTAATCGTAGCAGGGCCATACGAGATGTTGCGTATTGAGCACACTGCTTTCTCGCGTAACGTTTTTGCTCAGGGCGCAGTTTACGCAGCAGAATGGTTGAGCAAACAGAATGAGCCTAAAGTCTTCAGCATGGCCGACGTTTTAGGCTTGTCTTAGCGGTGAAATATGTTGGCTGTCAGGGTTGTCATCAAGTTCGGAGGTGCTGACCTATCGTCAGGTGAGAAAATCCAACAGGCAGCGCGGCTTGTAGCAGAAGCGCCTTTTAAGGAAATTGTTGTAGTAGTTTCAGCTATGAGCAAAATGACTGATACCCTAATCCAAACAGTTTCTCAAATAGGCGTTCCCGACGCTGAGTGGGCAGAGATAGTATCTATAGGTGAACGAACAAGTGCGCGAATCTTTTGCGCGGCACTGAGAGCCCAGGGCTTAAACGCTAAACTATTCGACCCAGCGTATGAGAACTGGCCCATTATAACTGACTCAAACTTTCTCCATGCTAAACCCATTTTGGAAAAAACTGCATCTTTAACTGAGCAGTTCGTCAAACCCCTACTGGGCACTGTTGTTCCTGTTGTGTGTGGTTTCCTTGGAAAGGACTCGCAGGGTAGAGTCACTACTTTGGGAAGAGGTGGAAGCGATACAACAGCGCTATTACTAGCCAACTGTATATCCGCAGACGAAATCATTCTAGTGAAGGAGACAAGTGGAGTACTTTCAGCAGACCCAAAATTAGTTTCAGACGCAAGACCACTCAATAAGTTGGAAATTCACGAAATGTTTGATTTGGCACAAGGCGGGGCAAAAATCGTCAAAGCTGAAGCCCTCAAATACAAACTACCAAATCAAGCCCTCAGAATAGTAGACTTTGCCTCAGGCAAACTTGCTTGTGGCGGCACAGAAATCATAGGATCTTTCAACCAGCATTCGGCGGAAATCTTAACACAAGAAGGATTAATTGCCATAAGCGTAGTTTGCAGCGTTAACGCAGAAAATATTACGGACATTTTCTCTGTGCTTAGCAAAAAACCAGTTTACGGTGTCAGCTCTGGAAGAAAATCGGTAACGATCTTCACCGCAGGCAACGACGCCACCCAAATCCTAAACAAACTTCATGGCATAAAAGGCTCTAAGGCGATAACTCATAGGGAAAACGTTGCTATGGTCCAAATTAGCAATCCTATCTTCATTGATTCGCCCGGTGGCATAGCAAGAATCTCCACCGCTTTAAGCCAAGCAGGAATCAATATCATTGAGGTTACAACGAGTAAAGCAACCATTAACGTTTTTATCGAGGAAAGCCAAATCAAAAGAGCAAAGGAAGCAATAGAAAATGTCGTCTAAGCGTAAAGTAGCCATATTAGGCGCAACTGGAGCCGTTGGACAACGGTATATCCAACTCTTACAGGGGCACCCATGGTTCCAAATCGAGGTGCTTGCTGCTTCAGAGCGGTCAGCAGGCAAAAAATTCAAAGATGCTTGCAACTGGGTTACGGAGTCAAACTTGCCCAAAGAAATTGCTGAAATGCCCGTAGCAAACGCTGATGTCGAGTCAGTGGAGAAGACAGGCAACGTGGATTTGGTGTTTTCATCTCTTCCAGGAGATCTGGCAGGTTCAGTTGAATCTGAGTTTGCAGCACTTTATCCAGTTTTCAGTAAAGCAAGTGCTCACAGAATGGAAAAAGATGTTCCATTAATTATCCCAGAGATTAATCCTGATCATATTGATTTGATTAAGATGCAGCAGAAGGCACGAGGTTGGAAAGGCTTCATAACGACAGATCCTAACTGTAGCACAATCCAACTAGCGATTACGCTAAAGCCTTTGATGCAGTTCGGCTTAAAGCAAATTGTTGTTTCAACCATGCAAGCGTTAAGCGGAGCAGGATATCCGGGTGTTCCATCGTTGGACATAATTGATAATGTAGTTCCCTTTATCTCCGGCGAAGAAGAAAAAATGGAAGCGGAAGCCCTAAAGATACTGGGCACTTTCAACGGCAAAGTTGTCGAGAACGCGGATTTTCAGCTTAGTGCAAGCTGCAACAGAGTCAACGTAAAAGATGGGCATTTAGAATCAGTCTTCATCAAGCTCAAAGAAAAACCATCGATGGAAGAAATAGAAGCTGCTTTTGCCAATTTTACCGGCGAACCACAAAAGCTAAAGTTGCCCTCTGCTCCACAAAAACCCATCATTGTTCGGCATGAGAAAAATAGACCTCAGCCACGCTTTGACCGCGATACTGGCTGCGGCATGAGTGTAGTAGTTGGCAGAATCCGCAAGGATCCAATCATGACTTTCAAGTACGTGTGCTTAGGACACAACACGGTTCGCGGTGGTGCAGGCGCAGGCATTCTTAGCGCTGAACTCTTAGTAGCTAAAGGCTTAGCTTAGCTACTGCTCAAACGATAATGCATTACGTCAGGAGTAAGCAATATGGTTAAAAGAAAGCTTTGTGAACCCTTGGAAGATCGAAAAGGTAGCTTGTTCTTCGACGGCTTTTCGGTCAAAGCTTTATCTGAAAAATATGATACGCCCTTGTACGTAGTAAGCGAGAAGCGCATTAGAGATAATTACAATCATCTTCATGACGCTTTAATCCGCAATTACAAGTATATTCGAGTTTATTATGCTGCAAAAGCAAACTCTAACCTAACAATTCTAAAGATTCTCGAGTCAGAAGGCGCACACTTAGACACAGTCAGCCCCGGAGAGGTGTTCATGGGCTTAGTTAGCGGGTATACACCAGACCGCATAATGTTCACCGGAACCAGCGTCCGAAATGACGAATTAAAATTTCTAACAGACGCAAACGTAACTATAAACGTGGATTCTCAATCAGAGTTAGATAGGCTACTAAAGATTGCTGTTCCACCAGTTTTATCGGTGCGTGTAAACCCAGAAATCGGTGCAGGCCATCACAGCCACTGTATAACGGCTGGTCCAGAATCAAAATTTGGTTTGATGGAAGAAGACGCGATAAAGGCCTATGCAACAGCCAAGAGAGCAAGGGTCGAACGTTTCGGCATCCACATGCACATCGGTTCAGGTATTCTTGATATAGAACCGTATGCTTTAGCAGTTGAAAAATTATTGAACGTAGCTAAACGAGTTCATGACGAATTAGGAATAGACTTCGAATTCATCGATATCGGTGGCGGTTTTGGTGTTCCTTACAAGCCGGAGGATCAAGAATTCGATTTAGCATCTTTCTCTGTCAAAGTAGTTGCGCAGTTCAAGACCAAAATTGCAGAGTACGGTCTTGGCAAACCAATTCTATGCGTTGAACCAGGCAGATACTTAGTTTGTGACGCAAGCATCCTTCTGACAACTGTTAATACCCTCAAGGTTACGCCTTCAAGAAAATTCTTGGGCGTGGACGCGGGCTTCAACACTCTGTTGAGACCAACCATGTATGGCTCCTATCATCCCATACTGGTCGCCAACAAGCTTGGAGCAGCGGATAAGGAAACCTACGACGTGGTAGGTCCAATTTGCGAATCGGGCGACACTCTAGCCAAGGATCGGGCGTTGCCGGTGGTTGAGGAAGGTGATTTGCTAGCGGTTTTGAACGCTGGCGCATACGGTTTCAGCATGAGCTCACAGTACAATGCAAGGCCAAGAGCTGCGGAAGTCATGATTAGGCAAGGTAAGCCAGTGTTGATTAGAGAACGTGAGCAGCTTGATAATTTAACGTCTAGTCAGCGGACGGCAGAGTGACTTTGATGCATTTCTGGAAGATGCAAGGTTTAGGCAACGACTACATCGTAATCGACAATAGAGAAGAGAGAATTAGCGGTAAGCAAGCTCCAGAATTAGCTAAGCGACTTTGTGAAAGGCATTTCTCGGTTGGGGCAGATGGGCTCTTGCTCGTTTACACTTCCAAGATTGCTAATATTAAGATGCGGATTTTCAACGCTGATGGTAGCGAAGCAGAAATGTGTGGCAACGGCATACGGTGCTTTGCGAAGTACTGTTATGAAAATAGCATCGCGCCCGAGCAAGAGTTCACAGTTGAAACACTTTCGGGCATAAAGCATGTCTGGTTGGCCCTTGAGGACAAAGAAGTTAAATCTGTAAAGGTAGATATGGGAGCGCCAAACTGGGAAAGAAGCTCTCTTCCTATGGTTGGGCAGGGCGCATGTATCAACGAGAACTTAGAAGTTGATGGTGAAGTCTACAATGTAACATGCCTTTCAATGGGTAATCCGCACTGTGTAATATTCGTTGAAAAAGTGGATGATTTCCCAGTTGAGCAAATTGGTCCAAAAGTTGAGAACCATAAAGCCTTTCCGAAAAGAACCAATGTATGCTTCGTTCAAGTCCTAAATCGCAACGAGTTGAAAGTTCGTGTTTGGGAAAGGGGCTGCGGAGAAACCTTAGCGTGCGGTACAGGAACCTGTGCAGCTGTGGCTGCTGCAAAAAAGCTTGGAAAAGTAGCAAATAAGGTTATGGTTCACGTACTGGGCGGCGAATTGCAAGTGGGAGTGGGTAAAAACTTGTTTTTGAGCGGGGCAGCCGAAAAAGTTTTTGAGGGAACACTATTCAAAGAGGTATAAACATGACGTTTGAATACGCTGACAGAATAAAACGGTTACCACCCTATCTGTTTGCTGAAATCGAGAAAATCATCAAGGAAAAGAAAGCGCAAGGAATCGACTTAATCTCATTGAGCATAGGTGACCCAGACCTTCCACCGCCACCATTTATCGTTAACGCCTTACAGGACGAAGTAGCCAACCTAAAGAATCACAATTACTCTTTCAGCCAAGGCGAACCAGATTTCCGAGAAGCAGTCGCAGGCTGGTATAAAAAACGATTCAACGTTGACTTAGCCCAAGACCAAGTAGTTGCACTTTTAGGCTCCAAAGAAGGCATAGCAAACATTGCCCGAGCCTTTCTGAACCCCGGCGACAGCGTTTTCGTGCCTGACCCGGCTTATCCAGTGTATACTAATGGCAGCACAATACTAAACGACGGCACAGCGATACCGATGCCGTTGCTCGAGGAAAACGGCTTCAAGCCAGATTTTGAAGCGATGAAGCCTAAAGGGGTTAAAATGATGTTCCTCAATTACCCTAACAACCCAACAGCAGCCACAGTAGACAAACAATTCCTTAAAGAAACAGTAGACTTCGCCGTGGACAACAAAATCATCCTCTGCTATGACAATGCTTATTCAGAAATCAGCTACAACGGTTACCGCGCTCCCAGTATTCTGGAGGTTGATGGTGCTATGGACGTTGCTATAGAATTTCATTCGCTGTCCAAGACCTTTAACATGACGGGCGACCGGATTGCCTTCGCTGTCGGAAACAAACAGCTCGTCACTGGATTAACCAAGGTTAAGTCACAAATCGATTCTGGGCCTCCAGTTTACATTCAAAAAGTAGCGGTCAAGGCCCTTCAAAGCTACAAAAACTGTGACCCCCCGGATTTCTTGAAAAGAAACAACCAAGTTTACAGAGAGAGGCGGGACGTGCTTATTGAACGATTGTTCTCATTAGGTTTTAAATGCGAAAAACCAAAAGCCACATTCTACTTCTGGTTAGACTGCGGCTCCGATTCAATGGACTTCACGACCAAACTGTTGAATGTTGGAGTGGTGGTAACGCCAGGGGTCGGTTTTGGTGAATGCGGAGAAAATCATATTCGATTTGCCCTGACTCAATCTAAGGAAAAGATAGAAGAGGCTTTTGACAGGATTGAAAGAGTTTTCGCGTAGCTCTTGAAATACGCCTGTTCTTGTTGAGAATATTTTGAAAAATCAAATTTGGTTCAAGAAATTGTGTTTTATACGCGTTTACTGCTTCCAAAGGTCGGCTTTTTCTATTAATAAAAGTAATTTTCTGAAATCTACCGAGTTTTTACGCAGTTTCAGCTAGCCGGTGTTAATACGGTAAATATTCAGATGTGCTTAGTTTATATGAATTAAGGCGAGTATATATTTAGGTTGAGGGACGTTATGGAACGAAGGGTTATGTCGCTTGGCAGATCTTCTTTGGTAATTTCTCTTCCTAAAAATTGGCTGCAACTAAACGAATTGAAGAAGGGTGATGTTGTTTCATTTGCCATGCAACGAGACCGCTCTTTGGTTATTTATCCTAGCGCGAAGAAAAGGACAGAGACAAAAGAGACCACACTTCGCATTGAACCAAATGAAGACGAGCTGATGATTACTATGAAGGTAGTGGGCTGCTACCTAAACGGATACAACGGAATCACGCTTATTTCAGAAAATATTTTTTCCGTCCCGCAGATTAAGGCAATTCGCAAAATTGCGGGAATGCTGTATATGAGAATTATGGAGGCTAACTCTAAGGGTGTTTTCGTTCAAACCTTGATGGATGAAACTAAGGCTGATCTAAAGCAAACTGTACAGAGGATGCATATGATCTCTCAGTCGATTGCGGAGGATGCGATTAAAGCGATGAAAAACATAGACATAGCATTAGCAAAAGCTGTTGTTTCTCTTTACGATGATGTGTACCATTTCGCCTATTTCCTTATCCGAGTGCTCCGCAATGCTGCTCAAGACTCCGTTTTGGCAAATGAGTTTCGTATCGACCCATTGGAATGCATGGACTATCAAACCCTGGTTTACATGGTGCGGGACGTTGCAGACAATTCAGCTGATTTAGCGCGGACGGTAATAATGCTAGGCTGGAGTCAACTGAAAATTCCGGAGAACGTATTGGATCTAATGTTCATTGCAGGAAATGAAGCTGTGAATTTATATGTAAAGGCGGTAGACGTTTTCTTTTCGAAGGATGTCTTGAAATCGGTTGAGATACTTAGGCAACGACAAGGAATCGCGAAGTTGGATCAGGAAGTAGCGGCTAGAGCATTCGCAGAAAAGCAAAAGAGTGAGCAATTGGTTTGTGCAATCTGTTCTGTCAGAGACGACATAAAAAGAATTGCGGACTGTGCCGCAAACATAGCTGAGATCGCGATAAATCGCGCGTTTAGTGTATCTGTTTAGGATTTGTTGAAGGGGAATAGCTCAAAGTCAGCAACTTGGTAGGAAATAGCTCTTTCTGAAGCAGTTTTCGCGCAAGTGGCAGGGCAACATTGTAGTTGTATACTTCTTTTCCGTTGGATCGAGCGTCGCGTAGAATCTCTTTTTCAAGTTTGTGTTTTAGATCTCCAACAGTGAGTGCTCCGATTGTGAAGATTCCGGGTAGCATTTCTCGCATGTCGTCTTTTAATTCTATTCCTTCGACTCCGAATGGCGGTACCGCGTTTATGTCAAGTAAGACCTTCATAGTTTTAACTTCATTCAGCATTTCTTTGTCTATGATGCGAACACCTCTCACTCCAGCGCACATCACTACATCTGCTCTCTTTATGATTTCAATTTTCGAAGCTGGGGTTGGAGCGAAGATGCCTTCGACTTGAACGCCGTGATCCTTGGCTAGAAGTTTAGCTATGCCCTCAGCGTGTTCTTTTCCGTCAACGCGTTTCGGATTAAGGCTGGCAATCATTACCTTGCATCCTATTTTCGCCAAGAGAACCGCGGCTATTTGTCCTACAGCGCCTGTGCCGAGGATAGCTACGGTTTTGGTTTTTAGTTCGCCGAGTTTGCTTGTCTCGAGGGCATTTTCAGCTTTTGCCACCATTGCAGCGGCAGTTGTATATGCACCAGCAGGGTCCACGATAATACTTGTTTTGAATGGGGGAAACATTGAATCTTTCGCAGCTTCATAAACTTGTTCGGCTCTTTCAGCGTTTTTTCCTCCGATCAGAAAGCACGTGTGCTTAACGGCCTTTGGTCCTCTGGAGAGTAGAGCATCTAGCACAATCGTTTTGGCGTCTTCTGGGATGATGTTTTCATAAGGAATGACAGCGTTGTATCCAGCATCGTAGGCCATGCAGATGTCAAATGGGCTTGCCTTAATGTCGGTGTCGAGGTAGAAAAGCAGGTAAGGTGCGTTTTCAGTTGCTTTGCCGATAATGGGCTTAACTTGGATCTGCATTGATTGGAGCCAGTTTTCCATTTCGTGTGAAGATGGAGTTTCAACCTGAGTTGAGATTATCTTTTTAGAGAGTTTCGCGATTTCGACTTTGGCGTTGACCGATTCTAGCATTTGTTTTACTCCCGCTACGTGTTCGGGGCTGCAAATGTGCAGGCATGTTATCTCATCTTTGTTTTTGATTTCTCTTGCGTGCTCAATTATGCCCATTACGATCCAGCTTTCTCTTATTGAGAAATTGACTTCGCGCTCTTGTTCCTCTATTTCGGATTGTATACTCTGTCCGTACGCAACGAGGTAGTCTCTCTCTGTGGAATCGCTGTTTTTTTGTTTGTTTAGGTTTTCTAGGTTTTTGATTATGTTGTCTCTCAATTCTGTTTTTTTGTCAAAAGCAGACTCAAGATAGGTTTTGGCGTCGCTGTCAATGTCAACTGGGAAGAAAGGAATGCCGCCTTTTTGGAACACGTCGGCTATGATGTTATCTTCAAAGAATTCTTTTTGAGATCGATTGCCTAGCTCGTCTGTGACGAAGTCTATGTTTACTTTGGCAACTACATTTTCGACAAATTTGTAGAAGCCGATCGATGGTTTTAGGAGAGCTTGGAGAGCATTTGGTTTTGCGGATGAAGATTTTTCGAAAAGCTGAAAAGGTTCGTTGTATTCTTTTTCCTGTATCATTACGGTTAAGTTCTTGTTTTCAAGCGGTTTTACTTCAAGTACTTTCATATTTTTTTTGCCTCCTTTTTTATTGATCTTACATGAGTAGCACTACAAAATATATACTTAGTCGAAATATCTTATATGCGAATATATACGGTATATACAGTTTAACTACTGTGAACCGCTTTTTTCATAGAATTCTTCGGGAAAAGTTGGCGAGAGCATCAGTCTGGTCTTGACCTTCTGCCTCCCGTCTTTAGCGTGAGGTTTCCTCAGCAAAGTGTCATTATATTTTTCAATTTCACGAGCTTCTTCAGCTAATCTCGCAGCTGCTTGAGCTATCTCATGCGCACAGGTAACTAAGGGAATGTACTTGTCACTCTCTTTCTCCATGAAGCATGCTTGAGTGTCTACCTCTGCAATTTTCTCCGCCATGCCATAGGCAGCCATTGCTTTCGCTTTTGCATATGGATTGCTGAAAGTTGAATTGTCTCGTATGGCATTCATATCTATCACCAATCTAGGCAGCGCTGGAGTCTGGCCAGTTTCAAGTGCATAAATCACTTTGTCAATTTCCTGTTGAACTATCCTGTAAGCGCCAGTGATTGCGAGTATTTTGTTAACGTTTGAGTTGAATATCGCCATCTCAATGGGATCCAAGAATTCTTTTCTGGCTCCGATTAAAGGGTCACCGGTAATGATTATGTAGCCTAATCCCTGACTTTCCATTTCTGCTTTCGCTCGTTTTGCTGGAGAATCGGAGATCACAATTCCTGGTTTACCGCTTTTTGAAATTTGCTCTCTAGCCTTTGCGGGTCCCGGCAAGGCTGTATTTGGCGATATTGTGACGAAAATATCAGGGTTGAATTCTAAAATTTTCGGGAACGCCTCTTCGACGTCTTCGAGGCTCATTTTTGATCCTGTAGTTACTGTTCTAACCTTGATGTCCTTTCGGTCAGCCAATTCGTCAAGTAGAAGTTCAAGATTTGGTGATGTCCCAATGTTACCAGTCTTAAAAATTCCGATTTTTTTGAATTGTTGCTGTTCCAACTTTGTTCACTCTATAGTTGATAATGCGGGTTGGATTTTTAAGATTACCGTTTTTTGAAAGGTTTCTAATATTAGAAACAATATTTGACGGATTTTGTTGAAAAAACTCTAAAGAAATATGTGCAAGCGTTTCCAAACCAGATTTAGCTGCTATTTGCATTGTCTTGGGTGCGATAGTGACAGTGATACTGTTTGAAGAGGTTCTCGCCCTCGCAGGAGCATTTTCTTAGCAATACAAGGCACGTTGCTGCTGGCAGATTACGCGGAAGTTAAGAAACAACAAGATGCATTGCCAACATTAAATTAAAAAAATCCTTTAATTTTTTAACCGTCCAGCTAAATTGTGCGTTGCGATACCTAAGATCGTTTTATTGGCCGCAATTGTTTAATAACTTAGTCTTCTAGTTAAAAACCTTAAAGAAGGCGAGGCAATGACGATAAACAAAACTCTTGAACAACTCTCGAACGCCTGCGGAGTAACGGGCAGAGAAAATGAAGTCAGAGAATTAATGGTTCAACTCATGAAACCATACGCAGACGAAATAATTGTGGATAAACTTGAAAATGTCATAGCAGTCAAAAAAGGAAAATCAGCTGCTCCAAAAATAATGCTTGCCGCTCACATGGACGAAGTAGGTTTAATGGTGAAAACCATTACTAAAGAAGGCTTTCTCCAATTCAGTAAAATGGGCGGAATTGACGACCGCATCTTGCCAGCTCAGGAAGTTACGATTTTCTCAAGAAAAGGAATGTTCCTCGGCATAATCGGCTCAAAGCCGCCGCACATACAGAAAGAAGAGGAACGGAAAAAAGTCATAGGTTACGATGAGCTTTTCATCGACATTGGAGCAGAAAGTAAAGAAAACGCTATTGCATTAGGTGTTGCAATCGGCGACCCTGTGAGTTTTAATGTAAAATATGCTGAGTTAGGCAGGGATGTTGTTGTCGGCAAAGCCTTCGATAACCGCGCCGGTTGCGTTGCAATGGTTGAAGCCCTCAAATTATTGGAAAAAACTGATTGCACAGTTTGCGCGGTAGGTACTGTTCAGGAAGAAGTCGGTTTGCGGGGTGCAGCAACGGCAGCTTTCGGTGTTGACCCTGATGTAGCATTGGCTCTCGATGTTACCATAGCTGGCGATGTTCCAGGGGTCAGAGAATTTGACACGAGCGTAAAAATGGGTAAAGGTCCAGCGTTGACAATTTCGGATTCTGGGTTGATAACCCATCCAAAGATTCTGCGTTGGCTTTTGGATACGGCGGAAGAAGAAAAAATCCCCTTTCAGCTTGAATCAGGATTACTTGGCTCGACTGATGCAGCACGGATTTCAATAACGAGGCAGGGCATTCCAAGCGGCACCATATCTATTCCCACACGGTATATTCATAGTCCAGTAGGCATGCTAAGCCTATCAGACATAGAGAACTCAGCCAAACTTACTGTTGCTGCAATCAAAAGGGTTTCAAAATACTTCTAAGGCTGGCAATGTGGAAAACGGGTGTCATTATCTCAGACGTGGCTGAAAAAGCAGTCCATACGTTTTCAGAGTGGCTACAACTGTGCACAAAGTGTTCTGTTAAACTTTTTATATGAACATATAGATCCAGAAGTTGAGGGTGAGCTAATTCCAAAATTGAGTCATTGGTTTTGGCGGCGACGTGGGACGATGAGGCTCAGTATGTAGAGCATTAACTGGCAGTGTCATGAGAAAGTATGTACCAATCTCACCGAAACTGCATTTCAAAGTTTTCTTAAACTTGAAAGTAAATGTGATGCCTGAAATCAGCAAAGCATTTTTAGACTTCACGCAATATTGTCTATCGTGGCTTAACATATGGATATACCAGAAAAATTCGCAGGAAAATTCGAGTTTCTAGAACACACAGCAGATATTTACATTCGAGCACATGGCAAAACAATGGAGGAAGCCTACGAAAACGCTGCACTTGCAATGTTTGAAGTCATGACGGACACTGATAAAATTACTCAGGCCAACGAAGAAACATTGGAAGTTGAAGCTGAAGATCAATATGCGTTGCTTTATAATTGGCTTGAAGCGTTACTAGTAAAATTTGAAACCGAAAACATGCTTTTCTCAAAATTCCTAATAACAAACTGGGAAGAAACTGCTGAAACCTTCAAAATCAAAGCAAAAATATGGGGAGAAAAATTTGACACTCAAAAGCACCCGCAACAGGTGGCTGTTAAAGCTGTAACCTACCATAGAATGGTGATCATAAGGGAGAGGGATCGAGTTATCTTGGAGTTCATTTTAGACATTTGAAGCCTTAAGTCCCCAACAAGTTTCTGCTAGCTATTTGCTTTTGACAAGGCAAATCTTTTATTTTTATAGGGGCATACAAGCATTGATTATGGAGATCGAATAATTGAAGAGTCTTGTGGTTTACTATTCTCGAACTGGCAACGCCCGTTTCATCGCTGAAACGATAGCTGCTGAAATAGGCGCTGATATCGAAGAAGTTGTCGATTTAAAGAAGCGGAGTGGTGCGCTTGGCTTCATTATCGGTGGCTTTGATGCTAGACGCGGTAAAAAAACCGAAATAGCTCCAACCAAAAAGTCGCCTACCGACTATGACCTCGTTATCATTGGAACCCCTATCTGGGCAGGAAGCCCAAGTCCTGCCATTAACACCTACCTAAAGAAAAATGACTTTTCTGGCAAGAAAGTCGCGATTTTCTTTGCGCAAGGTGGTAAAAAACCGCAGGCAATCGAAAAAACCAAGGTATTGATGCCGAATTCTAACTGTATCGGTGAACTTTCAATAATTAACGCTTTAGATAATAAAGAGGAATCTGAAAAACAAATCGCTGAATGGTGCACAACCCTTACTGTCAGTTAGGCTAAATTTAGTTTCTTTAGCTCTGCTATCATCTTGTCAACTATTAGTTCTGGTGGTGCATCAAGAGTTGTGGTGCTAGAAGTAACGAATGGCACTCCTTTTTGCTTAAAGTATTCTAGAAGCGGGCTAGTCTGTTCTTGGTAGACTTGCAGTCTTTTCTTTATAACTTCAGGATTGTCATCTGATCGTTGGTATAAGGGTCCACCACATTTGTCGCAGACGCCTTCCACTTTCGGCTTCAGGAAACGGATGTTGTAAACAGTTCCACAGTTGCGGCATATTCTACGCGTAGATAAGCGTTCAATAATAATCCAATTAGGAACATTCAGAAGCAGTATGCCGTCAACTTTAGTTATGGAGTCTAAGGTTTTAGCTTGTTCAAGCGTTCGTGGGTAACCGTCAAGAATGAAGCCTTTTCCTTTTGGAATTTTGTCTAAGCGCTGCTTTAATACTTCTATGACGATTTCATCTGGGACTAGAAGCCCTTTTTCCACGAAAACCTTGATTTTCCTGCCTAATTCTGAGTTTTCCTTCATTAGCTCGCGGAAAATGTCTCCCATTGCGATGACTTCGACGCCAAGTTTTGCTTGAAGCCTTGAAGCGTAGGTACCTTTTCCAGCGCCTGGTGCTCCGAAGATAATTGCTTTCAATTTATTTTGCCCCTGTTAGCCTCTTTCCATAAAAGAGTAATGGATAATTAAATTTTACGTGTCGCTTTTCTATTTTCATGGAAACGTTTATGGCATGACAGCACTTATCAAACTTTACTAAGGTGACCCTTTGCATACTAAAGAAATCGGAAAAAACTTATTTCTCGTCGAGCTTGAGACTGGAGGATTCAAAAATCTCATTTGTAGTTACATAATAAAGGGCGCTAAAACATTCCTTGTGGAATCTGGTCCAACTTCTTCGGTATCCAATCTTGTTTCTGGCTTAAAAGAACTTAGCATAAGATTTGAGGATGTTGAATATGTTGCTATTACGCATGTTCACTTAGATCACGGTGGCGGCACTGGTGCACTGCTAAAGTTTCTGCCTAACGCAAAAGTTCTTGTTCACCCCAGGGGAATGCCTCACCTGATTAATCCTGAGAGGCTTTGGTCATCATCTCAGGCGGTTCTCGGGTCTGTAAGCGAGATTTTTGGTAAACCTGAACCTGTTCCAAAAGAACTGATAATTCCTGTTACTGAGGGCTCTTTTGATTTAGGTGACGGCGCCAAATTGAGGGTTATTGAAACGCTTGGTCATGCTTCACACAGCCTCAGTTTTCATGAATCGTTAAATGGTGGAGTTTTTCCCGGGGATACCGCAGGTACGTATTTTCCAGAGTTCGACGTAGTAATGCCCACAACGCCGCCCCCTTTCCACCTTGACTTGGCATTAGCCTCCCTAGATAAATTAATCAGCCTTAAGCCTACAGTTTTGTATTATAGTCATTTCGGAAAAGCCTTAAACGGAGTTCAACGCTTGGAAGACTACAAGCTGCAGCTTAAGTTATGGGCAAATATCGCGGAAGAAGGCATCAGGAAAAACCAAGGCTTGGAGGAGATACGCGATAGAATAATCGCTGAAGACAAGGTTATGCATCAACTTGCAGATTACTTAAAGTCCCATCGTATTTACTCAAGGACGGCTCTCGGAAATAGCGTTCAAGGCTTTATCGACTACGCCAAACAAACACAATCTAAACAAAGCTCATAAACGTTTTATAATGTCTTCATTCTTTATTTTTAAGGTGAAAAATTTTGGGTGAAAGTGAAAGCAGAAGAGCTCCAGAAGACATTCCACTTGAGAAAGTAAATGATTACGCTTGGCGTATCCCAAAATACAAGCCAGCAATGAGAGTTCCAGGCATGATTTTTGCCAATGAAACGCTTTTAGAAAAGATGAAGACTGATAGGACACTTTGGCAATGCACAAACGTAACATCGTTGCCTGGAATTTACAAACATGCAATAACATTGCCCGATGGGCATGAAGGTTACGGTTTTCCAATAGGCGGCGTTGCCGCAACCGATTACGATAAAGGCGTTATTAGTCCTGGCGGTGTAGGTTATGACATCAACTGTGGTGTTCGCCTCTTAGCAACTACACTTACAGAAAAAGATATCCGACCCAAACTTGCACCGTTAGCAGAAACCATTTTCCGTAATGTTCCCTCCGGGCTTGGAAGTCGCCGAAAAGACTTAACAATATCTGCCATCGACTTAGATCGGTTGGCTGTTGAGGGTGTGCCGTGGCTTATTAAACGCGGGTTTGGTTGGCCTGAGGATGCAGACCACTGTGAAGAATCCGGTTGCATGGCTAATGCAGATCCAGATAAAGTTTCAACGACCGCTAAGAACAGGGGATTGACCCAGATCGGTACCTTGGGCTCAGGAAACCACTTTTTAGAAGTGCAGAAAGTGGACAAAATCTTTAATCCAACAACAGCAAAGGCTTTTGGAATTACGCAAGAAGGCCAAGTTACTGTAATGATTCACTGCGGTTCAAGAGGTTATGGCCATCAGGTATGCTCGGATTATCTGAGAGTTATGGAGCATGCAGTATTGAAGTATAAGATAACGTTACCTGACCGAGAATTAGCTTGTGCACCCGGAAACAGCAATGAAGCGCGTGATTACTTCCAAGCTATGGCTTGCGCTGTCAACTATGCTTTTTCTAATCGGCATGCAATTATGCATTGGGTAAGGCAAAGTTTTCAGCAAGTTTTCCATGAGTCGCCTGAAAGATTCGGTTTAAAACTCGTTTACGATGTAGCGCATAATATCGCTAAAATAGAAACCCACAAGATTGACGGAGGAGAAAAGAAAGTGTGGGTTCACCGCAAAGGAGCAACACGCGCGTTCCCAGCTGGGCACCCTGATGTTCCAGACGATTACCGTAGTGAAGGACAACCTGTGCTTATTCCAGGCAGCATGGGCACAAGCTCATGGGTTCTGGTAGGTTCACAGAAAGCGATGGATTTAACTTTCGGTTCAACAGCGCACGGAGCAGGCAGAATGATGAGCCGTTCCGCTGCAAAACGGCAATTCTGGGGTGGAGATATTAAAGCGGCTTTGGAGAAGCGGGGAATTGTCGTTCGTGCTGCAAGTGCTTCGGTTTTGGCTGAGGAAGCTGACCCAGCGTACAAAAACGTGGATGTGGTTGTTGACGTCAGTGACAAGATTGGGATTGCCACTAAAGTTGCGAGGCTTGTTCCATTGGCAGTTGTAAAAGGGTAAAATCAACAAACATTTTCTTTCAATTTTTCTTATTTTATGATGTCTTTTTGTTATTGATTTGGGAAATTGTATATCTAAACGTTTAACAATTTGCACTTAACTTAAATCGTTAAAAAGCAGGAAAATGTAACTTGAGCAAAAATCAAATAAGGATTCAGTACAGCGGATTTATTATTTTCATATCTCAAATGCTGAGCATAATTACTGGACTTGCGTATACACTTTTACTTACTAGACCTATGCATCCAAACCAGTTTGGAATTTGGACAAATATTTTTGATTACACTGGGTACTTTTTGCTTTTCAGTAGCGTGTTACCTTTCTGGGCCACTCGGTTTATGGCTAGAGGAAAAGAGGGAACAGTTAAAACTGGCACTTTAGCGCAATTGTCAATAGCTCTTATTTCAGTTGCCATTTATCTTCCTGCAATTGTTCTGATTTCAAGAGCAATTGGAACTGAAGCCTACCTGCTGATTTACCTTATTGCAGGTTTGTATATTTTGAATACTTACATGATTACAATTTTTGAAAGCGTTTTGCGTTCCATGAAGCCCCAGGTAATTGGATATGGATTATTGATTGAGGAAATAGTGAAAGTGACTGTGGCTTTAGTTTTGATAATTGGTTTAAAGCAATTATTCCTTGGTGCAATATTGAGCCTAGTTATTTCCGCCTTCGTTCAAATATTATATTACGTGCGCCTTTTAGCTGACGAATTTAAGCAAAAAACAAACTGGAACTATCTTAGAGAATGGCTTAAGGGTTCAACAGCGATTGCCTATAACGCTATTGGTGGGCAACTAGTCTCGTTTGTTCTTATCTTGCTTTTCATCTATGGCGGATCAAACACTAGAGCCTATTATCAAGCAGCTTTAACTTTTACGAACATCATTGGGTTTTCTGCTTCTTTAGCCTTCGCGTTATATCCTAAACTGCTGGCTAAAACTTGTCAAGACGAGCAAGTAGGGGATTCGTTTAAAACAGTGTTAATGTTTGCGATTCCATTATCCGCCATCGTGATTGTTATGTCCACCTCATTTTTAACTGTCCTAAACGTATCTTACAGTATTGCTTGGCCCGTTCTCATTGCATTGACGATTAATACATTAGTTAGTTTGATCTATTCGTTTTACACTTCATGTCTTATGGCCGCAGAAGCCTTCGATGCGGAAGGAAAAATTTCACTTCGCAAACTTGTCAGAAGCAAAATCTTCACAGTTTTTAGTGTTCCATACATTCAGGCAGCAATTGCTTTACCCTTGGCATATTACGTTTTGACACAACTGTCTGTAGCTGGATCGACACAAGCGGTAGTTTACGTCATAGCAGTACTCATCGCCGCCAATCTTTCAACCTTTGCTGGTCTATACTGGTTTATGCGTCGTTCAATTAGAATACCTGTTGCTTGGAAAAGCATAGTCAAATACATTTTCGCCTCCATCTTTATGGGAGCTGTGCTTTTTCTGCTTCCCACCACAACAACACTGATTTCCACCTTAGCTAAAGCCGCTGCAGGCTTTGCGCTTTACGTGGCATTGCTTCTGGCTATTGACAAACAAGCGAGGGATCTGCTTAGATTAATATGGGAAGAAATCACAGGTACTCTACGACAGTTAACATCTAAAGGCAATAATCCTCAAGAAAAATCGGATTTAGTAACAGGTGAAAATTAAAATGTCTGAAAAGATAATTGCTTGTTTGAGCGCTTTTTCCGTTCGCTTGGAAAAAGGTTGGGTTGCCATTGAAGGATGAATGTGGAATCTGCAGAAGAGTTCTTCGAGTAGCTTACATGCGTAAGTGTCAACGTTGCCAGAAACTGTTCTGCCGAGACTGTATGGTGCCTGATGTTGCCACTGGCGATCCAAATGCAATGTTATGCCTGCATTGTGCTCGGCGAGTGGTCTCTCCACGATTAGTATCTAAGTATTATGGGCTTGAGAATCACTTGAAGTTTAGAGCTGCCTTCACTGGAATGGTAACGCTTTCTTTTGCGAGAATAGACGGTTTAATTGGCAGTAGCCTACCAACTAGCGCTTTCAGAGATGAAGCTTGGTGGAGCAATTCATCATCTAGCGCTCATGTAAAGGCATGGTTGAATACAGGTTGGGAAGTGCAGGAAGTAAACCTCAAAGAAGGCTATGTTATATTCAAGAAAGTGCGTAACGTTCCGTTCAAGAAATCTGGGCGGCGTAAACTTGAGATCAATAAACCATTCACACCTGTTCCGGTTCACGTTCCAAGGTCTAAGGTGCCGTCTAAGACCAAGGTATCAAAGCTTTATGCAAGGATTAAGAATCTTGAAAGGCAGCGAGCCATGGCTCGCGGGCAGATTAAGGGTTTTAAGCCGAGGTCGCAATATGAGAAGAAGCTTTTTAGGTCTAATGAAAAACCACAATAGCAACTAAACACTTAATGAATTGAGTGGTGTCTTGTTGCTTGAGCGAAATGTCGGCATAGACATTAATAAAACCTACGCAGATTTGAAAGCTGTTCTCGTCGAGAAAGGCTGCAGGATAATATCCGAGGAGCCACCTAAGCAAATTCTAGTTAAGCAAGGCTCGCTTTGGGGAATGTCTCCCAGATCCGCCAAGAAAAAATTGAAGGTCATTTTGATGCCGATGAATTCCGGAACAAAAGTAACCTGCTCTTCCAACTTGGATTCAGATTGGAAAAACATCACAGCAGTTGGTTGCGTCTTAGCCGCTGTGTTAATTGGTTTATGCCTATGGATAACTCTCGATTTAAACACATTTATGGTTACAGAGAAGCCTAGCTTCTGGAGTTGGATAATAACCGTTAATGGCATCGTGGATTTCCAAATAGGGCGTGCTTTTGTAAATCTAACAGAGATTCTTGCTGTTTTTCTTTCAGTTATTATCGTTTTGGAAATTGTGATTGCCTTTTACGCGCATGCTAGAATAGACAGGTTTGCCGAGGAAATCTTCAATTCACTGTCAAGCCATGATCCAACTTGGAACGCAAGTAGATCGTAGAGTTTGCTCAAGCTGTTTTCTTACCACATTTCTCGCAGTATAAAGCAAACGATTTGTTGCTTGAGCCACAATAAATGCAAAATTTGTTGCCCTCTAAATTTGTGTCTGCCGCTTGGAGAATGCTTGGTTCTGGAGAAGCTGTTCGGTTAATGGATGGTTGTTTCTTGGGATTTTTTGCTGTTTTAATAGTGGCTGTAATTGAAACCGCTATTGCGATGATTATGATTGAGAAAAAAATCGGGTTATTAGAAATTATGTTGAGTGATAGAGGTAGAACTGGTTGAATGGTAGGTTCGGTGACAGCAGGTGAAGTGGTCGGATTCGGTTCAAAAGTTGGCATTGGTGTTTGTGTGTTAGGAGAAAGAGTTGGACCCGGCTCAATGGATGATGTTGCCTGTAGATTTGGGACATATTGTTGGCTCTCGTCTATTGGATATACATAGGCGCTTTGACCATTGAATTGATCGGGAAGCTGACCGATTTTAAACCCGATTCCTGTGGTTTCACAGTAATAGTAAGTTTTGTTATTGTAGTTCCAATATGCGCCTGAAAGGTCGTTTCTGGAAATGCCTACCGCTAAATGGTCTGGAGGGTTAATGTAGACTACGTCGTAGCCAAGTATGAGCATCAATGCTGCAAAAAGTATGGAATGGGATTTGCAGTCTCCAATATTATCCACTAAAGTTTCAACTGGGAACCTTGGATAATCTTGATAGCCTGTGCTAGCATTGTCGGTCTTGTAAGGTATACTTTGGACGAAAGCTAAAACAAAGTTTCCTTGATCAATTGCACTATATCCAAGCTGCGTTGCACTTTCATTTAGTTTTTCAGCTAGACTTTGCAAGTAAGAATCTTCAGTCGTGGTGAAAAAGCCAAAGTCTGCAAGTCCATATTGCGTTCGGACTGAATCTGGAACTGCCATATACGCATCAGACAACGATGTAGGAATGCTCAGGTTCCAAGTCCAATGATTCCCGCCGTAATCCCATACAAACTCACTGTTGTAGTACTGGCTTTGAGCAGTAACTACTTCTAGAGGGCGAATTATCGGTAGAGAAACAACAAACGCTAACGTAAAGATGATTAACAGTTTAACTGGCTTACGACTCAACGATAGTCTACGCATTTAGACATCTTCAACGTAGCTTACAATGTTAGCAGTAAACAGTTTAAGACTTCTCCCAAATTTATAATTTATGAATTACTAAGCGATCAAACCAAGTAATTAAACTGTACAAAGCACGGCCAAAAGAAAAACTAACACTGACACTTTCAGAAACGAAAAAACTTCCGAAAGCGAGAAAACCAGAACTGCAACAGGAAGCGGAAGCAGCAAAAAATAAACAAAAGCTATTATCCCAAATCTGTTTCCGACACTTTCTTTCTTGACGTATCCTTTTCCAAAAAATATACCTGCCAGTCTTCCAAAGCCGCTTGTGCAAGCTTTGCATTTGTAACAACTGCTACAACCAAGCCTGCGCAGAAAAAGGTAAATTATCGCGGCCTCTACAAGCAGATATATCCAACCGTAAATTTGGTTGAAAAAAAATATGCCAAAGAACGCCAAAAAAAACCACGCGAAGAGCGCTATGTTTCCTAAAACGAGCAACGAGGGGGTGAATTCAAGTTTTTCTTCAACCAAACAGGTTTTGGCTCCTTTTTCCGTTCAACGATGGATTTCTCATTTATAGATGGTTTTATTTTTTTGTATTATCTAGGAAGTCGTTTTGAGCGCAATAAGCGTTTAACAATAATGTTGTAGGAAAAAGTTACTTTTGTTTGATTATGCCATAGCTTTGCTTTTTCCACATATCTCTAAACTTATTATAATAATCTATGGGCTGAAAAACAGGTGCATAAGTTAACTGCCACTCAAGACCACATTTGCAAACAGCGTACACTTCTTTTTTTCTTACGTCTGCTAAAATCTGCAGTAATTCCTTTCGGCATTTTGGGCAATAATAAGGTCCGTTCACCATTTGCTTCGCATCTTTAACAAGGATCTTAATACGGCTGTTAGGAATCTTACGCGCTTCCTTTCCCACGCTCATATTCTCAACCTAATCTGATTCTGTGACTTAATGCATCACTTGGGAAAGATATACTATTCCATTAAAGAATCATGGTTTTAATGATGAATTTACATTTTAAAGAGAGTTTATTAGTTTTATCTTAAGATCTTTTATTACTTCTAATCCTAAGTTTTCATAAAGATAAGTCTTAAATCGCATAGCGTATTGAAATAGCCCTTACTATGTAAGCTAGAAACTGAACTATAAGAAACAGAGAACTGGGCGATTGAATAAATATGTGGAGAGATAATGGTTGTTATGGACCATGTTTTACTTCAGAAGAAAGAGCGGAAAAAAGCTAAATGATGAAGAAATTCTTAGTTTTTTTGTTATTGCAATATTAGTGTTTTCCTTCATTTTTGCTCTACTTATGCTGGTTCATTCTGATAACACTAACTTAGCTGTTATTCCTAATGATTGGTGCATTGGTTCGCCTGCGTTTGCAAACAGCGTTTTAGATACGAACATAACGCATAATGGGAATCCCTCGATTACAATTTACTCAGACCCTGTTAAATCCCGTGAGGTTGATGGTAACTGGATAGCTGTTAATCCTGGTGACCACATTGTCATGAAATGCTGGATAAAAACAGACCCATCGCAAGAAACTAGTGTCTACAATCACGATCCTACCGATTCTTATGGTGCTGGAGCACGTATCGGAATTGATTTTTACAGCAATGTTGGCAACACAGGCATTAGTGTACTTGTAAATGGAGTAGGCAGTGATGCGATCCATATAACTGGCAGCATTCAAAGTGTAGGAAGTGATGTACCTTGGAATACCTCTGTTTGGACACTGCAAACGATTGATTGTATCGTTCCAAATGGTTACAACATTACAGGCATGATTCCTTGGTTACAAGTGAGACCTGCAACTGATTATGGTAAAGCTTGGTTTGCTGATGCCCAATTGTACATTAACCCTTCTGGCTCCCTATCTCCTATAATTGACGATCTTCGATGATAATGCTAATTACTTTTCTAAATATTGCGGTAATAGGTACTGTTGCTTGGCTTTTGTCTCATAGTGGGACAACTTTCTTAATTGCTAGGTTATTTCACTCTGCCTTTAGAGAGAACGTTAATTTGCTATAATTGTCATTGCCATCGGTTGCTGTTGCTGTATGGTTAAGTTTGCTTTGTCATAGATTTCTCTGGATTATGAAGCCTCATGAGAAATTATGGCTAAAGTACTTAGCATTATCAGGGTTAAGAAGGACTGAAGCAGAAATCAGCTTTAACAAAATATTGGAGCTGGGCAAACAAAGAAGAAGCGATTACATTAGTGAGAAGGGCATAATTGAGCACTTTAGGTTTCCCAAAGATTTCCTTGGAGGAACAAAAAACTGCTACATCACAATAGTGCCAGCCAGTTTTATAGAAGAGATTGCAAACAGCCAACATCTTTGCTATTCTACCCTGAGAAAAAGAATGTTGCATAATGGTTTTAACCAGCGATTTAAGGAACTGAGGAGTTTCTACAGCAGTTTCATGGCTAGAAATGGCTTAATGAGTGAAGAGATAGACTTAGTGCAAGGCAGAGTACCAAAATCAGTATTTGCCAGACATTACCTCAAGGAAAACATTAGTGAATTTAAGAGCAGAGTTCTAGAAGGCAATAACAAAATAGAAACCCTGCTTTTCTCACAATCTGTAGGTACATAGAGTTCCTAAATCAGTTTTTACAAGGCATTACTTAGGGCAAGACATGAAAGCTTTTGGAAATACCGTTTTAGGGATAATGGAAAACTTAGAGGTAACTTTGCTTAGTTAACTTAACCTTGGAGATTATTACTCTAATGATGACTTCTTAGAAAAAATCTTTTAGTGAGTACATCTAAGACGTAAAGCTATCTTATACTGATGTATAAAGCTCTTATGTTTCAGGTAGGTTAGATACCTGTAATTCTTTCCAAGGTGCTAAAGCTAAAACCTCAAAAAAGGATAGCTCTTAAGTAATATATTCACTTGTCATCGAAAGCATTTAGCTCCAACTTTAGCTATCATTCTCGGCATTCATAAATTTCTGGGTGTCTGGTTAATTCATCAAGAGACTTGTTTAACAATATATTGTCTCCAACTTTAGAAACTAATGAGGTAGGCAAGCATACAGTTTTACTTGTGAATCTTGTTTTGAATCCAAGGTCCTCGGATGCTTTATTTGACAAACTCACATGTAAATGGGTAACTTGCCAAGTATCAGTGTTCATTTCTACCCCATTAACCACTCCGAGATCAAAACCGCCTGCACAAATAACAAATTTCCCAGAAAGTTTATCAAAACTCACCAAAATAAATCACCACTTTATTATTACCAAAATCAAAAATATAATTCTTTCTGTAATTACACGCTGAGTTTTAAAATATTTAGCGATTTATGCTAAGCAGATTTAAGACTTAGCAAATATCAACGGAATACATCAATGAAATATTACTATGCCAACAGAGTGACTTTATCTAGAAGAGTTACTAAATCAGTTTTTACTAGATACCACTTGAGGCAAGACATGAAAGAGTTTGGAACCATTGTGTTAGGGATAGAAGAAAGTTTAGAGAAAACTTTGCTCATTTAGCTTCTTTTGTTTTAGTTTCCTTCTTTGGGCTATCTTGGCTCCATTTATTTTCCTAACGTAAATTGCCCTACAATTGTTTGAATGGTACACTTTTTTTGGATCATACGTTTTGAATACGATGCCACAGGAGCAGGTTCTAATGAGAACTTCATTACTTAATCTTCCAAAGTTTTCCATATCACAAGCATTCCAGTAGAAGTCTTAGTAATCCTTGTCTCTTTTCCAAATGTTAAGAGAACATTGACCCCAACAGTAACTGCCTCCTTTGTAGATGCAGCCCCCACAATTTGGTGAATCAAAAAATCTGCTTTTACTCACAAAACCTTCTCCATAAATAATATATGCAGAGCTGGATTTCTGTCTTTCCATAATACGAAAAAGTGTCATAAACGGACATTGAGCCGTAAGACCTGTTTCTTGATATGATCAGTTAGAAGAAGACTCTTGTCTAAGAGGTTTTAGTCAAGTGATCTATGCTACAAAGAAAAACCCCCACCAATATGCCACTATTACCGCTATGAAAGCCATAGCTAACAGAAATTTTTTCTCACTTGAGAGGTGCATATTCCAATTGCCACTTATCCACCTTCTTTTTGAGGCGAAATCAAAAATCCAAACTATTATCAAAAAGACTAAAAAAAATATTAATATCAGCGAAATGAACGGCAAAGTTTTATTGTCAAGTGAAAATACCTTGCTTGATAATAAATAAGGAAAAGCTCGTGGATCCTTAATGGAAAGAAACTGTTCTCTTAAAATACTTTGAAGACCAGAGATATCAGTTGATTGTCCACTCAAGAAAACTTGACCTTGGGTAATGGACAAAACCTCGCTTGCAATGTATGCCCAAAATATTATTCTAAGCGCAAAGTAGATAATGGCACTTGACAATACTGCTAATGTTGTTACAAAAGACATCTTGTGAGGCTTAAGAACAAATATAGCTGTGGCAATTGCAATTATAAGGGTAACAATATACCCTGCATGGCTGGTAATTTCAGCATTATAAGAATTTATTAATGCGATGCGCAAGTTTTCAAATGTAGTTGGATCTGAGTTACCAATAGCTATGTTCTTTGAAGTGAGAATTGTCCAGCTATATGGATTAAAATCATTAGGACTATTTGCTGTTATTACATGACTACTGGGATTTTCTCTAAGAAATTCATTGACATTCAAATAAAATGTTTCATTATAGCTAATATATGCAACTGCTAAAAAATTATCGCTTGTCTTGCTTTCATTTTCACTATCAAAATCAAGAAATACTTGCGTCCCTGTAAAGTTAATTGCACCTAGTTGATTTCTCAGAGAAGAATTCAAGAAATTAACTGAATCATCAAACCCTTGCTCTCCTTTTTGAGGGGCTCTTATATCAGCTAGTTTGATTGTTGCCCCTGAAGTTGTTGTAAATGTGTCCCCACTTAGGACTTCCTTTACAGTTGTAACTGCATCTACATGGGGAGTATACCCTTTAACGAGAGAAGTGCTGCATAGGGCGAATAAAGCAATGATTAAGGTTAATGCCACTAACCTCTTTACCAATTACTCCACTCATTGTTTGTATTAATCGGTTAGCACTTAAAAGTTTAAGCTCACATGTATTGCTTAGTCTAAAACTCAAGTGGTTTACTTCCAACTGCTTGTAATATCTTCTTGTATTGTCTAGACTATAGGTAGGTGAAAGTTCTTCCAAACCGTTTGTCAATTATTGGTTCTAAATCTCTCTTTTTCATTGGATTTGGAAAAATATCTCTATCTTGATCAATAGGATTTAAAACCATCTTGCGCTTATAGGGGAACTTTTGCTTCTTCTTTTCTTCTACGGTTGTTTTTTCAATGCCTGTCTTAACAGTAGCTTGTCCAAAAATGAGTGTATCAAATGAAAAAAGAACAATTGAACCTGGAGCTAACCCATCCTTAGCTTATGTTCTCTGAAAAGATAAGGTTTTGAACCTTTGGTTCTAAGCCAATTTACAGCAAAGTCAAAGTCGTGAGATGGAAAAATATCTTTATCAGACAAACAGAAAACGCATATTTTCTTTATTGAGTTTTCCAATAACTCACCTTCTGAATTATTCTTGTTACCTTGTTTCAGCTATTACGCTTTTGCACTTAGAAGTCATAAACAGACATTGAGACGTAAGACCTGTTATAAAATCATAAGTGGACTAATCAAGCCTTAGAAGTAAAGACTTCATTCATAAACTCAATCACTATCTTGCTGATGTCTTTAGCTTCTTTTTCACTTACCCTATTAGAATTGCTTGCATGGTCTAGTTTATTCCTGATTCCTTCATACAGAGCTATTGGCAAAAGCTGAGAAAGGTCTCTGTTATATTCGGTTTCCCTGATGGCTTGGCAAAGTCTTCTATACTTATCTCTAAAAGAGCCTTCAGCTTTCAATCCAATTTTTTCTAACTTAAGATTTACTGTTGCTTCTATGAGATTTGATGCACAGAGGGCTAAAGCCCAATTTCATCTATAAGTAATCCAATCGTCCTAGATGAATTAATCAATGAATTGAGTTCTGGAATACCTCTACACTGTGCTAAGAACTTTGCAGTCTTCTCAAAATGCTCTTTCTCAATCAGTAATGCATCAAAAGAAGACTTTGGGACAACATCTTTGGGAATTCTATCAAGTGTTTCAGCAAATGATATTGCATCAGATATCTTGCCAATGGCTAATTTAACAATCTTAAAACAGGCTTCAGGGTTATTTGTCTTTAACAAACCTTCAAAGCAGTCGCAAATGTAAGTATCATTTGCTTGTACTTGCTTGCTTTGACCGTTGGTAGCTTTTAGTTTTCCAATAAACTTAACCATATTCTTCTTGTAAAAGGTTAATGTCTTGAAGGAAAGTCTCATTTATGACAAGGCTAGGATACCTAAACGCTGTATACCGTGAACTTGTCATATTCACTCTAATTAGCTTAATTAGTTCTGTTAGGGTTAGATTTGGCATTGTAATCCATTATTCTAACTACTTTCTTAGCACTTAAAAGGTTAAGCCAAAATTAATAAATCAATAAGTACTAAGAGCTGTAGAGTGATTTTGGGTCTAACTCATGGCATACATTAAGCACATTTTCAATAAAGACTCAATAGACGATGTTGGCTATGCAGAAATTAAAATGCTAATTGATAATCAGAGAGAAGAGTTTCTGCATCTTGATTATGAGGAAATTCCACCAGAAAAAAAGATCAGTTTTGAGGGATTGAGTCAACACATTTCAGGTTTTCTAAACGGCTCTGGAGGGATAGTTGTTTTTGGGTTATCTGAAAAAGACAAAGATACCCATAAAATTCCAGATAATTTTACTTGGACCACAATATCTAAGGAAACTCTTGAAATTAATCTTTACCAAAAAATAGATCCTTGGAATGAAGAAATTAAGATAATTCCAATAGCAAAGCCTGATGATGGTACCAGAAGAATCTTTGTAATTTTTGCACCAAAAAGCAAAAATCCACCACATATGGCTAACCATGGATATTATATTAGGCTAAATTTTGGAAATCAGATTATGGGACATGATCAAGTTGCCTTATTCTTTAGGCAAAATTATCTCCAAAAATATGACTTAATAAATCTAGTCTACTTACCTCTGCATAGTGAGATAACCAGTTACTTTAACCAAAACAGAATTGAGAAATTTACTCCTGAGAGCTATGACCGCATAATAAAAGATAACATGTTTTTACTTAGTCAAGATTCTGAGTTTTATGAATATGTTGACCATTTCTATTATAGAATAAGAAAATTAAACAAAGCACTTGAGAGTGTTCCTTTTAGGCTGTCTAAGATAATTAACGATATAGCCAAGAAATTTAGCTCTGACTTGTATGAGTCTCCAATAAGGACTGAAACCTCATATGTTAAGTTGCAAATCAAAGCTGACACTTTAGAAACCTGGGTACCAATTGAGAAAGCCATCCTAAATGATAAGGACCCTTTGGATTTTTGGAAAGAAGAGTATCCATTTGCACAGATAATTGAAGCTAAGCTGAAATTGTATACAAACCCTGAGGAAATATATAGTCAAGACCCTCGCTATACAATAAACTATGAAAAAGCCAAGGAATTGATAAAGGAATTGAGGCGATCAGTAAAGAACGATGACTTAGTTAAGTATATTCAAGGAGAATCTGTTGAACTTCATTCTCTAGCAGAAAAACTCATGGGAGAACTTGAACAAAGAATGAAATAGGAAATTTTCCTCTTCTTTGATTCAGCTATTACGCTTTGCATTTCTGTAGTCAATATCCATTTAGGATAGTAGTTTAGTCAAGTATGACCTTGTATTAACGAGTGGAGCATTTTCTGAGTCTCATCATGCCTATACTCTTCTATCTCCATCATTCTTTTTACAAGGTAGGCTTTCCACTGGTCAGCCTCCTTATACAAATGAACGAAAATAACAAAGAAACCATTCTTTTTGTAAATTCCTTCCCTGTACTTGTAATCAAAATTCTCTGACCCACAAACCTCAACAAACATACCCATTTTGGGAACGTAGAAGTCTGGTGACCAAACTCTGGGTCTATTCTTTTCATCATAAACAAATATTGGAAATTCAAACTTCCAGTACAACCCTAATTGAGTTAAGTATTCTGCTACTTGCTTTTCAAAAGCAGTCATATCAGCATAGACTGAAGTCATGTTTGTTACCTATAACTAATAAACTATGTTGATTTATTAAATAAATTATGAATCATGGATAAGCTATCTTACACTCAATAGCCTTTCTTTAAAAAACTCCATTGCTTTTTCCTTATCGTGATGATTAAAATCCTTGTAGAGTAAGTTAATTAGCTCTTCTAAAGCAATCCACTTAACTGTCAAAAGATTCTCTTCTATGTCTTTTACCGGTCTCCAAGGAATCTCTTTCTGAATCATCAAGGGACTAGCATATTCTTGTATTTTATAATAGTAAAGTCTGCTCTTGAGTGAATATGGTGTATTTGGTGTAGATAAAAACACTAATAGCTTCTTCCCCTTTCGCTTAGCTACTTCTAAGCCAACATCAATTAATCTTGCTAGTTGATTTCTAGCAGGATTAAAGGTTGTACCGTAAGAGATATCTGAAGTAAACTTCATTTCAAAGAAGATAATGAAGTTATTAGTTTCAATGAATGCATCCACATGGGTATTTGATTCTAAAGGTTGATTTGCTTTAAGACGGTTAATTGCTTTTTCTCTTATGTATCTTACAGGATGATTCTTAACCTCATCCTTTATCCATGACAAATAGCCAGCTGGAGGTGGATATTGCTTCTCAAGACATAAACTAACTACACTATCTGCACTTTGATTGATGCCAGCTACAGTAAGAATCTGATTGGTTAAAACAACTTTATTAGAACTGAGCACTAATGGAGCAAAAGTGTAGAAGGTAATTAGTTCTTCAGCCTTATCATACTGATTCGGATATGGCTCTAAATTACCTTTGTTCCTTGCCATGTTTGCCTGCTCAACCCAAGTCTTTAGTTTTTGGATTCTTGATTCAGGTGGGCTTAAACAAACTTGTGCAGCTTGTTCAAATAATAATTTCATAGAAAAGCAATAGATTGATAAGATTATTTCAATTTTTGCTAGAAGCCTAATGTAAACGTGGCTCTCAATTTAGACGGGCATCCTAAAAAATTAAGTACTTAATATGCAGTCATTTGTTTGGTGCAAGGAAACGATTGAGTGCCAAGAGAACATTGAGAAATTATCAAACATTGTAGATGCTAAACTTAACGTTTGGTTGGCAGAGTATGATGCTTGTCACCAAAACCGAAATCACTTAGACACAGCGCGTTGGCTAATTGGATCAATATTCATAGTTGCATCTTTTACCATTTTAGGATTTTCGTTCCAAGACAATATTGCAAAGAACATAGTTTATGTTTTAACTTTAACATTTATCTCAATTTTTCTGATGCTAATCTGGGCTTTTTACAACTGGACTGTCCAACGTTATATTGATATTACATATAAAAGAATGTGGAAATTAGAGGAAAATATCAGAGCCTTGAAACTAGATATACAACTTCATACTAGTATTAAAAAGGATGTTCCTGAAGGAAAAGGTCTACAGTTATTTATAATAACTGTTGACGGATTCTTCATTTTCTGTGCTATTAGAATTGCTCTTTTCTTTGTGTGATTTACTTAGTTCGATTAAATAGCTAATCTATTTCCTCCTAATTATTCTCAATGGTTCCTTCGGTTCAACAATTAATTTTTAGCACTTTGAGCAAGTCTCTGTCTGAAGGTAAATAAGAAGGCAAGAATACTTGCACTTTAGGTTCAGGGCTATCAGGATTAAGCATTACCTTTTCAACTTTTATTCTATTCCAATGACCGCATTGCTTACAGTTCATTCTAAGTTTTGTTGTCACTTGAAAGTATCACTTATTTGTTTGAGTATTTTTATGAAGTTTATTCTGATTATATCTCGTTCATTTTCTTCCAAATATCCATGATGTGCAACTGTATTTCTACAATCCGCTATTTCACTAATGTTTGTTGTAATCCATTGAGTGCTTTCAAAGTAATCCTTGAAAATAATCCAATTATTTTGAATTAGATTACCTAGATCTTCAATATCCAAATAGAATATGTCAGAGGTTCCTCTTGCACTAAGCCATTTCTTCTTAACTACTGATTCTTTTCTTTTTCTTATTTTATCTTTCATTTCTTTTGATAAAGTTAAGGACTCAAGATATTTGTCCCCATAGTTATCCAAAGCAATTTTTTCGATAAATGCCCTCAAAGAGTTTTCAATACAATAGGTATAAAGATAGACTTCGGACATTTCTTTAGCTTTAACTTCAATGTCAGCGGTATTACTGCAACCTTCATTTTCTGTGGCAAGTTCTTGTTAATTTTCTTTATGTCCTGCATTGCATCTCGAGCCTGCTTTTTAGCTTCCACAGAAATGGATAACTTAACTTCTGTTACCTCATAACCAGAATCTTGAGGCATAACTTCATTACAACGTAACTTTACGATTTCCATTTCCTCTTCCTTGAAGTATTTTATTAGGTCAAGATACTCAAAGCGAGATATGGCAAAATCTGCAATTGTTTCATATGCATTCCAAATTTTTCCTTTTTTATAACGCGAAAATGTTCCTGTGCTTGAAAGTGATAACTTAGTTTCAGAAAGCCAATAAGCAATTGTGTAATTGTCTTTTTCTCTTAACAAAATTAAAAGTGCTTCAAGGAAACTTGAAGAATCGGGTAATTTATATGTGAATTCAGTCATTCATCTTTTCCTTCAAATTTTGCTCGGGACAATCATCAATCAGTATGGGTTATCATTAAAGGTGAATTTGTTCTTAAGATTTGGCACCATTTATCAAACACTTTACTCTAGCTCTCCCCTGCACTGAAAGGTCTATTGTAAGATAGACGATTTAGAATCTCTGAAAACTTTATTAAAATCACAAGGCATTTCTCTGACGATTGAAAAGGCGGAAAGTGGTCAACTAGGTCAAAGCAAAAGTGAAAAAGAATGTGACCTAGATAACTCCAAAAATAGCCTTATTCAACAAAATACAAGCGGTCGTCGTCTAGTCTGGTTTAGGACACAAGCCTTCCAAGCTTGTGATCCCGGGTTCGAATCCCGGCGACCGCACCACAGTACCTGGTTAAAAACGATATTTCTAATTCTTGAGGCTTAGTTCCCCATTGTTTCTTGTCCAATTTTCTTGGTAATGGCGTTTTTGTTTCCGCTCTTGTAACCCTTTTAAACGCTGTTGAGTGATTGCAGAGCTGAAGATTGACTGCGGCGTAAGCAACGCCTAAACTAACCACATCTTGAAATTGGCAATAATGTTGCTAGATTTGTTCGGCTGTTCGGAACTTCGCATTTCTAATCATAATCATTGAATGTTTTTTTCCTGATCACTACGACACCTACTCCTGTGCTAGGCAACGGAGAACGTGCAGCAGCGTATACCGCCAAGGCTATGCTCCAGAACACGTCATCATGTCCGCCCTCAGGATGACTAAAATGCAGGTGCCCAGTCTTCATTAACTCGTACTTTTCAATGTTCAACTCAGACGTCAAATCCACATCATCAATCTTTCTGCTGGGCACATACGGAATCTTCACTTCGCCGCCACGCATCTTCTCCCGCAGGATCGTAGCCATCTCTTCTTTGCTTTGAACCGTAAAAGTTACACCAGCAACGCCCTCGATCCCGCTTCGAACCATATCCTCAACAATATAATTGCCAACGCCAGTAACGTCGCTATACACGGCATAAATCGTTTTCCAGCGGTCCTGCAGGCTCTTGACGTACCCGATCACTGAAGCGTACTCGGTGTGCAGTGGAAAACGGTGAACATGAACTACTCGCAAAATTGATCCTTGCCTCTCAACCACTAGAACCACGCTAAAGTCCTGCTCTTTGCCAAAGTCGACCCCAACAAAGAACTCGCCTTGAGGCGCAGCCTGAAAATCAAGAAACTGCAAGTTACTATCAATACAGGTAACAATCAAGCTTTGCGTGAGCCAAGCATCTATGTCCTCCACAAATTCAGCCATAAACTCACGCTGAAAACGCTCAAACGGCAACTGAGCTCGCATCTCATCAATAAAACTCTGCCTAACCAAGCCGCTTTTAACGACATCTTCGCAGGTTACAGTGTGCTTGCTAAAATCGGGACTTTGACACATGCGGTAGAAGACGCTGTCTTTGCTCCAAGGCGTGCTGCTGGCGATTAAGGCGCCATCCGTCGTAGACAGCATAGGATAAAGCACATTAAAAAACACTAGTTCATCGTCTTTAAAGAATCCTGCTTCGTCGGTTATTACTTGATTTGCCGTATAACCCCTGAGCAGTTGAGGGCTATTAGGCAAAGCAACGATTCGAGATCCATTCTTAAACCTCACAGTTATTCTCTGCAACTTTTCAACAAGGGCAACTCTCTTCTCTTTTGAGAGACCGCCGAGAAAGTCTTGGATACGATCAGACATAATCATACTCTGGCGCAAGGTCGGAGCCACAATCAACGTCAATGTCTTTGGAAAAAAACAAGCAAACCAAATCGCACGCAAAGCAATACAAGTCGTTTTTCCAGCTTGTCTGCTCCAACGCACCACAATCCGCTTGCTCTTATCCCGAAGGAGCTCAGCCTGATACTCTTTAACCTGAAAACCGAAGAAGTCCCTAACAAAAATGACAGGGTCCTCAGGCAAAACAATAGCTGTTGAGGTTGCTTCAGGCTCCCGCTGGTTTTCCGGCGGGTCCATCCTGAGCTGCCTGAACCTGATTCGCTGTCTTTGTTTTATTTAACATCTCCTCCAACTGATCCATGTCCCGGTCTATCTGGCGCTCGTCAATTCCCTTAGCAACATTATTAATAATCTGAGCTGTGTAAGCCGCAATCCTAGCCCAAAACTGCCTCTCAGCAATAGTAAGCGGCCTCTCCTTGCCGTCCTCATCAATAACGCGATCCACCTTGCCCCTCGCGTAATCCGCACTTATCTTGAAGATCTCCTCAAGCCGCCTAATCATTTTTCGACGCACATGCTGCGTATCAACATGCATTATCCTGCGAAGCTGGCCAACTCTACCCGATACCCTCTTTTTTGAGTTAATTTGTACCCCAAAAAAGAGCATACCAACACCTCTGGCTAACGCTGAAAACTCCCTTTCCACGTGAATCACGTAAAACTACACCCTTCTCAACATCGGACATAAGATGAACCCTGATAGATTTATTCAACTGCCGCAACACTTCCAACATGATCTGATGCGTATGACTTAGATTGCTTAAAAGGAAATCTAACAAACTGCACTGCAAAACAGTAGAGGGGTAAGTGAAAGTGAATCTCCGTTTACTTGGTCTTCAGGGGAGTACCTTTTCGACCAGTTCTTCCGACTTTTCGACCAATTCTTTATCTAAAATGCAAAGTTTCCTTTAATTCCTATTGCGGATGCAACCGAGTTCACGTGATGTGACGTACGCTGTTATATGTTTGGTTACTTGTGGTCTCAGTTCTAACTGTTCCGTTAATATTTCCAATTTGGATATGTGCCGGCTGCTGAAATAACGGCTTTATTAAGATACGCGATTCTTTAGGGTAGGGTCAACAAATGAGCACAAAAAAAACCAATCTACTTGAACTCTCCGATTCTGAAAGGATGAGAATACTCAACGAAGCCAAAATGAGCTTACTTCGACAAGTGGAAGAAGCAAGATTATACCAGTCATTTACCCAGATTCCCGACTGCAAATGCTGAAAACCTTCGTTTAAAAAAGCAAAAGCAATTTCGAAAGGAAGTCTCCTGGGTCTTTTAAATAATAAGTTTCAGTTTTCTGATTTTCTAATCTCTAAACAGATTAGGGAAATAGATTAAATAAAATATTGATTCTATAGGATTTTATCAAATTTTAGGAAATAGAAATTGGGGCATGAGAAAGAAGAATGGCATTAAAAATCTGGTCATAATTGAGGCGGCTCTTGGCCAATTCTTGAAACTCGAAACATCCAAGGCCGAACCCAAGTAATTAACAAAGAAAACTTTGCTATTAGTGCATATCATTCTCTAAATGTGGAGCGAAAAGGTGAAAAGGCACAGAGTGCAGATTAGTGGCAAAGGTGACTTTAAGATGAGCGAATTAGATATAGCCACGATTCAGCTGAAAGGTGAAAAACAGACTTTTCTATTGAGTAAGAAGGATTTTAAAACCGGTAGCAGAGGCTTTCATGCTCAAGGAAAAATGCAGGTTGGCGACAAAAACTACCAAATAAACATTTTATGCGTAGAAATCGGTACGAAACCAAAACCAAAAGAAGAAAAGAAAAAGTAACCTTGCCTTTTTTATTTTCAATATTCTTCTCCCGATGCTCATTTTTTCCTTCCAACAACGAAGAAACAAGAATCATAAATCTGCACGACGCAACACATTCTTTGGATGCATTCCAAAAAGCAAGCAAGGCCCTTAACGTTAAAGAAGTGACAAATTAGAAATAAATGTGCCTTATGATATTCTGTGGTTAAGGTGAAGTGTTATAACAGATGTCGTGTTTACCTTCGAGGTTCATCAACCACACAGGCTAAGGCGGAACTTGTTTTGGGAAGGCAAAGTTCTCAGGCGATTGAAGAAAGACGAACTATTCAATTACTATTTTGATAATGAGGTTGACAGGGAAATCTTCAAGCGCGCTGCACGCAAATGCTACTTCCCCTCAAACCAAATACTGCTAGACTTAATAGATAAGCATAAGCATGAGCACAAGCAGGTCAAAGTCTCCTTCAGCATTTCAGGAGTATTCCTCGAACAATGCGAAATGTTTGACCACGACCTCCTTGAAACCTTCAAGCAAATGGCCACCACTGGACGAGTAGAATTCCTAAACCAAACCTACTACCACTCAGTCTCAAGCCTATATCCAGATAAAGAAGAATTTATTCAACAGGCAAAAATGCACAAGCAAACGATAAAAGACTTACTAGGCTACACACCCAACATTTTCGAGAACACAGAACTTCTCTACAACAACACCATCGCTAAAACTGTTGAAGCCATGGGTTACAAAGGCATCTACACCGAAGGCGTCGAGAAAATTCTTGGCGAAAAATCCCCAAACTATACCTACACACCAAAAGGCTTAAGCAAAATTCGTGTTTTACTCCGCAACTACAAACTAACAGATGACATTGGCTTCAGATTTTCAGCACGATGGTGGCCCGAATGGCCCCTGACAGCGGATAAATACGCAGGTTGGCTAGCAGGCACACCGGGTGCTTGCATCAATATTTTCCCTGACTACGAAACCTTCGGCGAACATCACTGGCCAGAAACAGGCATCCATAGCTTCCTCCAACATATCCCCGAAGAAATATTGAAGTTCGAGCATTTGTATATGGCTACACCTTCCGAAGTAGTTGCGAATCATGCGTCAGCAGGCGAAATTGATGTACCTGAAGCAGAAGGCACCGTTTCCTGGGCAGACATCCAAAGAGACCAAACTGGGTGGCTTGGAAACGTAATGCAATGGGCGTACTACACCACATTGCGGCGGTTGGAGCCATTCATAAAAGAAGCAGATGACAACGAATTTCGCAAACTGTGGCGTGACTTCCAAATAAGCGACCACTTATACTATATGTTCACTGCAGGCGGCGGACCTGGAGAAGTTCACTCTTACTTTAGTCCATTCGAATCGCCCATGGATGCTTTCGTTGCAGCGCAAACGTTGCTAAATGATTTTGAAGCTAGGCTTAGGATGTTGATTTTAACGACGAATGAGCCTTTTCTGTTCTATACGGGTGCTGGAAAGGAATATTTCACGGGAACAATGGTTTGGAGCTTGAAAGGATTTATTAAAGCACTTAAAGAAGTTAACGCCAAAGCCATTGAATTTCATGTTTCGAATGGAGACTTTGAAAGCTGGATAAGAAGCTCTCTTAAAGATCGAAAATTAGCGTTCAAGTTCAAAGAAGTTAAAGCTTCGGAAGAAAGAGGGGAAAAACTGAGAAACACAACAGTAGATTTTGCACAAAAGCGTTATACTGCCCTAACTAAGCAAGTGCAGGATGCAACTCAACTTTTCTAGGAAAAACTATCGCGTATGCGTTTATAAGAGAAGTGGTCTTATTTAATTGCGGCATAGGTGCGGTTGAAAAATGAGAGAAGAGCTTCCGTTTCCAGATAGTGTTTTGCAAACACTGCATAATTTATGCGCTACAGCAGCTGATTTGGCTAGAAGAGGCGAAGAAGTAGCGAGGCTTATGCAGAAAGATCCGTGTGAGATCGAGGGCATCTTAGACAGGTACAAGTCAGAGGGCTTTGCTGAGAGCTTTTATGATAATGAAGGGAAAAAGCGGTATTATCTTACTGGAAGAGGAATAATTAAGGTCTGCTCGCTTTTCACGTAGTGGAAACATGCGTATCATTATTTTTTCGTGGGAGTATCCACCAAGAGTGGTAGGTAAACTCTCTGAATACGTAAAAGCCTTATCAACCCAACTCGCCAGTAATAATGTAGAAGTCAACGTTGTAACCTATGACGATTTCTTAACTGGTTCAGCTCAAGAACCAACAGGGGTAAAAACAGTCAGGGTATCAAACCCTGTGCGAACGCACATTGGGGTTTTAACATGGGTTTTGACGCTAAATCAAGAAGTTGAAAGAGCCGCAGCAAACATTTACTATCAAGCCAACAAACAAATTGACCTCGTAGATGTTTACGACTGGCATTTTATCCCAGCAGCGGTCACTTTGAAGAATGGACTTGGCATACCGTTTGTTTATTCTGTTGAAAGCTTAGAAGATCATCGTTCCCCGAACACAAATACATCCTATAACATGGCAATCAAAGGTATTGAGTGGCTGGGTTTTTTTGAGGCGGAAAAAGTCAGCGTTAAATCAGAGTGGATGCGGGACGAGGTTGTTAAGATTTACAAGGTGCCGAAAGAGAAAATAGCTGTTATCTCCACAAACGAGACTACTTGGCTAACAGAAATCATTAAGCTATACAATATTGTGGCGGAGGCTTAAAGTGCAAACGAAAGACGACTTAACTGTTATGATGCTGAGCTGGGAGTTTCCGCCCAGAGTGATCGGGGGAATATCACCGCACGTTTACTTTTTATCAAAAAGTTTGGCAAAACAAGGTGTAAAGGTCTACGTAGTGACATGCGATTTCCCAGATGCACCTTCGCACGAAGTGATCGATGGCGTAGAAGTTTACCGCATTGACTCTTACAAGAATCCGGCGCCGGATTTTGCCACATGGGTTTATCTCATGAACTTGAACATGCAAAAAGAAACGGCTGCAATAACAAGGAAAATTGCACATAAAATTGATGTTTTTCACGCCCACGATTGGCTAGTGGCAAATGCAGGCATTGGACTTAAACATGTTTTCCGAAAGCCCCTTTTGGTAACCATGCATTCAACTGAAATAGGCAGAAGAGACGGATTACACACTACAACTGAAAAAATGATTCATGAAACCGAAGCTTGGCTAACATATGAAGCGTGGAGGGTAATTTGTTGTAGTGAATACATGATTTCACACGTTAAATGGGCGTTTGGGCTTCCAAACGACAAGTTAGCCATGGTTCCTAACGGCGTGGACACGCATTCTTACAACGATATTGATGATGTTGATTTAACGAGTTTCCGAAGCAAGTTTGCTTTGCCTGAAGAAAAGATAGTGCTCTACGTTGGCAGACTGGTTTACGAAAAAGGTATTCACATATTAATTAACGCTGTTCCTAAGGTTTTGGAGAAAGTCAACGCTAAATTCATAATTGTAGGTAGCGGCTACATGAAAGAGCAATTGCTAAACATTGTCCGCAGCATGGGCCTTGAACATAAAGTTCTTTTTGAAGGCTTTTTAGATGAACAAACTTTGCTTAGACTTCAGAAATGCGCTGACGTGTCTGTTGTGCCGTCGCTTTTTGAACCCTTCGGAATCGTGGCGTTAGAAGCTATGGCAGCGAAAAGCCCGGTCGTCGCATCTGATACTGGCGGTTTATCAGAAATCATCGAGCATGACATAACAGGAGTTAAGGTTTACCCAAATAACCCTGATTCCTTGGCTTGGGGAATAGCAAAGGTTTTGCTTGATGAAAACTACCGAAAACGCATCCGAGAAAACGCCTATAGAATAGTTCAAGAAAAATATGATTGGGAAAAAATCGCGCAGCAAACCAAGCGTATCTATGAAGGCGTTTTAGGCGAATATTCAAAGAGTTTTTGGGCTCAATTGTCTTGAAACAAGCAACCTCCTATCTCATAAAAAAGTCTATATCTCCTTTTACGGTGGCAAACTTCACTCTTTACCTGCACCTCCACCAACAGCTCTTGAGTTAGACGCTAAACGTTGCAGTGATTGGAGTGAAGCCTTTGATCAAACTACGGCTTTATTGAATAGGCAATACAATCTGAACTCTATTTTCCGATCACTCGCACATTTTCAACTTGAACCCATGGAGAAATCAACTGCCCCATCTGCCGCTCATTACTGCCGACAAAACTCACGTTTTTCAGAACCTCAAAAATATTGCCTGCCAACATTACTCCTCGGCTACAGTGGACTATTTCGCCTTTTTCTATTTTCCAAGCTGGAGTTGCAACGACCGAGAATTCGCCGCTAACAGGATTACTGCTGTGTGCGCCTTGAAGATAATAGATTATCAAACCGTCATCCACTTCGCTTAACATTTCGTCGGATGTTTTGTTTCCTGGCTTAATATAGAAGTTTGTGGGTTCAATGCTGGGCGTTGACAGATACCCAGCTCTAGCAGCGTTACCTGTGCTTTCTTTCGCTTCTTTTTTTGCCGAGTAGTTATCGTAAAGAAAATTGCGCAGTACACCTTTTTCTATGACTGTGGTTTTTTGATGCGGCACTCCTTCGCCGTCAAAAGCCCAAGTGTGGAGTCCGCCAGAGAATAAGCCGTCGTCGTAAATTGTGAGTTTTTTTGAAGCGACTTTTTCTCCGATTTTTCCTTTGAATGGAGACTGATTTCTCTGAACATTGTCGGCTTTAACAGCGTTAACTAACGTGTAAGCAAAGAGGTCCTGCAATGCAAACTGCGTCAATACGAGTGTGGTAGATTTAGTTTCAACTGGCTTAGTTTTTAACGCTGAAACTGCCAGTTTCGCCGCTTCTTTCCCAACCCAAACTGGGTCAACATTATAGTTTCTTGAAGCGTTAAATTCGAAACAAACAGGTGTGACCTCCGCGCCCTCCTTAGCCAACGTTGCCAAACTGCATTCAATAATTGTTCCTTTATCAAAACCTGTGACTCCGTTCGAGTTAGCGATGGCATTAGAAATGTAAGCGCTGCCTATTCCTCCTTCAATCGGAAAAACTCGTTTATCTACTTGCCCAGCAGCATCCAACATAGCCGAAGCTACGTTAACTAGTTCTTCTGAGTTTAAGCCGACAATTTTTTCATCAAAAGTTTTTTCCGGCGAAGCAAAAAGTTTCTTTTGGGGAAGTCCATTCCACTCTGAGTCAGATTTGCTTGCTCTTGCAGCACTTAAAGCCCTAAAAACCACGCTTTCAATAGCATTTGAGTCGTCTATGATGTTTGTGTAAGCAAAACCTACCGCTTTGTTAGTGGCCACTCGGATACCTAAGCCTCGGTCAATTATCCTGTTGCTCTTGTTAATTTGGCCAAGTTCAATGCCGATGTTTGTTGCTTGCCCCTCGTAAACGTAGGCTTCGGCTTCTGAGGCTCCCTTTTTCACGGCTTCATTTACCGCGTTTTCCGCTAAACTTAACATTGTATTTTTTTCAAGAACTGCCACCGACAACCACCTCTTTAATTCTAATGTGCGGTCCACCGTCACTAATGAAAGCTGTTTGGCCTTTCCCGCACCTTCCCTGGTCTAACTGGAAATCTTTCCCTACAGCATCAACCTTATGCAAAGTTTCAAGGGTATTGCCGCTTATTGATGCATCGCGGACTGGTGTGCCTATTTCTCCGTTGACTATTTCGTAGCCTTCTTGGATGCCAACTTGGAAAGTGCCGTCAATGTTAGCTTGTCCACCCCTAAAACTCTTAAAGTAATAACCTAACTTGATTTTTTCGATTAATTCTTCAAATGAATGGTTCCTGGGTGCCATGTAAGTGCAACGCATACGGATGATCGGTTCCACACGAAAATCTTCAGCTCTCGCGTTTCCCGTCGGTTCGGCATTGAATTTTTGAGCGGTCTCTCGGTTATGCATCAAACCCGCAACAACGCCATCTTTTATGAGTAACGTTTTCTGGGTTGGAACCCCTTCATCGTCATATTTGAAAGCGCCAAAACCTCCCTCGATTGTGCCATCATCATAAAAAGTTACCAAGTTTGAACCAATTTTTTTCCCCATATTACTTGCTAAAACACCGCCCGAAAGAGCTAAGTCAGCTTCAGCTAAATGCCCAAACGCTTCATGAACGAAAACACCTACCACATTTGGACCTAAAACAACTGGGAACGTTCCGCCTTTCATCGATTTAGCGTTTAACTGTTCAATCGCCCGTTTTGCAATTTTTTCGCCTAAAACCTCGGGGACTTGCTGGTCGAATAATTCGTAGCCAGCTGTGGAGCCAATTTCTTCTCGGCTAAAAGTGAAAACGCCCTCGCTTAAGGCTGAAGCAGCCATTCTTGCCCAAACATACAGTTTATCCTGTTCTATGCTTGTGCCTTCGCTGTTCACAAAATAGCTGGTTCCGGTCAAATCAAGGTAGTCTATTGTGCAACTTTTTATTCGATTATCAAAGCCCAGGCTCGTCTTGTTTACTGTTAGAGCAGTTTTTATTTTGTCCTCCATTTGGATTTCCGATGGGTTCTTTCTCGGTTTCGACTCGACATGGTCACTAACCACTTTAGCTCCGGCAAGTTTAATCGGGGTTTTCAACCGTGAGCTTGCCATTTTAGCCATTCTGCAAGCATCCGAAACTGCGTTCTCTAAAATCTCATCGTCAAACGAGCCGACGGAAGCGAAACCCCACGCGCCATTTACAAGCACACGCAAGGCAACGCCGTTTTCGATGCCTTGTTTAGCTGCTTCTACGCGTTCTTCTTTTAAGGTGAGCATTGTTTTGTACAGTTTTTGTGCTCGAGCTTCGGCGTATTGGGCTCCATACTTTTGGGTGGCAGTGTTATTGATTTTGTTTAAGAGGTCTTTCAAGAGGATCTATCCTTTTCAAGCGGAATACGTTGCTAGAATTGGCTGAAGGAATAAAATCGTTTTGTTTCCACAAGCTTATAAAATTAAACTTAAGGTATGTATTTAGCGGCTCCTTTTTGCTAATAACTAGTTATGGTCTAGATTTTTGGTATTTTTGTGGCTTTGAAGTTGATAGTTTGTCAAGTTTAGATAAAATGATTTCTCTTTGTTTTTTGAAAAGCTTGTTTTAAGTTTCTTTTTTGGTTTCGAGCTTAAATCGTTTGCTGATTGAGTACAAGAAAGTACACAGACGTACAAGAAATTACATGGGAGGTAAGAGGACGTACAAGGACGTATAAGGACGAACAAGGAAGTACAAAGACTTGAAGGAAGTATTTTCGGTCCTCGACTTGTCCTGAGAAGGAGGAAAAGTCCGAATTTGTCCCAAAAGTTCTAGAACGTCATGATTGTGTCTTAAGATGCAAATTTCAAAGCCAACTATGAAACGGAGACTCGAATTGGGGCAAAATACATACAAACCTAAGATGATTGGCGTTACCAGAAATCAGCAATATTCAACTGATGAACCGTTCCGTGCGCAGGCTTAGGCTTAACTGCTGGGGCATCAATACCTAAAACAAGTTGCCCGTATACTCCATCATAACCTGGTGTAACCTTAACGGCTCCGTTTCTGACCTTGACGATGGCTTCAGCTATCGGGGCATCCACCACTTTAATCAATGCATCTAGGGGTGTGTCTATAAGCACAGAGTACTCGTCGCTGAATTTTTCAACAAGTAAATTATAGTTTCTCCAAACCGCTTGAGTCGATGGAGAATCAGTGCCTAACACTGTTGCGATTATTTCAGAGAGTGGGAGCAACCGCAAAAACCCTGGTACGCCTTCACGTTTGAAGTTTAGGGGTCGGTCTGCCAGTTCTTCGATGCGTTGTTCTACGCCTTTGGTGAGTTTTTTGTGGCAAACTGGGCAAATATTATTGAATTTTATGGCTTCTTGTGGTGAGAGGGATACTTTGCAGTTGCGGTGCCCGGTCCAATGATACTTGCCATAAGCAGGGTCAACTTGAATAGTAAACTTAAATCTTGTTGGATCATTGCTCTTTATTGCGTCTGTAACTTCTTGATACGTGAATTTTTGAAGTTCGAAAACGTTGGCTTCCCTGCCGATCCGCCATGGCCAAAAACTATGGCAGTCACTATTGGAAAGAAGTGTAAATCTGTCGAGCTTGCTGAGGCGCCAGTTCATCGGTGAGTCGCTGCTCAAACCAGTTTCCAAGGCGTGGATATGCTTTGTCATGTCTTGATAACAATCTTCCATGCTGTCAAAGCCACTAAAGGCTCCGAAAACGCTAAACCACGGAGTCCAGGCGTGCGCCGGAAAAATCATGTTGCCGCTTGAAATAGCCATTACTTGCTCAACAAGCTGCGAAGCAGTCATATTTAGGATTGGTCTGCCATCCGAGGCTAAATCGCCAAAGCGTTTAAGCAATTCATTAATTTGAACAGCGATATCCATGCTCGGGGTTAAAATAACATGATGGACTTTCTTGAATTCGCCTTTGTAATTAAAGATGGTACACACTTCGGTTGTAAGCATAAATTGAACTGAAGAATCTGTCTTGCTGCTTAACTTGAAAAGGCCTGTATCTTGATCAGGTGTCAAAGTTTCTTTGATTTCTTTGAGCCATTTCGGATGAGTAAAATCGCCTGTGCCTACAAGGTTTATACCCTTAATTTTTGAGTAGCGAGCGATTTCAGGAATACACATTTGCTCGCTTGTTGCCCGACTGTAACGACCATGAATATGCAGGTCAGCTATAACTTTCAAAGTTTCAGCGCCTAATCCTAACGTAACCTCTAACGGTTTTAAAGGTTACCTGAATTAATGCCAAAAATGAGAAAACTGGGTGAATAATGACTATTGAGGCTTTCTTATGGCTTTTTTGTTAATTCAATAAGCGCTTCGATTAGTTGCCGAATAAGTTGCCTTGTCTGCTCATTAGTTACCCTGCCATTGGCGTCAACGTTGTCCAGAGCGGAGGATAACATGACTTCAGGACGATTAACTGGATGCATATTAAGAAAAACAAACGATTGACGCAGATGATATTGCGCTCTGGCGCCGCCAAATCTCCCAGTCGATGCACTCATAATGGCAACTGGTTTTCCTTCAAGAGGAGTATCAGATTTTGGTCTTGAGGCCCAGTCAATCGCGTTTTTTAGGACACCTGATACCGAGAAATTGTATTCAGGTGTAGCTATCAAAAGAGCATCAGCTTCTCTTATTTTGGTTTTAAACTCAATTACTTTTTGAGGGGGCTGTTTCTCTAAATCCTGATTAAATGGTGGAATCCCTTCCAAATCGAAAACTTCCATCGCTACATTTTCTGGTGCAAGCTCAGCAGCCGCACGGACTAAGGCTTTATTGTACGAGCCTTTTCGTAAGCTTCCAGCAAAAGATAGAATCTTAACTTGCTTCTCTACAGAAACCATGTTACTCTAAGCAAAAGACAAAACAATGTAGCAGATTTAAAGCTAGTGCTCAAACGCTAGGCTATAGTTTTTTCCTTTTTTTCAAGCGACTATTTTTTCTTCTGAGCACATTCCATACAGATAGCCACTATCTTTACCTTCTGGATTGGTTGCTGAAAAGATGTCAATCCTCTTGCTAATACAGTCACATATCCTATGGGTTTTCCGCATTTTTGGCATCTTGCTGGTTCAGCGTCACTTAGTTTTTCACGGTAAGGCTTAGTTACACCTCTAATCATTATGTTCCCTGATTTTCCGTATTAGTCTTTTATCTTTATAATGATTGTCAACTAAGCCACAAATTCGACGAAACTTTTATCCATTTTCTTTTTTTTAGCAACTTTTCCGATAGATAAAAATATTTTAAGTAATTCACCGATTTTGCAAGTACTTACTTAATTGCAGTAAATCTGTTTGACTTAAATAGGATAAGCAGAATTTTTATTATGTATAGAAGTGGCTAAAAAACAGCTTCGATCAATAGAAAAAACGCTTTTTCCCTTAAAATTGCGTTTTGTCACAATATTCTTTTAAAGATGCTCAAAGTTAGGTTAGTTTATGCATGAATGGGCTTTAGCTGAAGCAATTTTAACATCGGCAAAGGAGATTGCTGAGCAGGAAAAGTTGAAGGAAGTTACGGAAGTCACTATTAGGGTTGGGGAGCTTCAGCAAGTTGGGCCTGACATTTTGCGTTTTGCCCTATCACAAATGAAAGCCGAAATTTTCAAAAACGCTAAATTCCATATTTTGAAAGCTAAGACAACGCTTAAGTGCAGGGTTTGTGGAACCGCTTGGCAGTTTAATATTAAAAAAGTTGATAAAGACACTGCTGAAGCTATGCATTTTGTTCCTGAAGTAGCGCATAGTTATATTAAGTGTCCTAAATGTGGCAGTCCTGACTTTGAAATCGTCAGTGGACGTGGGGTTTGGCTTGAGAACATAAAAGGAGCCAAACAATAGTGGTTGACCCCAGAACAAGCGTAATTAGCGAGCGTTTAAGCCGAATAAGACGAATTATTGCAGTTTCAAGCGGCAAAGGCGGAGTTGGAAAAAGCATGGTCGCAACAACGCTAGCGTTAACCCTTGCACATAACGGACGCAAAGTAGGCTTATTCGATTTAGATTTCACGAGCCCATCAACCCACATAATCCTCGGCGCCCAAAACACCCAGCCGAAAGAAGAAAAAGGCATCATTCCACCAACCGTTCGCGGCTTAGAGTACATGTCGCTTATTTACTTTGTCGGCGACAATCCAGCACCACTGCGCGGAGCAGACGTTTCCAACGCTCTAATCGAACTATTATCAATTACACAATGGGGTACACTTGATTTTCTGGTAATCGACATGCCACCAGGGATCGGCGACGCAGTTCTTGACTTGGTAAGGCTAATCAAACGCATAGAATTCCTAATAGTTACAACACCTTCATTGCTGGCTTTTGAAACAGTGAAAAAACAGGTAAGTCTGCTATTCGAGCTGAACATGCCAATAATCGGTGTTATCGAAAACATGAAGAGAAATGAAGCAAAAGCTGTCGCAAAGGAAACAGGAACGTTGGGGTTAAGGTTTCTAGGAGAAATTCCCTTCGACCCACAGGTAGAAAACGCAATTGGCAACGAAACGAAATTGCTCAATACGGCTATTGGAAAAAAAATCAAAAAAGTTGCCGACATCATCCTAGCAGAAAAGAGAGACCCCTAAAATGGATTGCGCCAAAGCAATAATATTTGACTATATTGGCACACTAGTCAACTGCGGAAACTACACGTTGGAGGCCTCCAGAGAAAAACTGCACACGGCACTGGCAAACGAAGGCTTTGACGTTGCCAAAGACAAGTTTTTGGAAGCCTATATTCAAGCGCACGAGAAATACCGAAAAGTACGCTATGAACAATTAAGAGAAGTAACCAATGCGGTTTGGGTAGCAGAAGCTCTCGGCAATCTTGGTTTCAAAGTTTCAGCGGATGATTGCCGCATCAAAGCTGCTCTAAACGTTTTCTTCGAAGACTTTATAGACACGCTTGAGCTTAGAGCAGGCGCTAAAAAACTAATCAAACAAGCAACTCAACAATGCAAAGTAGCCTTGATCTCGAACTTCACCCATGCACCAGTCATCTACAAAAGCCTCAGAAAAATAAAAATGAACACATTCTTCAATGCCATCGTGGTTTCAGAAGAAAACGGGTGGCGAAAGCCAAGCAATCACATATTTCAAGACGCCCTAAAAAGGTTGCAAGTGCAAGCAAACGAAGCAGTTTACGTCGGCGACAGCCCCAATGAGGACATTAAAGGAGCTAAACAAGCAGGCTTAAAGACAATCTTTGTTGCTTCACAGTTTTACACCCTAAAAGACCTTATCGATAGCCAGCAAAAACCAGACTTCATCGCAAAAGATCTCCAATCAATCAGCGAAAATTTTGCCGAATTTATTTCAATCTAACAACAAAACAATAAAAAATAAAGAAAATTAGATTTTCTTGGTTTTAGTAGCCGTTTCTAGAGCCACAACGCCTGGCAGCTTCTTGCCCATTAAGAACTCGATTAATGCTCCGCCAGCAGTGCTTATGTAGCCAATTTTTTTGCTTAAACCATATTCTTCTATGGCTGCTATGGTATTTCCGCCGCCTGCGAGGGAGAAGGCTTTGCTGTTTGCGATGGCTTCGAAGACTTTTTTTGTGCCATAGTTGAATTCTTTGTTTTCGTAGACTCCCATTGGTCCGCTGACAACTATTGATTTGGCGTTCAAGATAATTTTTGAATAATTCTCGACGGTTTTTGCACCTATGTCAAAGATTGAGTACTCTGTTGGCAACTTGCTTACTGAGATTTCTTTTCGTTTATCCTTTATGTCTAAGGCAACATCAACTGGTACCACAACCTTTTCGCCATACTGCTCCATTAACGCTTTAATTCCTGGGATTAAGCCTGTTAATTCTTTCTTTGCGAGAAAATCCATGTTCTTCTTGCCAAGGTTAAAGCCTTTAGCTGCAAGAAACAATTGTGAAGTTACGCCGCCAACAAGCACGTAATCTGCTATGCCATTGCCGAGAACGTACTTGCTGATTTCAAGGCTGTCATCGGCTTTTGCTCCACCCATAACATAAGCTGATGGCTTCTCAGGCTTTTCCAACGCTTTGCTTAAACTTTTCAATTCACGTTCCATTATGCGTCCTGCAGCGCTTGGCAGGACAGCGGTGAAGCCAACCATTGATACGTGTGCGCGGTGTGCAGCGGCGAAAGCATCGTTAACGAATAAATCTGCAAGCGGTGCGAGGTTTTGGACGAGTTCAGTCTTGCTTTGTTGCTCTGGTGTGCCGCTTTTGGTTTCTCCGTCCCACGAGCGCACGTTCTCAAGAACTAGGATTTCTCCGCCTTGCAGGTTTTTGATCGCGTTTTTTGCTTTTTCACCGAAAAGATCGTCCACGTATTTTACTGGGCATTTGAGCAGTTTCTGCAGTATTTCTGCGTGTTGTTTGAGCGACGTGTAGTCTGGGTCTCCTTTGCGTCCTTGGTGTGCTAGGACAACGGTTTTAGCGCCCTTTTCCGCGAGTTCCTTGAGCGTTGACTCGGCATGGGCTTTTATGCGGACGTCGCTGGTGACTTTCTTAGTTGCGGGATCTATTTCTGAGTTGAAATCTACTCTGACTAGGACAACTTTGTTTTTTACTTGAAAATCATCTAGAGTTTTGTATTTAGCCATATTATTCACTTCTTCTGGTTAATTAAAAAAGAAAAAGATAGGAAGCATTTAAGCTTGTTTGCTGCTTAAAAGCCTGCTTTTTTGCCGATCATTTCGATGAATTCAACCATGCGGTTGCTAAAGCCCCATTCGTTATCGTACCATGCGAAGACTTTAACGAAGTTGCTCTTTTCGCCTAAAACCAACGAAGTTGCTCTTTTCGCCTAAAACCATGGTTAATTGCGCATCTAAGACTGCTGAATAAGTACTGTGTAGCACGTCAGTTGAAACAATTGGGTCTTCCGTGTATTGTAAGATGCCTTTAAGTGGACCTTCAGCGGCTTTCTTCATGGCTGCGTTAATTTCGTCTTTGGTGACTTCTTTGCCTAGTATAGCGGTCAAGTCAACAATGGATACATCTGGTGTAGGCACACGCAGAGAATAGCCATTCATTTTGCCAGCGCAACTTGGCAAAACTAAGCCGATTGCTTTAGCTGCACCTGTGCTTGTTGGGATGATGTTTATTGCAGCTGCTCTTGCTCTACGGGGGTCTTTATGGACAAGATCTTGGACTTTTTGGTCGTTTGTGTAGCTGTGGCAAGTTGTCATTAAGCCTTTTTCTAAGCCAAAATTGTCGGATAACACTTTGCTGATTGGTGCTAGGCAGTTGGTTGTGCATGAAGCATTGCTTAAAATATTGTGTTTTTCGGGGTCATACGACTTATCATTTACGCCTAACACAAAAGTTGCATCTGGGTCTTCTGCTGGTGCACTGATGAGAACTTTCTTTGCTCCTGCTTGGAAATGTTTGCTTGCACCTTCACGGTTGGTAAACAAGCCAGTGGATTCTACTGCTAAGTAAACTCCAAGGTCTTTCCATGGTAGTTGTGTTGGATCTTTTACGCTGACGCATTTAAGAGTTTTTCCGTTTACGACTATGTCGTTGCCTTTAACTTCGACTGTGCCGGGAAAGTGTCCGTGGATTGAGTCATATTTGAGAAGATGAGCATTTGTTTTGGCGTCTGCGAGATCATTTATTGCTACGAAATCAATTTTTGCGTTGCGTTCGAGTGCTGCGCGGTAAAGAAGCCTTCCGATTCTTCCAAATCCGTTAATTCCTACTTTTATCGCCATTTACTATCACCTATTTTGTGAGTCTGTACAAGAGAATCTAACTTAATTAATTTTCGGACAAAAATGCAAGCAAACAAGCTGAACAAGCGCAATCTAAGTGCTCGAAAAAATTTATGGCCTTCTAATGTAACAGCACTAAAGAATTATTAGTAAATTCCGCCTTCTTTAAAGTAATAGTTTTCTTCTTTTTTTGGGCCAAAGCTTCTTACGCCTTCTCGTTTAAGTTGGCAGCGCAGTTTTCCAGCGTGTTCTTTGTTTATTTCGCCTTTCTTCTGTAGGTAACCAATTATTTCTTCCGCTTGCGCTTCTGTGTCGCATCGGCGAATAAAATCCACAGCAGAAGGATTAAAATGGCGTAACTTATCAGACAAAACCGTGGGCTCAAATTCCTCTTCTTCAGCCTCAGCATTTTCGGCTTCTTGCGGGTTTTTTCGTACTGCGTCAATTGGAACTTTGCATTCTCCTTCTTCAATTTCCTTATAGAGGTGTGGAAACATTTTTTTGAGCGATTTTTTGTCCATTGCCATCTTTCATCAGTTATTCAAAAATAGATATTAAATATGTTCTTTATGTGCTTTTTTGATGAAAAAACAAGATCCAGAGGGAATTATGATGGGAGAAATTTTTGGGTTGGGTTAGTTTTAAGAATTTTTGTGAGTTCCTGAATTTTTAAACCTTTGATTTCGTCGCCGAAAATTTCGCATTTTCTTTTTTTGCCTGCTTCCTCAGAACTTCGAGCTACAATCTCGAGTCCATTTTTATCTGACGCCTCAGCGTAAATGTGAAATGACATCAAAGTTATTCCACGCTTGTTGACGGTTGTCCAAGCCGTTTTTGAAATTTTAACCCTCTCAGCTTTGAGAATGTTCACGATTTCTTCTGGTGCATCCGAATAAACGGCAATGTCAATGTCGCTTCCCTGCTTTATCGTTCCCCGCCAAACGCTTCCAATAAGAACTGGACAATAAGCCTCAAGAAGCTTCATTATCTTTAGGGCTTCCTTTCGCATTTGAATCAGGTGCTCTTTTCTTTTTGCTCCTTCGTTTTCTTCAGCTATTTTGTCTAGTTCCAGAGCGACTTCAAGGTTAGAAGGCAAAAAGTGAGTCCCCAAAGTTTGCGCAGCTTTTTCCTTAGCTTGCTTATACTCTTTTTCGGCTCCAAAATAAAGTAAAGTGGCTGCTTCTCTCGCGACTCTACACTTTAGGTCAAAGTCCTCAGTCATTATTACCAAGCGTTGTTATCAGCGTTTTACTATTGTTTCATAAAGCTTCAAGGTTTTCTCGGCAATTATACTCCAGGTGAACTCAGCCAGAACACGCTTCCTGCCATTTTTGCCAAATACCTTACGCCTTTCAGGGTTTTCTAAAGCGCTGATTACTCCCCATGCAATGTCAGACGGATTATTTGGATCGATATGATAACCGCATTGTTCTTCACCACAGCAAATTACTATTTCACGCATACCGCTAACGCCAGCAGCGCCAACCACAACTGCCTTCTCCATGCTCATTGCTTCAAGAGCAACAATACCAAATGGTTCATAGAAACTTGGGAAAACCGCTAAGTCGCAGGCCGCATAATGTAAAATTCGTTCTTCTTCCGGTATAAAGTCGAAGCAAAATTTAACATACTCGTCAAGCCGCATGGTTCTAGTCAGGTTTGTTAAATATTCTTGAAGGTCGCCTACGCCTACAATTATGAGTCTTACGTTTGGAATCTTTGTTAGAATATGAGGCATTGCCATTATGAGTTTATCAACACCTTTGACGGCGACGAGCCTCCCAAGGAAAAGAATCATTAGTTCATCATCTTTGATGCCGTATTTGCTTCTGATTCGCTTAATATCTTCAGAAGACACGTTTTCTGGATTGTATTTTTGAGGATCAACGCCATTGTAGCTTACTTGAATTTTTTCTCTAGGAAAACCAAGCTGTATAAGCTCATCCTTCATAGCGTACGATACTGTTACAATCATATCAGCCATTTTGCCTGCGCGCAATTCTATGTTACTGACTACGCTTGAGCCGTTCCCTAAGGTTCGGCCTTTCTCAGTTGAGTGAACATGGAAAGCTAAGGGCAAACCGGTTTCTCTTTTAACCGTAATTCCTCCCATCGCTGAAAGCCAATCATGAGCGACAACCATGTCGTATTTCATGCCTTCTTTCTTTATCAACTCGTTGATGAGTTTAGCTGCAGATAAATAATTATAAACCATGAGTTTGCCGAAGAAATGTAATCCTCTACCCCATTTTTTAATGTCTTCTGCAATCACGTCAGGAAGCGAGTCTGAAATGTCAATGTGCAAGGGACGATGAATCTCAATCCCACGCCAAATTTCTCTAGTCGGCAAGGAACCCGCATCATCGTTCATGGTAAAAACGGTTACGTCATGGTCGTCCAAAACAAACTTTCTTGTTATCTCGGCAGCATAGGTTCCCAATCCACCAACAATTTTAGGAGGGTACTCGTAAACAAAAACAGCAAGTTTCATCTTTGAATAGTCACCATTTTACATTAGCATTGGGAATCTCTCTACTAAAGCTTTACCTATAGCACCCCAAAAAATCTGGAACCAAAAAAATTCCCCAAAAAATACGGAAACTTTGATTAGACGGTTCTACATAACACTAACAGTCAAGGTGCCACTAAATGAGTTTATCACTTATGAAACAAGACGTGCTAGAAACCATGCTGCTTCATGAAAAACCTTCAAAAGCTACCGAAATCGCTAAAGAAACTAACGAAAAGTTTCGACCGGTCATGATGCATCTTTTGGGATTAGTCCGAATGGGATATGTATGTTCGCCTGAAAAAGGGCTGTACATTATAACTGAGAAAGGAAAAGAAGCCCTCGGTTTACCTGAAATCAACAAAGAAAAAGCTATAGCCATATTAGTCTATGCGCCACATGAGGACGCATTCCACTTCTACGCGGATATAGGAAATCCAACTAACCTTCATGCCCATAACCTTCGTGATTTTGCTAACAAACTTGAAAAAGTCGATATTTGCTCGATAGAATTTCATACAAAACGCGGAGACTTTGAAGCGTGGTTTAACGGACTTGGTGACGTGGAACTAGCCAAAAAAGTTGCTTTGTTAAAACAAAAAAACGTGGTTGGAGAGGATCTGCGTAAGCAATTGCGTGAGATTGTTGAGCAACGGTATATAGTATTAGCCAAATTGGCGGGCCAACCACTTAACACTGAGTAAATTCTAGTTTTTATCTAACGATAAAAAGCATTTCTCTAATTTCTGCAATACTTACTGAATTGCCATGTGTTCCATGCCTTCAGCGCTTTACCGCAGGTTCAAACTCATACATCCGTCTTGAAGCGGCACTGTTTTGTGTTGCTTCATTGCTTTGCCTAGAGAAGGCGGCATCACCAAATGAGTGGCAAAGAGCGATTTTTTTCATCGTCACTTGAGATTTTGCCGTAAGCAATCTGGAAGTCTAAAGCATCACTTCGAGGCGGACCATTAAAAGCAATACATTTGGGTGCTTTAATTCAAGGGCATTTAGTGGACCCCGCTTATTGCGTTTCAGCATATGGAAAAAATGAAATAGACAAAAGTAAATATTACGTCGCGGGGAAAATGCGATTGAGTGAAGTTAGAATAATTTCCGTGAAAATACCTGAAGAAGTCTACCAAGAAATGGCGTTACGCATTCCTGAAGGTGATAGAAGCAACTTTGTTAGGGAAGCAATAAGCGAGAAACTGCAGAAAACGCCTAAAGCAGACAAACTTTTAGCTTTAGAAGAGAGAATGGGCAAAATCGAGGAGGAGTTCGGTCAAGTCAGAAAATACCTCGCCGACTTGGAAATACTCACGTTTCAACACGGAAAGATTAACCCACACTCTTTCTGCATCGATGAAGTAGACCATAAAATAATGGAGTACCTACTTCATTACAAAAGCGCAACCACGCCTGAATTGGCTACTTATGTCAAAACCAACAGGTGGCTCATACTTAACAGGCTCAGGAAAATCCAGAAAACATCCAAAAAACAATTTGGAAAACCAGTAATCGAGTATTATGCTGGCGAAAAGTCCGGAAAAAAGAAGGCATGGTGGATAGACGAAGAATTAATCCAAGAATAACAAGGTTAGCTTTAAATTAACAGCATCTGTTTGGTTTATAAACTGTCGGGCCCGTAGTCTAGTACGGATTAAGGCGTCGGCCTCCGGACGCTTCTCGGAGTGGGAGTTAGCCGAAAATCCTGGGTTCAAATCCCAGCGGGCCCGCCCATTGCCTTGAATAACAAATAATAGTTAGATAATTCGTACCCCTGATTTGTTTTTCGTTACAGAGCAAAATTTTTACTTAAACAAGTTTTTGACATATTTCAAAATTAGCTGCGGCTGGTCAAACGCTGTTTTTAATGTTTTCCAGGGATTCTTGAGGTTATTTAGCAAGGATAACTTTTTGTACTGCTGAAGTGCCTTGTTAGCTATTTCTTTTACTTCTTCGGGAGCGAAGTCTTCGGTCGAAATCAACGGCGTGCCTTTTGGCTGGCGAGCGGCAGCAAATGAGTTCCAAGTTAGATTTTCTTGAATATACCCTTTAGCCTTACATTCCTCATAGAGCCTCGTGCCATGCGTTGGCGTTGCAATGAATAGATGCATGCCCACATCAAAATCACGTTTTAGCACCAGAGCAAAATCAACGGTTTTCTGCATGTTTTCTTTCTTTTCGCCTGGAAAACCGATTATGTAGAATGCGCCTGTTTTTAAACCGATATCTTTACAGATTTTGGCGACTTCTACTACACGATTTAAGTCGAGGTTTTTGCAGATTACATTATCTAAAATTTGTTGGTCGCCTGATTCTACGCCGAAAAAGACGCTGTGGCAACCCGACTTCTTCATTTTTTTTAGTAGGTTCAGGTTTAAGCAGTCTGCCCTCACGCCGTTAGGCGTTTCCCAGCCGATCTTAAGTTTCTTTGCGATAATTCCGTCGCAGATGGCTTCAAACCTCGCAAGGTCCAAAGTAAGATTGTCATCTTCAAAGAAAATGTTCTTGACATTAAACTTTTCCACAACGTACTGGATGTGGTTTAACACGTAACTTGAAGAGTTGGCCCTAAACTCCTTGCCCATATGCAGATGAACCGAACAGAAACAGCAGTTAAAAGGGCAACCCCTGCTGGTAATCATCGATATTGCCCTGTTCCTGAAACTACGGTAACCCATATTTTTGGGGCTTAGGTACTGCTCCATATTCATTAGGTCATAGGCTGGGTAGGGCAGCTCATCCAGGTTTTTAATGAAAGACCTGGGAGAATTTAACTTGACTTCTCCATCTTTGCGGTAGGCGATGCCAAGAATTTCGCTTAACTGTTTTTTCCCTTCAAAATAATTGGCTATATCAAGCATGGCATATTCGCCTTCGCCCGTTACGGCAATGTCAACGTTTTTTGCCTCTTCAAGGAATTCTTTTGGCACCGTAGTGACGTGTGGACCGCCAATAACTGTCAAAATGCTAGAGTCAACTTGTTTGGCTAAGTTGCTTATTTTAACTGAGTTTTCTATTTGGCAAGTGAATGGCCCTGCTATGCCAACAATGTCGGGCTTCCGCCTGTAGACTTCCTGCCTTATCCGCTCAAACGACATGCCAACGTATATGGTTTCGCCGTTTCTCTGGAATGAGCTATCAGCCATGAAAGCGTCTAAAATTTCCGTTTCATAACCTGCTTTGTCGAGCACAGCGGCAATGTACATTAAGCCTAAAGGTAGATTGCCTGCTGGCTCTTCTGAGCCTGGATAAAACGTTTGAGGAGGGTTGATTAGAAGCACTTTCATTCAGGTTACCCAATGATTGTTAGTTGAACTGTGTGAGATATTTAAATTAATTTATGATTTTAGTTTAGCCTTGAACATTCTTTGTGTAACCTGTTTTTGTTTATTTATTCATGTTCCCTGAATATTTTTTGATGCTTAGTTTGTATGTTATTGTTATGCCACAACCACATAAGTTTATGAGCGGTTATTCAGCTCTACTTATTATTGACTTTTTTCCTAGTTTAATGGGAGGTGATGTTTTTTGAGCATACGGGAAGAGGAGACTAGAAAAGGCAAGATGACTGTTGCTGAAGCAGGAAGGAAAGGCGGAGAAAAAACCGCTCAAACTCATGGAAGAAAATTTTATGAGGAAATCGGTCGTAAAGGGGGCGAAAAGGTTTCTCATGAGCGCGGTCCAGAGTTTTACAGTGAGATAGGTAGTAAAGGTGGTTCTGAGAGAGCTAAGCAGCATGAGGGTTCCATGGAAGCTATGGGGAAAACAAGTCTCGAAGAAGCAGGTCACCGAGGTGGACAAAGAGTCCGAAGATTAATTCTGGCAGGCAAAGAACACGAAGAAGAATAGACACCTCTCGACTGTTGACTATTCTTATGATTATTTGTTAATTTCCGTTCTTGGATTCGAGTGCTTAGTGTGTTTTTAATGGAGGTGAAAGGCACGTCAAGAGAAAAAGGCAAGATGACTGTTGCTGAAGCAGGAAGGAAAGGAGGGCTAAAAACATCCGAAACTCACGGAGAAGAATTCTATAGTGAAATAGGCCGAAAGGGTGGAAAGATAGGTGGACCGAAAGGTGGGCAAAGAGTCCGTAAGCTTATTCAGGAAGGAAAAGAGCACGAAGATAGACACCGCTGAGGCTTATTTATTTTAGATTCCGATGTTGTTTCTTGTTTCGAGTTTCCATCAAATTAATAGACTGTATTTTATTTTTGAGGCAAAAAGGCTTCTTCTTTTCCCTGTTGTTATTGTGTTAAGACAGCCACATGCGCTTAAGAGTTAAGCATTAGACTATAAAGTTGAGAAATCGAAAAGTTGTAGATCAGCGTCCTTTTGGAGGTGATACATGTGAGTGAGGGAAAAAGGAAAGGAAAGATGATTGTTGCTGAAGCCGGGAGAATGGGCGGTGGGAAAACGTCAGAGACTCACGGACCTGAGTTTTACAGTAAGATAGGCAGTAAAGGTGGATCTTCGCGCGCCAAGCAACACGAAGGTTCTCCAGAAGCAAGAGGAAAAACAAGCTTGGAAGAAGCAGGACGTAGAGGCGGCCAAAAAGTTCGCAGGCTCATTCAAGCAGGAAAAGAGCATGAACAGGAATAAGCAGATAATTTTTATTGAATTCTCTCTTTTGAAGTAGATATAACAAAAGAGAGAAGCAAAATAGAGAAAGCAGGTTATTATTCAGTTTTCTTTATTTCAGTTTTTTGATCCTTAATTTATATTGAAACGAGATCAGCAATAGTGAATCAAGCGATACTTGGTAGGTTTTTGATTGCTTCTTGGATAACCACATATGCCTAAGGGATATTTTTGGCATATGTTACAAGTCAACTTTTTTGAGAAATAGCGGAGGAAATAATTTTGTGGGTTAAACGTGAAGAAAAAAGGAAGATGACTCGTGCAGAAGCGGGAAGGACAGGTGGAGAAAAAATGGCCCTAGAAATAGGTGCAGAGTTTTACAGAGAGATTGGTGGGAAAGGTGGGTATAAAGTAGCTGAGGAGCGAGGTTCAGCATTCTTCAGTGAAATAGGAAGGAAATGTAGCTAAAGCCCAAGAATTAAAGTATTAGACCCAAACTGAAGCGTGGTGGACAAAGAAGGGAAGAGGTAGACGTCGTAAAAAATAATCATTAGGGATCAATCAACTTTACATGTTTTTCCTAATTGTTTTAGTTTTTTTATTTAGGTATTAAATGCCACAATATTGAAATAATCTTTAGTTCTATTATGGTTTTATGAAGAGAATTCTTGTTTTATATTATAGTCGAACTGGAAATACTGAAAAAATGGCAAAAGCCGTAGCTGAGGGAACACGAATCAACGGTAACATTGAAGTAGAACTAAACTTTCACGTTGAGCCTAAAGAACTTGGCAATTTTGATGCTATACTTGTGGGGTCACCCACTTATTACCATGAGATGCCTATTGATTTCAAAAATCTTTTCGAGGAAGTTGCAGCACTGGGAATTATTTTGAAGGGTAAACTGGGCGCAACATTTGGTTCCTATGGGTGGAGCGGAGAGGCAACCAAAAATATTTCAGAAATTATGAAAAACAAGTTTGAAATGCAAGTGGTCGAACCGTCTTTAACGGTGAAGTATGTGCCTGACCAAAACATGCTTAACGCATGCAGGAATTTAGGAAAAAGCATTTCCGAAAGCTTGATGAACAAGGCTTAACATTAAGCGAATGGAGAAAAAACTGATGGAAAAACCAAAGAATAATCTCCTTGACTTTTTGAAAAATCAAGTAGTAATAGAAAAAGAAATAGTAGCCTCTCTTGAAAAAGCCCTTGTTAACATCAAAAATCCAGCTGTGAAAGGGGTCCTAAAGGGCGTGTCATTGGATTCAGTAAAACATGCAGAGCTTTACTCGGCAGCCATTACTCTTTTGAATGGTGTTTCTCCAGCGTTAACGCAGGAGCATCTTGATGAGCAAAGAGCACTTGTAGAAAAGCACATTGAGATAGAAGCCAAATTAATTAGGAAACTTGAAGAAATGATGCCTAGTGTTGAGAACAAGAAGGTTGAGTTTCTCTTAAAAGCTATATTAGCTGATGAACAGAGGCACCACGCCATGCTAAAGATGGTTTTAGAGATCATTGTTCACGGAGAAACCATAACAGAAGCAGATTGGTGGAAACTACTCTGGGAAAACGTGCCGTTTCATGGAGCGCCTGGCGGGGGATAGCAAAAAAAGAAAGCGACTTTAAGGATTGTTTCCTAAGAGTTAGCATTGTCATGCATGACTTGTTCGGAAGAACTCCATGTGTCCTCTACTATTTGCTGAAGCCCCTGCAGTACTGAAGCCAACTTTTCGCCTTTGCAGGTTAAACCATAGGCTTTCGGCGTTTTCCTTATGAAAACCAGTTTCTTGCCTTTCAGAGCTCTTATATACTTGTAGGTTCCTCGTATGGAAAGCCCAGTTTCTTTGGAGAGCTTTCCAGCAGATATTCCTTCGTTGTGGATTGTTTCGTAAATTCTTCGTTCGGCAACTGTGAAGGTTTCTTTGTTGGAGTCTCGTTTTGATTTGAAGAAAAATATGTAATCTCTTTCCTGGGAGGTTTTTATTAAACCGGCTGAACGTAAACGTTTAAGGATGCGAGAAGCGATTTTTGGCGAAATAAGTGTTTCGATATCTTCAAACGTTTTCGGTCCTGACAATAAAGATTGCAAAAGGGTTTCTTCGTAGCATTCTGAATGGGCTGGCAGCATTTCAACAAATTCAGGGAAGTTTCCAAGCAACTCGGTTAGACGACCACCGAACGTTGTTGCATAGTATTCATCTCGTGCTTCTGTAGCTAGACCTACTGCCATTAACGGGCGTAAATACTCTTCGCTGAGAGTTTCTTGGCTGTGGCTATGCCCTGTTTTTTTCAGTACTTGCTGTAATTGGCTTACTGAATATCTGCAGTTTACAATTGCTTGTAGGATATGAAATCTCGTCTCGTTTTTCAGAACGTTGAAGAGCTCTTTTATGTAGTTTGGGTTATCCATGGTTTCTCGGAGTTTTCTTAGCTCGTTTTTTAGTTTGTATACTTTGCATCTGCTTATGCATTCTAAGGGTGTTATTGGAGCACAGTTTCTGCATTCTGCATCAAGTGATCTAAGCATTCCTGCCAAGTCGTGGTTGTTTTCGTCTTTTCGGGTTGATGTTAGGACGTTGCCCATTTGTTTATTCTCCTACCTTGGCGTGTGTCGTGAAGGGTGAATTAATGAGTGAAAGGTTGGGTGTAAGACTTACTTTTTTTGCGAGTGGTAGCTCGTCATGACACGCGTCATAAACTATGACAGGCGTCATATTTAAATAGGTTTTCCCCCAAAATAAGAGTAATTGGTGTTAAAATTGATACTACCGTGCGAAGTGGGGGTAAAGACCGTTTTGCCAGCAGTAAAAGCTGTAATGGCAAGGTCAATCGTCGAAAAACATGGTTTGAACGAAAAACAAACCGGAGAACTTCTGGGCTTATCACAATCTGCAGTAAGCAGATATGTAGGAAGAGAAAGAGGAAACCTGCTCACAATAGAAACCTCGGCTGAAGTTTTGGCACTTATAGATCAAATGGTAACTTTCCTAATAAAAGCGCCAGACAACAAAGCAGAAATCCTCAAGCTCTTTTGCCAAACATGCACGACCATTAGAGAAAAAGGCTTAATGTGTCCTTATTGCCAAAAAGAAATGCCCTCACAATGGGCGGCAAACTGCTTTTTCTGCCGTTAAATAAGGCAATTAAGATTTATTAAAAACGACGTCCTCTGATTTTTGAGGAAAATCAATGTCTTACGATGAGAACGCTGTTTTAGATATCATTGAAAAAGTAAGCAAAAGCGTAGTCAACATAAGCGCTATAAAATTTGTTCACAACTTTTTCTACCAAGCCGTGCCAGTCGGTGGCATGGGTTCAGGCACCATAATCGATTCTAAAGGGTTAATTTTAACAAATAATCACGTGGTGGGCGGAGCAGAAAAAATCAATGTCACTCTTGAGAACAATGAAGTACTGGAAGGCATAATTGCGGGGTCATGCGTAATTCACGACATAGCTGTGGTAAAAGTCCGGCGAAAAAATCTTCAGGCAGCCGAACTCGGAGATTCCGATAAGATTAGAGTAGGGCAAAGAGTCTATGCTATTGGTAATCCATTCGGTTTGGTAGGTGGACCAAGCGTAACGTCAGGGGTAGTCAGCGCTGTTAACCGGACGATAGAATCTGAAAGCGGCTTGTTAGAGAACCTTGTTCAAACTGATGCTTCTATTAATCCAGGTAACAGTGGCGGTCCGCTTGTGGATGTGACTGGCAAGGTTATAGCAATCAGCACTGCCATTATACCGTTTGCGCAAGGTATAGGTTTTGCGATTCCCATAAACTCGGCGAAAACCTGTACTAACGATGTTGTCACTAAGGGCATATCCAAGAGACCATGGCTCGGCATAGTGGGCTTAAGCTTAACACGAGAAATCACACGATATTACGGGTTACCTGTAGACCACGGAGTGCTAGTAACTAAAGTTGCTGAGAGGAGCCCTGCAGAGGCCGCTGGAATGGCTGAGGGCGACATTATTCTAGAAATAGGGAATGTTGAATCTCTTAAGATTGAGGATTTGGTTCGTGAGGTTCAAAAAAGACAAATCGGTGAAGTAGTTAGAATTCTTGCGTTACACAATGGCAGGGAAGACTTTTTTGAGTTAAACTTGAGCGAAACGCCGTAAGCAAATTTCAGGCAGGGCTGGTTGGGTGCAAAATCAGATTAAAGAGATCTTAGGGAAATACAAGGTTATCGCGGTTGTTGGGTTATCCAAAGATCCGGAGAAAGACAGCCATAGGGTTAGTGCTTACCTAAAAGAACACGGCTACCGAATTATACCAGTGAATCCCTTCGCTGATGAAGTTCTTGGAGAGAAAAGCTACAATAGTCTACTTAATATTCCGCCCGAAATACAGAAAGCCATCGAAATCGTTGACATTTTTAGACCAGCAAAAGATGTGCCGCCGATAGTAGAGGAAGCCATTAAGTTAAAGCAGATATATAATAGACCTTTTGTGGTTTGGATGCAGCTTGGAATAGTTAATGAACAGGCTGCTGAGACCGCTAGTCTTGCTGGTTTGATTGTTATAATGGACAGGTGTTTGATGGTTGAGCACGACCGCTTAGCTTAGCAGACCATAATGCACCAATCAGTAAGGATGCAGCGGTTGAAATCATAATTATAACTATGGTTTTCGGCGAGTGCGTTACCTATTAATTCAGCTCACGAGTTTCCAAGGCTAATAGGTGTTTGATCATTCTTTTTTAATAGAAAAATTTGCTTCTCGCTTTTGGAAATAGGTTAAAATTTCCCCGTAAGTATCTATATGTGGTTTGATTTTTTGTGTTCTGATTACTTAGAGTGGGATGAATATTACCGTAAGCATCTCCTTAAAGAGTTAGGCTGGGAACTTGGCAAACCCAGACCAGTACTGGTTGAATACGTAGAAAATGGGCTGATAAAAAAAGGCAAAACCTTGGATACCTGCTGCGGGGCCGGAACCAACTCTGTTTACCTTGCACGAAGCGGTTTTGATGTAACAGGTATTGATATTTCGTTGACTGCTATTGGTATTGCAAAGAAAAAAGCAGCTCAGGCAAAAGTTAACATTAACTTTTTGGCTGAGAGTTTTATTGATTTGTCATTTAGGGACGCAGTGTTCAACTTAGTTTTTGATATGGGCTGCTTCCATCATGTTGAGATTGAAGACCGCCTTAAATTCATAAAAGGAGTTTTTCGTATTCTAAAGAAAGGAGGTGTTTACATGCTTACCTGTTTTAGCTACATGAACGGTCCAGCATGGAATCATTTTACAATGGTGCAAATAACGGACTTATTCTCCGATTTCTTTGAATTAGGCGAAATTAGACATTATGCCTCGCGGGAAGGCAATGGGTACATCCGGTTCTTCAACACAGTGCTTATGAGTAAGAAGCCCCAGACTACTTGATTTGTTCTAGGACAGTTTGTATTTCCTGATAGTTTGGTTCTACCGCTGGGTTTTCTGAAATCCAAACATACCTTACTGTACCTTGCTCGTCAAGGATGAAAATTGAACGCTTAGCAACTGTGTAACCGTTGAGTCCGGCGAAATTGGGTAATTCCAATCCGTAGGTTCTGATGACTTCATGCTTGTAGTCGCTTAGTATTGGAAAGGGTAGCCTGTTTTTTTCTGTGAATCCTTTGTTCGAGAAAGGGTCGTTTACACTTATTCCGATGACTTGAGCCTTCAAATCGATAAGCCGAGCCATAGAATCGCGGAATTCACACATTTCTTTTGTGCATGTTGAGGTAAATGCACCTACGAAAAAAGCTAAAACAATTTTTTGACCCAAAAACTCCTTCAAGCTTCTGGGTTTCAAGTCAACATCGGGCAAAGTAAAATCTGGTGCCTTATCTCCGACCTTAATTTGGCTTACCATAAGAGACAATCCTTACTTTCTAGGAAAGATGAAGGTGTATAAATGGGTGATGCTTTTAGCCGAAAGCGAAAGCACAGGGGCAAATCTTGTTTAAGACGCATACTTCGCATTTGGGTTTTTTTGCATTGCATATTTGCCTGCCGTGGAAAATCAACAAGTCGGTTAGTTTCATCCACTTCTCTTTCGGAGTAATCTGCATTAAGTCCTGTTCTATTTTGGCAGGATCATCTCGTTCTGTAAGCCCGAGCCGCTGTGAGAGCCTGCGAACATGGGTGTCCACTGCTATGCCTTCGGTTATGCCGTAAGCGTTGTATAATACGATGTTGGCGGTTTTTCGCGCGACACCTGGAAGTTCTATCAATTCCTCCATTGTTTTGGGCACTTGCGAATTATATTTTTCGACTAAGAGTTGGCAGCATTTTTTCAAATTCAGCGCTTTGTTATGATAGAAACCTGTTGAACGTACGTCTCGTTCTAACTCTTTTAAATCAGCGTTAGCGTAGTCTTCAGGCACACGGTATTTTTTAAACAAAGTTTTGGTCACTATATTGACTCTTTCGTCAGTTGTTTGGGCAGAAAGCATGGTGGCTACAAGTATTTCCAGTGTGTTAGAATAATTTAGGGCGGTTTTTGCGTCAGGGTACTCTTTTTCAAGCAGTTCAATTACTTTTATCTCTCTCTGTTTGGGTTCAAGATATATTTCTGGTTTCTTCATTCGCGATTCTCTTCGTAAGTTTAAGTTCAACACAGGTATTATGAATAGGGCAGGGAATAAAAGATTTTTCAACCGCCAACATTTCTGCTCTCAACATTTGTTTAATAATGTAATTTTATACTTTAAATTTGCAACGTTTTATCTTCCAGTAATTTACGTAATGTTTATATAATTTCCAATTATCTGAAAATACGTTAAATTCCCGTAAGTGAGCATCATGGTAAATCCGACAAGAATAACAGTTGCATTTGACAAAACAACGGCTGACTTACTTGAAAAAATAAGCACCGAAGCGCAAGTATCGCAAAGCGAAGTCATGCGCCGTGCTCTAAAATTCTACAATGAAAACAAGGCTCTCGAAGACCCCGCAACAAAGAAAAAAATTCTCGCCTATATCGACATGTTGCTTAGCGGTGAACACGTAATCCTAGACGTTGATCACTGGCTAATGTTCTTACGCTTAATCGCTTCATCGCCTGAGCAGGAGAAGTTTTGGAGTGAGCATAGAGAAGTAGCTCGAGCTCATTGGGAACAGTTAAAAACAAAAGTGCGTTCGACAGAAGAATTGCTGGCTAGGCTTGAGATTTGTAACTTTTACCGTTTAACAAAGAACGCTCCAAATGATTACACTTTGGTTTTGATTTCGGAGACTTCGAAAGATTTCATTAGAATATTTCTTGAAGAATACTTTGCAGCTATGGGCGTTCAGGCTGAGATAAAAGAGAACTTGACCAAGTTGAGAGTCACGGTTAAACCCAGTATACTAGAACGCAAATAATATAACTGCAACAAAGCTGTGAACAGCTTCTTTCTGAAGATGCCTCCACCTTCAGTTTTTCATGAAAAATTACTGGGAAATCTTATATAACCTTATATTTCCTAAGCACTTCAGCATTCCAACATTCAGGTCAAGAAAAAAGGGTCCTTAGGAGCAAGGGGGATGTTTGACTTTAGCATGATTAATATAAGCGTTAAAGGAGCTAGGTCGTCAGATTTCTCGTTGAATATGCATTTACAAGTAAAAAGAGAAAGCCAAACACTTAAACAAACTATCAAAAAATTGACGAAGGGAAAAATTAAAAGCTTCCTATAGTTTTTTATTAAAGAAAGTTCACAAGAAGTTCAGGTCGTACAAGCAAAATGGTGTATACTCTCCTCGCAACTCTACTAATACCTGCTTTAGGCTCTCCATTCGTTTACTTAGCAGGTAGAAAATCCGCCAAAGCGGCAGCAATCGCAATGGTCATACTTACATTAGTTGATTTGGCTTTAATTTTAACGACAGTACCTGCCGTTCTCACGGGTCTAAATAACAGATACGTAGAACCATACACTTGGATTCCAGTTGTTTTAAACTCTCAATTCTCGCTTTTTGTTGACGGCATTAGCCTTTCTATGGTAATAATGACGTTAGTCATTATTTTGGCCGCTGTAGTTTTCTCGATAAACTACATGGAAGGTAAAAAGAACCTCTCAATGTATTATACATTACTAGCGCTATTAACCGTGGGTTTGGTCGGCGTATTCATATCCTCCAACCTGTTATGGTTCTATTTCTTCTGGGAACTAATGATCATCCCAGCGTACTTTATCCTTGGTAACTGGGGACACAAAGACTCATACAAAGCTGCCTTCAAATTCTTCATTTACACCCACGCAGGTGCGGTATTCATCATTTTAGGCATTGGAGGCATCTTTGTACTTACTGGCAGCCTCGATATGTTCAAAGCCGCGCAATTACTCATGGGCGCCAATGCTGAACTCGTTAAATGGGTACTAATAGCCGTAACTGCGGGATTCGCCGTCAAGATGGCGATCGTACCGCTACACTCCTGGTTACCGGACGCTTATACAGAAGCACCTGCACCAATGTCTGCCCTGTTAAGCGGAGTTTTAACCAGCGCTGGAGCATACGCCGTCATCAGAATATCACTTGGAACAGTTCTTCCAGCACTCATTGCAAACAGCGCCACTTTCGCTACTGACTTCCTATACGCATTAAGCATTCTGGGCGTAATCTCAGCGTTTTTCGGCTCCTTCCTTGCCCTGAGAGAAACTGATATTAAAAGAGTAATGGCTTACTCAAGCATTTCTCATATGGGCTATATCATGTTTGGTTTTTCCCTGTTTCCAATCGCAATTGCCATGAATGGAGCAGTTCTTCAAATAATAGCTCACGGCATAAGCAAAGGCTTGTTCTTCCTCACCGCAGGTGCCTTAAGCAGTCAACTTGCCACCCGAAACATGCGCGAAATGGGCGGATTAGCAGAGAAAATGCCGGCAACCGCCACTTCATCCATAATAGCTGCACTAAGTCTGGCAGGAACACCACCCTTCGCATGCTTTATCAGCGAAGTTTTAATTTTTGTTGGTGCTTTCCAAGCAATAGCGGCTGTCGGCGGTAGCTTCTACATAATTCCAACTGCGCTTATGCTAATCGCTACAGTGCTCTCATTGGCCTACTCACTTAGGTTTATATCAAACGTATTCTTTGGTCAACCAAAAACTGAAGCTAAGACCATACATATTCCTAAGTTTATGCAGGCCGCCATGATCTTTCTAGCGGTGTTAGTAGTAGTAATTGGAATTTATCCAACTTTGTTCCTTAACTTGATTGGAACGGTCCACTTCATTTAAAATATCTGCTGTTTGCACAAAACTTTTTTACCCTTCACTCCAAACTAGACAATACAATAGGTGAAAAAGTTTGAGTATGAAATTAAAAGTCGATGGAAAAGAAATACCGCTCAACGATTTTGTGGAAAAAATCTTAAACGGAACGATAACCGGTGCTGTAACTTCTCTTAGAGGAATAAGAGAGGACTGGAAAAAAATCGAGATAGAAATCCAAAAATAAAGTTTAGCCGTTAAATTCAACTGTGCTTTCTATTTCAGCAAATATTTCCCTTTTAGCTTTGCATATTGGGCAAATGTACGGCGGGTCTTCCCTGAAAACGACGTATCCGCATTGTTTGCAGTACCATAGCTTCTTTTTAACCATTGGTTGCGCCTTTTCAGTTTGCCTGGTCACTTGTGCTGTTGCAGGCTTTTCTTCTTGTGCTCCTTGAGTAGGCCCTTGTTTAGCGGCGGCTTGGGTTCCATATGCTCTTGCCTGTTTGTCGAGTGGTCTTCGCTCTGGGACTTCAGGTAAATTTTGGCTTTCGTAAACCTGTTTGTTAACGTAGAGTCTGCAGTAGCATGAGCCGTATTCGGCGACATCTGGGTCTCGATAGTCGCAGGGGCAAATTATGTCTCGGTCATATTCGAATGTACCTGATGTAAGTCTGCATGGGCACAAAGGGTAACCGTAACGGTCTTCGTTTGTCTTTAATCCTTCAAGGAAACCTTGGAGAAGTTCAGACTGAGGAGTTAGGGAATACCCGTAAGTTTTAGCATCTGCTTCAGCTCTTTTGCGAACCGCCTCTAATGTGATCAAATTCCAAGTGCCTCTTTGAGTTGGTCTTTGCGGAAACCAGTAATTACAGTTTTATCATCTACAATAGTTGTGGGATAGCTTATAGAGTCACTTTTGCTTTGTATTGTCTCGTGGATTTTCTGTTTATCTTCCTCATTGACTAAATCAACATCGATGAATTCGTATTCGACATTGTTCTCGTTTAGAAACTGTTTAGTTAACTTGCACCAAACACATGTGCTTAAAGCGTATACTGTAACCTTGTGGTTGTTTTTTTTGCCAGAAACTTTTGAGAACTTCATTTTCTCACACCTAAACTTTGGTTTAAGCCGAATATAACTCTTTAGATTAGTGAAAAATGAGAATTGCTGCGTTTGCTGTTGGTTTATGCGGGTCTGAGATTGCCGAAAGCGTTCTGAACCACCTCTGCTATTGCAGGATGAATATGCATAGCTTGAGCAATAGGCGAAAAATCTCCAGTTTCTGACACCATTGCATTAATGATTTCTTGAATGAGAATTGAAGCTTCAGGGCCAATTATGTGACCGCCAAGGATTTTGCCGGTTTCTTGCTCAATAACAACTTTCACGAAACCTTCCGGAAAACCCATGGCAGCGCCCATGGCTGTTTCCTTGTATAGGGCTTTGCCTACTAAGACTTTGTATTTTTTCTGTTTGGCTTCTTCCTCTGTTAAGCCTACGGCGGCAACTTGCGGATGAGTAAAAACTGCGTGTGGAGCAGTTGAAAAATCCATTTTAACCTTATGGTCATGAACGGCGTTATGCCAAACAGTTCCTGCCTCGTAGTTGGCAACGTGCTTGAACATTTGGATGCCGATGGCGTCGCCGAAAGCCCATATGTTTTTTTTGCTAGTTTCAAGATACTCGTTAACTTTTATGTATCCGCGCTCGTCAAGTTGTACGCCCGTTTTTTCTGGTTTCAAAATATTAGAGTTAGATACTCTTCCTGCGGCAACCATTACTGATTCGGCGGAGAATTCTTTTTGGCTGCCGTCTTGGCGGTTTTTGGCGATCAGCGTTTTTAGCTCGCCTTCTTGTTTGGCTTCTATAACCTCAAAGCCAGTGTATATTTCCATTCGCTGCTGCATTTCTTTATGTAGCAATTCGGATATTTCTTGTTCCTCATCGGGTAATACTCGGTATGGCCTTTGGAGGATTGTGGTTTTTGTGCCTATGCCCGAAAAGAAGTGCCCGTACTCCATGCCAATGTAACCACCGCCAATTATCAATATGCTTTTGGGCTGTGTGTGCAGTTCTAATACAGTGTCGCTAGTTAAGTAATCTATGTTTTCTATACCCTCGATAGCTGGTTTTCCAGTGCGAGAGCCTGAAACAATAAAGATCTTTTCCGAAGTAATAGTGTGCAAGCCCACTTGCATTGTGTAATCGGAGATAAACTCCCCTGTTTCCTTGAACCAAGTCAAGTTAGGAGTGGCTTCCACTGCTTTTGCCTGATCCCCCGAGTCACGATCAACTAGCGCATGCATCCTAGTCATAATATTGTTGAAGTCAACTGAATCCATGGTTGCATGGACACCCAATTTCCCTGCATTGTTAAGCGTAGCAACCACATCTGCTGGGTAAATCAGCATTTTTGATGGGACGCAGCCCACGTTTATACATGTGCCGCCCATTTTTCCATGCTCAATCACTGCGGTTCTGAAACCTTGCTCTACTGCTGCGGAAGCAACAATCATTCCAGAGCCTGAACCTATTACGATTACATCGAATCGCTCCATAACAAAACCTCACACAAGTTAAGTGAAACGTTAATTAACAAATAAACTTTTCAACGTTATTTTCTGGGGTTGGAAAATCTTTTATGCGAGTTACAGATAACTTTATTGAGGGTTTTGATGCCAAAACCAACAAAAGCAGAAGAAGAAAAGAAAAAGAAAGCCTATTATGCCAAGAAAGAGAAAAAAGCCAAAGAAGTTAAAAAGTAAGCTTTTTACTCAGGAATTTTGGCAGGCACCTTTCGTCATGGATAGCGTCGAAGCTTTCCAGTTCATCTTTTTTTAGTGGTAACGCAATTCTTGACACTAACCCGTTTAAGCTGTAGGGGGTCCGAATTAAACGCATTTCTCCAGAGGTTACCCATTCATCAATGTGAAATCCAGCGCTTTTTACTTGTTGTGCAAGGTCCAGTCTCTCTTTAGCATTCAACATGTAGGCTTTGTGGTCTAAAACGTGTAGGTGGAAGCCTCTGCCAGAATAGACCGCCCTAACCTCAGAAAAACAATTCGCAAGATATTCGTAGAGGTCGATTGCTTCTTGCTTAACCATATTTAACTCTAACTCACAAAAGCTCAGCCCTTGAAGCCTCTTCATTTTATCCGCCAGGCTACCGTGGATTGGGCAGGTTATGTTTTCTGGGTCGAGGTCTAAAGCGAGCTCTTGACCAATTTTATGGTCGTTTTCGTCGTAGACATTTCGGTCGTAATAAACTGCTTCGGGCAAAAACTCGATTATTTGTTGTTTCACGTCTTCTAAGTTTGTGTATTCGTCGATTATTATGGTGGTCGATGCATCTTCCTTGTATTTTTCTGGGTAAATTCCTGTGTGTCTCCCTATGATTACTGCGAACTTTGTTTTGCCAAGCCCATCTCTGAACCATGAAGCTACTTTTTGAAGATTGAATTCTAGGGTGTAGAATTGTTTCCTTTCTTCAAGAGTGGAGTATCTCATGCCAGCGGGCAAATTGTATTTAGTCATTTAAACCACTTAGGAATAAGATACTTATCCCAAAATGCTTTGCGGAAAAAATCGTTAAGTAGAAAGCCTAATATTTGCCACTTCCCATAAAAAAACTGGTGAAAACTTTTGCCAATAGACCCCGATTTTCAAACAAAACGACAAGTTGTAAGTGAACATAACGGACATAAAGTATGGGGACCAGTGGAACCCCCACAAAAACTAGGAATTCATGGAACAACCAGCGCTGTCGACTGGGATTCTTGCGTTGGAGACGGTGAATGCATTGACGTTTGCCCAGTGTCATTGTACGATTGGGCTGAATCTCCTGGGCACCCGCTTTCTGAGAGGAAATCTGACCCTGCCCGGGAGAAAGACTGTATACAATGCTTAGCCTGCGAAATGCAATGCCCAGCGCAAGCGATAAAAATAACTCCACCACCATAAAGACAAGCGCTAATTTTTTAGGGCGCTTCTATTTTTATAAACTAACTAAAAAAATAAAGCGTAAGCTAAAGAAAAAAAGTAAGCAGTGAAAAAGCTTACTTACTTAAAGAGACTGAGGTTTTTGTTAACTCTATCCCAGTTGACGATGTTCCAGAAGGCTTCGACGAATTTTGGCCGTTCATTTTTGTAGTCGAGATAGTAAGCGTGCTCCCAAACGTCCAAAACCATCAAGATGTTGAATGTTGGATAAACGTTCACGTTGTGCTTTTCGATTTGCATTATCAGTGGTCTTCCGATGCAAGTATGTACGGCTAAGGCAGCCCATCCTGAACCTTCAACGCTTGTAGCGGCCATCGTGAATTCCTTTTTGAATCGCTCGAAACTTCCAAATCCCATATCAATCATGTCGGCTGCGGCTCCTCCTGGTTTTCCTCCGCCTTTGCCTGCTGTCGCCATGTTTTCCCAGAATGCGGTGTGCAGAATATGTCCACCAACATTGAAGGATAACTCTTTCAACATGGCCTTCATGTCGATTTCAGCGTTTTCGCTGCGTGCTTTGTCAAGTTTTTCAAAAGCCGCGTTTGCGCCGTTCACGTAGGCTTGGTGGTGCTTGTCGTGATGAAGTTTTAATTGCTGCTCAGAAATGTGTGGCGCAAGAGCATTGTAATCATAGGGCAGTTTGGGTAGAGTAAAAGATTTTACTTTCTCCATAATTTCACCAAAAATCAAACAAACCAAAGGAAAAAACAACTAATATACTTTGCTTTAAGCTGTGCTGAGTCGTTGATTAATATGCGCGAATGCTGATTCAAATCAAAGCCAGGAAAGATACTCCAATTACTAGTGCACATCGCTCTGTCGCGTTAGTATAGCTTATTACTTGCTTGTTATTTACTGTTTTCTGGTGAATTTTATGACCCAAACTGATGAGAACTTGAAGGCTGCTTTCGCAGGCGAATCCCAAGCTAACAGATTGTATTTGGCTTTCGCTAAGAAGGCGGAGGAAGAAGGCTTAACACAGATTGCTAAGTTGTTTAAGGCTGCGGCTCAAGCAGAAACAGTCCACGCCCTAAACCATTTGCAAATAACTGGACAAGTAAAATCAACTGTTGGAAACTTAGGCACAGCGATTACTGGAGAAACGTACGAGTTCAAAAAGATGTATCCTGAATTTATCGCTGAAGCTAAAAAAGAAGGAAATAAGCAAGCTGTATGGAGCTTTGACCTTGCAAACAAGGTTGAGCAAATCCACGCAGGCCTATACCAAAAAGCGCTTGATGCCTTAAAAAATAAAACTGAACTTGCCAAAGTGGACTATTATGTGTGCAGCGTCTGTGGAAACACAGTTGAAGGTTCGGCGCCTGATAGGTGCCCAATCTGCGGTTCGCCTAAAGAGAAATTCTTAAAACCCGCCTAAAAAATGGGTTAGGCTTTGATTTTTTGGGCGATTTGTTGCCCAAATTCAAAGCATTTCTTTATATCTTCTTGGTCTGGAACGTATTTCACTTCAATTCCTGGTTCAAACACTTCAAACCCAGCTTTTTTAGCGGTTTCGACCATGCCTTTAACTGCTCCACCTCCCCAGCCGTAAGAGCCAAAGAAGCTCCATAGTTTGCCTTTGGGCTTCAAACCGGTGATGTATGTTAGAAATGAGCCTATGGTTGGGAACATTTGGTTGTTTAACGTTGGCGAACCCACAATCACTGCCTTTGCGTCTAGAATTTCTGTTACTACTTCGGTGTTATCTGTAGCTCGAAGCTTGAGAAGTTTAACCTCGACACCTTGATTGATTATGCCGTCAGCCATGGATCTTGCCATTTTATCTGTGCTGCCCCACATTGTATCAAAAACTATAACTGCTTTTTGTTTAGCTTTGCCTGAGCTCCAGTTCAAGTAAGCATTAATTATCTTCGACGGGTCTTTTCGCCAAATTACGCCGTGGCTCGGTGCAATCATCTCGATGGGAATCCCCATTTGAACAACTTCTTGAATCTTTTTTGTTATAAGTGATGCAAAAGGTGTCAAAATATTAGCGTAATAAGTTGTAGCTTCTTCCATTAGTACTTGTTCGTCAACCTCGTCATCAAACCGCCCTGAAGTGGCGAAGTGTTGTCCGAAAGCGTCGTTAGGCATCAGGATTTTGTCTTCCACAAGGTAAGTGAACATACTGTCGGGCCAATGCAGCATAGGCGCCTCGAGAAACTGCAATCTCCGCTTTCCAAGCGTAAGTTCATCGCCGGTTTTTACAGTTTCAACCTTATTGAAGTCTGCCCCATAATGCTTAATTAAAGCGTCTTTTCCTCTTTGGGAAGCGATTATCTTGGCGCTTTTTGCAAGCTTAGCAATCACCGGCAAGCTGCTTGAGTGGTCCATTTCCACATGATTAACAATTATGTAATCAATTTTGTCAAAGCTTGTTACTTCAGAGATTTTCTCGATGAGTTCATTGGAGAATGTGCTTTTTACAGTGTCAATTAGCGCTGTTTTCTCATCGGAAATTAGGTATGCGTTGTACGTGCTACCTCGGTTGGTAACATAGCCGTGAAAGTCTCGTATGTTCCAGTCAACAACGCCAACCCAGTTTACGCCTTCTCTTAAGGTTACTTTAACCATTTTTGTTTTTTCTCCTTGTTAAAATATAGTCCCGGATTTTATTCCTTAACCGACAGAAAATCTCATCATCATAAATACTCTTATAATAGTTTCGTTGCCCAAAAAAATTCAGCCACTTTAAGCTCTACAGTTATATTTGGGGACTACAAAGTTTATCTGTAGATGCCAAACTGAACTGGCAAACCATCCTTTGTGGAGGCAAAAAGTTTGAGTTTGATTCCTGATGACAAGAAAGAATTACTTAAAAACGATTTTAAAGAGAAACTAGTTGACCCAGTAAGAATTGTCATGTTCACTCAAGAATTGGAATGCCGATTCTGCTCTGACACAAGAAAACTTGCTCAAGAATTAGCCACTATCAGTGACAAGATAACGACGGAGATTTATGATTTTGTGGCTGACAGCGCTAAAGCCAAGGAATATAATATTGACAAGATTCCAGCCTTAGCAATAATAGGCAAGAAAGATTATGGCGTGAGAATATACGGCATACCATATGGATATGAACTTCAAACTTTAATAGAGGCAATCATTAATGTTTCAAAGGGCAAAACGGACCTTTCAGACAAAACTAAGTCAATTTTGGCAGAAGTCAAATCTCCAGTTCACATTCAAGTTTTTGTCACCTTAACCTGCCCCCATTGCCCTGCGGCTGCGGCGGTTGCACATAAATTGGCTATTGAATGCGACATGGTGAAAGCGGACGTAATAGACAGCAGCGAGTTTCCAGATTTGGCCGTGAAGTACAATGTGATTGGTGTTCCGAAAATAATTATTAATGAAAAAGTTGAGTTTGTCGGAGCGTTTAATGAGGACTTGTTTGCGGAACATGTGCTGTTGGGTGCGTTCTAGAAAGCGAGCATTTAAAGTCTGAGTAAAAAAGGCAATAGTGAATCTTTAGCTTTAGTGCTTGTTTATAACAAGGATTTCACGGAGCGTGTAATCTGCAACTTTCGGCAAGGCGCATCACGGTTACCCGTGCACTGCAATTATGAACTTCGACCCAGAAGCCAAAGAGCCTATTTTGCCCATTGGCGCTTCACAACCCAGAAGAAGTAAAGAAAGCGATAGAAAAAGAAAGAGCTAAAAACAGAAAAGAAAACAGAACCTAACAGCCAGGAAGTGAACGTAGCATCCGCAGTTATGTCTTGGTTTTCCCAGAGCCGCCAGCGAATTTTGCTGGGTGTTTGTCGAAAGTGGTTTTGCAGGTGGCAGCGCAGAAATAGAAAGTTTTTCCGTTGTAATCGGATTTGAATTTTGTTTTTTTCTCGTCAACCATCATACCGCAAACTGGATCTTTAGCCATAATCATTTTTCACCTCACGTTGGACATTTTATTGATTTACTTTGCTTGATTTAAACTTAGCCAACTTCAGCAGTGCCGAGTTACTGACTACGGTTAAACTGCTTATTGCCATTGCCCCCGCCGCGTATATTGGATTCAACAAACCCAGCGCTGCGATAGGAATCATAACTGTGTTGTAGGCGAAAGCCCAGAACAGGTTAGTATCGATTTTCCGCATGGTTTTCTTGCTAAGTTCAACGCCTAACGCTACATCTCGCAAGTCATCTCGGATCAGAACTATTCCGCCTGTTTCTTTGGCAATGTCGGTTCCGCTTCCAATAGCAATGCCGATGTCTGCTTGGGCCAATGCTGGTGCATCGTTTATTCCGTCACCAACCATGGCTACGATTTTTCCTTCACTTTGCAATCTTTTGATGACATCCAATTTCTGCCAAGGTAGAACGTTTGCAATAACTTGGGTTATGCCTAATTGTTCGGCTATGGCTTTGGCGGTTCGCTCGTTATCTCCTGTCAGCATCGCAACTTCAAGATTCATATCCTTCAACTGTTCTATGGCTTGGGCAGCGTTCTCTTTTGTAGTATCCATGGCCGCAATTAACCCAGCAGCATGGCTACCGACGGCTAGTATCATGACGGTTTTTCCCTGCGCTTCCAGCGATGTAAGATCAGTCTCTAACTCGCTGATGACGACATTTTGTTCCTGCATTAACTTGCGATTTCCAAGCAAAACCATTGCGCCTCCGATAATGCATCGGACGCCTCTGCCGGGTAAAGCTTCAAAACTGTCGGCTTGAGGAATGTTTACTTTATCGGCTTCGGCTTTGGTGAGTATTGCTTCAGCCAAGGCATGTTCCGAACCTTTCTCAGCTGCTCCGGCATATTCCAGGACGTTTTGCTCAGTGTAGGAGTTATAGGTTTTGATGTCGGTTACGCTTGGTTCTCCTTTTGTCAAAGTGCCGGTTTTATCGAATATTACGGTTGTGAGTTTTCTCGCTTTTTCAACGTATTCTCCACTGCGTAGGAGTACGCCGTATTCTGCGCCTTTTCCGACACCTGCAAGAATCGCTGTCGGAGTTGCGATGCCTAAAGCGCATGGGCAAGAGATTAACAACACGGCTAACAGGGCTAGGAATGCTTTTGTGAAGCCGCTTGTTATGTACCAGTAGCTGAATGAGACGGCTGCTACGGTGAATATCAAGGGAACAAACCACGTGATGACGCGGTCTGCGAACCTTTGCACTGGAGCACTTGAGGCCTGTGCTTCTTCAACCAAGTGCACGATTTGTGATAGTGCGGTGTCTTGGCCGATTCTTGTAGCTTTAATTGTTAGGAGCCCATTTTTGTTGATTGAAGCACCAATGACCTCGCTTCCGACAGTTTTCTCCACAGGGATACTTTCGCCTGTGAGGAGTTTTTCGTCCACTGACGAATAGCCAGCGGTTACGGTACCGTCGATCGGGACTTTTTCGCCTGGCTTAACTATTATTGTGTCGCCTATTTGGACTTCGTCTTTTGATAAATCAACTTCTTTTCCGTCTCTAATTACCCTGGCCATCGTTGGTTGAAGTTCTAAAAGTTTACGTATTGAGGCGGCTGAGCGTCTGCGTATTAATTCCTCGATGTATTTTCCTAGTAAAACGAAGGCTAGGATGCCTATGGCTATTTCCAAGTAACCTGAGCCTGCTTCGGCGGCTGGGCGGAAAAACACGTTTATGACACCGTAAATCTAGCCTGCGAGGACTCCTGCGGAAACGAGCACATCCATGTTTACGTTTCGGTTTCTGAGCGACAGGTATGCCCCTTTGTATATCCTGAAGCCTGCTATCCAGATCACGGGTGTTGAAACAATGAATATTGCAATGTCGTAAACTCTTAGTCCGCCGACTACGTCAAAATACATTATGGCGGCCACTAGACCGAAAAGTGTGAGTACCCGCAAGCCTAGAGCTACTGCTACGCCGATTAAGGTGACTGCCACTCTGCGCTGCATAGCTTTTAATTCGCGTTCTGGTGCCGTATAGACGTCAGCACATTGTTGGCTGCAGAAGTAGTACGTTCGGTCGCCTATCTTTCTGCTTATAGCTGTTTCTGTGTCAACATCCATGCCGCATACGGGGTCGCGTATTTTCGTCATAATTTTCTCTCTTTATGTTAGCATATGAATATTTGGGATTTATCAATATAAATGTGTCTGAAAAAGATATATCTTTTGATCAATCACAAGGAGAAAGAATAGTCAACCAAACAAACTCTCCACCACAACAAAAATTCCAACAGCAATAGCCACAACAAAAAGAAACACTGCAATCGAGCAAAATCTTTCCGATTGAAACAAACGCATTCCCTCCAAGACTTGGAACACTAAAATTGCAAAAGACAGCCAAAAAACTCCAAGCAAGCCTGCGCCAAGAACATCGCTAAACCAATGAACGTTCAAGTATATTCGACTAAAACTCACGACATAAGTTGATGCAACAGCTCCTAGGCCAATCGTGCTCGTGCTCTTGTACTTTTCCAGCGCTGCCAAGCAATAAAAGCAAGGGAACCACAAAATACTACACTTCCAGCGGTATGACCGCTTGGAAAAGAAAACCCAGACTCAACAACTAATTCATTCAAAGGTCTGGGCGATTGAACCAAACCTTTAACAAACGAAACGATTAATGCCTCTCCCCCCATAGCGCCAAGCAGCAAAGAGCTCTCAGCTCTGTAATTCTTGATGAAAAGATAAGCCGCGAGCACCACGGAAATAGGAATAGACTTGTAGCATCAAAAGCAGCCGCAATTCCTTCGGCCATAAAAGTGAATGAGCTTGACTGAATCGATGGAATCCAAACGTTAACTCCAACGTCAAGTGAGTGAAAGCTTGCTCTAAAAATGCCACAAGCAAAAAACCTGCAAGAAACACTGTGCAAACAAGAATTAGTAAACGTTCCCTATGTGATAGGTTTTCGTTTTTCACAATTGATTGGCCTGTATTTTTAGCGCCAGCGTTATGAATTAAGTCTGGAGGATAACGCAGGCGCAATAAAGCGTTAACCTACGCTTTCGTCCTATGGGTTATTCTACCCGTTTAATTATGTGGTACCCAAACTGCGTCTTAACAGGATCAGAAGTCTGACCTTTCTCAAGTACGAAGGCCGCTTTCTCAAACTCCTTAACCATCTTCCCCCTTGTAAAAGTGCCAAGGTCTCCGCCTTTCTTTCCGGATGGGCAGAGTGAAACGTTTTGGGCTATAGCGCCGAATTTTTCTCCTTTGTCGAGTCGAGCTTTGACGTTTTTGGCTTCTGTTTCTGTTTTTACGAGTATGTGTGCACAGTGAATTTTATCTGGCATAAACAGAACTAAACATACCTTTAGCATATAACTTTTACCTGTAAGATCAAACTAAATTTCGAAAAACAATTAACACGGCAATGTTGCAAGAGATTTTAACTGACTGCAACTGAAGATAATTTGTGCGAAAAATGTAATTTTACGTTAATCATGTTCCAAGAAATAACACAAAAAGGTTAAAACACTTAGCCACAGTCTTGCCGCAACTTCGAAGTTCGAAGTACCTGCCAACGGAATCGTTATAACAAAAGCAACCAATACGTTGCGCATGGTAACCGCTATTCCGCTCAAGAACATAGAAGAAGAACAAAAAGTCGACCGTGCCACGGCTGCGCAAATTGCAAAAATTATGAGATTTCTAAGAAATATTGAAGATTGACAAACGTTTTTTCAACTAAACGATGTAGCGGCTATCTTAACTTTAATAGAAACTTATTACGTTAAAAAAGCCTAAATTTTTACAAGCATTATAATCCGCACAAAACGGTTGCTAATAAAGAGAAGGAAATAATCTCTCAGCTAATGATGGAGAGATACACGCGCAATTCAAGAAGCTTTAAGCTTCAGATTTACTCGATTACTTGAATTGCACCTTCAGGGCATTGAGCTTCACATGCTCTGCAGACTAAGCATTCGCTTATTTTGGATGGTACGGATTTGCCGTCTTTGACTTCATATACGCCTACAGGACAAGTGTTTACGCATGTTTCGCATCCGGTGCATTTAGGATCAACAACTATTTTTACCATTTTTGTTTTACCTCTGCAATTTTTTATTGGAGAGCTATTGTGTGAAATAAAAGGGTTTAGGTATATGAGCGTGTTTTTTCACGTATTCTTAGCAGGATTCCGTTAATAGTTGACTCAGCTCTGTCCTTGCGTTTCTGGGCGTCCAGGATATTTTTCTTGTACGTTTCTATGGAAATTTCGCCTTTGCTATGCTGTGATTCAAGGTTTTTGATGTTTTCTTCAGCTTCAACCAGATCTTCTTCTGCAGAATCAAGCTGTTCAATTAAATCCGCGTACGCACGGCTTGAATTTCGAAACGCGTCTTTAAGTCTGCTTATATTTCGTGCCAGTGTTTCTAGACGAGTCTCTATGGCTCCGCGTTGAACCTTATATTGTCGTCTTGGCATCTTTCCTTTCTGGGCTCTTGCATCCAGCGATTTCAATTCTGCATTTAACTCTTTTTTCTCTTCATAAGCATCAGTGAATTCCCTAATGTTTTCTGCAGTAACATGTTGACCAGCAATAGGCTCAATGCCTTTCGCTTGTTGGGCGGACGTTACATGCGCCGATTTTAGAGCTGGTGTTCTGGTTATTGTTGTTTCCTTTTCGCTCGGCTTGCGTCTTCTATAGATAACAGCACCTATGCATCCAATCACCGCTAAGAATGAAACCCAAAAGGTGGGCAAAAAAGAAACCCAAACTGGATTATAGTCATATGAAAATTGCACAATATTGCTTTCAGGAAGGCTGTAATCCAAACTGCTTATGCCATTTCTCGTTATTGTAAGAGTGTCTTGGAAGGAGTTCCTTGTCAATGTTGAGGAGGAATCAAGAGATGATAACTGCGGCATTACAATCGTTGCTCCTTCAGGTGGATTAAAAGTAAAAGTGGCTTGGTTAACGTAATAATCAAAATCTGGGAAAAGTTTGAAATCATTTAAGGTGTATTGGGAACCTTGAATGGTTGCGCTTGGTAGATTGTAGTCAGCCGTGATGATCGTAGCTTGGCCACTTGTCAAGTATGTTATCAAAGTTGCATTAACCTGCAAAATGTCGCCTATTATGGAGCTAGTAGCGGTCGTTAATACCCTGTCAATTTCGTCTTTTACAACTATGTTTGAGGCAGCAGCTGGTAAATCCAAAATGAAAGACGTCATCGTTGACGTTGAGTTGCTGGTCATGTGGTAGCTATCTGAGGAACTTACTTTTCCAGTTGGATCAACGGTTATTTGGCGGTTTAGCTGGCTTATGCTGGTTAACTGTAGCGTTCCACTTGTTATTGTGAAGGTTGCTTCACCTATTGAATAAGTGTATGCAGGCACGTTTTGTGTAATGTAGCTGGATGTGTATACGTTTCCATCGCTTTTTGCGATAGTTATGATTGTGGGAGTGCTTGGAAGAGTTATTGTTACGTTGCAACTAGCAACATTTTGTGTGAGGCATGGGTAAGCTGGAAAATTAAGCGCGTAATCAGAGGAATCTTGTTCGGTAATAAGACCACTGGATAGAACAAAGGCGACTGTGAAAACGCTGGGTGATTGTCCGTTGAAACTTACTTCTGCGCCGTAAAATCCGCTTCGATCACCTAATTGGACACCTAAACTTATTGGGTAAACGTTGTTTGCGTCGTACGCCACAGCTTTGAGGATATCAGCACTGTATTTAGAGGGTAACCCAATCGTGAAGCCGTCAGCTACTTGCCCGGAAACATGAATCGTATCTTGAATTATCACTTGCCCCGAATACATTACTTCAATCTGATGATCCACCTCATTAATGCTGTAGCTAGTGGATTGAGCCAAAACAGTGCCCGAACGTAAAATAATAGGGAAGAAAACTAGCAATAAGAAAACTGTAATCATGAATGCTGCTGGGACTCGCTTCACCTGAATTCACCAAAGTCAAAGTTTCTTTAATGTTGTGTTCGCTTATTTATTTACTTTACAGTAAACAAGGCCATATTTAGAACTTAAGCCAAGACGCAAACCACACCATCGCACCACCAACTCCTGCACTTTATTTATTTTGAAAAGTGTTAACGCTTATGCGGTTGATTGTGCTTTCTATATTTTCTTGATGGTTCGAAGTGTTTTTTCCGCGGTTGATGCGCTGAAAAGTAAATCGTCAATGGTGGCGGTGAAAGTCGAGAGTTTACTTTCGCATTGTATCTCGGTCACAACTTTTGTATCTTTCCTTACTGTTTTAACGTGTAGTCCAATTGGCGTTTTGAAGTTATCTGGAGAAACCGCATTGGCAACTGCTTCTGCAGTCTTCACATCAACGTATTCAAGCGTTATTGTCGCTTCCAACTTTCTCGCCCCTCAACTGTTTACCAACTAACGTATCCACAGTTTTAACGAAATCTTCAATCTTGTCTAACGGCACTTGGGCGCCTGCTGCGATGTTGTGTCCTCCGCCTTTGCCGCCATAGGTTTCGGAAGCTAACCGCATTACTTCGCCTAGGTTTACGCCTTTGCGGATTGCTGTTTCCGTTGTTCTCGCCGAGAATTTGGCTGCCTGTTCTTTTTCAACGTTAGCAAATGCTATGAGCGGTTTTTCAGAGTTCGCGAGACCTGAGACGATTATGGAGGAGACAGTGCCTATTATTTTTTCGTTGATAAAGTTTTCACCGTAAATAACATAGATGTTTTGGAGTTCTCGCATGCGTTCAGGTTTTTCCATTACCCAACCAAGATACTTGTTAATGCTTTTCCGGTAATCTTCAAGGATCTTGTTGGCTTCCTCAAGGGCTGCTCCGCGGTCACCCATGCAGATGGCAATGCCCAAGCTCGGTCGATCCATGCGTCCAGTCGAATTCAGCACCACAGCGAATTCCCTTGCATCCCTCAGCGAAGTGTTTGGCTCTTCCATATTTAAAACATAAATGTATCCGATCAGGTTCTCAACTTCCAAATGCAACCCCCTGGACAGCAAATGGTCCGCTAAAGCAGAGCATAATCGTTTCTTTTCGTCTTCGTTTAGGTCGCGGAGTGCCCGCCACTTTTCATCTTGCTTGATCGGAATGTCTAAACTTGCAAGGAAAGCTAAAGCTTTGTCTTCTTCTCCGCTTAAGCCTGGAATAAACGGGTTAGTCGTAGTAGCCAGTGTCCTGTGGATTGGCCGGGTTTCTCTGCCGAAAAACGTTAAATCCTTCTCAACTTTAAGCAAACCAGCAGATACTGCATCGTTAACTATTATCTCGTTTAGGCAGCATAATTTTCTCTGTTCATATTTGTCTTGCATGTCTCCAAGAGCGCCAACCAAAGCTATTGGCGCCAAATCCATATTCACCAGGTTTACTGCTTTAGCCACAAAATAAGCAACGCCTGAACCGCTAACATCCGTCGCTCCATCGATACCAAACAAATGAGGGTTTACCTGAACAAAATTCTCATTAGCCAAGGTGCCCGTTATCTGGTGATGGTCAAGAATTAGAACTTTAACGTTTGGAATTTTCTCAGTTAACAGGTTGAGGTAGCCGCTTCCAAAATCCGTCAAAATAACCAACTGCGGCTTATCCGCAACGATTTCACCGATGATTTTCTCATCAACCCATTGAGTAACTCTTATTCGAAACTTGGCATCAAGGCGATAGAGCGCTTTCCCCATTACGCCTGCAGCTGCAACCCCATCAGCATCAAGATGTGAGAAAACATGGATGAAGCCATCTTTCTGAACTGTTTCCAGAATTACTTTTGATGCTTCTTTGGCTGATGCTAGAAAGCGTTCAATGGATGTTTGCTGTGCAGCCATAGTTTAGTCACTCTTTGGCTAAAGGCTTTGATTAAATTTAAAGCTGGCGCTCAAAAAAGCAGAACACAAACTCGAAAAATTGAAGAAAAGCGTTTAGGTTACGGAGGCGATTTTGGCTTCGTATTTCCAGTTCTTTGATAAAATGCCTTCACGTTTGTAGTAACGTGAGAGTTTGTGGATTCTGGCTTCAATTATCTGCATGTTGCGCTTGTTATGGAGGTCTTTCTTGTTTTTATCCATGTGAACCGCGAGGCTCTGAGCTTTCTTCATGAGGTTTGATAGGTCTTCTGGCAGTGATGGGGCTAATCCTGCGCCTTCAAGAACGTCGCTTATGCTTTTGCCCACTATGGGCTTCACCAGTGGGATTGCGTATTGATCCCTAAGGATGGTTCCTATGCTGCTAAGTGATTGGCCTTCCTTTGCCAATTTAATTATGAATGATTCTACTTCTTCAGTCTGATACTTGCACCAACTTGGAGGCCTTCGGCTGACAGGTCGCATTGAATGGGATTTTCCTTTTTCCTGCTTTGGCATCGTTACACCTTAAACTCTGCACTAACCCACGGAACACCAATATTTAAGAGTAGCTCCAACCACAGGCAGAACTATTTCGATTTTTGGCTTTCTCTCTCTTTCCGAATTAATATTGCATTGTTCTTTAGAGGTGCCCTAAACCAAACTTTTATAGCATCAATTTACGGTCAAGCAATGGGGAGAATGGAGCAATGAAGCAGGCTAAATTGTTCGGCGAAGAAGAGCCTATAGTTTTATCAAAGCTTGAGTTGGCGAAGGCACAGATACTTGCTAAACAAGTTGAAAGTATTGTCAAGCCATTATGCGATAAGCTTGAGATAGTCGGCTCCATCAGAAGGCAGAAGCCAACGGTCGGTGACGTAGATTTTGTTGCAGTTGGGACTGAATGTAACTGGGGCAAAATTGTTCAAGCCTTAAAAAAGGCCATGGTTATTTGTTCGGGGAAAAGCGTGATAAAACTAAACTACCCCTTTGAAAACAGCCTTTTTCAAGTTGATTTTTACCGTGCCACTGAGCAAACGTTTGGCATTCAAGAGCTTATTCGCACGGGTTCTGCAGACCATAACATGTGGCTTGCGAGTCATGCCCTGTCAAAAGGTTTTAGGTTGAAGTACAGCGAAGGGCTGATAAAAGATAAAGTTGCGGTGGCTGGCGAGACAGAAGAAAGCGTTTTCACAACTTTGGGCTTGCAATGTCCCGAGCCTCAACTTAGGGAAGTATTCGACGGAAAGCCTGTCTGGTTAAAAACTTAAACTTGAATTGCTGGCATTCATTAAACTCAACAAGCGCTTTCCACCGCTTCACTTCAACTAATCCCTCCACTGCAACGGAAGGTCGTTTCAACACTTGCTTTTTAACCATTTTATTCTTCCATTGCTGGAATGCTTGAACTATCTAAACCCTGCGATGCTGCGGAAAACCTATTGGAGGTGACTTTAAGTGCTGTCCGAAATGCCAGATTTACTTCTGAAATGTTTGTTGGATTGAGCTAATGTAAAGTCAAGGCAAATTACCTTTAGAGCCCTTATGTGCGGTGGAAAACTGTTTCTTCGTGTTTCTTTAACAAAAGTAGTGTAACAATGTATGTACGCACCAATAACGAACGATTGGGTTCGATTTTTGGCGCTTTACACATGGTAAAAACCAAATAAAATGTATTGGTACTTATTTGTAATCACAACTCTTTAAGTATTTCATGTAGCAAAATGTATGTTAATTGGGTTAGTTTGCATGGATTTTGCTGAAGCAATAGAACTCTCAAAGAAGTTTCCCACCTGCCATCCAAAAGTATTCAAAGGGTTTATTGAGTGGGGCATTTGTGATACTGAAACAGATGGCTACGTAGTTCTAACTGATGTGGTTTCAGCTGATGAACCATGTTTCAACCAATTGGAAGATTATGTTAAAAGCCATAAACTAAGAATAGATTACGGTAAGGATTATTTGATGATTTGCACGCTCGGTTAAGTAATTGGGCGGTAAATGATAACCGAGTTAGCTAATTCTCTTATCGCTAATTTGTGTCTCTCAAGAACAGCGTTAATGCACTTTCTTAAATAGTCATCAAGCTCGCAGTTTATTTTCAATTCGAAAGAAGAACCTGCTGTTTTGTTTGGTGAAATGTGTGAAATTGAAACGCTGCTCATTAAGAGTGAGCCATTGCATTCGCTCAGAATCTCACTTAGCACCTTAGCTGCTTCTTGTCTGTCCATAGCCATCGCTAAGTTGATTTCTTGCTAACCGTTTTAAACGTTATGACGTAAAGTACCCAGAGTTCTCCAAGAACACATTCAACATAAAGTAATCGCTAAAACAGCCAAACCCGATTGACCAAAATTAGAGACGGCGCCTGCCGTTCCTTATGTCTAGTGCAACTTATATTCTTAATCCGCCAATCCAGAGATTTATCTTAATTATTATTAAATCAGATAAAACGGACTCTGTAAGTGACTGTTAAAGTGAAAAAACGGTTTAGATGAGCATCAAGGGGCTTCTCAAATTAATGTTAATCAAGAGTTTCCAATTTTGGAATAAACCACTTTAGGGATCAAAGTCTCAGACAAGCGCACACATCTTGCTTAGCTTAATGAATGAGTCAACGCCCTCTTTTGTACCATTGAGCAAATTTCCGTATGGCCATTGCTCTGTGCGACAAACCATTCTTCTCTTCAGTAGTCATTTCCGCAAACGATTTACTGCTTCCAAGTGGCTGAAAAATCGGGTCAAAGCCAAAAGCTAATTTTCCCTGCTGTCTGTGCTCTGTTAAGGTTATTTCGCCGATGGATTCGCCGTCGAAGTATTTTGGTTCGCAAAGGGTTTCGTCGCAGTAAGCGATAACTGATTGGAACTTCGCTTGCCTCTCCTTCACGTTTTCCATCAACTTCAATATGCCACTGTTATGAAGCGTCTTGTAGACATAAGCCGCATAAGGACCGGGAAAGCCACTCAAAACATCAATAAATAAACCTGCATCTTCAACAAAAATAGGCAAATGGCACCGCTTATACGCGTTTATGGCGCTTGCTTGAGCGATTTCTTTTAAGCTGCCGCTTTGTATCTCATCGCCCTTTACGCGTAGCATTCCGAGCGCAATTCCAAAAGAGCTTAAGATACTGCATGCCTCGTTAAACTTGTTAATGTTGCCTGTGGCAAAAAATACAACTTTTCCCTTGAAACTAAAGCTTCGGCTATTGTTTTCTCTCTTCGACATATCGACCACGCCTTTCTATCTCCTTTATTTTCTCATAAACCTTTCCAGCTGCCTCGACACCTAAAACCAACGAGTAACCAGAAAACACATTTCTGAAGCATTCTTCCCAGAACTGATAATGCGTACTCTGCAACGCTCGTTTCATCAAATGCAAATCCACACCCTTAGCCTCTAACTCACAGTTCTTCTCGCCTAAACCAAAGTCAACAAAGAAAATTTTGCCCTCAGGACTCAGAATCATATTTGAGGTTGTCAAGTCACCGTGAATTAAGCCTTGTCTGTGAAGTTTTCCGATTAATTCGCCGATTTTAACGCATAATTCTCGCCGCTTGCCTTCCTCAACATTATTCAAAAGCTGCTTAATCTGCTGTCCTTCCAAAAACTCCATCGTAATCGAAGCTTCTGGAACGTTAACCATGTATATCAGAGGGGTCGGTACTCCAGCCGCTTTCGCTTCATGAATTAACTGTGGTTCATGTACTGTTCGGTAACTTCGAATCTGCTCATCCAAAGCTAATGGACGGTATTTTTTAGGGATTCGCACCTTGAGAATCACTTTTCGTCCATGACAATCGGCGAGGTATAAGCTGGCTTCGGCGCCCTTCTTAAGAAGCGTTACCTTGGCTACTGTATCCATGGCACATCCACCTTATCTACTCGCCATCGCAACTTTACAAAACTCTCGTCCAAAGGCGTAACTAACCCATGCCTGTAAGCTAATGAGCCTGTCCAAGCGATCATAGCGCCATTGTCTGTGGCAAACTCAAGCGGAACCACGCTAAACCTTGCATCATGCTCCTGTGCAATAACGCTAAGCATGGATTGCAACCGCTTATTAGCTGCAACCCCACCAGTTAACAAGACCTCCCTCTTCTCCGTATGCGCCAACGCACGCTCAGTAACTTCGGTAACCATAGAAAAAGCGTTCTCCTGAAGACTGTAACACAAATCCTCCAAACGACAATCACCTCTGTGCAGCAAAGTTGTTGCCGCAGTCAACAAGCCGCTAAGCGACAAATCCATTCCCTTCACTACATAAGGCAAAGAAACTGAATTTTTGCCTTCAGTCGCCAACCGCTCCACGGCAGCTCCAAGAGGCAAACCCTTCCGAATCTTAAGACCAGCTTCTCGAGCAAAAACATCCAAACAATTCCCAAGCGCAATATCCAATGTCTCACCGAAAACTCTGTAGCGCCCAGCCTCAAAAGCTGTCACCATAGTGTTGCCTCCTGAAACGTAAAGGGTCACTGGGTCAACAACGCCAGTTTTGAGTTTTCCAATCTCAATATGCGCAACGGAATGGTTGACACCCACAAGTGGAATGTTAAGATACGAAGCCAAGGCTCGGGCAACAGTTGCGCCCGTACGCAAGCATGGCCCTAAACCTGGACCTTGAGAAAAAGCGATAACCGACAAGTCACGTGGTTTCATGTCAGCTGCACTTAAGGCATCGTTTAACACTTTATCAGCCACTTCAGCATGATGCCTTGCTGCTTCTCTTGGGTGGATTCCACCTTCCGCTGGTATGTAACTGTCGGATTTATTGGCGAGTATTTCTCCGTTAAAGGCTGCTATTCCAACACCAAAATCATCAGCTGAAGACTCTATGCCTAAACAGTAAGTTTTACCGGTCCGCTGCTTTTTCTGCATGTTTTTCATGGCATTCCACATTTTTTAAGGGATACATATTTGTATCCATTTCTGCAACTGTAGATAATTCGATTTTGGGTTTTATTTTGGTCTAACATTTTTACCATCCCATATCTGAATCATCTAATAATGCTAAATCCTCTTCCATATCGTCTTCTTGAGTGTCTCTTGGGTCGTCACTATAAACGCTTGGGTCGTCATTCGGTTCTTGCTGAATCCGAGTTTTCGTTGTATGCTGAAACTGCTGTCTCTGTGTTGGTTTAGGTGTGAACCATGCTTTAATTTTTTCTGTTAAAGTTTTAGGTTTAGGCAATGAAACTAACCATTGTTGTTTTATAGCTCCATTAATTTGGTAAGGCTTACCTGACTGCTTAAACTCTGGGCTAACTATTGTTTTGCCTTCGAAAAACCAAGTTTTCTGTGGCATCTTTGCGAATTCCAAGTTACTGCTTTTTTCGATGCGTCTTAAATTAGGTGTAATATCCTCACTTGATAATTTGCCTATGCATGGCAGTTGTTTAGAACGAATAGTTTTTGAGAAATCCGTTAAACGCTGTGACGCTGTGTAGAATGCTTCCCTGTTGTTTCGTGCCTCGTTGAATACGCACATGAATTCTTCCATGTCAAGCCTTGCAGAACTTCGAGAGCTAAAACAGTCTTGAGCCTCTTCGATAAAATAGGTATGGCTTTAGTGTTTTCATGGTTAGCTGATTCTGCTTTTTCCGCTCTCTGCAAAGCATCAAGATAGTTAACTACTGTTCGCACGAAATAGCCTCTTTTGCTCGGTTTTCTTGTTTTCAGTCGGAACAACAAATCTTTATGTGTTTTGAGGGCTAACTCTATCAAATTCCAGTTCTTCAAAGCGTATTTTTCGAATTCGTCCGTGCTTTTGACATCTTGACTAACTATGTCTCTTTCTTGGACTGTGAAGGTTTCGACTTTGGACGCTGAATAAAGCCATGTTTCGGAACCGTCAAACGCTATTGCACGGACGTTTTCTTGCTGTTGCAACTCAGCGAATATTGCAAACATCAATCTGCTTTTGCCATGACTTTTAGAAGCTACGATGTGAACGCCACCTGACCGTAAACCTTGAGCTATGAAATCATCGAATTCACTATGGTTTTGAATGTTAAACTGCTTTTGGTTTTGTTCTGTCATTTTGCATCATCGTTTATCTTTATAGCAATGGCAAACAGCCTTAAAAAGGGCTTGATTCGAGGTTGTTCGATTATTTTAAGCTGATTTTGAGGCTAAATTGACAGTCAAAGCCCTAAAAAGAGGTACATAGCGTTTTTTTCGGAAAAATTTTGAAATTATAAAAATGACAACCGAGAAAATTTTAGTAAAGTTTTTGGTAATTATTTTTATTTCTATTTTACTTAGTATTTTCCAAAGCATTAGCTAAGGATTTCGGAAAAGAAAATAATCAAAAACGTCTTTTTTGTTTAGGAAAAAAACCGTCTAAATGGAAGTAAAAGGGTAGGGGACTATTACTAATGTTTTCTGAATCGGTGCCCACAATCCCGACATTGCCATTCAGCACCTTTTGAGGCGATTTCATGACTGCCACATTGGAGACACACTTTTCCCGTTTGCCGAGTGTTCAATAACTCGTTTCTTGAGTTTTTTTCAGAAATATATGACAAAAACCCATCTCCCTCTTCAAAGGGAATTATCAAACTAAGTTCTTTTTTGAGTTTAAGATAGAGGATGTGTAACGCTTGACATTTAAGGTCATCTTGTAATTCGTTATCAACGTATGTGCGAAGTGCCGAAATAACGCATAACATTAGGGTTTTTGAGTCCATTATATCTGGGTTTAGATTCTCAATTTCACTTATGGTGCTTTCGTTCTCGAAAAAGCTGGGAGCAAACGATGTGTTAATTATAATTTCGTCTTCAATCGCGTTTCGTTTCTCAAAATATTGCCGTGTGTTCAAATGTTCTTTCGCTTTTGGGCTAATTTCACCGTTAACCGCTCCCATGAGCCTATCTCGAAAACGTAAAGCTAAGTTGGTTTCGTTTAACATTAAAACGTGTTCCACTCCGCTATCAATTTTTGACGCTTAGTTATCGCTTCCTCTTCTTTAACCGTTCTTTTTCTAAGTTGCATTTTAGCCCAACAAGGTTGATGATACCATTTGTTTGTGCTAAAATCAAACATGGGTAAAGGCTGTTCGCTTAATGTAAATAGTATTTTTTTTCTGCATTTTGGACAAATCAACGCACATACGCCTCTTTTTGAGCCTTCCTCTTTAACAAATATTCTTTTAATTCCAAAGCGTGTATAAGCTGAAGCAAGTGACGTAAAATTTTCTCGTCTTTTGCGTTGCCAAGTTGGTTAATTTTTTTGATTCCCTCATTAAGTTCGGCTATTTCTAAATCTGTTAGCATTAATCAGTTTCGTCTCCTTTTTGGTAAGTGCTCGGAACGTTGTAATCCCCGATTTCTAACGATTGCAAGGCACGGCTAACAGCATCCTCTAAGAGTGGTTCAAATTCGCTCATAGCGTCTTCAAGAAAAGGCTCGCCTTCCCACATCGAACCGTCACGCATAGCATGACCGTCATGCACAAGTTGAGCATACTCTGACGTTGGCTTACCCGTCTTAGGATTAATGATGCTCTCGTTTCCAGCGTAAATTTGGCAATTATAAAATTCTGAGCCTTGACCCGTTGAAGACGAACTTATGGTTCCTTCCTCAAGTGATATGCTACTTGCTAAACTACCCGTGTCTTTTGGGCATAATTCAACCGCTCTGTCTTTTACTTGCTCCATGATTCCCCTGAGTTCTTCAGCTATTGCATCTGGAAACTCGTCCCGTACCGTGCGAATATCTTGTTGCAGTTCAAAAAGCCCTCGTTTACATTCGCTTGTTGCCATGCACATTGCTAATCATCCTCTGCTTTTTGGTTGCTTTCCACGGATGCAATTCCAGAGTGCCTTACTTTTTTCATATATTCTTCTCGTTTCTTTTCTTGTTGCGCTATTATTTCAGCCACGGTTTTGGTGCCTTCGCTCGTACTGAAAGTGGTGTCAACCGTAACGAGTTTGTTGTTTTTGTAAAACTCAAACTCTCTGTCGATTACGTCACCTTTGCGTATGGATGTATGCAAGAAATAATCAGCGTACCCATCAAGAAGCATACCCGTGGCTCTGATGTAATCGAGAAAAATCTCTCTCCATGCGGGAACAGCTAAATACTCCGCTAAAATTTCGTCAGTAACATGTTTCTCGTCAATTTCATTTTCTAACTTGTCCATTATCCGCTTTTTTTGCTCTAAAAGTTCCTTTTTCTCTTCCAGCAACGGGTCTATTTGAGGTTCTGACTCTTCTTCGGATTCCTCGACTTGTTCCTCAACTTGAGGTTCTTCGACTTGTTGCTGTTCTTGTTGCTGTTGAAATTCAGCTTCACGTTTCTGCTTTTGAATTAAAGCCGAACGTCCGTAAGTAGAGGCAAAAGCCTTATCCGTGTCGCTAAGTTGCCGATACCATTCCAATGAGCCGTAGTTATCACTCATTACTTGGCACCTTCTCGAATTTTGCGACTTTAAGTTCGCAACTTGGAATCTCGAATTTTACTATTTTTTTCTTACTTTTCATATTTTTACTTCCTTATTTGTTAGTTTAAAGGCATTGAAGAGCCAATGAGTGGGCACAAACTCTCCCAGCCATATGAAAGTCACGCGGGAAAAGGATGTGAAGAATGGTATCAACGCAAAAAATCCCCGCGTGACCGTCACCTTAAATTATTGAAGTGGAGATTTTGCTGTTCCGCTGTTGTCGCTACCCACTTTAAGCCGTTTGCCTTCTTTTACGCTGTATTCGTCATCTATGGAATACTCTTTCTTATGTCCGTCACTTGACTGTTCATTGGGGATTTCTTTAGTCTCGATTAGTTTGTTTCGTCTTTCAGTAATGCGCTTTTTAGCCTCGTCAGCATCCAACGTGTAACCTTCACCGCTACCCATCAAAGCGTTATCTTGTGTATCTGCCTCTGCCGTAACTTCGCCATTTTCTGAATCCATACCTTCACTTTCTTCAAACATCATTTTGTATATCACCTACCTTTATGATTCGAATATTGAGTTAACGTGTACTTCTAACTCCAATTCCCCTGTTTTGGGGTTTAAAGTGTAGATTGGCGTAGATTTAGGCAGTAACGTATCGTTTGGCAGTTTGACAGCTTTCGCGTTTCTATGGCAAAACTCGCTGTCGTTAACGCCTACTTCACTTGTGCAACCGCTATCGAACCACTTCAAAAATATGCGTCCGCTACGAGTTTTATAGAGAAAAGCCGTTGCATACCTTACTTCACTTGGAATTGAGTATTCGATTTCTTGAGTAAACACTATAGTTTCGTCCGTGAGGCTTTCGTCATTGCTGATTTTTTTAGCTATGAAGATTTTGGCTTTTATTAACTTCAAATAGCCTAAATCCTCTGGGCTAACGTGACCGATAACTTTCTTTCCTTCCATCTTGTTAAAGAAAAGTTTTCCCTTCTCCTCGAAAACAACGTTAGTGTCAATTACCGTACTCATTGAATCACTTCTCCTCTTTCGTTAAGTTTGCCCATTTTACGCAAACGCTCATTTCTCCAATTATTGGTTATTCGCTTTATGTCGCCTTCATTTTCACTCACCAAAAATCCTTCAGGAGTCCGTTTCAAATCGCTCGGAAGGTTTTCGGGTAAATTTGGGTCGTACCATCCTAAAGGCGATTCGGGGTTCCGTTTCTGGGTTTGAATCCACTTCTTTAAAAGTGAGTCGTAATAACTCTGTGCTTCTTTTCGCTGTTCGTCCGTGCTGTTCGGGTCATGGATTTTGTTTGTAAGGTCGTTTACCATTGAACCAAAATCGCTGTAGTGATGCGTATAGAGGTCGTCTTTCCGTCCGTACTGTGCTTGATTAAGTGGCGCACTTCCCGCTGGAATTGGTTTTGAGGCATCATTAACTTTCTGGGTAACAAAATTTCTTAAATCCTCGGTTGTTTGGCAGTTTAAAGCGTTTGAGTCGCCAAACTTCTCGTAAACTTGAAGTTTCTTTGTGGCTAAGTCGTTATGGTCGTCTGCAACCTCTCGCCTCGCCAACGTATCAATTAATTTCTCGGTTTTGAGTTGTTCCTTAGCAAGGTCAAGAGCCATGCTTCGCATCTGCTCGTTGTCAACTGTAACCTTGATTTCTCGACCCTTATTTTGTGGTTGTTCGTTACTCATTGCTTATTCGCCTCTATCTGTGGATGCGGTGTTTGTTGAGGTTCTGGTTTCTCCCGTAGGTCGTGAAAATGCTCGTCATAATCGAACGCCTTCAAGACTTCGTCACGTTGTTCTTTGGTTAGATGGTCTAAACCAAACGAGTTAGCGTCACTAAGTCGGATAATGGTTTTGGGCAAGTTAGCGGTTTTACTGTCAATATAAAGGTCAGTCAAAAAGTTGAGTGTAGTGTTTGGTTTCATAAGGTCTAATTGTTTCTGTATATTCTCAGTAATTTCTTTCAATAATCTACTAATTGGGATTCGGGTTCGTTCGCTTAGTTCGTTCCATGTAGCCAACGTTTCTGGGCTAACACTTATTGTTGTTACTTTACTCATTTTAATCACCGTAATGTTTATATATTACAACACATATTATTGTTAATACAACATTATTATCTCATATTTAAATCTTTCGCTTTAGTTGTACAAAAACTGTATAATGAGACCATACCAAGCCCCAAACACCAAACAACCCATAAAGACAGACGCAAAGAAGAATCTGAGCGTTTTCTGGGGACGGATATGTTCGGTTATCGACTGGGGTTAGAACGTGTAGGGGGGTATAAATTGAGGCTTTTGGCTGATTATCGGCTTGTTTTGAGGCTGTTTGGCTTGGAAGTTGCGGATTGACTGATTATAACAGCGTTATAATTCATTATCCATCCTATTAACCCCAGATAACGTTAATTATCTATAGTTAGAAGACGCATTAGCCGTACGTCTATGTATCATGAAGATATGGGTAGGGGTTAGAGCTATACTGTGGGTTGATTGATTGAGTGGTTGATAACTTAACGGTAACTGTTAATAGTTCTATGACCCACCACACACACCCATTTTCGAATATTAGATAAAATTGGTTCCCCCTAACACCCCTTCCTTGACAACCCTTTGTTGAAGCCTGTCACCTAAGTTAACCCTCTGGTTCACTTCACCTCACCCCAACATTGGTTGGAAATTGAGGTTGACTTTTCGAGGGCTTTGAGCCTACTTACTGTTTTGCTGTGAGACTCTTAACACAAGTAATTAGCCTAAACTGTCCGACAGGTGTGTGTGGCGTATGGTTTTGTCGAAGTTGATGAAATAGAGGGTGTTCATAGTTGGCATTTTAACATGCTTCTGGGCTGACAGTTGAGTGTGCGGGTTAGGCTCTATTAGTTTCAATGAAAGCAAACATTCTATCCATTGGCTTATGCAATGCCTATCAGTTATGTGGAGTGTGGAGCTAATCAACTGCTTCAATGTTTGTCGGTCAATACGGTGTCTTGCGTTCGGGTTGGTTGGGTCAACATGGACTTCATAATCACCAGCGTTTAACCTGTCAATCAACAAATTGAGTTTAACTTCATGTTCGATGTCGTGACTGTTCGTATGCTACGCTCTCCTAACAGGAAGGTTTATTAATCAGCTATTTAAGTTTAACGGTTGAGTTAGTGTCTGGTCACAGCGTTATCACGCTACGGGTAGCGTATTGAGAATTTAGAAGAACGCTACCGTTAATGTCTCAAAAGGTTGTGAGGCGCTACAGGTAGCGTTTAAGAGAGCTAACTGTACACTATAGATAGTCACCTATTTAAGTTTAACGGTTTTGGGTAACTACTCAATTTTGAGTAGTGGTTTGTTTTAATCATTGGTTAATTATTACTCAATAGCAAAAACTAAAAGCCAAATCTTTTAAGCAGTTCAAATTAATACAGCTAATAGGTAAAAAATGTTTATTGATGTTCCAAATGAGAATAGAATCAAGAGAGAACTAAGATATGTACACTACGTTTTTGTATATCCATATCTTTGGAAATTCAAGTTTTTTTTACAAAGGATTAGGTATGATGGCATTAGAGTTGTTTTGCCATTTAGTTTTCTGGTTGATTTGATAACTCCGTCATCGGATTTAAGTAAGTTATTAACATTAGCGTTAGTGCCGTTTGGAATCAAATTCAAATTAATTTCTAAATCCGAATATCATGAGAAGCATTGCGGAAATATTGCATGGCAACTTCAACATCATTTAATTTTTGTGTGTTCTGGAACTACCAATATGAAAACCCACATGAGGCTAATTGAATGAATAATAAAATAGTGTTAGGGATTGTAGTTGGCTTAATCGTTGGGTTAGTGTTGGGCGTTTTTATAGGTGTTATGTTCATATCGCCAAGTGGAATACTGCCAACTAAAACTGTATCCAATACTAATAATCAAGTGCAAGTGTCGGGTACAGTCAACTACCAATTTGTAACCTCAATAATATTCACATCGGCAAGCGGTACAAACATATCATCAAGTGCACCCATTGTTAGCGGTCAATATAGCGTTCTGCTCTTAGGTGGGCAATCATATACGGTTCAGTTGTGGAATCCTGATAAGTTTGCTATTGGCTATGGTGGGTATGAAGCAACACTTGCTCTTTATGTGCCATCAGGTGTAACGACCTTTACAGCGAACTTTTAGCTTATGCAAAACTCCTTAAACTATTACAAAGTGAGGCAAAATAATTGAAAATTGCAAAATGCCCAAGATGCGGCTATAACCAGCAAGTAATGAGTATGCGTACCAATGACCAATACTTTGTAACTTGTGGCTACTGTGATTTAGAATTTTGGGTAGATGCTGATAAAGTAGTCAAAAAATAACCTTTTTTCTTTTTACTTAACAACCTCGATAGTTTTTTTACTCCCTCTAATTGATTAATAAAAAAAAGAATTAAAGAAAGAAAGGGTTTAGGGTTCTTTGTTTTGTTCTTCTTCCCATTCTGCTTTTATGCCTTGACCCTTAAGCATCTTTAAAACTGCTTGCATGGTTTCTTTTTGTTTCTGTGCTAACTGCTCGACAAAAGAGTCTTCAAGTTTCTCGTATTTCGCCTTGATTTCTTCAGTTTCAGTTTTGAGTTTTTCAACGCTGACAGGTAACAAATAAGGTAATGCTTGTTTGTATTTGGGAAACAGTTCTTGCCACATGTGGCTTGAATAGTGGCTGTCAACAGCGTTTTTAGGCTTATGTGCCATTATCGGAGCTATGATGTTAGCGTTAACGTTGGCATTCTCTAACTGTGACTGTATGAAGTCTCTAAAGTCATGCGGAGAAAAGCGTTTAACTTCTAAGTCTTTCCATGCGCTAAGTGAAGCATTATCGTAAACCTGATTGATTGCTCCCTGAGTCATAACTCTGATTCTTTTAGGTTTTACTGCTAACTTCTTTTCTTCTTTGCTGAAATGACCTTTATAGGCTATGAAAAGCGGTGAATTATCTGTTAAATTGTAGCCTTTGCGCTTTGCTTCTGCAAAATAATCTTGTAGTTTTTGCCATGCTAACTTATGAATAAAGGTTACTTGCTTTATGCCTTTGTATTTGCCGATTCCAGCGCCTTTAAGCCGTTTAGCTTCTATTTCAAGATAATAAGGTACTTCAGCATCATTAGTCGGTTTTAAATCGCCTTTAGTCAGTTTAGTTAAAGTTTCGACTCTAACGGCTGTAGAAGGGAAAAACCAAACTAACGCTTTATCTCTTGCAGTTGTCATGTTGGCGTCAAGTGCTTGTATATCCTCTATTATTGGTGTTCTCTTCTTTGCTTCAGGTGCTTCTATGTCGCTCGCAACGTTGGGGTTTAAGTTTCTCCAATTATGCTTAAAAAAGCTGATTATGGCATTCTTGGATTCTGCTTTAACGCTTGGAGTCATGTTTGAGTCTCTAAGGTACTTTTCAAGCTGTCTCTCCGCTCGGAATTCCGTTTCTGTGGCTACAGCTTTTAAGCCTTCGATTTTGAGGTTAATTAGCTCATCTGGGTTTTGGTTGACAGCTTCACAGTATTTCTGAATAGCTCGGATAAAGATTCTTTTGGTGTGTTGACTTGGCAGTTTAGAAACCCAATTGCGTCCCGACTCGAATTTGAGAATCCATTTTTCGTTTTGTTCCGTGAAATCACTCATTGACAGTCACCCCCTCAAAAGTTAAAGGCTTTATGAATTCTGGGTCAATTGTTGATATATCTACAGCTACAGCTACGGAAACATATTTTTATCTGGATTCAACGCTTATATTCTAATTGCATTGTTTGGAATTGATATTAGATGCCTAAACGTAATGACCTTGAACAGAAAGCACTCCATTATGTAGTAAACACAGGTTATCAAGGCGTGCTTCAATCAGACTTATGGCGTGAACTAGGTGCAAGCAGCCGAGAAGGCTCACGGGTCTCCATTAAACTTGAGGAAAAAGGGTTAATCCGCCGCGAAAAAGAGCTGCAAGAAGGCAGGTGGACCTATCGGCTTTACCCCAAAAGGCTTCCTGCATCGATAGAAACCATTGTTGATTGTCCATGCTTATTATGTCCAGACAATGAAAGGTGTGACCCAACAACCACGCTTTCCCCTAAAAGCTGCCCGAGACTTACCGATTGGATACTTGCTTTAGGAAAAGAAGAAACCACTACTCCTGCAGATCCAAGCGCACCAAGCACACAGGAGGACGATTCCGTTGCCGAAAGCTTGGATCCAAGATAGAAAACGTGAATATTACTATAAAAAAGCCAAAGAAGAAAACTACCGCTCCAGAGCCACATATAAGCTAGTTCAAGCCAACGAGAGATATGGTTTCATACAAAGAAACGACATAGTGGTCGATTTAGGTGCTGCACCAGGTGGCTGGATCCAAGCAGCAAGAAAAATGACTGGAAAAAACGGTTTTGTTCTAGGCGTCGACTTGAAACCAATCGACCCATTCACTCAAGAATACGTTAGAACTATAATTGCAGACTTAACTGAGCCAGGAATAGTAGAGGAAATACGCTCTTTCTTACCTCGCATGGCAGACGCAGTAATTTCTGACGCCGCACCAAACATTACCGGAGTATGGGAAGTTGACCACGCAAGACAAATCGACTTAGCAACAAAAGCATTAGAAATCGCCCAATGCCTTTTGAGACCCTCAGGGAACTTTTTTGTAAAGGTCTTTGAGGGTGACTTACTCAACGATTTTATTCAAACAGTCAAGAATCTTTTTGAAACAGTAAAGATCGTGAAGCCTGAAGCAAGCCGAGCTAAAAGCTCTGAAATGTACCTTTTGGCTTTAGGCTTGAAATCGAAGGGTAAATGTGAAGAGGAAAGCTAATTTCTGCTTCAGTTACTATTATTGTTAGGTGCAAGACTTGAGAGTCATATCGGCGGATTCTGCAGCAGCAATATTAAATCAGGAGTTTAAGCCGCTGTACCTAGTTGCTTCCGTTGCAGTGCTGGTTAATCCACCATATAGGGAGCCATCTTTCCGGTTGGCTGAACCAATTTTTAAGGAAGTTGAAAGCGGCTTTGAAGTAATAGTGCATGAGGCTGAGCTTTGCAGAAGTTTGCTCGATAAAATGAAGGCTGATGTTGTACATTTGGATATGACACTTGGCGGTTTCTCAATTGAAGAATTATCACCTGTTGAGCTTTCAAACTTACGTGCGTCCAGGACTGGAAGAAAAAACATTCTGAAGATTTTGCCCAGACTTAGGAAAATTGCTGGCGAAATCAAACGACTCCATAACGTGGATACGTTGGCTATTGGTAAAGAGAGCGTTCCCGTGAGAATTGCAGAGTTAACAGCTGGTGCAGAAGCAATTCTATATGCCTGCAAAAAAGCAGTGGATGAAAAAGAGCCTGTCCTGTTGGGTTTACCTTTAATGTGTCAACCAAGAGTATTAGACGAGAGAGTATACCTTTATTCACTCATAGCCGCTGAGCACGATGTACGCAGTTACGCCGTTGACATTGAAGGAATTTTAAGAAAAGTTAATTTGTTAGAAACTCTAAACCCTTGTGCGCGAGGATTTCGTGCCATAAAAATTAAGCCAATAAGCTGAAAGAAGATTAGACCATGAACCTTGATCTGTCCTTTTGGAAGAACGCATCATCAAAACGCAAGAGAATCTATTTAACTATAATAATTTTTGTAATTGCCGTTATACTTACGATTATTGGAAGTTTTGTACCTCTGAGCTCTCAAGATGCAAGTTCAATAACTAACCAGTTAAATCAAACAATGAATACGCATAAAGCCAATGGCACGTTTACAGAATATATTTTCTTAAACAATTTTGCCATTTGCTTGGTAATGTTCATTCCTATTATTGGACCTATAATAGGATTTATCATAATATTTGAGACAGGCATTGGTTTTAGCGCTATAGCTTCGGTACAAGGTTATCCTGTATGGGTAGCCCTGATAAGTGAAGCGATAACCCCTGTATTTTGGTTAGAATTCGCTGCCTATTCAACTGCTATGGCGGAGAGTATTTGGCTGTTCCGCAGATTAATGCAAGGGCGATGGCGTGAACTAAAAAACACCGCTATACTAATCGGAATCTGCGCTGCCATACTTATTGTAAGCGCAATAATAGAAGTATGGCTAATAACTGTTCTCAGTTAGAAACCGAATTGGCAGATAACCCTTTTCTGTTTAATCTTTCACTACTTCTAAGCTTACATCTAACGCTTTTACGCTATGGGTAAGTTCTCCAATGCTTATAATGTCAACTTGCGCTGCTGCATATTCTAATAGGTTTTCAGCTGTGATTCCGCCGCTTACTTCTAACAACACATCACCAAACCCAGCTTTCTTTAACTTTTCGCCTGCGTCCTTAGCTTGTTGTGGAGAAAAATTATCCAGCATAATAATATCAGCACCTGCCTTTGCAGCTTCCACAGCATCGTCAATTTTTGTAACTTCAACCTCAATCTTTTTGGTAAACGAAGCGTTTGCTCTTGCTTTTTTAACCGCCTCTTCAGGGCTTCCAACTATTGCAAGATGGTTATCTTTAATCAAAATCATATCATCCAAGTGAAGCCTATGCGTGTCCCCGCCTCCTACGTTTACTGCTTTTTTGTCAAAGTAAAGTAATCCAGGTGCAGATTTGCGAGTCGCAGCAATTATCGTCTTCACTCCTGCCTTTTCAAGTTTCTTTGTTAACTTTCGAGTAGCGGTCGCAATGCCACTCATTCGCGAAAGAAAATTTAGTATCGTTCTCTCAGCAGAGAGAATGGTTTGGGCATCTCCTGAAATTTCCATTAACACTTGTTTATTTTTTATTTTTTCTCCGTCAGTGACTTTAGCTTTAACTTTTAACCCTAAATATTCAGCAAGAAAGCTTGTTTCTTCAATTCCCGCAGCTATGCCTTCTTCTTTAGCTATAACCATTGTCTTCACGGTTAAATGAGTAGGAATAATTGCTTGCGCTGTTACGTCACCTTGCCCAATATCTTCAGCGAGTATTTGCCTAAGCTTTTCTTCCAGAATTTTTCGAGAAACAAACATAACCTGTATTCTACTATCTAAGCTTTTAAACTGCTTGCTTTGTGCATTATTTGACCTAATTCGATTTCCAATTTTACACTTTAGTTTCGAACCTAGTGAGTACATGCGCGAACTTTTCAAGAATTTTAAGATCTTTTCCGCACTTTCTTTACGGCAACATAAAGCCTCTTTACATTTTGCGGACTTCCCGAGAAATCCCGAGAATTCTAGAGATTACCTGCAAACGAGTTAATTTTAAATTCAAAAAAGCAACCCAAAACAGCTTTTTAAAAAAACATAGCGCAGAATCATCTTGCGCATTTTTACTACGCACTAGCGTTATAATATGATACAGATACAAGACTTAACCAACTCTAGTTCCCAGCTAGAAAGGTGCGGACTAAATGCGCACCTTGCTTTTTTCAGCCGATTACGGGATGGTTAAAATAAATCGTCGATTTATCAGTAGGCATATGCGATTACTATTAAGCTGTTCAGAACTTGGCTTAGGTCATGTTTCCCGCATCATACCCTTAGGAAAGAGGCTGGAGAAAAATGGTCATGAATTGTTCTTTTTCTCAGGCGGCAAAGCTTACCAGATGCTGCAAAAGGAATTTAAAAATGTTCACAAGTGCACTCCAGTTTCCTGGTACGAGAATGCCTCCGGCATAATTACCTCCGCCTCTCTAATCAATGTTTTATTTCCTCTTCCACTGTTTAACATGGAGAAAAATAAGTTTGAAATAAAAAATTCCAACGCATGGGAAACCATACATCGATACTACGACCTTAGAGAAAACATTCATGATATTGCGCCTGACATTCTCATCGCCGATGGCGACATAAACGCGCTTCGACTCGCCCATAGATGGAGAATCCCCTCAATCTACATAGCTAACATGATAAGACCAAGCTACGGTTTCTCTGCTTTCCTAAATCCAGGCGAACGAGTAGTTGAAAGGTACGTAAAGCAATGCTCGAAAATAATAATTCCAGACAACCCGCCACCCTGCACCATTTCAGAGTACAGCATCGGAAACTTGGATAAAATAGGATTAAACGGAAAAGTTCAATTCACAGGAAGCTTCGTTGACACAACACACATAGAAGGAGCACAAGAACACATTTTTGCACCCATAAGCGGACCACCGGGAACAAGAGCAAAACTGATGAAAACCCTCCTTCCAGTTCTTGAAAAACTAAAAACTAAATGTGTCATCAGCTTAGGAACACCCGGAAAAAAAGTCACAGCCAAAATTGGAAATTGCGAACTCCACACATGGCTCTCTGCAGAAGAACGGCAGGAATGCATGAAAAACGCTAAATTCGTAATCTTTAGCGGTGGGCACATAACATGCTTTGAAACCATCAAATATGCCAAACCAAGCATCTGCGTTCCAACCCAGCCAGAACAGCTAGGCAACGCTGCCAAACTTCAAGACTTAAATTGCTCAATAACCGCTAAAAACAAAAAAGAGCTAGAAAAAGCCGTTGAAAAAATGGAAAAAGAACAAGAATCCTTCGATAGGAACGTATTAGCGCTGAATGAGTTCTCTAACAAGTTTAAAGGTCTAGACAGCGCGGTAACGATCATTGAAACCCTACTAGATTAACGCCAACTGCTACTTGCTAAGGTGCATACGTTTAACTTCGCCCAACGGCGTTTCTTCCTCAAAAATTATAGCCTTAAACTTGTATATTTTAGAGCCTTTCACTAGCCAACTGTCCGGCGGCAGCCCTGCTTTGACACAGCATTGACAAAGAAATTCTTCTTCACACCATCCCCATTCAACGGGTACCTGTGGCAAAAGCAAACCCTTATGGTAGCCTTTTTCGACAATTAACCCATCTTCGCCAACCTTAATTTTGCTCAAGTACTCCTTTGGGTTACTAACTTCCACAGGCTCCGGAGGCGTTAGCACACTCACTTCAAAAACAACTTTGCCCAACTCATCTAAGGACAAAGGATAAAACCGCGGATCTTGTGTCGCAGCGTTAATAGCAGAATCAATCACTGCCTCCACAAGCGGACTTGTTGGATAAGGGTAACCTATGCACCCGCGAAGCTCTTTCTCACCGTTTCTAACACTATTTATAGTAACGAAAACTCCACATTGCGCAAAAAGCTTCTTTGGAGTCTCTTTTGGAGGCTGAATGACTTTCCCTTTTTCCAAACGTTCTTTCACTGCCCTTCGAACAAGATTAATTAAGAATTTTCCTTCTTCTAAGCTTAGTTCAAACGACATAACATTTCCTCCTTCAAGCAACATGCGCACGAGCACTGCTGAGCGTTATTTACTGTTGAAGATAAATTTTGGAAGAAAACTGTTAAATCTTTACGGATTCTTCAGTTATGCCTTCCTTAGTTATGATAAGGAAGTCTATTCCGTCGCCGCTCATTGAATCTCTGCTAATCGCTGATTTTATAGATCGCATTACAAGTTCTTTTGCTTCTTTTGCATTCATGCTTTCTTTGTAGCCTTCTTCTAAAACACCCATTGCTATTTCTGTTCCCGAGCCGACTACCGCATACTTATCAGGTATAAGCGAACCCAGCACATCAAGCACATAAAGCGATGCGCCCTCTTCATCTAGACCGCCAACAATTGTTTGGGTAATTAAAGGCGCATATCTACGGTTGAAAAGAATGTTTGCCATAAGTTTCGCTGCAGAACGCACGCTGATTTTTCTGCCGACATCCATGCTAAAAAGGTTAGCTTGCGCTTCCATTTCCCTAGCGAGAATTTGCATATCTCCAACAAGTCCTGCACAGGCAACACCGATACGATCGGTTACTTTGAATACTTTTTTGCCGCCCTTACTCATAACGAAATAACCGTAAGTTACTCTTTTTTCAGAAGCCAAAATTACTCCCTCAGAGAAGACAGCGCCAACTGTAGTGGCGCCTGGAATCCAAGCATAGCCACCTTGCTGAGCTTGCTGTGATAGATCTTGCGGCATTTGTGGTAATTGTGGTCCATATCTTTCCATAATTTTCGCCTTTTCCCGTTGATATACACAAGACAATCTATTAAGGTTACTTATAACCATTATAGACAGGCAAGGCATCCAAACAGGTCCAAGTCCCGAACCCGCAACGTCCCAAAAATGCGGAAAGCCAATCAGTTACCAAACGTGCTTGCTAAAGGCTTTCTGGATTTCCAGAAACCAAAGAAAAACTTCAAAGTAGTGACTGTTCGCATGGAACGTTTTGGCAAAACAAGCTTTTACCGCAAAAACTTTTAACAACCTGTTATTTAACATAGCGAGCAACTCAAAGTGAAATTAGATGATAGAAATTTAT
>JBEKFM010000013.1:0-52977 GCA_050013315.1 Bathyarchaeia archaeon
ACGAATGTCGTGTGTGGACTGGTAAACTTTCGGATATTGGGTAAATTGACTATCTGAAAAATAGGAAAAGAAAAAAAATCAGCAAAAGATTAAAAAAAGTAATAACGACTAAGGTCTATTATAGGAAATAGGTTACGAGCCATCAGGATTTAAACAACCCAAGAAAATAGCAAGACGACACGGCAAATGCAAAAACACCCAGTACGCATAGCTCTTTCAAACCGCACACTTCAAAAAAATAGACTGAAAAGCCTTAAAGAAGAAGAGGTCAAGAAGGGAATATATAGATCTGCGCACGCTTGCGGAGTCTGTACCATACAAGGATCGCGGGGGTCAATACTATAATGATAACAATCACCATGAGCCATTTTAGCCAGTTAACTGCACTGAAAACGAACGTTGCTGCAGTTGCTGTTGGCGTCAGAGTTGCTGCTGCTGTTGGAATTGACGGTGGTTTGGGAGTTGGAGAAGTCGTTGGAACAGGGGTCGAAGTGGCAACTGGTTTGGGAGTTGGAGAAGTCGTTGGAACAGGGGTCGAAGTGGCAACTGATGAGGTTGACGACGTTGGTGTTGGTGTTGGTGTTGGAGTTGGAGTTGGTGCAAACGTTGCTGAGATGGTGTTTGATGCCTGGACGTTGCTGAAAGTATACGATGATGCAATCGCCACCGGGGAACCATCGACCGTCAAAGAGGCAATGTAGTAGTCAGTATTCGGCGTTATAGTGAAAGTTTGACTGCCGCCATAATTAACAGGGGTTGTTCCAGGAGCAATGACACCGTTAGCGCCCTGAGTAACAGTGATTTTAAGTTGGTTCACCGTAACCGAAACCGCGTTAGAGGTAGCAGAAGTAACCGGCACAGAAGCACTATCCGTCGTCGTGCAAGTAACCGAGTATGAATCAGCCGACCCGCTGAAAATGTAAGTGTTGGAGTCAACTCCAACTAGTGAACCGTTCAGGGACCACTGATAAGTCAGTGTTCCCGTACCACCAGAAGCGCTGGCCGTAAAAGTCTGAGCTTGACCCGCATCTAAAGTAACCTGACCAACTGGCGCAATACTTACAGTCGGAGCCGAGTTCACAGTAACCGAGACAGCAGTAGAGTTCACCGCTGCACCCGTATTATCCGTTACCTGAAGGATGAAACTCCAACTACCAGTAGCCGTGGAACCTAAAGTGGCAAAACTGAAACTTCCAGAGTTTGAACCCACCGTAACATAACTTCCACCAGGAGCTATCTCAAACCATTGATACGTGAAAGGAGAAGCACCCGTCGACATTGCAGTAGAAGTCAAAGTGCTAGTCTGACCCTGATCAACCGTACCCTGAGTAGGCGTCACAGTAGGAGCAACCAAAGCAGAATTCACAGTAACCGAAACCGCGTTAGAGGCGGGAGAAGTAACCGGAGTAGAAGCGCTATCAGTCACACTACAAGTAACCAAATGCGAAGACCCCGAAGCAGTATAAGAATAACTTGCACTGTTAGAGCCAACCGCAACGCCGTCCAAATACCACTGATAACTCAGTGTTCCCGTACCGCCACTAGCCGTGGCTGTAAACACCTGAACCTGACCAACATCTATACTAACCGGGTCAACAGGAGCGATACTCAAAGTCGGCGAAGCAGCCACCGTAACCATCGCAGCAGAAGAAGTCACCACTGCTCCCGTGCTATCCGTCACCTGAAGCTCAAAGCTCCAAACACCCGTAGCCGTAGAGCCAGTAGTGACAAAACTGAAACTCGCTGAATTCGTACCGACATCAACGTATGAACCGCTAGGAGCCTCCTCCAGCCACTGGTAAATGTATTCGCCGCTGCCAGTCGAGACAGTTGTGGAAATCAAAGCTGAATTCTGAGTCTGATCAACCGTAGTCGAAGTAGCCGTCACGGTCGGAGCAACCAACGAAGAGTCCACCGTAACCGTCGTAGCAGAAGACTTAGCCGAAGTAACAACTAAACTGTCAGTAACCGTCACAGTAATCAGGTAAGAACCTGAGGCAACAGGAGAATAACTAAACGTCTGAGCAGTCTGAGGAAACTGAGCTACCCCATTCACATACCATTGATAAGAGAAGTAAGTACCTGAACCACCACTAGCAGTAGCCGTAAACGTTTTGGACTGACCAACATCCATAGTCCACGAAGTAGGCGACACACTCGCAGTCGGAACAGCATTCACAGCAACTGTAAATGAGTTTGAAGTGACCACTGCCGAGGTTGCATCAGTCACCTGAAGCTCAAAGCTCCAAACACCCGTAGCCGTAGAGTCAGAAGTGACAAAGTCATAACTCTTTGAATTCGCGCCAGTAATACCTGAGAAACTTGAATCGCCGGGAGCCTCCTGCATCCACCGGTATGTATAAGGAATAGTGCCCGTCGTAACCGCTGTCGAAGTCAAAGTGCTAGTCTGACCCTGATCAACCGTACCATGAGTAGCCGAAGCAGTAGGAGCAACCAAAGCAAAATTCACAGTAACAGCCGAAGCAGAAGACCGAGGCGAAGTTTCACCTAAACTGTCAGTAACCGTTACAGTAATCAAGTAAAAACCCCTGAACTCAGGAGAATAACTAAACGTCTGAGCAGTCTGATCAGACTGAGGTATCCCATTCACATACCACTGATAACTTGTGTAAGTACCTGAACCACCAGTGGCAGAAGCAATAAACGTCTCAGTTTGACCAACATCCATAGTCCAAGAAGTAGGCAACACACTCACACTCAAATCTAGAGCTTTGGCTTGCATTTTCGCGAATGCACAGATTGATAACAAAATTAGAAATGCGATTATTAGGACTTGTAGTTTCTTCATTTAGCCCTTACTTACATGTTAGTCTCAGATATACCATTATAACATTTTCGCCTATTTTCCTCTCTACAGATTAACCAGGCACCATACATAGTCTAACAATCATTGCAGTTCTCAAAACGGAGAAACCACAAATTCAACAAAATGGGCGTTGAGCGCGTGCGGCGCGTTAATTTTCAGGTTGGTTACGCGTTGTAGGATTTTTGTCTTAAACGTTTGACGGCTACTACTGTGAAGATTAAAGTGATTTCGGTAACTGTTGTGACGACGAAAAGCACAAGCCCCAACGATAATGCTGGCGAGGTTGATGTTACTGCGAATCGTACTGTCACTTGCGAACCTATATCTGCGAGATTTGTACCGAAGTGTGTTGTGTACCATACGTAGAAGTTATTTGTGTCTTGTGTGTAGCCCTGGTTTGGAGCCTTCTGGCTATCTATGTATACTACTGGGTTTTTCCCGTAGGGTATGGCGGTTTTGGGAATGGTCATGTTGCCAAGGCCTGCTGTTCCGTCTGGTCCTCTTATTGTGAAGGACACAGTGGTTGTTGCGGTGGGTTGGTATGACATGATTATTGCGTTGGATATCTGTGAACGGGTTATGTTTCCGCTGATTGCAAGGTCAACTGTTGTGCCGCTATTTGTCGTCGCCGGCACAGCTGTTGCTGACGGAGTTGAAGTATGTGATGGCGTTGGAGTAGGAGTAGCTGTAGGTGCAGGGGTCGGCGTGGCAGTTGGTGAGGGCGAGGGAGTGGTTGTTGGTGCAAACGTTGCTGAGATTGTATTTGCAGTCTGGATGTTGATGAAGGTGTATGTGCTGACAGGCCCAACTGGACTTCCATTCACGGAGACATCAACTATGTAATAACCGGTATTCGCTGTTATAATGAAAGTTTGATTGTCACCGTAGCTGACGCTAACAGCCCCGTTTGGGTTGATGTAACCGCCAGCTCCTGCAGAAGCGGAAATGGTTGGAATTACCGTAAACGAGTTGCTTGTCACAGTGTAATTACCGTCAGTAGTTGTGATAGTAACGTTTGAACCTGCAGCAGTTACTGTAACCGAAGTCGACCCAACACCGCCAGCGAAAGCATCCATAGAACTAGGAGTAATCGATCCAGCAGAAACCGTCAAAGACGGCGTACCAGTATAGTTTGTGAACGTGTTGCCATACGCGTCAACAGCTGTAACCATTATGTTGAAAGCAGAACCAGTATTTTGAGTTCCAACAGTATTAAAGACAAAGTGATCCAGACTTGCCGGATTAACTGTCAATAATGCTGGGTTAGAAATGGCTCCAGTGTAGTTATTGTCGCCACTGTAAACGACTTGGAACTGATAACTACCAGCAGTCAAAAGAACACAAGTCGTAGAAGCCGAGCCACCTCTCAAAGACACCGCAGAACCGATAGTGGACCAGTTGCCGCTGCCGATTTCAACCTGGAAGGTCGCGGAGCCGGTTGGAGTGGCACCACCGCCGGAAACAGTAGCAGATAACGACACAGAAGTGCCCGCAGTAGTGGAACCCGATGGACTTAAAGATGGTGCGGAAACCGTTGGCGTAGCCTGATTAACAGTAAACGTCACAGAACCTGTGTTGCTGCTGGCGTCAGTGGCAGAAACAGTGTTAGAACCCCCATTTGAGGTTGGAACAGTGAATGTGACATTTGAGAATGAACCTGAGGTGTTTGTTGTAAGCTTGGCTGGAGAGGTGGCCCGAGTTACCCCGTCAAATTTTATGGTTATAGCGGAAGAAGCAGCAAAACCACTACCAGAAACCGTAACCGTAGAACCCACAGCACCATTAGTCGGGTTCAAACTGATAGCAGGCGACACCGTAAATGAGGCCGTGGGAGAATTCGTGCCATCACTCACCAGAACCGTTTTGCTGCCCGAGCTAGACGCAGGAACCGTGAACGTCGCCGACAAACCACCGGCGGGAGTGGTGGTTGAAGGACTCAACGGTACTGATCCACCGTTAAAAGTGGCCGTCACCGAATGTGAACCAAGCAAACCCGTACCAGTGACCGTAAGCGTAGAACCCACAATACCCGAAGTGGGAGTCAGACTAATGGCAGGAGTCACAGTGAACGAGGCAGAAGCAGTGTTGCCGCTGGCATCTGTCGCAGAAATCGTTTGAGAACCAGCAACTGAGGCTGGAACCGTAAACGTGACAGCCGAAGGAATCGACCCTGGATTGCTTGTTGTTACAGTGCTCGGAGAGGTCGACTGAGTGGTGCCATCAAACTTTATCGTAATGGTCGAAGAATGAGCAAATCCGCTACCAGAAACCGTGACCGCAGAACCAACGTGACCGCTAGTCGGACTCAAACTTATAGATGGCGCAGCTTTGACAGCTTGCATACTGGCGAATGCGAAAATTGACAAAGTGATTAGAAATGCGATTATTAGGACTTGGGTTTTCTTCATGTTCTTCCAACTCATATTTCGTGTTGACTTAGATTTGGACTCCTGACGCAGCGGAGGGGCTCCTTATGTTTGGTTGTATTAGGAGAGAGCGCCACTTACACTAACACTCGCAAACTCCGGCAGCATTGTCAGGCTCAAAGTAGCAAGCGACGAAATCAAAATTCGCAAAGCTTTCTTGTTCATTTATGCCACTTCTTTCTTTTTTCAGGCGAAGAAGCCTCGCAAAGACTTGGGGTGTTCTCGCTAAATTTATATTGTTTTTCTGAATATTTAAGTTACCGTGGAAAACATGGTTCATTGTTCTTGTGCGAACGCGAGAGGTTAGCGTGCCGCTACATTTTAAGGTAGATTTTTTAGCACGCGCGCCAGTTTACTAGACTTCACAAGCTCTGTTAAGTTGAGTTTGCAAAACTTGTTTTAAAGTTGACAATTAACGTTAATGAATTTTTCAAAAAGCTATAAAATAAAACGAGCGATAAGAGGAATTCAGGAAGAGAGGTGACTTGAAATGGCGGACAAGAAAAGCGCCTGCTATTATGGTGGCGTTGCGTGGTTCCTAATGCAACAGAAGGAGAAAAGGAAAGAGGAAGAAAAACATGTGGTTGATTTTCGAAGTTGAGGACATGGCGTTTCTGTTGAGAACTTGACTAATTCTTAGAGTGATTTTTATGTTTATTATCTGGAAATTAATCATTATGGAAGTTGAGCGCGCCCGCCGTAGTTGCGAGCGTGACCGTGCCAGGCATCCCCCTACCCAATGGCGTAGCTTATAATGCGGCTAAGAGCCAGATCTTCGTAGCGTGTCAAGATCCTGGCGCTGTCTACGTCATGTGGATTATAATTATACCATGGTTGTGACAGTAGGAGGCTGTCCCAATGGTGAATAAAATTGAGGCAAGAGAGGCTTTCTTGAGATTCCTCATACCAAGGTGGTTTGTCTCAATTATCTTAAAAGCGTTAGCGTTAATTTCGGGACAAGGCGGCGCGCCTTCTTATGTGCAGTTAGCTGTTTAGGTTGTTCTGATGAAAGTTCTGGATATCGGTATAAGTTATGAATCATGACTTATTTTTTTTGTCTCTTGATTGTAGGCGAGGAAATCGCGAAAAGCTATTAATCAGTGCCTAAGCATTGACGCTTTCTTTTATTTATGTCAGAGGTTAAAGTAATGCGAACCTTAAGGAAAGATTAAGTTTAAGCAAAGGTACTCATGCTCCGTAGGGTTTAGAAAGCAAGCATCTGAGCATAGGAATCGCCAATCGGGTTCGGTTGAAAAAGAAAAAGTTGTAAGTTTCTCTTTCGAAATTTTTTTTAGCATTTCAGCTCTCGTTTTCGAAATATTCCGATTTGGAAACTTGCTTTAAAAACGTAAGCGTTAATTTTTAGATGATATGGGAGAACGCGCGTGGATTTGGGAGCGACGAAGGGTGAGAAAATGATTTTTAAGTTTAGTTTCGCAAAACTGCTGCTGCTTGGTTTAAACATGGGTAGTAACGCATTTTTCGCTGTTATCTTTTCGATTATGGTTACGCATGGGGGCGCAATTACGCTGTATGATTCCACGCTGGTTTTGCCGATTGAGGTGGCATTGATTTGGGCTTTGACCTGTTTAAACGTTGTTTGGGTAGGACGCATGGTTGGCGGCTTAGTAAAGAAATGACTTTTTTTAAAATGTCTTCATTGAAATTCGACTTTTGAAGCAAACGCGCTTTAGATCACTAAGGTGGGCGCATGATTTTTGGGATTGTTTACATGCGGAGTGTTGATGTTAATTCTGCTTTGTCTTTTCTTGTTGATAATAACGGGTCTTTCTTTTTCTTTTTGTTTTTTCAGTGATTTTGCTTCAATTTTGTCTAAAATTATGTTCAATGTGTATTTTTCTTTTGTTCGTTGAAAGTAGTTGGTGCGAGATTTTTTATACAAAAGTGGCGATGTCTTCCATAGCCATTTTTCTTTTTTTAGTTTTAGTTTTCTGGGCTTTTTGCCATATCAGGTCAAAATAGTCTTGAGATAGATCAACTGCACACTTGTTGTTGGACCATACCGTGGGGTGCGGAAAAGGCGAATCAATCGCCGAAGTGCTGAGGAGCATCTCTTTTCGGTCCCAGACGCTAAAACCGACATTTGGAGCTCCCGAAATCAGTTTTATGGCAAAATTTGGGTATTTCATCAAGGTTTCAAGTGGTTCCCCAAATTGCTCGTTTACCTCAGGCTTTGGCATAATGACTCTGAAATCTACTTTCTTGGTTAGCGCTTCTTCCAAAATGGGCAGGTAATTTGAGACCCAAGCAATCAATCTTCTTCTTAGCGCCATAAAACAGATGATTTCTTGGACGCTTCTGATCATTTTTTCAGCTTTGGCATACACAGCACTTCTGCAAGGGATAAGCATGAACTGGAATTCTTCGGACAGTTCCTCGTTTTCGTTGATCCGTTTGAAGTTTTGGGTTAATGTAAGCGCTTTCGCCTCAAGTTCCGCGGTTTTCATTATCCTTCTTTGAATAAGATTGGAAACGCACTTTTCTATGGATATTGCATGGAACACTTCTGGCTTTGATATCGTTCTTTCAACAATTCCGGCTTCCTCTAACTGGACTAACACTCGATAAACATCTGGTCTGCTGACTCCAGAAATCGAGGATATTTCATGTGCTTTTAGACTCCTTGATTTCGCAAGTGACAAGTAGACTTTTGCCTGTGAAACACTCAAACCCATTTCAGATAGTGTAGAAATGTATTCGTCGGAACTTTTCATATTGATTCCTCGGAATGACATATTCTGATATAATATTCTTTATTCATAAGCTTTTTGCTGTAAGTGGGTTTTCCACCTACAAGCTGTTAAATTCAAAATGAATCACACTGTAAGCTGTACACGTGATGTGTATTATAATTAAAAGGAAAGGAAAAAATGCAAAAACTAAAAAACAGAATTTTAGCTATATCTATTGCTATATTATTAATGCTTTCAATGTCAGCTTCACTCAAGCTTTTGCCAAACGCTAAAGCAGTGACTCCGGTTACGCTTCCCAACGTACAGACATGGGCCTACCTAACCGTCGAACCCAGCACTATCGGCGTCGGTCAACAATTAGCAATTGTAATGTGGCTTTATAACATTCCACCCTTTAGTATAAGCGGCACTATAGTTTTTCAGGGTTACACAGTGACTGTAAAGTTACCTGACAACACCTCAACAACATTAGGACCCTATGCTTCTGACGACATTGCAGCGAACGAGGCGTCTTACACTCCTACGGAAACTGGAAATTACTCCTTCGTATTTAACTTTCCTGGACAACAAATGAACAACACTTATGGCTTGGCGCCCCCCGCTACTACCCCCACTGCAAATACCCAGACGTTTAATGAATATTACGAACCCTCCACCTCCGTAACCGTAATTGTTACCGTGCAAACGGCACCTGTAGAGCAATATCCATTTACTTCGACTCCGCTGCCATATGCCTACTGGCAATCACCAGTAGAAGGGAACACAGCAATGTACGGGTGGTCAGCATTTACAGGAAACTGGCTCGACATACCTCAGGCCATATTTGGATATGTCTGCGATACCCAAAACCAGAACTACAATCCATACAGCATCGGACCATCCACTGCCCACGTACTCTGGAGGACTCAGATTGCGACTGAAGGTCAAGTTGGAGGATCCTTTGGGCCAGAAGACTATTACACAGGGTCATCATATGAAGAGAAAATGAACAACAAGATTATCATGAACGGGGATTTGTATTACAACCTTCCTGTTAGTGATAATACCGTTGGCGGTGGAGCGGTGTGCGTGAATTTGGCTACTGGAAAACAGTTGTGGTGGCAGAACATTACGCTAACTTTCGGGCAGACGTGGGAATTCAATTCGCCAAATCAGGGAGGGGTCATTGCACTCCTATGGGGTGTAATTCTTCCTTCTCCCTATACACGGGCAGGCCAAGGCTCATATTGTCCTCCAGCCGTATCCAATACTCAACCTGTGACGTATAGCGTTTATGATCCGGAGACAGGAGACCAATTAACTCAATTCAACAACGGCCTATATGGCAAATTCCTAACGCTGCCAAACGGGGAAATCGATGAATACTTCATGGGTAACAACTGGATAGCTATGTGGAACTCAACCTTATGTTTCCAAAACAACGGAATGATAGTTTACAGCGAAAACACTGGCATTAATGCAGAATGGAGACCTATAAACCCAGGCACTCAGTATCCTGCTGGAACCAGTACAGTGCAATTTCCACCTCTATCATGGAACTGGATGAAAGGAATGCAGTGGAACACAACAGTACCAACAGTGGTTAATCAAGCAATTGCACAACTTAGCACTGATGTTATACTAGCTGTAGGGTACAACTCGACATCTATATCGGCGACGCAGAATTCGGATAACGGTCCTGGATGGGATTGTGTGGTAGGTTACAGCGCAGTCAATGGAGCCCCGCTCTGGAATTACACTATCACCCCATATGTTGGGGATGCCGTAGATTTATACAGCCCCATTGTGAACGACACATACGCCTATTATAATCAGGCACTTATGACGTGGAATGGCTACAGTGCTCACACAGGACAAAAAATCTGGGGTCCGAGTCCCCTAGCGGGACCAGACAACTGGGCCTTTTACGAGCAGAGCTATGCGGGTTGCGGACCACCACCTCCACAAATTGCTAACGGCGTCATGTACGTATCATCCTACGCGTACGTATCGGCGTTCAACTTTACCAACGGTGACCTACTGTGGACATGGCAATCTCCCTCCACAGGACTAGCAACTCCCTATGGATTCGAAAGCAACTACGGAGGCGTCATGATTGCTGGTAACGGGTTGATCTATCAAGCCACTGACGAGCACAGCTTGAACGCGGCGCTGTACCCGACCGAAGATTTATGGTGCATCAATGCTACTACAGGAAAGGCGGTATGGTATTGCCAAGGAGTTGATTCTGGTGAAATCCTCGCAGACGGCCGCTTGGTCTCGTATGACTATTGTGACGGCTATGTCTACTGCTGGGGACCAGGTCTAACAGCCACGACCGTTACCGCCTCGCCAGGCCAAGGAAACATCATGACAATTCAGGGTACAGTGACTGATCAATCTCCAGGCCAAACCTGCATTGGGATACCCGCTGCAGGCACACCCGCAGTTTCAGACGCGAGCATGGACCAATGGACGGCGTACCTCTACCAGCAACAGGCAGAACCTACGAACGCAACCGGCGTGCCAGTAACATTAACGTACACTGACCCGAACAACAACGCCTATACCATGGGCACAACTACAACCGACTTAACAGGGCACTACGGATACAAGTTCAATCCAACCATACCCGGTTTATACACAGTCACCGCAACATTCGCCGGATCCAACGCATACTACAGTTCATCTGAAGAAACTTCCTTTACCTATGCTTCACCTGCAGCTACTGCCGCACCTACAACTACTCCGACATCTGTCGCTGACATGTACTTCGTTCCCGCAATCGCTGGCATAATCATCTTAATCATCATAGTACTCATTGTAGTCGTACTATTGATGCTTAGGAAACACCCATAAAAACCGAACAACCAAAACAACACTTTCCCCTTTTTTAGTCTAAAAAAGCAGAGGCGAAGAGATAAGGGCTGAGAAGGCTCTGGTTGAATTCACATTCGTAGTGGGGATTCAGAGAGTGCATTCTTCTCCTTCAAGAGTGTCCAGAGCCTCAGCAAACCTCATCAAAAAGTCTTGAGACACGAAGTTTTACCAAAACCGATATCACAAAAAATTGGACATGCATCTCTTTTTCTACTAAGAAATAGTTTTCATCTGATTTGCGTCAAAATTTATGTTCTCTATTTTTTCTCAATTATGCGAGTTCTGATGCTTCGTAGTATTAGCGGGAAACTCCAGAGGAGGAACCTTAAATGGATGCTTAAATTGCTGTTTATTACTAATCGCAAACTCCAAAAGAATGGCAGAGCCGAGATGAAAAATATTGCTGCACCTATTATTAGGTTGTTTCTTAGCAGTTGATAATGGCGCAGAATATTGTTAGGTCTAGTTTTGTCAAATAAAATGAAGTTTGCTAGCAATGCCAGTATTGCAAATAGTCCTCCAAGATCCAAAGCATATAACACTGAAACGTATTGTGCTGGAAGATGCGAAGAAATAAGCTAGTTGAACAGAAAAGGTTCAATGGATACTAGGAAAAGCAATGCAATATTAAGCAAAACTGTACGTGTTGTTTCAAAATGCAGCTGAGACATTGCTCGTGTATAGGAGTACCAGACGCTTATCAGTATGAGAAAACTAAATCCATAATATGCTATGGCAAAAGTCAATGCTGTAAAATCGCTTGGGGGTTGCCCAATTAGAGTTAAGGCGCCGATGGAAAGAGCTAAGCCAAAAATCAGGTCGGAGAGAGATTCGATGCGAGCTTTAGGTGTTGACCGTTCTTTCTCTTCAGTCATAATGGGAACTTCCAGCTGTTAGCATAATTTGTTGCGAGCGCAATATAGCTTTAAACATTTGAGCGTTGGTGATGCAAGCCTTTTAAAAAGAAATCGTTGACTTTGAGCTCGATGAAAACCACAATCCCAAACCTTGGTTTATGCCACTAAAGAGCTATGCCTCAAAAAGAAGCGGTACACTACAATGCTGAAGTTTCCAGAGTACATTAGACGGTTACTACATTAATTCTGAGGACTATGACGGTTTGTTGTATCTTTATTGCGGTCACATAACTTGAATGGCTACTTGACAAAAATAAAGTATTTTGTGTAAGGAAATGTTTGAATGGCTATTTGTCCAAACTGTGGTAAAGACATTGTGGAACCTGACAGATTTTTAGAAAACAGTATGTTCCGTGTCGAAGCTTATACATGCAAGAACTGTAATTGCTGCTTCAAAGTGACAAGATAGAATGATTGCCATTTTTCTCTAAGGCTTGTAAAGAATTGAATAGCCTTTGCTTTCTTCTAAAGAGAACCTGCTCCTAACAAACGTTTCAATTTGTTGACAGTCATAATTGCATTTAATCTTTAATTTCAAGGCAGCAGATTTTGTTCGTCCGTGGAGACGTTGTAAAGAATGTGGGAACTTTTGAGCATCTCTGCTACTTGAATTAGTTTTATTAGGCGTGGCGACTATTGATTATGTGAGGTTTTTTTATGGGAACAGTTAAAGGCCTAAAAGGGGAGTTCCCGAGCGTTGTTGATAGGGCGTATGAACAGTACAAGCAAAAAACAGAGCGTTGCAGAATGGCCAAGGACATCATGACTCGGGATGTTGTTACCATAGCGCCTGAAGAGTCAATGGAAGAGGCTGCCAAAATCATGGGCGAGAACCACATCGGAAGCCTAATCGTGACCAAATATGACACACCGGTAGGCATAGTCACTGAGAGGGACTTGCTGAGCAAGGTCTTGGCGAAAGGAAAAGATCTGAAGGAAGCGAAAGTCGGCGATGTCATGTCGTACCCTTTGGTTACCCTGTGTCTCAAAGCCGAAATAAAGGAAGCTGCTCAAACAATGATCAAGAAGAAAGGCAGGCTAGCCGTCTTCGAATGTGGAAAGCTCATGGGTATCATAACTGCTTCGGACCTCATCAGATGTCTACCCGCGGTTCCAGAAACCGAAGTTAAAGTGGAAGACTTCATGAACAAGCCAGTAATAACCTGTGACGAGTCAACGCCCGTGGAAGCCGTAGCCCAAATGATGGGCAAACAACGCATCGGCAGTGTTATAGTAACCAGCAAAGAAAAATCTGTTGGAATTTTCACCGAAAGAGATCTGTTAACTACTTTCTTAGCCAAGGGCAAGCCGCTAGACGCAAAGGTAGGAGACGCCGCCACGTCGCCGCTCATAACCGCACCACTCGGAACAAGCGTCCATAAAGCAGCCGCAACCATGGCTCTAAAACATATCAGAAGACTGCCAATCGCCAAAGGAACCAAACTAATTGGAGTTGTCACGGCACGAGACCTAGTTGAAGCCTACGCAAAGTAGCACAACACGCCCACCTTTTTTTTTACTCAAAATGCCGTGCGCAGGTTCGCGTTGTGTTGATGTCGCATAGGCAAGATTGAAGTTTCTTGATGTCATTTCATTTTGTATTTTTCGTCCAAGGACTTATCAAATTCTCTTTCTAACTCGGCCTCTTTCTTCAGCAATTTATCCCACTTTGCTCTTGTGAATTCTCTTCCTAATTGACGAATCCATTTCTTCATTTCATTATTAACGTCTTCCAAGTCTTTTGCTATTTCTTTTAGTTCTCTCATTTTTGGTCAAGTACAATAATCATTAATCGTTCGTACTCATTTAATTTTTGAAAGAATTAATGCGTGCTTTTCAGGAATGTTTGCGCCCGCTCGCCAAAAAGAGTATGCTGGTTCTGCTGGTGTTCCGTTAGCGTTTCGCAAGGAAAATTCATCGTTTATGTTTTGGCTCTAATGACACCGGCAATCTTATTCAGTTCGTCTAGTACATCCTGCTCGATCTTTTGATGCACTAAATAAACAGCGATTGCATAGCCCTCTCCGATTTGCCTTGACGGATTCTCCCTTATGTTAACGCCGTGATCGGCAAGCACTTTGTCGATTTTCGCAAACATCCCTGGCTTGTCCATGTGATAAACAAACAATGGGTAAAACGTTTTCTCTTCTAACTCAATGTTTTCTCCAACGTTGACAGCGTTAGAGAAATTCCCATACACCAGATAACCAATGATGACGCGGGCCATCTCTATTGAAGTTTTCTGCAGTGCCTCCACGGTTGATGCCCCCAAATGTGGGGTAATAACAACATTATCCAATTCCCTTAATTTGCTTTTGAACTCGGCTCCTTCCTCCTCGGGTTCCTCTTCGTAAACGTCAAGACCCGCACCAGCCAAATTCCCGGCTTTCAACGCTTCATACACCGCCTTCTCATCCACGTTGCGCCCACGAGCAGTATTAATCAAGTAAGCAGTTGGCTTCATCAAAAACAACTCCTTTTTTCCAATCACAGTCTCCTTTCCACTTGAATGCACGCTAACATAGTCTGCAATAGAAAGAACCTCCTCCTTCGACGCATAAGGTATGTTGGAATTCGAAACCATAACCGGATCATACCCTATCACGTGCATGTTAAACCCCACCACAAGCTCGCTAAGCCTCTGCCCAATTCGTCCGCAACCCAAAATTCCCAGGGTCTTCCCAGAAACCTCACATCCCTCAAAACCCTTCTTTCGCCACTCACCGCGACACAGAGAACCATGCCCAGACACCACATTCCGCGAAACAGCTAACATTAAAGTCAAAGCCAACTCCGCCGTCGCATTAGTATTTCCATACGGCGCAGACTTAACCACAACACCATTCTCAGTCGCAGCATCCACATCTATATTATCAGTACCCACACCAGCCCTACCAACAATCTTAAGTCGACCTCGGACGCCTGCCTCGATAACCTCCCGCGTGACAGCGGTTGCGCTCCGAACCACCAAAGCATCAAAATCCCCCACCTGTGAAACCAAAGACTTCGCATCCCTCCTCTTACAGTCCGCCTCGATTCCGGCAGCTTCAAATAATTTCATGCCTTCCTTATCCAAACCATCATTAACCAATACTTTCAAGCCAAATCACACCCTTCGCTCAACCACAATCGCAAACAAGAACCTTCACTTGTACCAAATCAGCAACCATCGATTTTAGTTTTTGCCAAAATCCAAACAGCAAACAGACAAAGCAGAAAGTTTGCAAAAAGAAATTCAGTTCCCTTACAAAGGCGTGTTTTCAAACAGGTGTTTCTTTTTTCGGTCTATGAGCGGCTTATCAAAAGAGACAATGAAAGAGTGATTGGGAAACAATAAAATGTAGCGGTGATGAGTGACGAAGGAGCGGTTGGTTGGATTGGAATTTTAGTGCGCCCGAGCTTAAATGCTTTCGACTTCCATAATTATTTATTTCCACATAATAAACCTAAAAATCATTCCAAGAATTAGTTAAGTTCCAACATAAACGGTTTGTGCTCAACCTCCTGAATCAACCATATGCTTTTCTTCCTCTTTCCTTTTCTCTTTCTGTTGCATTAGGAACCACGCGACGCCACCATAATAGCAGGCGCTTTTCTTGTCCGCCATTTTAAGTCACCTCTTTTCTTGAATTCCTCTTATCGCTCGTTTTATTTTATAGCTTTTTGAAAAATTCATTAATGTTAATTGTCAACTTTAAGACAAGTTTTGCAAACTCAATTTAACAGAGCTTGTGAAGTTTAGTAAACTAGCTAGGGTGTATACTAAGAAATCTATGTTAAACTGTTAGGCCCGTGCCCGGGCAGTGCGATTACTCGTATCTTGTCAAGTACAGGGCTTTTCTTGCTTCCCTGCGCCTGACTTCTAGAGGTATGTCTGCTAAAGCGGCATTCAGTGGCATTCTACTGCGTTTCTCGCCGGGTTCTCCGATTTCCATGAAATATCGATTAGACTCTTCGTCGATTCCCTCTCTGATTATGTGACGTTTGCATCTGCTTGCCGAGGCTCGAACCTTTTTGGCAATCGATTGCATCAAAAGCCCTCTGCACTGTATTAAGGATAATCGCGTCTCTTAAGAGTTATTGACAACTGCGCTTTACAAAAAAACCAATTCTTCTTCGCAAAAGAATTAAAAGACTGAGAAAAGCTCTCTCTACGCTTAGAGTGTTGTTGTTTGTTTTTCTTTTTGTTTTTCTAGTGATTTTGCTTTAATTTTGTCTAAGACTATATATAGTATTTTTTTCTTTGTTTTGTATATTGGAAAGCTTTTTATGTTTATCGTGTTGATAGGGTGTTTTATGAGAGTTGCGGGGTTAGCGGCAAAGCTGGAGTTTGGTGGTTCTTTGTCTGTTGGTTTGCTTGCTAGGGCGAAGCAGTTTGCTTTGAGGCGTGGTGTTTGGTTTAGAACTCTCAGTCGGGTTGAGCGAGGCATCCTGGATCTTACCGTTCAATGCGTGGATTGCATTAAGAGTGGAAAGTTGGCCAAATTGCTGACGGCCATAGTTGATAAGTTGCAGTCTGCGATGGAGAGCATAGTTGACCGGTTGGTGAGGACTATCGGGGTTCCTCTTGCTGAGAAGATCAGTTGCCTAGCGGCGGGTTGGGGTAACGTTTTTGCTAAGAGTTGGGCGTCTGATTTGTCGTTTGCAGTTTTCTTAGCTGTGATGCAGAGGAATAGCTGATTATTCGCGGAGTCTTGACGGAAAGTCACATTGATTGCATCGATAAATCATAGTATGAAGATGACTGTGTGAGATTTGATTTTCTAAGGCGGTTGCTAATTGTCGAGGTTGTATTATTACTGGTTCAGTTCTTGGTTGGGGTGTTTGTTAATCTGTATGAAACTGTTCCTTTTCGCGTTAATTTTGGGAGTTTTGCCTATAGTGCGCAAGGGCTAGGCTTTGGGTTGCACCACTAACCGCTGTCTTTGTTCTTTTGTTTGCTGTGCTTGCGCTTGTATTCAGCTTCAGGTTGAAGAATATGCTTCTTACCAAATTATCGGCTCTTGGATTAGCTTTGCTGATAATTTCATATGGAAGCGGGACAGCACTGATATTTTTGGTGAATAACGACTTGTTTTCATTGGGGATGGCAGCGAGTTTCATCTTAGCGTTAATTGTCTACGTTTCAGCAATATTCCTTACCGCAAAAGCAAATGCTCAAAATTCTCCGACTTAATAGGTCTTCCATTGAAACATTCGTGCATACTATTTTGAGGAGCAGAACATGCCGAAATTTGTGAAGTCGCGAGTGATAAAATTTGATAAGAAGGTCGCTGGTGGCGTGAAGTTACCGAGGACTTTGGTTCTTTATGCAGTGGATGCTGGTCATTTCGTTTTATCTGTTAAGCCGTTGGAGAGTTTAGAAGAGGCTGCTCTTATTAAAACGCGTGTTTCAGTGGCTGTTGGGCAGGATAAGTATTTGATCAAGCTTCCGTCGAAAATATACAATTTTTATCAAATGGATGAAAGCGATTACATGGTTATGGCTTCAGATAAAGACCCTGGTGCGATCATAATTACGGTTTGAGTTCTTAATTACGACAAACATATTGAATTGTAAAGTGTAAGTTTGGCTAAAGACAAAACACGAGTTTTGGTTACTGGTGGAGCCGGCTTCATTGGTAGCCACCTCGTTGACCGGTTAGTTAATGTTGGTTATGAAGTTAGGGTTGTTGATGATTTGTCTGCTGGTAGGCTGGATAATATTGCGGTTCCTTTGAGTGGTGGTGGGGTTGATTTTGTTCGGGGTGATGTTCGGGATGTTTCTCTTGTTTCGAAGTGTGTTGAGGGTGTTGATGTGGTTGTTCATTTGGCTGCTTTGACGAGTGTGCCTTTTTCTGTTTTGCATCCTGATTTGGTTTTTGATGTTAATTTGGTGGGGACTTTGAATTTGCTTCGGGCTTGTGCTGATGTCGGTGTTGGTCGGTTTGTGTTTGTTTCTAGTTGTGCGGTTTGTGGTGATCCTGAGTTTTTGCCTGTCCGCGAAGAGCATCGGACTGATCCGATTTCGCCTTATGCTGAGTCTAAGCTTTTGGGTGAGCGTTATTGTTTGGGGTTTGGGGAGCGGCGGCTTTTGGGGTCGGTTGTTTTGCGGTTTTTTAATGTTTATGGTCCCAGGCAGGGCATGAATGATTATAGTGGGGTAATAACGCGTTTCATTAATCGTGTTAAGCAGGGGGAGCCGTTGGTTGTTTATGGTGATGGTTCGCAGACGCGGGATTTTGTGAGTGTGTATGATGTTGTTGATGCTGTTTTGGCCTCTATGAGAAGCAGTGAGGCTGAGGGTCAAGTGTTTAATGTTGGTTCTGGCAAGCCTACTTCTATTAATGAGTTGGCTAAGACGATTTTAGCGTTGGCTGGCGTGGATTTGATGATTCGTTATGAAAAGCCTAGAGCTGGAGACATTAAGGATAGTTATGCGGATATTTCCAAAGCTAAAAAACTCTTGGGTTATGCGCCGCATGTTTGTTTGAGGGATGGTTTGTGGGCTTTGCTTGAAGAAAAAAAGGTAGTTAGCTAATTGGTTGAAGTGCGCGTTACCCAGAGATTATTGGATAGGTTAGCGGTTAATGGAAGCAATTTGTTTAATGTTGCAGATCAAAGTAAGGGTGTTTAAGCTGAAGACACTGGACGTTAGAGCTTATGATGGGTCGTCTGTTTTAGTAACGGAGGATGTTGTTAGTCACGTGAGCCGGAAGCATTCTGAGGTTTTGTCTTTATTGGCTTTAACTGAAGAAGGATTCTTTGATTTGCTGCGTGGGGTGTTAGAGGCACCACATGAGGCATATATTGATTCTTCTGGTTCCAGATACTTTTTGAAGAAGCTGGGTGGTCTCTATCTTAATGTGGTTGTTGATGAAGGGGTTGTCAGGACGGCGTATTTAATAAGTTTGAAAACGCATTCTAGAATGAGGCGGAGAAGATGGTTGCAACGTCTTTGTTAGAGCTTGACGTGGATGAGATTCTTGGCAAAGTAGAGAGACTTACAAGTCTAAAGTTTCCTAGGACTGTTATCGAAGTAAGTCTGGAGCCCAAGTTGAAAGTGCTGTGTATTAGATTCAAGAAGCCTGTCAAGGCGGAGTTGGGGGAGCCTCTTCGACATGGAATTCACTTATTCACAGACAGAGATACTGAGGAGATCACAGCGGTAGAAATAGTTGACTTGGCAAGGCTGTAGTTTGTTCTGTTTGTCAATTTTATAAGTAAGCGCGTGCTCGGGTTGTGTTTTCGCGAGATTGTGCAAAGTACTAGTTAAAAAGGGCGTTAGGAAATTTTTTAAGCGTAGTACTTTAATCTTTTATGTGGGGTAATCTGCATGCGGAACATTGTGAAGGTTACTAGGAAAGGTCAAACTACTATCCCAGCGGAGATTAGGCAAAAACTGGGGATAAATGAGGGTGATGACCTGTTGGTTGAAGTTACTGATCAAGGGCAAGTGGTTTTTAGTCCGTTTCGCAGGTTGGAGGATTGTGCAGGTATTTATTCAAAATATGGCAAGCCTGAGGAAATGAAAAAAGAGATAGAAAAGATTCGAGAGGAATACTAGCTTGAGAGAGGTTGTGGATACTAGATTTCTCATGGAGTATTTTTATTCGGATGAAGCTGATGTAAAGCAACGAGCGTCAAAGAGAATTAAGGAACTTGTTTTGCGCAAAGAAGGCGTACTTCCAACTATAGTTATTGGTAAGACCATCCAGAATGTTTGCCAAAGAATCGGAAAAGATGAAGCAGAAATTTGCTTTGCTCGGCTTATGAAAAGTGCGCTTAAAATTCAAAACTTAACTGCTGAAATAGCCAAGCAGGCGGGGTTTCTGAAAAGTAAACATCGAGATATCTCGATCGGTGACTGTATAATTGCCGCCACGGCAATAGCAAACAGGGCGGGGATAGTCTCTGACGACCCGCATTTCGATGGAATACCGGAAACAAAAAGAATCTGGATATAGCGTTAAGGGAAAGAGCATTAGGTTGGATAGGATAACGATAGACTCAGGAGTTCTTTCTGGGAAGCCAGTTATTAAAGGAACCCGCATTCCAGTTTATCTTATTATCGAGTTTTTGGCTAATGGCATGACGGAAAAAGAAATGCTTAGGCAGTATCCATCTCTAAGGAAAGAAGACATCAAAGCTGCGCTGCTTTATGCTTCGAAATGCATAGAGAACGAAGATTCGAATAATCAGTCGACAGTTTAGTTCTGAGGACAAGTGTTTTGAGTAGAGTCAATAGTTGCTTGAGCGCGTGCGCTAAAGCTAGGAAGCTGTTGGGTTACGAGCCGAAGGTTTCTTTAAGGGAAGGCTTGCAAATGTTACTTAAAGAAAAGATGGCAGTAAGCTAGATTGGTTGAAATTGGAGATATCAGGGAATTATTATATAGGTTAGATGTGCTTGTTGTTGCTGGTATTCCGGCTTACAATGAAGAGAAAACCATTGCGCGGGTTGTTTTGGGGGCTCAGAAGCATGCGCATATTGTTGTTGTCTGTGATGATGGCTCAACGGATTTGACTGGCGAAATTGCTGAGCGGCTTGGTGCTGTTGTGGTTCGTCATGAACGAAATGCTGGTTACGGTGCGGCTATTCAGAGCCTGTTTAAGCGGGCGTCGGCGTTGAAGGCTGATGTGCTTGTTACTTTGGATGGAGATGGACAGCATGATCCTGACGAGATTCCGCGGCTAATTAAACCTATAGAAGACGGCGTTGCAGAAGTGGTTTTAGGCAGCCGATTCATGGATGAACAAGGAACGGCCGATATGCCGACGTACAGGCAATTTGGCGTGAAAGTAATCACAACCTTAACCAATGCATCCGGGAAAAACGGTGTTAGCGATGCTCAGAGCGGTTTTAGAGCCTACAGCAGACGTGCGTTGGAGCGTCTGGGAGCTATTTCTGAGGATGGGATGAGTGCCAGCGTCGAAGTGCTGCTTGCGGTCCAAAAGGGCGGTTTAAAAATCTGTGAAGTGCCCATTTCATGCAAATACGCGGACACAGTTGGAGTAAAAACGTCAAAGGAAAATGCAGCCAAGCATGGGATAGGTCTTGTTATGTCTTTGATCAAACTTGTTGTTGAAGATCGACCTCTCCCATTTCTTGGAATACCTGGTATAATGTTTATCGCTTTAGGTACATTGTTTGGTGTTTGGATGATGGAAATCTATGCCTCTACTCACAGTATAGTGACAAATGTCGCGTTGGCTTCTATTGCATTCCTTCTGATTGGTTTCTTCATGGTATCAACAGCCATAACGTTGTACGCGATAACTAGGTTGTCGAAAAGAATGAGTGGTAACTAGGGTAGCTGAGGTTGAGTGAATGGTTAAGAGAGTGTTGGTGACGGGCGGTTTGGGCTTTATAGGCTCAAGTCTTGTTCGGGAACTTGTCTTGGATTCATCACTCCAAGGTTTTTTATCGTGTTTTCGATTTTCGACACAGATCTCATAACTAATAGTTGAATATTGCTTAAGTAGTGTATCGCAATGTTTGGTAAAAATAGAATGATGTTAGATGAAATAGATCTCTGTTCACAAGAGAGTAGTGTGAGGTACGAGACTTTATGAAACCACTGAAGGAAGATGTCTTTGTGAGAGTTAAGGGGTTAACGGTAATGGGAAGACATGACAGTTTTCTATCTGTTGGACTTCTTGTTCAAGCTAAGCAGTTTGCGTTGAGGCGTGGTGTTTGGTTTAGAACTCTCAGTCGGGTTGAGCGAGGCATCCTGGATCTCACTGTTCAATGCGTGGATTGCATTAAGAGTGGAAAGTTGGCCAAATTGCTGACGGCCATAGTTGATAAGCTGCAGTCTGCGATGGAGAACATAGTTGACCGGTTGGTTAGGAATTTTGGTTTACCTTTAGCCCGAAAAATTAGCAACATAGCTATTAGTTGGGGAAATCGTTTAGCTTCCATGTGGGCTGACGACCGCTCCTTTGCCAGGTTCTTGGTGGTTAACTTTTCCAAGGCATAAAAAAGGCTTTCTTGTTTTTTGGAGGAGCGATATGGCTTGGTTTTGACTAATGAGCCTAATGTTGCTCTGACCGATGCAGTAGTTACTAATTTGCATGAGCCCTTAGTTGTTGTGGGTCTCCCAGCTTTCAATGAAGAAAAAACAATTGCGCGAGTTGTTCTGGAAGCGCAAAAGCATGCTTACGTTGTTGTTGTCTGTGATGATGGTTCAACCGATATGACCGGGGAAATTGCTGGGCGGCTAGGTGCTGTAGTTGTTCGACATGAGAGAAATTCTGGTTATGGGGCTGCCCTGCAGAGTTTATTTAAGCGGGCGCGCGAGTTGAAAGCTGATGTGCTTGTTACTTTAGACGCGGATGGGCAGCATGACCCTGCGCAGATTCCACGGCTAGTAATGCCCATTGAAGGTGGCGTTGCGGAGGTTGTTTTGGGCAGCAGGTTTATGGATGAAAAGGGCACAGCCGAGATGCCTGCATATAGGCAGTTGGGTGTGAAGGTTATCACAAAGTTAGCTAATGGCTCGGGCAAAAACGGTGTTAGCGATGCTCAAAGTGGCTTCAGAGCTTACAGTAAAAGTGCCATGGAGCACCTGGGAGCCATTTCTGAGGATGGCATGAGTGCCAGTGTCGAACTGCTGCTTGCGGTCCAAAAGGGCGGTTTAAAAATCTGCGAAGTGCCTATCTCATGCAAATATGCAGACACCTTGGGAGTGAAAACGTCAAGCGAAAATGCAGCCAGGCACGGCCTAGGTCTTGTTATGTCTTTGATCAAACTTGTTGTTGAAGATAGACCTCTCCAATTTCTTGGTGTACCTGGAATGTTATCTATCGCTTTAGGTACATTGTTTGGTGTTTGGATGATGGAAATGTATGCCTCTACCCACAGTATAGTGACAAATGTTGCGTTGGCTTCTATTGCATTCCTTCTGATTGGTTTCTTCATGGTTTCAACAGCTATAACACTATACGCAATAACAAGATTATCAAAACGGATGAATAATACTTAAAATTGCTTAAAATGTTGGAAAAAATAGGTGGCAAAAACCTATAAGACTCAAATTGAAAATAGACGCTCATTCGGGGATTTTTGAATGAGCGGGGAAAGGATATTGGTTACAGGCGGCGGCGGTTTCATAGGTGGTCACCTTGCACGTTGTTTGTATTTGCAGGGGAATTTTGTTAGGGTTGTTGACGTCAAGTACGATGAGTACATTAAAGAGTCATATTGCAGTGAAAAATTGAAACTGGACTTAAGAGTTCTAGATAACTGCATTATTGCCACTAAAGGTATTGATAAAGTGTACAATCTTGCTGCGAATATGGGTGGAATAGGGTTCATAACGGCTGTAGGTGCGGAGGTTATGTATGATAATGTTTTGATCAATACGTATATGCTCGAAGCTGCAAGACGAAACAATGTTAGCAGGTACCTTTACACTTCATCTGCCTGTGTTTATCCAACTTATAGGCAGGAAAGTCCTGACATAACTGGCTTAAAAGAAGAAGACGCTTACCCAGCTGACCCAGACAATTTTTACGGTTGGGAAAAACTATACACTGAAAAGCTCTGCGAAGCTTATCAAAGAGATTATGGTACAGATTTAAGGGTTCTAAGATACCATAACATCTACGGTCCAGAAGGAACATATTATGGCGGTCGAGAAAAATCTCCAGCAGCTCTGTGTCGAAAGGTAGTTGAAGCATCAAGCCCCGGAGAAATTACAATCTGGGGAGACGGAAAACAATCACGATCTTACTGCTACATAGACGATTGTGTTAAGGGAACAGTTGCTTTGATGGAGTCTAATTATAGTAAGCCGATTAATATCGGGTCAGAAAGGCTTGTCACTATTAATGACTTGGCCGATATTATTATTAGAATTTCAGGAAAGGCAATAACTAAAAAGCATGACCTTCAAGCTCCGCAAGGTGTCCGCGGTAGGAATGCAGATATTAGCTTAGCTCGACAAGTTTTGAAATGGGAACCAAAGGTTAGCTTAGAAGAGGGTTTGAGTAAAACCTACAAATGGATTTATTTGCAATGCCAAAAGGATTAACATGGTTGTTTAGTGTTCGCTTGAGGGAAAGATGAAGTTCTCAGATAAACGCTTCTTGGTTACAGGCGGTGCTGGCTTTATAGGTTCTTCGTTAGTCAGAGAACTAATCAATAGAGAGTCAGATGTGACTGTACTTGATGATTTCTCTGTTGGCAAGAAGGCCAATGTGCCCGGTGAATGTGATCTGATTGAGTTTGATGTATCGAGCAGAGATTGGATGAGCAAAGTAAGTAATGTAGATTACATCTTACATTTTGGTGCTCCATCTTCTGTAATGCTTTTCAAGCAATCGCTCAACAAATGTGTCACAGATACAATTTTGGGCATGATAAACGTGCTGGAATATTCTAAATTGTATCATGTCAAAAAAGTCGTTTTTCCCTCTAGCAGTAGCGTTTACGGCAATACTCCACTACCTCAATCTGAAAGCACTCCGACTTCACCTATAAATATTTACGGCGTAGCTAAACTAACCTGCGAGTACATGGCGCAACTGTACGCAGATACGGTTCCAAATGTCGGTTTGCGAATTTTTGCTGGCTATGGACCGGGAGAAGGACATAAGGGAAGTATCGCAAGTGTCGTCAGTCTTTTTATGAATGATCTCAAAGCAGGGATCCAACCAATTATTTTTGGTGACGGATCTCAAAGTAGGGATTTTGTGTATATCGATGACATAGTACAATCAGCCCTAAATTGTATATCCAACGATTTCACAGGAATAGTTAACGTTGGAAGTGGTGAATCTCATAATTTCGTTGAAGTCATTGGATTAATGAACAGCGTGTTGGGCACATCAATACAACCTCGGTATGTTGAAAAGCCTGCACACTATTTTGAACGTACGCGGGCAGAAGTTACAAAAATGGAAAAAACGTTAGACGTACATCCAACAAGTTTGGAAGTTGGCTTGATAAAATATATAAACGGTGACAGTAGGGTTTTAGAGCAGTGAAAATTGGTTTTGTCCTATCGCAACCATTCGGCAAAAGCATAGGAACTGACGTTAGAATTCGTGGACTACTTGAAGGTCTTAGCCAATTCGGCGTGGAATTACACCTAATTTCGCCATTTGATGAAAAAGAGTCATTTCCAAGTGCAAACATTATCGTTCACAAGGTCGGGTCGTCTTTTACGAACCTTAAAATTTCAGGTTTTACCTACAATGTCTATAAGAAAATTGGCAATAATTCGTTTCTATTCCGGAATTTGTTATGTAAAAAATCGCTTATAACTAAAAATGCTCGATCTTTTGGGAAAGGAGTAAGTGAAATAGTTCAAAGACTTGATTTAGATGTTTTGCAGGCTGAGCAACAGATTGCTTCAATTGCTTGCGTCATGAACAAGGAAAAAATAGGTATTCCTATAGTTGCGGATTTTCATGGTATTTGGGCAGAAGAAATGGTAGCATCTGGCATAATTGGCTATAATGATGCTTCTTATAAAACTCTGTTTGAAATAGAGCAAGAAATTGCTAATTCAGCCGATTGTGTTTCAGTGGTGAGTGAAGAAATGAAAAATTATGTAGAAAGCAGGTTCATGTGTTCAAACAATAAAGTAAGGTTAATTCCCAACGCTGCTTTCTTAAAATCGGATTTAAGAATGAATAATAAATCTCCAAGCAAAGTTATCCATTCTGGAACACTTCACCCCTGGGAAAACGTCGAATTATTCGTAAAATCAATGCCATTTGTTTTAGATAAGAAGCCAACAACGGAGTTCTACTTGACCCGGAAGGGCGCCAAATTAAATAAACTAATAAAACTTGCTCAGGGTCTAAAGGTTTCTCCCAATTTTATCTGGTTTGAAAACCGAGTGCAATTCGATAAGTTTCTGCCATCCTGTGATGTTGGGGTAATATCGTCGACTTCTCATATAGCTAGGCAAATGGCTTACCCTGCGAAACTATATGATTATCTTTCAGTAGGGTTGCCAATCGTTGTAAACAGCATAGGCGCTTGGACAGAAATCATACGGCAAAATGGCTTAGGCGTAGTCACTGATAGCACTCCACAAGGATTTGCAGAAGGTCTCCTGAGTCTCTTAGAAAACCCCGATTTGTTGAACGAATGTGGGCAGCGTGGAATAGAATTAGTAAAGCGCGAAATGAATTACTATCGGTCAGCTGAGAAACTGATGACTCTGTACGAACAGCTTGCCTAATTTAGATTGCTTTTTGTGATAACTGCTATGAATATTCTTGTAATTAGTCTTTATTATCCGCCTGATATGGGTGGCGCAAGCAATAGGGCTGGAAACGCGGTAGCTGGCCTCGTAAAGCAGGGGCATCACGTTAAGGTAATTGCCGGTTATCCTCACTATCCTCTTGGTAATATTTCAAAAAAGTTTAGAAAAAAAGCTCTTATCAAAGAAACAAGAGATGGTGTAGATATTTTCAGGGTATGGGTTCCTCCTCTTCCTACCAGAGGCATGTTCAAAAGAGGTCTAATCTATCTGACCTTTATGTTTTCATCCTTTTTCCCATTTCCATGGCTAGGCTCAATTGACGGAATTTTCTATGTTAGCCCCTTTAGTTCAACCTTCATAATTCCCGGATTATTCTACCGTGTTTCAAAAAAAGCTCGACTTATTCTAGACTGTGGAGACATGTGGCCAAATTCTGCGGTTGATCTTGGTTTCATTAAATCAAACGGTCTTATTAAACTTGCAAAATACACAAGTTACGTATCGTATAGATTAGCTGACGGCATCGCCCCAATTAACAATGCTATTAAAGCTGGAATTCTAACAAATTATGGGATACAGAACAAGAAAGTACATGTTATAGAATTAGGCATAAACACTGAAGTTTTCAAACCCCTCCCGAAGGACACCATCCTTGAAGAAAAAGAAGGACTGACTGGGAAATTCGTTGTAATGTACTCTGGTATTTTAGGGCCGGCATACGATTTCGGTACAATAATTAAGGCAGCCAAACTACTCGAAGTCTTTCCTGAAATAGCGTTTGTTATCAGAGGCGATGGAGAACTCAAAAGGAGAATAAGTCAGCAAATAAAATTGAAGAGACCAAATAATATTATTATGTTACCAAAAGTGGATAATCAAATTGATGTGGTAAGGTATTTGAACTTGGCCGACGTTTTCGTTTTACCTATGCAAAACGTCAAGGTTTCAGCTACAGCTATACCATCTAAGGTATATGAGTTTTTATCTTGCGGTAAGCCTGTAATTTGTTGCGCTGAAGGAGAACTTCCAAATTTGCTCAAGACGCTTTCTGCAGGATTAACTGTCGGGCTAAGCGACAGCAAAGGACTTGCACACGCCATTCTCAACTTATATCAGGATAGGCAATTAACTGGAAAATTAGGTAAGAATGCACGAGATAATATTTTGAAAAACTATTCTGATGTTCAAATCGGTATAAAACTTGAAGAATGTTTTAGTAAGCAATCCAATAGGGAAGGACCTTCTGCACCTTAAACGCTGTTTCACACGCGAGAGTCTAAAACATTGTCCACTCAGGGTCATGACCCTGACTTTTCAGCGAATCGAACAGATATCCTATCGATCAAACAAGCAAATGATAAAGGTAAATCATATGGTGCAATGCTGATTCAAAAGGGCACGCGCGGCAAAAAAGTGGTTATGCTGCTTTCACGCCACATAACATACGACCAACGCGTTAAGAAAGAGGCAACAAGCCTTTCCTCAAACGGGTACAAGGTGAAAATTCTGGTGTTGGGTCGGAAAGACGAGCGCTCAGCCAAAGATCCAGACAATGACCGCTTTGATGTTGACATAACACAGTTGAATACAGTCAGCTTCTCTAGTTCTGCCGTACCTTACTTGCTCCTTTTTAATTTAATAATCTTCATCAAGACAGTTAAGAGAGACTTCGATATTGTGCACTGCAACGACTTTGACACGCTAATCGCGGGATTTTTCGCGGCAAGAATTAGGAGAAAAAAAGTTGTCTACGATTCGCATGAATTATATGCAGCAATGGCAAAATCCAACGTTGGGCCAATCTTCGCTAACGTCTTATATCTCATTGAAAACTTTGTTTCAAGAAGAGTTGACAGTTTAATAACCGTAAACAGCCCAATAGCCGAGATTTTCGCAAAAAGAGGAGTGGGAAAAGAAAAAATATCTGTAGTCATGAACTGCAAAGATGCTCAAGAGTATAAGATAAGTTCCGCCAGAGTGGAAAATTTGAGGAAAAGCTGGAACGCCGAAAACAAATTGATCATACTTTATAACGGCTGGCTTTGGCCACATCAAGGATTAGAAGAGTTAATCGCATCAGTAGGAAAACTAAAAAACCAAATTAAGGATGTGCTGGTTGTCTTGTGCGGGTCGGGAAGTCTCGAGGGCAAACTAAAAGCTATGGTTGAAACAGAGGGTTTGGAGAAATATGTGCGATTTGTGGGTCCAATTTCTTTAGCCGATAACGCACTGTATGTCAATTCTTGCGATTTTATGTTTCTACTTTTTAAGAAAACTAGTGAAAATGCGCTCGTTGCAACACCAAATAGACTCTTCGAAGCAATTATTTCTGGAAAGCCAGTTTTGACAAATAATTTCGGTCAAATCAAGAATATAGTTGAAGAAAATCATATCGGGGTATTAGTAAATCCTGAAAGTGTTGAGGAATTATGCTCCGCTATTCTAAAACTTAGAAACCCAAAGGTTAGGTCGCAGTTTTGCCAAAATGCTCTTAAGCTTTCAGAAATTTACAACTGGTCTCATGAAGAAAGAAACTTGCTGAAAGCTTACGATCGATTAATCTCTGAGGAAACATAGATGAATGAAGTGTTCTCTAAGTTGCCTAAGGAGCTTTTTGACCTTTATTCATGCAGAGAAGAGTACGGAGGCAAAAGGGACAAGTACGGTCGATTCCTTCCTAACCCAGAGAAAAGGAGCTACTTTGCAAAGCCCGCAGTGTCGGAATATCTGCTATCGACTGGTCTGCTGAAGCCTAACTGGCCAGAAAGCAAGCGCTTTGCAGCATGTTTAACGCACGACGTAGACATCATATACCCTTCTCTTAAATACTCTTTTTTTACTTCCGCTAAACTCGCTGCACGATTGAAGTTGCACAAAAGTTACAGAAGGTTCGTGGGAAGGCAGATCAAGGATTATGAAGTAAATCCCTTCTGGAGTTTCAGGGATATTTTGGCGCTTGAAGAAAGATATAGCGCCAAGTCGAGCTTTTTCTTCAAAACTGCGCTTGATGATCCTGTTGGCTGGACTTATCGTATTGAGGATTTGTCTGAGGAGTTAGGGTATATATCAGATTCTGGTTTTGAGGTCGCTTTTCATGGGGGGTTCTACTCTTTCGATGATGCCGATGTGTTGAGTACGGAGAAAAAGGCGTTAGAAAAAGTTCTCGGAAGATCGGTGACTGGTATCAGAATGCATTTTTTGAGGTTTGAGATCCCGGATACTTGGAAAATCATTAAGAGCTTAGGCTTCAAATACGATTCAACACTCGGTTTTTCAACTATACCTGGTTTTAGAAACGGAATGTGTCACCCTTTTTTTCCATATGATTTACGCTTCGGGTCTGAAATTAACATAATAGAAATTCCTTTGATAATTATGGATACGAGCCTTTTCAGAATGCCCATTAATGAGGCTTGGTCATCCATTAAGAATTTGATCCTTGCGGCCGAAAATTGCAAGGGCGTAATTACGATTTTGTGGCATACTAATAATTATGATGAAGCGTACTCCCCTGTATGGTCGAAGATGTATGCGAAAATCCTTGATTTCTTAAATCAGAAAGGTGCTTGGATGACAAGCGGACAGGAAATATGCAACTATTGGTCCAAGAACGCAGATGGATTCTGGAAACATTGAATGAAGAAGACTCTTTGACCGTTCGAATTATTGAGGCCGACAATGACATTACGAGTACATGGGACTCGATTGTTGGGCAATCCTTGCATGGAACAATTTTCCACACGTTGAATTGGCTAAAAATAGTTGAAAAACGTACCAACAGCAGGTTGTATCTTTTGGCTGGGTTGAAGGGCGAAGAGGTAATCGGCGTTTTTCCTGTTTTTCGTCAAGATTTCATGCATTCCTTGTTGCGAACTGCGCTTTCTCCTCATGGAAACAGTTTCATACCTTATTTAGGTCCTTTATTCTTGAATTTTAATGCGTACAAACAAGATAAAAAAGAGTTGATTGTTAAGGATTTCGTAGATGCTAGCAATTTATTCTTAAGGAGAAAGATGAATCCGAATTATGTTAGCATAATGTCTGCTCCAGGTTTGACTGATGTTCGTTCTTATCAATGGGGCAAGTATGATGTTACGCCTCGATACACTTATGTAAAGGATATAATTGATATCGAATCGGCTTGGGTTGATTTTAAGAAAGTTCTTCGTAAAAATATTCTTAACGCTGAAAAGAAAGGAGTGGTTGTGAGGGAAGGCGGGAAACAGGATTTGCATTACATTTTTTCCGCTGTCTCTAATAGGCTGAGCAAGCAGGAATTAAACATTGGAATATCGAAAGACTATTTCCTTGACCTATACGAATCGTTTTATCCTCGAAACCTCAATGTGTTTATCGCTGAATATGGTAACGAGCGAGTTGGGGGAATAATCACAATTTGCTTTAAAGACAAACTTTCAGTGTGGTTTGGTGCAGCACAGTCAGATTTTGGCGGATTCTACCCCAACGATTTATTACACTGGTCTATCATTAAGTGGGCAAACAAACAGGGATTCAAGAAATTTGAGATAATTGGCGCCAACTCCCCAACGATAAGCTTTTTCAAGTCTAAATACAACCTAAACCTTGAACTCTATTTTTCTGTTTCTAAATACTCTTCGTGGTTCGTTAAATACGCAAAATCCGCCTACACCAAAGCCTTACTTCCAGTTTTGTTTAGACTACGAAAGTCGTGAGCGCGCGCAATGGTAATATTCTACGAAAAATTTCTAACGCGCATGCATTTCTCTCCGGTTTCTATTACCTTTTTCTTAGAAAAATACCTAATTCAGTTCCAATATCTACAGTGAGCAAATGCCTTCTAAGCAAAATGGATTATGAAGAAATAATCAATCGCAGAAAAAGGAACGCCGCCTTTTTGTATAGCCATTTGGCTCTAGACAAGTATAGATTACTTTTTCCGAATCCCCTAGAGAAGCGGTTTTGATGGGTGTGCCCTTAAAATTAAAAATGAAAATGAAACGGATAAGACAAGAGAGACTTTACCTAAAAAGGGAAACGAATGTGGCGTTTTCGGGGAAAAACTTGGGATTTTGTTTTTTTTATCAAAAAAGGGTTTTTTCGCATCAGAATACAGGTTTGTTCGTCAGCATCTTTTAAATCCACTTTTCTGGACTTTACACTCTCAGAAATGCTCAACATAACAAGTGCCTTAAATGATATTGAACTCGGCGATAACAGTAAATTAGAAAAAGTAGCCTGAGAAAACTGGCTGAGCGACAGTCTTGTCCATCGATAAAACCCAAAAAATCGCAAATAATTTTGATGATTTCAGTGAAGTTTTTTCAAGATGGTCACCATCAGAGGGGTTTAGAGCTATCTTTAAAGAAACTGTTTTTCAAATTATTGAAAACGAATGCAAAACTATGAAGGTCCTGAGGATTCTTGATGTAGGGTGCGGACATGGGACATGGATTAGTTATTTGTTGAAAAATGCTACGTCGCCTTCCGATTTGAGAATTAGAGGAATTGACCTTTCCGAAAAAAGAATACTCTTGGCAAAGCAAACGTTGTCAGAGTATTCAACGGTTTCTGTAGAAGTGATGGATTTTAAGGAAATGACTTCTAAAGAGAAATACGATATTGTTTTTTTTTCGGAAGTTATCCAGTACATGGGCGAATATATATATCATGATCTCTTCCAAAAATGCCGAGAAATATTAGCTGAGGGTGGGTATCTTGTGATTATAGACAAGGAGAAATATTCGTTTACTGCATTTAACGGACGAATTCTTCAGATTCTTGGCGAAGTCGGGGTTGTTTCGAAGATCTACAGATACATTTCTTACCCCTCATTTCGTCGTCTGTCTAATAATTCTGAAAAAAACGGTTTTCAAGTAGCAAAAAGACTAACGAGAAAGAATTTTAGCGCTCTTGTGTTGAGAAAGATTTGATGCTTTGCTAAAGAATGAAATTCTGAGTAAACATGTTTGAGCCTACTTCAATCTTACATGAGAAAGTTTTTGTCTAGAGGTTAATAGAACATGGGTATTGATAAAAGACCTGGTATGGCTGAACGGTTCATTTATGAAAAACTGCAGATGTCTTGGTTTGTTGAGCCCGATTTTCATGATTCTTCATATGAAGAACGATTTAAGGGCAAAATAGCTTTACGAGCTGAATTCTTATACGATTTAACGACTGCCATCTTGTGTAAGCTTCACGCGAAATCAGGGCTCGAATCGAAGAGCTTCGGGAAAAGGAAGATACTATTTACTTCTCAAAATGCCGAATGGAAAGTCGTAAGAGACATTTCCAGCAATAAGATGAAGAAAAGCGATGCATTTTTTGATTCTATTATTAATGAATTGCAAAAAGAAGGTCAATATGACCTTATTGCAACGTATCCTTTGGGTAGGCATCCTTTTGATGGGCTGAGGATTATTAGAGATAAAGAGCAGAACTGGGACGTAATTCAAATACCGTTCAATACACATTGGTCATGGAACATATGGAAGGAAGAAAGAAAAGCGAATCGACATTTTCAGAAAGTTTGGACTAATCTAAGAGACACTGAAATGGATGAAGCATTTAAGAAGCCATTTCCTGTCTCCTTTGAAATCATCTTTGGCAGAATCATTAGATACACAAAAATGGCTGAAAAATTGATTGAAAACGAAAAACCAGACTTGATTGTTATCGTAAACGAGTATGGTATTTGGGAAAAGAGTCTGATAGTGGCTGCAAAAATTAAAGGTATACCCACGTTAGCGATTCAGCATGGAATAATTCATCCTTATCATCCTGGGTATTTGCATTCAATTAAAGAATTCTCGGGCAAGCGCTTGTTGAGGAATATCAGCCTTCCGGATAAGATTGCCGTTTATGGAGAATACACTAAAAACTTGCTAATTAACGTCTGCAACTACCCCGCTGATACTATCGTGATTACCGGGCAGCCTAGATACGATATCCTGTCTAAGTCTGAGAAGCTTTTCTCCAAGAAGAACTTCATGACGAAGTACGGGCTTGACGAGAGCAAAAAAGTGGCGTTGCTCATTACTCAGGAGGCTTCTATGTCCTTTGATTTTCTGATTGCAGTGGTTAGAGCTTTAAAGAATTTTCCTGAAGTGCAGACGGTGATTAAACCTCATCCGTGTGATATTCATTTCGGCTGGCATTACAAGATTCTAGAGAAAGAAGGGTACTGCGCCATTGTTTTGGATCCAAAGGCGTATACGTTTGAGTCACTATATGCCTCAGATGTTGTTTTAACCGTTAATTCCACAACTGCTATTGAAGCGATGATATTGGATAAGCCTGTAGTCATTGTTAATTTAACTGGACAACCTGACGCGATGCCCTATGTCAAGAGTGGGGCGGCAATCGGTGTTAATAGAGAACAGGACGTACACAATGCTATTTTCAGAGCGCTTTATGACAATCAGAGTCAAGAGGAACTTGCGAATGGAAGGCTGACCTTTGTTCGAATGCATGTGCATCAGATTGGACAAGGCACTGAAAATATAGTAAAACTGATAAACCAAATGATCGAAACAGGAGTCTAGGCTCACTTACGTATTGTTTTCTTCAAGACTTCTCAGGAGATAAGATATAATCAAAAAAATATGCGTCCTTTTTGATGCTTTATGTGATGAAAATAATTATAACGCTCAAAATTTGAACGCCCGAGAAATTTCATATAGATTAAACGAGTCACAATTTGATGTTATCATTTTTTACTTAAAAAAGCCCGACCCACGACTAATAAAAGATAATATTAAGCTCATTAAAGTGCCGCAGTATAATGGTGAGGCCTTGCCTTTTATCACGTTGTCTTATTATACAAAGCATCTTTTTGATCACGCTGATGTGCTTTTTTTTCCACGTGGTTTGAGGGGCTATCTGTATTTGATACTTAAAAATTCGTTGATTGATAAGAAAAAAACGATTTTCAGCGTTGAAAATGTGATGCCATTTCCTGGATGGGGCTGGTTCGAAGAGTTTCTCCAAAGATTCCATGTAAACATGTGCGACTATGTTTATAGCAACAGCAAATACGTAGCTGAGACAGTGAAGACTTATTTCGGTAAAAGCTCAAAAGTGATATACACTGGTGTGGACACAAATATTTTCGTCCCTCCGAAAAAAAGCCGCTTTTTTAAAAACAGGGTGCAAGTTTTATATGTAGGTTCATTTCAGACAAGAAAAAGACCGCAACTTATACTTGAAGCCGCAAGATGTTTCCCAAACGTAGACTTTACGCTTATTGGCTCAGGCCCTATGCAAAACTCGCTATTCGAAATGAAAAGATCTATGAAACTTGACAATGTAACGATAAGACCGCCAATTCCTTTGGATTCTCTTGTGGCTTCTTTGCAACACTCGGATGTTTTCCTTTTCCCATCAATGCAAGAAGGGTTCCCCAAAGTAACAATCGAGGCAGCCGCTACTGGGCTACCTGCAATCGTTTTTGACAATTATAAGCCGGAGACAGTAATTAACGGCGAAACTGGCTTCATTGTGGGGGATTTTGATGAAATGATTAGCAAGTTGAAGCTACTAATCGAAAATCTTTATCTTCGGAAACAAATGGGCGAAAGAGCGAGAAAATATGCTCAGCAGTTCGATTGGAACCAAATAACTCGGCAATGGGAAGCAGAGTTTGTTGAGATAATCGGTGAAAAATAGAAGTGATAAAACATCCTATTGCTCTGCAAGGATATACCTTGGCAAACATGGGCGGTAACGAAACGGGAAAGCTTTTATGTTTTGTTTTCAGGGCTATTAACCATCTTGGATGTCTTGCCAGGATGAGATTTCCCAAAACATGGAGTTGAAACGTTTGAAAGTGCTTGCGATATGCAAATCTATAGATTTAGGTTTCGTTGGCGGATGCACACCCGCATGGTGGCAGTTATTTGAAGCTATGAATCATCTTGGGGTAGAATTCGTCGTTGCCCCAATGGCGGGTAAAGCTGTTAGGAGTCTTTGGTGGAGCGAACAAGAAAATCCATTACTGTCTCTCGATCGGTTCTATGAACATCTACCTGCTTTGGGGATTAGCGCTTGTGAAAGATTACTAAAAGGCCACATACTGGATGTTTGGAAGAGACACATAGACCGAATTATTGAACGGGAAAAAGGAATATCTGTGGTGGTTTTATTTGGGATATGGCTTAACAGAATTGAAGGGCTCGCAAAGTATATCCGCTCTAAGTACAACCTTCCAATATTTATCTATGAAGCCGATTTACCCACATATCTTTACGGTAACAGCAGAGGCTTTTTTGATCGAGTTGACATATCACAATATGACGGAATTATTCTAAACTCCGAAGGAGTCATCACTAAACTAAGAGAACTTGGATTTTCAAACTTGTTTGTAGTCGATTTTGGAGCAGACCCTAACCTTTTCAATTTCAATGAGTCTAAGCAGGATATAGATGTTGGATTCTATGGTTATGGGTTATTCAATAGGAGAGAAGCGATAAAGTACTTGATGATTGAACCCTCAAAAGCTCTGCCTCAATTCTCTTTCCGTGTACAGGTAAACGAAAACATGGACCTTGGACTTGTAAAATATGATAGCCCTAACGAAGAAAAAAAGGATTTAGTTCTAACGTCAATCAAGCCTTTCTGCAATCGAAGCAAAATTAATCTCAATATTACCAGGGAATCCTTTGCTAAGACATACGCATCATCAACTGCACGACTGTTTGAGTTGGCTTCCATGGAATGCTGCATCGTGTCTAACCCCGTGTATGGCCTTGAAAAATGGTTTAAACCAAACGCTGAAATCTTTGTTGCAAGGGACTCGAAAGAGGCTGTTGAACTGTATAACTGGTTGATTTCTTCAAATAAAGTGCGACGTAAAGTCGGTGAGGCTGCCAGAAATCGAGTGTTGAAAGAACATACGTATAGTCATAGGGCCAAGGAATTCATTGAAATACTAAGTCATTAAACCCTCTTTTGTAGATAAGAAAGCATTTGAAGGTATATATGCTTCATGAAAATGCAGTTTGACGCTCGGTGGCTTTATGTAATCACTGTTTTCATTTCTTCATTACTAGGTTTAATTTTTCTGTCTTACTGGACAAATGAATCGATCATTTTTATCCTAGCAATACCCATCAGTTTTTTTGTTTCTGCCTTCGCGTATCGTCTACTATGGTATTATAACGAGCGCAAATTGTCTTTTATTTTCTCGCCAATTGGGTTGATAATTCCAGTGCTTCTTTTCTCTTTTTTAGCCATTCTATTTTTGCCTTCTTCCAACTTAAGTTTATTTTCAGCTATCGGTAATATTAGTGTAATTGAGCTAATTCGATATTTTAGCGCCCTTTTTTTGGCATCTTTTTCGTCGGGCTATCTTTTTCTAAGAGCGATTAAAGCATACCGACAGCTTTCCCTAAGTGCGCTAATTAGCTTCTCGTTTCTCCTCAGTTTTTTCATCTCTTTCTTGCTGCAGTATTCGATGCTCATTTTGGGAATTAATGCGGCAGAATTTTCTGTTTTATCACTTGTTTTAGTTAATTCGGTTCTTCTTTTAGTATGCATTTTAAGACGGGATTATTCAAAAACGAAAATTTCGCTATGTATTGGCGATTTAGTGCTCCTTATCTCGACTGCCATAGTAATCACAGTAGGTTCGGTTGTAATAATTTATCTTAATTTTCCGTTAACCTCTGGGGATATGTGGCGTCATTTAGCAGAAGCTGCTCAGTACTCCAATTCATTGCCGGTATATTGGGGGAGTTTGTATCCCATGCCTTCATACATGCCCTTTGTTTTTTATCTGGCACTACTTTGTTCCGCATCTGGTTTATCTTCTGCGGTTGCATATCAACTAACCTATGTCTTGAGCATTATCCCAATTGTTTCTTTTTATAGTATGCTCCGCACTTGGCTTAATAACAAGACTTACAGAAAACTTCCTGCAATAGCAACTTGGCTTTCTCTTCCAATAAGTTTCATAAGTGTATACACGATTGCCCTCACCTTTGAAAATGGGCCTATCAATTTCGTCACCTTTCTATATAAAGAGCACTTGTACCTAAGCATAACTTACGTAGCTAATGAACTCACACCAGTCTTTATCATTGGTATTCCTGTCTTCTTAGGACTTTTGCTATTGGTTGAAGCAAACCTCTCAAAATATTTGACTGCTCTATTGACGATTATACTAGTAACCTTAGGTTATCTAGCACACTCTCCAGAGATTTTTTACTTTATTCCCATTGCTATTATCTACTCGCTATTACGAAAGAAGCCTCTGCATACGATAGCTATATCGACATTAATTGGATTAGGCGTTATAGCCTTAATTGACCTTTCGATGCCTGAGCCGTCATATGTCTTGAACGTAAATTGGACTGGTATATCCCTTTCGCCCGAATTCTTATTGGCCATATTTCTTTCTTCAGCTTTATCTTTTGTATCGCTCATCCAGCGTTCTTCAATTTCTAAGTCTTTTACGACAAAACTCATTGCGTTACGAGAGATATCAGTAAAATCTTGGAAATATTTTCGCTGGATACTGTTATACATTTACTTTATGTCGGTGATCGTTTGGATATACCTTCCTTACAATGTGCTAGATGCTTACTCTTGGAGATTCCTAGGCTGGGACTTCTCTGCCTTTTTCTTTTACTCCGTAAGATTTGGTGCTATTGCCTTGTTCACGGTTTTGTTTTTATTTTTTTATTTTAAACAAGTTGTGAGTGATGGAACACTATTATCTGTTCTTGTGATCATGCTTTGTGGCATTCTTGCCGAACAATTACTGACGTTAATAGGCTTTTCAATGGCTTGGCGGTTGGGCGTTTTGGCTTCTTTCTCAATGTGTATTTTTGCATCTATCTTCATTGCCGACATCTTAACTCGTACTCGGATCAAAGTATTTGGCAAGCGTATAATGTCTGTTTCTATCATAATTTCTCTTTTAGTTCCGGGTGTAATTGGTGTCGCTTTCTTCTATTCAGTTCCTGGAAACTACACAAAGATGATGAATCAAGTTACTGATCCTGAAATAGCAGCTTTTAATTTTCTGAGAAACAATGTAGGTCTTAATGAAAGTGTACTGACAATTACGGATGACTCCGCTCAGAAAATACAGACATTTGCTGGTCTAGGTCCTGGACAAGTTTTCACTTTCTATAATTTCATGTTTGCAAGCTCGAATGATGCTCAGATGCTTCTGTACTTGTTTGGGAACTATGGAGTTAGGTATGTTTACCTATCGCAAAACGATGAAAGCAGTCCAACGTATTTTAATTCGCCATTCTTTTCTAGCGTCCTTCCTCTATTTCCAGTAGTTTTTGAAAGTAAAAATCAATCTGACGAGACTGTCATATACCAGCTGCCATCGATTTCCTACTCATCGCCTGAATCTAAAACCATAATGATTAGTGACAAAATACCTGATGCGGTATTGCCTCTAACTGATTTTAAACTTTTAGGAAGTAACGATACCATCGACAGTATTTTTGGGTCTTCTCTTGATGACGGCTCCCTTCAAATCAATTTGCAGACTAATTCGTCTCAATCCTATGTTTACTACGGTTTAGACAACCTTAACATCGATTCTTCTTCTTTCAATTCCATCACAATTAATTTCAGAACAGATAATTCCTCACAACTTTTCTTTGCCATCCATACGAAAAATAATCCAATTAATCAATATTTAATTTCAGGTTCAACGGCATCACAAAAGACCGAAGAAACATTTCCAATTCAGAGTGGTGATGTTATCGACCAAGTTTTCATTTTACTGCGTGTTAACGATCCTTCTTCTAACCTTACTCAGGGAAGCGCCTATATTAACTCGATAACGTTGGATTCCAAGAATTCGGCTCTATGTTCACTTATTCCTAATGTTCTTCTTTGGAATTACACTTCTATGTCCATTGATCAATTAAACGATTTGGCCCCTGTAATTCCTAACCAAAGTTATACTCTTATTCTTAAAGACATTCCTCAAGGATACGACCCCTCAACCGCGAACAAAATAGCCAATATAGTAGACGATTTCTTATCAAAAGGCGCTCGAGTTGTAATATTTGGAGGATATTCAGACTCGCCTGGGATTTTTTCAGATATGATGTCAATTAACTTCTCAGGAGTCTCCAAGACTAACTGCGTACAATTTAGCCCCGAAAATCAGCTTAAAATTTCATCCACGAATGTTACAGGGATTAATCTCTTTGATAATTTAACTTTTCCTGTATGCCAATACTTTGAAAATAATCAACTGGTTTCCTACATGTTATTATCAAGAAATGTTTCAGAAGGTCAAATGTATTATCTTAATATTTCACCATTATTAAATAACTTAAACACCTTTGATTCCGTAGGCGTTCAAATGCTCAGAACAATTATGAATAATATAGAACAACCTCTCAGCATTAGTTTAGTCGATACAACGCAGACTGGCCCCTTCCCGGCTTATAACGTAATTGAAAATCAGACATCACTGAAAGGCGACGTTTCATTTGACTCGACTTATTTCTCTTTTAACCAGCCAATTGATCTATACTTTTCCTCTGGTGAATTGCCATCCTCCCAAACCTTAGACTCATTAACCATAATTGGACCTGCCAAGTTAGAATTAGCTGATTCTGCCGTCACCATAAAAACAATGACTAATTCAATTGATCTAAATATTTCAGTTCAAGAATACGTGATTTCCCCAAACGGTTCACCTCTAACGATAGAGTATGGAACTGCGGGGGGATTAAATGAATTGACCGTTAACCAGCCAATAGTTCTTAGAACAACGCAAAACCAAGAACTCGTCACAATCAACCCTAACATACAATGCTCAGGTGACATTCATTTCAACTCAGCATTGATTGTTGTACCAGCTAAAGGAACAACACGGGGGCACTTTTTATTGGGTGGAGCATTAAGGCAACCGCTATCCGTAGTTGGTAACTGCTCTTTTACCATGGGTCTTTCTGATGATGAGTTTGCTCTGATTGACCAGTTTAGTTACAACGGTTCTGTAACAGTCGATACCTCTAAGCAAAGCTCAGCCCAAAGCAATCAAACTGTTTCCTTAAATGTGCCTTGGACAGCCGTTCTGCTATCACCCTTTGATATCCTTTTGGTTATAATTCTGTTCATTCTCATCTTTAGAAAGAAACTAAAGCGCATGTAATGAGAGACCTTATAAAGTAGACATATAAAGCTTAAAGGTTATGAGCGAATGTTGAAAAGAGCTGACAAATCCCTTGATAAAATAAGGCGAAATCTTTGAAACAAGAAAACCAATTTAAGGGAAAAAAAATTCTAGTAACTGGCGGTGTGGGTTCCATTGGATCTGCAATTGTGGAAGAATTGCTCAAGTTTGAACCTCATGTTGTTAGAGTGCTTGATTTAAGCGAGCTTAAAGAATCTGAAATGCAAGAGCAGTTCAGCGAATATTCTAACGTGCGGTTTCTCCTAGGAGATGTCCGTGATAAAGATCGCTTGTATAGGGCTATGGAGGAAATAGACATTGTCTTTCACACCGCTTCGTATAAGCATGTGCTTTCCTGCGAGTACAATCCTTTTGAAGCTGTAAAGACAAATGTAATGGGTACGCAAAATTTGATCGACGTGGCGATAAGTCAAGAAATTGAAAAGTTTATTTTTACTAGCAGTGACAAAGCTGTTAACCCTTCAAACGTTATGGGAGCAACAAAATTGCTCGCTGAAAAACTGGTAACATCAGCCAACTACCATAAGGGGCATAGAAGGACCATTTTCTCCAGCGTGCGTTTTGGTAATGTTCTTGCTTCAAGTGGATCAGTTATTAACCTCTTTATGAAGCAGATAAGGGAAAGAAAAACATTGACGATAACAAGTCCCACTATGACTCGGTTCATTATGTCCCTGCATCAAGCAGTTAATTTGCTCCTAACCACTGAAGAGATGGCGCAGGGTGGCGAAATATTCATTTTTAAAATGCCCTCCATACGTATTTCAGACTTAGCCCAAGCAATGATAGACGAACTTGCACCTACTTATGGATGGAAAAACAGGGAATACCCGACAAGAACTATTGGGAAGAAACCTGGCGAAAAACCATATGAGGAATTGCTAACTGAGAATGAGTCTGATCATTCACTGGAAACTAACGAAATGTTTATCGTTCTTCCTGAAATCGAGCCTTCGGTTAACGTTGATCTCTATAAGAACGCTAGACCTGCAGCGCACATGGGGTACACGTCTAATGACTCTAAACTGCTTACGCTTCGAGAAATCAAGCAGATCCTTTTAGAATGTGGAGTATTAGACCGCACTGTTAGGCGAATCGAATGAACGTAATGGTAACTGGCGGGGCAGGCTTCATAGGTCGATGGGTTGTAAAGAAACTCCTAGATGAAAAGCACGAAGTCAAAGTATTCGATGACTTAAGCAATGGCAGCCTCACAAATATTGTCGGATTTCAGGATGAAAAAAAATTTTCTTTTGTTAAATGTAATGTATTAGACAATGATAGAGTACGGAACCTATTCGAGGAAATGGATATTTGCATTCATATGGCCGCCCAGATTAACGTTCAAGACTCTTTAGATTATCCTGACAGATCATTTCAGAATAATATCGTGGGAACTTATAATGTACTGGAAGCTTGTAGAGCAAAAAATGTAAAACTTGTACTTATCGGCACATGTATGGTTTATGACGTTGCGTTAGCTAAGCCAATTAACGAAGATAATCCTGTTAAGCCAGCATCTCCATATGCAGGATCTAAGCTTGCAGCGGAAAACTTGGCTTTGTCCTATTATTATGGTTATGGTTTACCTGTTGTGATTCTAAGGCCTTTCAATACTTATGGTCCCTATCAAAAAACCAATTCAGAAGGTGGAGTAGTTAGCATTTTTGTTCAAAGCCATTTGGTAGGCCATGACCTGATGATTTACGGCGATGGTGAACAGACAAGAGACCTATTGTTTGTTGAAGATTGCGCTGACTTTATTCTTAATGGAGCTTTTTCTGACAAAGCTGTAGGCCAAGTTATTAACGCAGGAACCGGTAAGAGTATTACAATTAATGATTTAGCGTTTTTAATATGTCGAGATAGGTCGAGAATAAAGCATGTGCCTCATATTCATCCGCAATCCGAAATTCGGCAATTAATCTGTGATTATTCAAAAGCCAAGAATCTTCTTGGATGGGAACCTCTCACATCTTTAGAAGGGGGAATAAAGAAGACAATGGAATGGTTGACTCAATCAATATAGTTTATTACAAATTAGATTGAAGGGAGAGTATTTTGGTACAATGAAAGATACGCTTCTTATAACCGGTGGAAGCGGTTTACTTGGAAGCAATCTAGCAACCGTAGCTATCAACTCTTTCTCAGTTCATGTCACATACTGCAACCATACAATAGTTTCCAAAACTGTTCAGGCTCACAAATTAGACCTAACTAAAAGCGAAGGATTACTGTTGTTAGTCAAAAAGATTAAGCCTGCCTATATCGTTCATACTGCTGCTTTGACTAATGTTGACTTCTGCGAGAATAACAAGGAAGAGGCATGGCTAACAAACGTTGAAGCGACAAAAAATGTTGTTAAGGCAACTAAGGCTGCAGGCTCAAAATTAATCTACATCTCCACAGACTCAGTTTTTGACGGAAAAAAAGGCATGTATTTTGAAGAAGACCCACCTAATCCCTTGAATTATTATGCTTTAACTAAACTTGAAGGGGAAAAAATAGTTGGCGAATCCAAAGTTCCCTTCGTTACCATTAGGACAAATATTTACGGCTGGAACATGCAAAAGAAGATGAGCCTAGCCGAGTGGATGCTCAATTCATTTATTGAGAAGCGAAAGATAACGCTTTTTTCAGATGTCTTCTTCACACCTATTTTTGTAAACAACCTATCTAGCGCTATTCTTGAGATCGCAAAAAAGGATATTCTTGGTTTGTTCCATGTTGCGGGTTCAGAGCGATGTAGTAAGCTTCAATTTGGGCTCATATTAGCTAAAGTTTTTGATTTGGATACGACAGGTTTAATTGAACCAGTTTTAATAGCTAGCCAGAACTTTGCGGCCAAACGGCCTTTGGATACTTCGTTAACTTCAGAAAAAATTAAAAGCAAAATTGATTCAAACTTGCTTAAAGTTCAGGAAGGTTTAGAAAGCTTCAAGCAATTAATGCAAAATGGTTATGTGGAGAATTTGAAGGCATGTCAAGTATAAAAAATCTGAAAATAGGCAAAGCAGTCATAGGAGAAGGACATCGAGCATATATTATAGCAGAAGTCGGTTCAAACTTCGACGGTAGCCTGAATCAAACGAAGAAATTGGTAGACTTAGCTAAGGAAGCAGGTGCTGACGCAGTTAAATTTCAATCCTTCCTAGCTGATAAAATAATCAGTTCTGATGGTTTCAAGGATTTTAGAATTTCTTTTCAAGCAAAATGGAAAAAGCCTGTGTACCAAGTGTACAAAGAGGCAGAGTTTCCCAGAGATTGGCACCTGGAGATTGCTGAATATTGCAAAAAGAAAGGGATTACTTTTTTTTCTACACCTTATGATAGAGAAGCTGTGGATCTCTTGGATGAAATTGGCGTTCCTGCATTCAAGGTAGGCTCAGGAGACATCAATTTTCTTTCATTAATTGAATATATCGCAAAAAAAGGAAAACCCGTTATTGTTGGTACTGGGGCTTCATCGCTGGGAGAAGTTGAGGAAGCGGTTAATACTATAAGGAATGCTGGGAATGACCAGATAGTTTTGTTGCATTGCGTTACGAGTTATCCATCTCCCATTGAGCAGTCAAACATAAGAGCAATGATCACGCTTAGAGAGGCTTTTCAAGTCAACGTAGGATACTCTGACCATACCCTCGGAGATCTAGTTAGCTTAGGTGCAGTAGCATTAGGCGGCTGCATAATAGAGAAACATTTCACAATGGATAGGACACTATCAGGTCCGGACCATTCATTTGCTATGGACTTCAAAGAATTTGGCATGATGGTTAATCGTATTCGTTTAATGGAGAATGCTTTAGGTTCTGCCATTAAAACACGTGGGCCGAGCGAAAATAAGACTGTGGTTATACAACGTCGGAGTGTCTACGCAAAAACGGACATACCCGAGGGGAGTGTGATAACAGAGGATTCGCTGGTCGTTCTACGTCCTGATAGAGGGCTTAAACCCAACAGCGTAGGTATAATTGTTGGAAGAATTGCCCGGAAAAATATAGCGAAAGGTACTCCGATAACTTGGGATATGCTTTGAATAATCTATTAACAAGTTGTCCGTTGAAAGACTGCCGCGATTTTATACTTATGAGGCGCTTTTCATGAAGAATGTTGACTATCTAATCATCGGCGCAGGAATCACTGGGTTAAGCCTTGCTTACCACTTAAACGGACAAGACTATGAAGTATATGAAAGCGAAAAAAGCGCCGGCGGAATGTGCAGAACCGAAAACTTCTGCGGGTTTTATTTTGACTATGGAGAGCATTTTATGAGAGCTGATGAACCTTACGTCCGAGAACTAATCTGTAATTTGCTTGGACAAAATCTTGAAAGTCAACCCATAAATGCAGCAATATACCTTGGAGGACAAGTAACGAATTATCCTTTCCAAACAAATCTTTTTGGCTTAAGGCCGGATATAATTAAATCATGTTTAGTTGGTTATGTCAATGCTTGGTGTAGCCAACAGAAAAAACCAAGAAGCGTCCCAAATAACTTTGAGGAATGGATTTACTCATCTTTTGGGGAAGGCATAGCCAAATATTTTATGATACCATATAACGAGAAAATCTGGACTATTCATCCTCGCGATATGACCGTTGACTGGTTTTTCAATGATTCTGTTGTGCCTAGAGGAAATCTTGAGGCGGTGATAGAAGGTGCCTTAGAAAGACGGGAACAAAAGCAAAACATGCGTTGGTATCCATTAAAGGGAGGAATAAATAGTCTTTCTGAAGCTTTTCTTAAGCATGTTAAAAATGTTAGTTTCAACAAAAAGGCTATAGATGTTGATCCGGCTAACAAGAAAGTAACTTTTAGCGATGGCGAAATTGTTCAATACAAGATTTTGTTAAGCACAATCCCTCTGCCACAATTGATCTCTTTAATTGCTGATGCTCCTTCAGTTATTAAGAAGGCGGCCAGTTCATTGAAGTACAATTCGGTTTTTATAGTTAATTTGGGAATTGAAAGAGAAAAAATTTCTCCTTACCACTGGATGTACTTTCCAGAAAGCAGTTTTATTTTTGCACGATGTTATTTTTTAACTAATTTTTCCCCTTTCATGGCTCCCAAGAATTGCAGTTCAGTGTCTGCTATGATAACCTACTCAGAGCATAAACCCTTAGATAAGGTCAAGATTGTCGAGAAAGTTACAGAAAACTTAATACAAGCCAATATCATCAAACCTAACGATAAAATACTTGCCAATTCAGTCACCGATGTCAAGTATGGATTTAACATCTTTACGCATGACCGGAGACAAAACGTTGAATTGATAAAAAAATATTTGGTCGGTAATTATACTTACTCAATAGGACGCTATGGCAACTGGGAATATTCAGGCATCGAGCATTCTATCCTTAATTCAAGAGAACTTGTGCATTCTTTAGTTAAAGATAAAAAATAGGGGCTTGTGTTTCAATGAGGTTTGTAGTTGTAGGATGCGGTTCAATCGGCGAGAGGCATATCAGTAACTTAAAGCTCCTATATCCCAATAATGATATTTTTGTCACGGACGCTTCAGCTGAACGTCTTTCCTTTATTGCAAGAAAATATAACGTTGAAGCTTGCAATACTTTTGAGGAAGGCTTAAAAAAACAGGTTGATGCCACTTTTGTTTGCACCCCCCCAAGCTCGCACGTTGCGCTAGCCCTTCAAGCAGTTAAAAATAATTCGCATGTGTTTATTGAGAAACCTTTGTCTAATTCTGCAAATGGAATCGATTTATTGATTAAAAAAGCGCGCATTTCAAATCTATCTATATTCGTTGGGTATTGTTTCCGTTTCCACCCTGGTCTAGAAATAGCGAAGAGGTTATTGACAACAGGTGAACTAGGCAAAGTGTTGCTCATTGAAGCTGAATATGGGCAGTATCTTCCAGATTGGCATCCTGGGCAAAATTACAAACAAAGCTATACCGCTAAAAAAGAACTTGGTGGCGGAATAATATTAGACGGTTCACATGAAATCGACTATACCCGTTGGTTGGTAGGACCAATAGAAAAGGTATTTTGCTTTGCCAGCCAACCTGAAACAAGCTTGGAAGTGGAGACAGAAAGCGTCGCTTGTATTTTATTAAAATTTGCAAACGGCTGCATAGGTACGCTTCATCTGGATTTCGTAAGAAAAGACTATTCTCGCTCATGCAAGATTATATGTGAAAAAGGTACAATAGACTGGAGTTTTCAGAATGATTCATTGAAGGTTTATCGAAAAGACATTAATCATTGGACAAAATATGACAACCTGCTTCCTGATGTCAACAAAATATATCAACGTGAAATTGAAAATTTTGTTTTGTCCATTGAAAGAGAGGAACCACCTTTTATTGGTGCTGAAGAGGGTTTGAAAACTCTTCAAGTAGCTTTAGCAGCGTTGGAATCGTCTGAAAAAGGCGAGGTAATTGAAATTTGAAAAGAATTGCTGTTATCTTACAAGCTAGAATGGGGTCAACTAGATTGCCTAAAAAAGTGTTGAAAGATATTGTAGGCAAACCCATGCTTTGGCATATCATTAATAGAATTAAAAAGGCAAAGTCGATAAGCCAAATTGTGATTGCAACGACAACCAAAGAAAAAGACAAGCCGATAGTAAAGTTAGCCCTTGAAAATGGAGTTAACGTTTTTCTTGGGAATGAAGATGATGTTCTGGATAGATATTATAAGGCCGCGCTAACATTCAAAGCAGACATAATCGTGCGGATTACAGGCGATTGCCCACTGATAGACCCTGAAGTAATTGACTCAGCGGTGAACTATTATTGTTCTAATTCTTTTGATTATGTAAGCACCGCCCGTTCTCTAAACAAGCAAGAACATAAACACAGTTTGCGTGTCTACCCTGATGGTCTTGACGTAGAAGTCTTTTCGTTTGCAGCTTTACAAAAGGCTTGGAAACATGCAAGACTAACCTCGGAACGAGAACATGTAACACCCTATATTTGGAAAAGACATGACGCTTTCAGAATTGGCATAATTGAATGCGATCAAAATCTCTCTGAAATGCGCTGGACAGTGGATAATCCGAAGGATCTCGTATTTATACGAGCTATCTACGAGAAATTATATAACGAAAAGTCAATTTTTAAAATGAAAGACGTTCTGTCTCTCCTTAAAGCTTATCCCGAATTAGCTGAAATAAACAAAGGTTTTACAAGAAATTTTGGGTATTTGCGCTCTTTGGAGAAGGATCAGAGAATTGACTATTTCGTTGAATAATGGCTACTTTTGCGAATGACGGTTGCAAAAACAAACCGGTTACAATTTAAGTTAGCGCTTAGAAAAAAGAAAAAAACTTTGCAAAGTCTTAATTAGTCGAAAAAGACGCTAATTCTATCAAATTAACTGAGTATAACTAAAACTCAATCGTTAAGATTCTAAAAAATCTTCGTGTGAGAAAACATGAATACAAAAACTGGTTCTGATTTATGGAAGAGGGCTAAAAAAATTATCCCCGGTGGTACTCAGCTGCTGTCAAAACGTTCAGAAATGTTTTTGCCCGAACAATGGCCAGCATACTTCAAAAGAGCAAAGGGTGTCGAGATTTGGGACTTAGATGGCAATAAATTCATAGACATGTCTCTTATGGGTGTTGGAGCCTGTACATTAGGATACGCTGATGACACGGTTGATTCTGCCGTTAAAGAAGCGATTGAAATGGGAACGACCACGACTTTAAACTCTCCAGAAGAAGTCGAATTGGCAGAACTGCTATTGAAAGTTGACCCGTGGGCTGGAATGGTAAGATATGCAAGAAGTGGCGGAGAGGCCGTGGCTATAGCCATAAGAATTGCCCGAGCCTTCTCAAGAAAAGACACGGTGTTGTTTTGTGGATACCATGGTTGGCACGACTGGTACCTTGCTTCTAATTTGGCGGATGACAAGAACTTAGATGGGCACTTACTTCCCGGATTAGAGCCTCTGGGTGTCCCGAGGTGCTTGAAGGGAACTTCTGTTCCATTTACGTATAATTGTATCGAAGAGCTCGAAAGCATTTCTCATAGCAACGATATTGCCTGCATCGTGATGGAACCGATAAGGCACCATAAGCCAGAAAACGATTTCTTAAAAAAGGTACAGGAAATTGCTAGAAAAATTAATGCAGTTTTAATTTTTGATGAAGTTAGCGCAGGATGGAGAATGAATGTGGGTGGCGCTCATGCTTTGTTTAACGTGGAACCTGATATTGCCGTTTACGCTAAAGCAATGAGCAATGGATATCCGATGGCGGCTATCGTTGGAACTGAAAAAGTAATGGATATTGCTCAGAACACTTTTATAAGTAGCACTTCTTGGACCGAGAGAATTGGTCCTACCGCTGCTTTAGCTACAATAAACAAAATGATAGATGAAAATATTCCAGCTCACTTATGCAAAATAGGTAACTTGATAATTGAGGGGTGGGCTAGCCTGGCCAAAAAATATGGGCTTAACGTGGAAATAATGAATGCTGTACCGCCGCTTGCAACATTTGCTTTTGATTATGGAGAGGAAAATCAGGCTTTAAACACGATATTTACACAGGAAATGCTTCAAAGAGGATATTTAGCATCTAAAAGTGTATATGTTTCATTCAGCCATAAGAAAAATACGGTTTTGGATTATTTAGAAAAGGTTGATGATACTTTTAAAATTATCAAAAATGCCATTGATACTGGGAACATAAATAATTTGTTAAAAGGGCCAGTAGCACATAAAGGATTCAAAAGACTAACGTAAATTGACCGGCAAGTAACGCTGAAGGGCACCGGCTTTTATTTTTATACGATTCTGGTTGGGTGTTTTTCGAATGTGTTTCTCCGGAAAATTTGGTGAAAGTAAGCGAACTGCTCTTCTAGGTGTCTATTTTCCGAATATTTATGAAAATTTATTAAGCAAGATACATTAAACAGTCTTCCAAATTCCGGAGTTAAAATCGTAAATCAACACAATAGAATAAATTTTAAGATTTAAGTGTTGGAATTGATAAATATAAAAGCAAGCTAAAATTCGCAAAAAATAGACAGAGATAGCTGTTGACAAAAATCGTTTGTTGAGGCGGTTTATATACCTTATTTGGGTAACAAGTATGCGTTTAGGCTCCTAATAGTTACTTTGTTGTCGCTGAGTATTGGTGGTGTCTCTTTCGTGTGCAATTCCCAATTATCATCTCTATGGGGATTTCAGAATTACTGCTACTTGAGTTTTAATCCATCGCCCGATTTTGTCAGCGTTCCGAGTCAGGGAGTAACTTACAGCAACTTAATTTGTTACTGGAACTTGAACGGGGGCTTAGGGAATGTAGCGTACGATTCAAGTGGCAACGGCAATAACGGGGTAATCTATGGCGCATCATGGGTTGCTGGGAAATACGGGGGAGCTTTGAGCTTTAATGGGACAAGTGACTATGCAGAAACCAATGCTAGCCTTAATGTAGGCAATTCTTTCACTCTTGCAGCGTGGATCAAAAGGTCTTCAACTGATGCTGTGTTTGGTTATGTTCTGGCCAACGGTAACTCAGGCGCTTCATCAAATAAGTTTGCTTTTTACGCAAGAGGAGATTACAATTGGAAGTTAGCTTTTGAAAGCGGTGACGGTAATTCAAGCGATCTGGAAATAGGGAATATTTCAGTTCCTCAAGATGTCTGGACACATATTGCAGTGACGATAAACGGAGCAAACGGAGTTTTCTATTTAAACGGTCAGATAGATGGCACATTTACGCTTAATCACGCCGACTTTAGCAAAAACGCTCAGATCGAAATGGGTAGATCAGCTAATAATTATGCCGATTGTTTCTTCGGCGGAGTAATCGATGATATCCAAATTTACAACCGTACATTAAGCGCCAACGAACTAGCCCAATTGTATGCTATGGGCCCGCTGCCTGACCCCACATCTTTCACTAACTATTATAACTTTAAAGACGCCCTCACCAATAATACTATGCTAGTTAATGTCAACAACCCCAACGGAAACACTAATAACGTTGCTCTTGTTACCTGTTCACACTTCTTTGCAGATAACGCATTAACTTTTCAAGCTAACAACAGTGCAACCGTAAATGTCTGGTCAACCTTTGGACAGCCCATGTTTACCACAGGTGTTTGGAACAGAAATAACTACACTTGCACTTTGACGCTTGATGGTTCTTCTACGGGGGAACTGAATTGGAACACGTATAACATTACGACGTACACTGATGCCCATTCAAGTGTTTCGCCTGCAAACGTGACGGTTCCTTACGAGGGAAGTCAACAATTTAGCATGACTGCGGGTTCTGGTTACTACATCAGTCACGTCTACGAGGACGGAGTCGATCAAGGCAACCTAACAACTTACAGCTTCACTAACGTCCAAGACAACCACACAATCTCCGTAACTTCAGCACTCTTTACACCAACAAACACGCTCTCACCAACACCAAGTCTGACTTTAAGCCCGAGCCTTTCGCCAAGTTCCTCACCAAACCCAACCACATCTCCCACACCCTCTCAAACACTACAGCCCACAGGCTCCCCTTCACAACAAACAACAGCATCGTCATTTCCAATAGAAACAGCAGTCATAACAGCCGAAGCCGTAGCAGCAATAATCGTCGTACTCGCCTTTGCCTTCAAAAAAGGTTACATAACTATCAAAATAGTTGACGAAGAAAACCCAAAACAAAACGTACTCAACACCGTGCCTCTCGAAAATGGTTTTCGTTTTTGCATAGAACTCGGCAAATACACTGGAGTGACTGCAACTAGCATGGTTGAGTTCGCCGAAAAACTCAAAACAGTGCACGTTCAATCTGTAACGTTTCATTTTCAGCGTCAAGATTTTCAAAAATGGTTCAAAAACACTGTTGGCGATGAAGAACTAGCTGAGAGAATTGGCCAGCTTAAAGCAGGGTCGCAAGCTGAAAACTTGAGGAAAGAGCTTTTCAAAACGGTTCAAAATCGCATTGCCGAATTACAATGATATCATTAAACATTTCTTCACGAATGACTATGTAATAGCATGTGCCGGTCTTCTCTCTGAAAAAAGTCAAGGTGCAATGTCAAACAAAATATAGTTCCCATTAGGGAAGTGGAAAATATGAGGACAGCATTTTTCGAAGTCAAAGGCTGGGAAGAAGAATACTTGAAAAAGAAAATTACCTTCAGTATCGAATTCAATGGAAAATAGTTCACGCTTCGAGGGAGAAATCGGAGTACTTGTTCAAGAGCTACAAAACCTCCGTTTAACATGCACGAAGGTTCCGTGCGCCGTACAGCACACCCTCTTTGACTAGGCGAAAGCTGAGACTTTCTTGAGCGAATCTCGGTGCTCGTAGGGCGTTTAAGCAACTTAATTCTGAGTTTCGACGCTTATCTGATAGGCACTAACAGTATTATCATATGTTAGCGTGATGTTCCAGGTTTGAGCGGATGTTAGAGCGGTAACTGAAATTGAAAGGCGCTTTATGTTTAACATACTGGGTGGACCGCCGCCGGTTGTTGAGTAGGTAGTTTTCTGGTACTCGGACATCATACTTTCCGTGTAGGTTTGAGACGGAGTTGTTATTGTGGCATTTATGTTTCCGGTTCCTTGCCACGAAAGCGTGGTTATAACCTGAGTCGTGCCCTGGGGCACATTAGCTAGAAGGTATGGCGACAAGTCTGGGCTCTGTTGAAAGTCAGTTTGGATCTCAGTTGCGGAAAGGGCGCGGTTGTAAATTTGAACCTCATCAAGCACGCCAGTAAAATACGCATTCCAACCTGAATCTGTCCAACCAATATTTAAAGCGGCCGTTCCAGAAGCAATAGTACCAACGCTTAACGTTTTGTCAAGAACACCGTTAAAGTAGAAACTTACGGTTGGACTGCCACTATTATAGTGATAAATCACCGTGCAAAATGTCCAAGCGTTATTTGGCACTTCATTAGAGTCAGCAGCAACTTGAGTAAATGTCCCACTACTGCACCAGAAATTTAATGTTTTGGTTGAACCATAATAAACAATGTTCCATCCCGCACTATTTGCCGTACCTTTACAGATTACACCTTGAAACGCGGTAATTCCATCTTCAGGATATATCCAAAAGGAAACAGAGAAATCCGTAGATACCATCCTTAATGAAGGCGTATCTGGAACAGTAACAGAATCAGAATCGGCAGAACCACCAAAACTTAAGGCATCACCGAATTTTCCAGCAACCCAACTTGGCAACGGAGAACCGTTTAAAGTGCCGTTGTTTCCGTTTCCGCTGCTGTCGCCGGCTATGGTTCCGCTTCCTTCGTCGAAGCGCCACCAGCCAACTAAACCTGGGTGAGGCTGTATAGTAGCGGCTTGAGTAAACTGACTAGTGTTCAAAAACAGCATTGAGCTGACTATCAAAACCCCAATTATGCCAACGGTTCCTAAGAGTAGCTTTCTCCTTTTAGAGAATGCAAATCCAGTTTTCATAGTATATTCATTTCCTCCAATGTTTAATAAGATTATTCCGAACTGGCGAACTGGTAAATTCAAAGTTCATTCTTGATAACTCGAAGATCCAGCTAGTCATTCTTCACATCTCACCTTCACAGTCGAATCACACGATTTAAGCCAAGTTTCCATCGTCGCAATATATCAAAATCCGAACTACTCTCAATTTGAAATACCGTTTAAACTCTTTGATGCCCTGGTTGGTTTGAATGTGAAGGCGCTTGTGAAACTTGGGATTTTGACCAGAGAATTACCGGAGGCACAAAAAACCACGTACCTCTTGATATTTCTCACAGGCATGCTGGCTTGTCCCTAAAACGCGCGCGGGCAGATTAAATAATTATATTGGGAGAGCCTGACCTCGTCATATTGGGTATAGAATGAAGAGATCAGGTTCTCCCATGCTTCTATTCGAAAGCTTGGATTTAAGACCTCTTCAC
>JBEKFM010000014.1:0-52473 GCA_050013315.1 Bathyarchaeia archaeon
CCTTCTATTTTGGCTAAGTCTTTGATGGTTAAGTATCAAATATACCTTTTGTCTAAACTTTACAATTTAACAAAAACGCTATCTCAAAGCAAAAGCACTTTAGCCAACAATTCTGCGACATCACTAGGCTTTTCAGCCACCCTCACTCCAGCTTTTGCAAAAGCTTCAATTTTGCTTTGAGCAGTTCCCTGCTTACCCATTATTATCGCTCCTGCATGACCCATTCGCTTGCCAGATGGCGCAAAACGCCCTGTCACATAAGCCACAACCGGTTTAGGATATTGCTCTTTGGCTATGTACTCGGCTGTTAATTCTTCCATGGGACCCCCAATCTCACCAATCAAAACCACAGCCTTAGTCTTAGGGTCCTCTTTGAATAACTCTAAGGCTTCAATAAAATTTAATCCCACTATTGGATCACCACCGACACCAACACACGTTGACTGCCCCAAACCCCTGCGCGTTAGGCTGTCAGCGATTTCATAAGTCAAAGTACCACTTCTAGAAACTAAACCAATGTTGCCTGGCGCAAAGACGCTGGCTGGCATTATTCCAAGTTTGCATTCTCCAGGCGTTATTATCCCGGGTGTGTTTGGACCAATAATAGTTACTTGCCACTGGTGGGCGGATGCCATTAGGTTTATTGTGTCTTTTACCGGTAAATGTTCGGTTACTACCACGATTGTTTTGATTTTGTTTGCGATTGCTTCTAGGACAGCGTCGTTGGCGAACGGTGCGGGCACAAAAATTATTGATGCATTAGGCGAATGGGCCTCAACGGTTTCTTTTACAGTATCGTAAACAGGCATTCCATGTTCTACTGTTCCGCCCTTGCCCGGAACTACCCCAGCCGCGATTTTAGTGCCGTAATCAAGCATCAGTTTAGTGTGGTAACTACCTTGTTTACCAGTAATTCCCTGAACAATCGCCCGTGTGAAAGAATTAATTTTTATGCCCATTACGTTGCACTCCACTGGTGACTCCAACGGCTTGCTTTGCTGCTTCTTCCATGCTATTTAAGACGCTTATACCAGCGTCCCTGAGAATCTTCTGTCCTTCCTCCTGGCGTGTGCCGACAAGCCTAACAACTAACGGTTTCTTCACCTCAGCCTCGTTCGCTGCCTCAACAATGCCCCGTGCGACGTCATCACAATGGGTTATTCCACCGAGAACGTTGACCAGAATGGCTTTGGCGTCTGTGTCGGAGAAAACAATCTGCAAGGCTGCCGTTATCGCTTCAATGGTTGCTCCACCGCCCAAGTCCAGAAAGTTTGCTGGTTTACCACCGAAAAAATTCAGCAAATCAAGCGTAGCCATGACCAATCCAGCGCCATTGCCGACGACGCCTATGTCGCCGTCAAGTTTAACGTATGCCAGATTATTCTTTAAAGCTAAAGCCTCTTGAGGCGAAAGCGCTTGGACTTCTCTTTCAGCGTATTCTGGGTGTCTGAACAAGGCATTATCGTCAATTACCATTCGAGCATCGACTGCAACAAAGTCTCCTGTCTCTGTCTCGACTAACGGATTGATTTCGACCAATTCAGCGTCGTTGTCGATGCAGACTTGGTATAGCTTCTGGATAACAGCGGATAATTCTACAAGCTGGTTGCCGCTGTAACCTAACTGTTTTGCTATTGTCGTTGCATGGAAAGAATGCATGCCCAACTGTGAATCAATCAGGGTTCTAATGATTGCCTTTGGTGTTTTGCCAGCTATTTCTTCGATTTCTACTCCACCTGTTGCAGAGGCTAAGGCAACGTAGCTTCGATTGAAGCGATCAATCGTAACGCTCAGATACAATTCCTTTCGGATTGATAGTTTTTCTTCTACGAGCACTTGCTTCACAAGCAAACCTTTTATCTGCGCCCCGAGGAGATTGTCCACGGCTTCCACGGCTTCCTTTGCTGACTGGGCAGATATGATTCCGCCTGCTTTTCCCCTTCCTCCAACTAAAACTTGTGCTTTCACGATGTAAGGTGGCTTTAGCCTAGTTATCGCGTGCGCTGTTTGTTTGGATTCAATAACTAAAGCGTCCTTTGGAATAGGAATATTATACTTTGCGAATACTTGTTTCGCTTCATACTCGAATAAATTCAAAAAAATAACGCCTATTTGATTACTTCAATCGTGACATATGAGCGTGTATCTTCTATTCCATTTATGCTGTAGAGTTTTTTTAGGATTTCGTCTAGATTCTCCCGCTCAACAATAATTAATGCATCTACTTCACCAGCTATTCGGAAAGCTCTAGAAACGGTGAGGTCACGAATTTGTTCGTAAACATGGATTCGCTTGATGGGTGATATCTTGAGGAGGATAAAGGCTGGTGTGGTCGATACACCAAGTGCGCTTAAGCCTTTATCAGTAACATCAATAAAACCTCTGCCAGTGCGGATGTAACCGCGGTTTTTTAATTTACGCAAGTGCACGTTTAAGGCTTGCCTGCTCACGCCCAGCTGATTTGATAATTCATCTTGCTTAACTCTGAGGGTGTAGGTGTTTGTGGATTTTCCTTTCTCATAAAGTGTTTTTAAGAGTTGAATTGAACGTTTAGTTAATGGCTCCAAATTGATCACTTATGTCTTGTTTGTTGAGTTAAACCTTTACAATAGGTTGGTTGCTTAAGAATTTAATGCCCCAAATCCAACCAAGTCAATACTAAGAACCAACAAAACAAGGGCTTGCCTCTTTAGAAAATCCTTACAGCTCTCAAGTAAGGGCTACAAACTTTTCACAGATGGAATCTACGTTGAATTGCTGAGATTTGGCTCTTTCACAGCTATTACTCCCCACACAAAAGAGGATACAGAGGATAACATGGTTTCATGATACAGGGTTTCCTCTTAAAAAATGAGCATATCGGTTGATCATTCACACTAATACAAGCAGCGATTAGAATGGCGTTTACACTGCCACTAAAGGGGAGAGCGAGTATAAACTGCAATAAAACTTTACATTACTCGTCAAAAAAAGGACAGCAATTTGCTGGAAACCAATTTACAAACACCCAAATAGAACATAAAGCCTTCACCACAATGTATTTATTTTTAAAAAAAGCTTTAGTGAAGCCACTTAAAAAGTAAAGCAGGAGTGAAGCGAAGACGTGACCGAAACCAACGCAGTGCTGATCGGAAAAAAGCCAATAATGAACTATGTGCTCGCATGCATAACTTTCTTTCATGGCGGAGCAAAAGAAGTAAGCATAAAAGCGCGCGGAAGATCTATCAGCCGAGCAATAGACGTAGCCGAAGTAGTTAGACACAGATTCCTCCCAGACGTAAAGATCAAAAGCATCGGAATAGGAACAGACCAATTCTTACCGCAAGAAGAAGACGACCAAGCAACCAACGTGAGCACGATAGAAATAACATTAACAAGATAAATCACGCAATAGCCAAACTCCTTATTTGCAGGAAAAAAGACATTCAAATGAAAACGGAACTATGCAGTTTCTGCTTAAAAAGCGGCATTCTATGCCAAAAATGCTCAGCTAAAGTAAAAGCTGGCGAAATCAGCCAGTTAGACCTGAAGATAGCGCGTTTACTGCTCTCCCTAGAAGAGAAATATCCTTCGCTGCAAAATGTCTGCTTCTACAAAGCAATTGAAGTAGAAAAAACCTTAGCGATCATCGTTGGACACGGAGACGTGCCGAGACTTTTAGGTTATAGTGGCAAGATCATCAAAGCCCTAAGCGATGAAACCAACAAAAATGTTCGTGTATTAGAGTCCGGTGTTGATGACCGCAAATTCCTAGAAGATCTGTTCATACCTTTCAGTATACTTACAATAAACACAATTTGGCTTCCAGATGGAACCACCGAAACCAGAGTTATCCTGAAAAGAAAACGTGGTGCACAGTTACCTTTTGACCTTAAGGCTTTAAAGGAAATCGCCAGCAAAGTACGTAAAATGTCCTTACGCGTAGAAATCGCAGATTAAGGGTGTCGGCGATTAAACATGAAATTGGACTCTATCGGTGACTGGAATAGAACTCATTATTCAAGTAGTGTAACCCAAGAAATTGATGGTCAAGAGGTTACTCTTTTTGGTTGGGTTCAAGAAATCCGCGATCTTGGCGGAATCCGTTTTATTATACTTCATGACCGAGAAGGAACAATCCAAATAACCATTCCAAAAAAGAGGATATCGCCTGAAGTTTTAGGCAAGTCAGACCTTCTGCAGAAAAGGTTCAGTTTAGCGGTTAAAGGAACCGTTAAGAAAACTAACATGACGCCAAGAGGCATAGAAGTAATTCCTGTGGAAATCAAAATCTTAAGCGAAGCCACGCCTCAACTTCCTATTGATATTACGGGGAAAACGCCAGCAAATATAGAAGCGCGCTTAGACGTAAGACCACTTGATCTTTGCCAAGAGAAAAGTTTAGCAGCCTTCAAAATCCAGCATACAGCCCTTGAATCAATACGAAGTTTCCTGTTCCAGAAGGGTTTTTTGGAAGTTCACACGCCGCGGATTATCGCTTCTGCAACAGAAGGCGGAGCAGAACTGTTCACTGTTGATTATTTTGGCCAAAAAGCATACCTAGCTCAAAGTCCACAACTCTACAAAGAAGAATTAACCTTGAGCTTCGAGAAAGTCTTCGAAGTTGGGCCTTTCTTCAGGGCAGAAGAATCACACACTCGCAGACACCTAAGCGAGTTTGTCTCCGTTGACATCGAACAGGCTTTTGCAAACGCTCAAGAAGTCATGCAGCTCCTCGAACAAGTAATACACCATGCCTGCATCACAGTAAGGGAAAAGTGTTCAGCTGAGCTCTCGGTACTCAAATACAAGTTTGAAATCCCAGAGATTCCGTTCAAACGTTTAACATACGACCAAATTCTTGATGACCTCAAAAAGAAAGGCGTAACGATTTCTTGGGGTGAAGACATTCCCACGGAAGCTTTCAGAGAACTTGGCAAGCTCTACCCATACTTCTACTTCATAACTGATTGGCCTACGCATTCGAAGGCTTTCTATATTAAGCCGCGGGAGGACAAGCCTGAAGTTTGCGAAGGCTTTGATTTAATGTGGCGCTACATAGAAGTGGTGTCGGGCGGAACGAGAATTTCCCAAAAAGATCAGTTAATCCAAAGGCTGAAGGAGAAAGGGCTCAACCCTGAATCGTTCAAGTATCATCTGCAAGCCTTCGATTACGGAATGCCGCCGCACGCAGGATGGGCTATTGGGCTTGAGCGGTTAACAATGATATTGACTGGGAAGAAGAACATTCGAGAAGTAACACTTTATCCGCGTGACAGAGTCAGATTGACTCCGTAACTTGTTTTCTAACCTCAATTGTTTATTTGAGGAGAAATAGCTGAAAAGCCATGGGGATTGTGTGCTTTTTACTTGTTGAAGTTGGGTGTAAATAGAAGGGAAGGAGAATCTAGCGCTACCGGTCAAACAATGAAACAAGATAATCGCAAGCATAAAATGAGGAGTTAAAATAAGAATTTTTTAGCGTTTTGATTCTTGCAACAGCCCATTTATGTATTCATTGACTGTTTTCTGATGTTTTTTCGCTACCCTTTTTATAGCATTGTTTATGCCGGTGGAGTACTGCACCGCTTTTTTAGGTTTATCCACCACTGAGCTGGGCATGCCAACATTCAACGCAACCTTCCTTAAAACAAGCTTTCTTAGAGTGTCTGGTTTCTGCTCCATTTTGCACTCAACAGGTAAGCTTAAGGCAAAGTCTGCAAGCTCAAACGAGGCAAAGGGCAAGCGCAGCTCCACGTCATGAAAATTAGTGATTTTGAGGTCGCGCTCAAGGTTGCTCTCATGAATTCTAACCACATCGTTGAACATTGTTTTTCGGACTTTTTCGTTTCCCTCTTTGCAGTATTCGTTGACGTAGCGCTGGTAGCCTCCGAACAATTCATCCGCACCCTGTCCAGCCAACATTACGCTGAAATTTGCTTCAGAGGCTTTTTCTGCTCCCCAATAAAACGGCAAGCCGACGCTGGCTTTAATCGGGTCAGGCTCCTCAATGAGAGCTACTACTTGGGGCAGGGTTTTTTCCACATCAGAATCCTTGAATAAATGAACCTGTAGAGGCAGGTTTAACTGGTTTGATGCGTCGATGGCTTCTTCTGTTTCAGCTTGGTTTTCCATGCTTACGTGAAGCAGGCTAACTTTCACTCCAAGTTTACTTGTCAAATAAGCAACTATACTGCTGTCTAATCCCCCTGAAAACGCGACAACAACCTCCTTCACATCACGTATGCGCCTTTGGATTGATTCTTCAAGAAGAGCTTGAAGCTTTTTTGCTGCTTCATCAATCGTTGTCTGCGTGGGTTCTGTGTAAGATAAAGTTTTGACGGGTTTGAACTGGAATCCTTCACGGTTTACAAAGGATATGTTACCCGGCGGAAAAGATAGGGTTTTTTCTATTCCCAGTTTCCATAATGCTTTTCGGTTTGTGGCAAGGGCGGCGATATTTTGATTTTCGCCGTAATAGAGCGGTTGCACTCCTACGGGGTCTCTTCCAGCAGCAACCCAACCGTCCTTGAGCGTTAGAAACGAATAATCCCCATCCGCGTTCGCGATTAGTGTTTGCAGGATGGTTTCGCAATGGAGCGGTTCTTTAGCAACCTGTTCCATGACAGCAGTTTTTGGTATAGGTGAGTAGACTCTTCCTTCAAAAATAAGTGCTGCATCATCCAACTGCAAAAACTCATAACCGCTCGCTGACTCGGGTTTCGAGGAAACATAGCCGACAATAGTTGTCGAAATCAAGCCCTGCCTCCTTAGAATCCCAAGACTTTTCTCAAAAACACTCTTCTTGGGGGAAATTAAACCAAAATGTGAAGACTGCCTAGCGCCGAGCGCGTTGAGCACTTCGAGAACCTGGTCAACCACATTATCGCCGTGTTTATCTAATACTGCAATAGTTACTTTCATACACTTACACACCCAATACTACGTACATTCTGCAATAGCATTGGTAAGACATTAATCTTTAAAGTGTATATCCTTCACTTTGGGGAAACACCAAATTGCCCATACTGCCTATAGATACTGGTCGTTACGGAACACCAGAGATGCTAAAAATCTTTGAGGAAGAAAACCGAGTTCAAAAACTGCTCGACGTTGAAGCTGCCTTAGCTTTAGCGCACGCTGAACTAGGTAACATTCCAACAAAAGACGCTGAAAAAATTGCTTCGATGGCTTCCACCAAACATGTTAAAGTTGAGCGTGTGAAAGCTATTGAAAAAGAGATAAAGCATGATATTGCCTCCCTTGTTCGTGCGCTGTCAGAAGTTTGTGGCCCAAGCGGTGCCTACGTACATTTGGGTACAACAAGCTACGACATAGTCGATACTGCTAATGCACTGCAGCTAAAAGATGCCTTAGGCATTATTGAGAAAAAACTTGCTGATTTGAAGCGAATATTGCAAAAACAAGCATCTCAACACAAAGAAACAATAATGATTGGCAGAACTCACGGGCAACATGCCTTGCCCATTACTTTAGGCTTTAAGTTTGCGGTTTGGGGCTATGAAATTAACAGGCACATTGAACGATTAAACGAGTGCAAAAAACGTGTCTTAGTTGGAAAAGTAAGCGGAGCAGTGGGTACCCAAGCTGGTTTAGGTGAACATGCTAAGCAGATTCAGGAGCTCGTCATGAAAAGTCTTGGTCTTCATGCGGCAGAAATTTCGACGCAGATTGTTCAGAGAGACCGTTATGCTGAACTTATATGCATTTACGCAATGGTTGCGTCTTCGCTGGAGAATTTCGCAACCGAAATAAGAGAATTGCAAAGACCCGAAATCAGCGAACTTTTCGAAGCGTTCGAGACTCAGAAACAGGTGGGAAGTTCCACGATGCCACACAAACAGAACCCTGAAACATGCGAAAGAGTTTGCGGTTTAGCCCGAATCGTCAGAAGCCTGGCCACTCCCGCATTAGAAGATATAATTACGTGGCATGAAAGAGACTTAACCCAATCGTCAGCTGAACGGTTCGTTTTTCCAGAATCGTGTATTTTGCTTGATTACATGCTTAACTTGATATGCAATATTATAACTGACTTGCGAGTAGATAGCCAACGGATGCTCCAGAATCTTGCGTTGACTCAAGGACGCTCCATGTCCGAAGCGGTAATGATGGCGCTGACAAAGAAAGGCGTGAACAGGCAAGAAGCGCATGAGTTACTGAGGAAACTAACAATTCAAAGTGCATTGGAAAAGCGGGATTTCAAGCAGGTTCTACTTGAAGACAAATTTGTAAGCAGCAAAATGAGCGAAAAAGAAATAGACGAAGCATTAAACCCCAAGAACTATTTGGGCACAGCAGTTAAACAAGCGGAAAAGTTCGCAAAAAGCTAAGGCTAGAAATCTGAAAGTGCCCTCTGCTTAAATTCTTGCTCTCGGTCGAGTTTTTCCCATGTTTCCTTTTTTACGAATCCGCCGACTTGCTCCTTAATTTTCTTAGCTAACCTTGGACCCACAAGAGGCAAATTAGTCAAATTTTCAATTGACGCTTGTTTTATGTCTTCGATGGTTTTGTAGCCTGCATTGTACATTATGCGTCCACGGACTCTACCGATCCCTTCCAGCCGGACAATGGGCAGCAGCTCTTTTTTTATGCCTTTAGAAACCCTTTCCACCAACTCGTTAGTTAGCGGTAAAACTTCTTTTTCTCCGAAAAGCGAGGCTAACTCGTCGGTGGCGTGAAGTAGCCACTTCGCATTCTCAATGGTCCGATACAAATCGCCAGGTTGCACGTTAAACTGCTCGATAAGTTTTTCTTCGCTAACTTCCTCAATCCAACTCTTCATTACCAGTGCACTTTTCATTTCGCCAAGAAATTCCTCATATGAAAAGTGATCTCCCCACTCGTTTGGAACTTCTGTGAACAGTTCGTCTTTGTGCTTTTCAAGTTGAAGAGCCAACACATCAAATTCTCTTGTGTATGGCCTCATTACTGGACCCATGTCAGGCGTATGAGAAATCAAATGAAGCAAACCAAAATCTGTTAAGTAAACTGGTTTGTTTCGCAAAGCGTCTCTTATTACTACGGCCGAGAGCGGATCAATGTAAAGTTCGCTTACTCGTTTCCCGAACTTTGTGGCGTAGATGTTGTCTCCACTGAAATCAATCATTTGCTCTTCGTAGAGGTATTTTAGGATTTTACCGATAATGCTCTTGATTGCTTTCACGTCGTATTGGTAAGCGAAGAAGGTTTTACCGAAGAACTCGTAAATTCCATTTTCGGAGTGAGCAAAATCTGAAGCAACAGTTGCCAACACGTGTCCTCTGATTATTTTTTCAACCCCCAGCCTAGACCAAATTCGCTCAGGCTTAGCTAAAACGTAGCCTTCCATCAAGTAGTCTGCTTCGTCAGAAGTCTTGGCGATGAGTATTGATTCGCCAACTTTGTCATATTTTGGTCTTCCAGCCCTGCCCGCCATCTGCTTATACTCCAACACACTGATTGGATAGTTGCCGTAGCCCGGCTCAAAACGCCTGTAATCCTGAATAATAACCGTTCGCGCCGGAAGATTAACACCAAACGCCAGCGTTGGTGTGGCAGTTAACACTTTGATTTTTCCCTCCTTAAACGAATCCTCAATCAGCTTACGATGTGCCCCCGCTAAGCCAGCATGGTGAAAAGCGGTGCCGCACCGCACAAGCTCAGCAAGGGTTTCGCTAATTTGCGTTCGCTCGCCCGCAGAGAGAATTTTTTCTGCTTCATGCTCCAGCGTTCGCTTCATCGGCTTGGATAAAACTTCACCTGTGTGCTGGGCAATGGTTTTTGCGGCTGAAACCGAGTTTTTCCTTGTTGAAGCAAAAACGAGTGCTTGCCCACCGGTCTTTAGTGTGCTTAAAACAAGGTTTACTGTGGGGTAGCGTGTTTTCTTCTCGATTTTTCTTGCGTCGCCATCCTTGTACTGGATTTCCTCGTTTAAAATCACGCCTTCTTTAAGGCTGACTGGACGCCACTCAGTCGCGATGTAGCTGGCTTTTAGCCACGATGCGATTTCGTCCACGTTGTTTATGGTGGCGCTTAACGCTAAAACCTGAATGTCAGGATTAACCTGCAATAGCCGAGCGAGCACCACTTCGAGGGTTGGACCGCGTCCTGCATCATTTAAAAGGTGAACCTCATCCGCAACCACCAGCGAGATTTCGTCCATCCACTTAGCACGGTGCCTCAGAAGCGAATCAGCCTTCTCATTAGTAGTAACAATAATATCATAGCGTTCAAGCCAATTATCAGCAGTATCAAAATCGCCCGTGCTAATACCCACAGAAACTTTTCTGCCGTTCGCTTTCCTGATAGTTGAGTATTTTCTGAATTCCTCAAACTTTTCACTTGCCAACGCACGGAGCGGCGAGAGGTAAATTACTTTGCCATTCTTCTCCAGCACGTGCTTGAGACCGCAGAGTTCAGCAATCAAAGTTTTACCCGAAGCAGTCGGGCTTGCCAAAACGATGTTTTTGCCTTCGAGCACTCCTGCTCGTATGGTTTCTTCTTGAGGTGGAAACAACTCTGTAATCCCCAAGTTAAGCAGTATTTCTTTGACTTCTTCTGGAACAGGCAACTCTGCAATCTTCAACTTTAAACTCGCCATTAATTAGTTAATTTATCAGTTATTTGAACGAGCTAATTAATAGAATTAGCCGTAGCGAAAACTGTTTTTTCAGCTACATTTTTCTATGTGAACTTGATACTAGCAAGGTGACGAGTTATATTATCCCTCAAAACAGGAGGATACCGTATGGTTGAAAACGTGAAAGAACTCCTTAAACTGCATGAAGGTATAACACACGAAGTTTACCTTGACAACGAGAACTCCAGCATAGTTCCTCAAGAAATAGTGGACGAGATGCTGCCCTACTTTAACAAGAAAGCCTACGGCAACCCGACGCTTACACATAAGCCAGGCTGGGAAGCATTTGAAGTAATAATGAATTGTTTCCAGAAAATCAGTAAGTTCATGGGCGCAAAAATCCTAGAAGAAATTACTTTCACCCCTAGCGAAACCGAAGCCAACAACCTAGCCATTATGGGCACAGCGTTCGCTCAAAAAAACAAAGGCAAAAAAATCATCATTTCCGAAATCGAACCAATCAACGTGTTGCAGGTTGCTGAGATGATGCAGAAGTTCGGTTTCACAACAACAAAAATTCCAGTAAACCAAGAAGGCGTCATTGACCTTGAAAAACTCAAAGAGGCAGTCGACAACGAAACCATTCTCGTCAGCGTTTCAGCCGTAAACAACGAAATTGGTACAGTGCAGCCGATTAAAGAAGCGGTCGATATTGTTAAAGCCAAAAACCCACAAACACTCTTTCACACAGACGCCTCAGACGCTTATGGCAGAATTCCCTTTAACGTACAAAACCTAAACGTGGACTTAGCCACAATAAGCAGTTACAAAATTCAGGGTCCAAGGGGAATGGGTGCAATGTACCTGCGTGACGGCGTAAACATGGAACGCATTCTTGAAGGGCAAATTGGAACACAGAAACTTTGGCCAGGAATCGAAAACACCCCATTAATCGTTGGCTTCACCAAGGCTTCGGAGCTTGCATTCCAAAACTTCGAAGCAAACACCGCCAAGATGCGAATGTTACGCGATAAGCTTGTAGACGGCATATTCGCCGAACTTACTGACCTTCGTTTTAACGGTCCAAAAGGCGATAAGCACTCACCAGACAACGCCAACGTCAGCATTTTGCGCTGTGAAGGCGAAGCATTAACCATTGAGCTGAGCCTCAAAGGCGTTTATGTTTCCAGCGGAAGCGCATGCAGCCGAAGACTGCTTCAACCAAGTCACGTTCTCGTCGCCATTGGTCGCAGATTCAGTGAAGCTCACGGAAGCATACTCATGAAAACAACGCGGTACCTTACAGAAGAGGATATAGCTTACGTTTTGGAAGTGTTACCAACGGCTGTGAACCGAATAAGAGGGATAGTTGGCTCAACAGGAGTTGATTAAAAAATGTCGCGTATACCGTTACCTTACAACCCAAAAGTTATGGATTTATTCAGGAACCCTAAGAATCTGGGAAAAATGGAAGATGCAACAGTCGTAGCAGTGGCTGGAAATCCAGCTTGCGGAGACATGATAACCTTCTACCTAAAAATAAGCAACCAAGACATTATTGAAAGAGCAACTTTCGAAAGTTACGGCTGCGCCGCCAACATTGCCACGTCCAGCATAGTTACGGAAATGGTTAAGGGCTTAAGTTTGGAAGCGGCGTGGAAAGAAATAACTTGGAAGAAAGTGACTAATGAAATCGGTGGATTACCAAGCGTCAAATTTCACTGCGGAGTACTCGCTGTAGGTGCCTTAAAGCGCGCAATCAGAAAGTATTTTCAAGAAAAAGGTGTTCCCGCTCCCGGTTGGTTACCAGCTGAAAGCACTTTCGAAGAAAAACAAGCATTAGAAGAAGAAGAGTTGGCAAGAATGCTTTCTAAGAGGCTTAAAGTAGAGGCAGAAAAATAATCCTGGATACGAACGCAATTCGTCAAGATTTTCCAATACTAAAACGAAAAATAAACAATAATCCCTTAATTTATTTTGATAATGCTGCAACTACCCAAAAGCCCCGACAAGTAATCGACGCCATAACTGATTTTTATGAAAACCACAACGCCAACGTGCACAGGGCAGTACATACATTGTCTTTGGAAGCAACAGACTTTTATGAGAAGTCACGGGAAAAAATCGCAAAATTCATCAACGCAAAAGACTCATCAGAAATCATTTTCGTAAGAGGCACAACAGAAGCCATCAACTTAGTTGCGTATTCTTGGGGGTTAAGTAGCTTAAGCAAAGGTGACGAGGTTCTAGTTTCCTTGATGGAGCACCACAGCAATATTGTTCCTTGGGAAATCACCTCTAAGCTAAAGGGTTTCACAATCAAATACGCCAAAGTTAACGCTGATGGCACGTTAGATTATGACGATTTCGAAAGCAAATTTTCAGACAAAACAAAAATTGCCTGTTTAAGCCATGTTTCAAACGTTACGGGCGTAATTAACGATGTCAAACGAATTGCTAAGGTTGCACACGACAATGGTGCTTTAATGCTTGTTGACGGCGCGCAGTCCGTTCCACATATGGCTGTTGATGTTCAGGATTTAAACGCGGATTTTCTCGCTTTTTCAGGCCACAAAATGCTGGGACCCACAGGCATCGGAGTGCTTTATGGCAAAAAGGAACTGCTTGAAAGGATGCAACCGTTCCAAGGCGGAGGAGAAATGATAAGGGAAGTAGTTTATAGCCAAGGCGCTGGCTGTAGTATAATAGTGAACGACCCTCCATGGAAATTTGAAGCAGGCACACCCAACATTTGCGGCGCAATTGGCTTAGCGGCGGCCGTGAAGTATCTTGAAGCTATAGGTATGAATGAGGTACTCGACAATGAGAGAGCGTTAACCAAATATGCGGTTGAACGCATGCAAGCATGTAGCAAGGTCACAATCCATGGGTCCTGTGACCTTTCTAAGAAATGCGGCATAGTGCCCTTCAGTGTTAAAGGATTATCATCACATGATGTCGCTCTTATCTGCGATAATTACGGCATAATGATACGAAGCGGATTCCATTGTGCACAGCCACTACACCAGCAAGTTCTAAAACTTCAATCCTCTGACCGTGCAAGCTTCTATATTTATAACACACAAGAGGAAGTTGACCGTTTTGTTGAAGTTTTAAAGGAGATTGAGCAGCTCTAATGGCGGCCGTTGAAGATTACGTGTCGCGAATTGAAGGAACATGCGGTGAAGAAAAAGACGTTATAGTAGTTTTCAAGTACGACAAGAAGGATGAAGCCATCGCGAACATTTTAAAGAAAGCCAAATTAAAAAATACTATAGCTGGGATAATTTTTGAGTTAACTTTTCAAGACACCTCTTTCCGCCTCTACACAAGTGGAAAAGCCATCTTTAGAAGCATTAAAAACAGGGAAGAGCTAAACCGGGTTCTCGGGGCATTGCTACTTTAGATTAGCTTATCGATTCTGAGCTTTAGCCGTATCTTGATTTTTTGCTTTATTGAGTTAGTTGAGGACGGGATAAGCTTGCTTCGAGAATTCTATTTCAAGTTGAAAAACTCTGATTTTTCTCGAAATATACCACTGAAGTCTCTCCTGATATATGTTCAGGAGCTCGAGTTTGGGCGAAGCCGGACTCGATAAATTTTTTTGTGATTGTATCTTGTATAGATTTCGTATGTGTCTCAACTATGTAAAATCGAATCAATCCCAAGACTTCTCTTGGAACACTTGCGAGATTTATCTCAGCACCTTCACAATCAATCTTTGCAATGTCGGCTTTGCTTTGGTTTATAATGTCTTGTGCGCTCTTAATTTGTATTGTAACCATTTTTTTGCCTTTGCTTGAGAGACCGAATGCTAAATCGGCGGTTTCGTAATTTATGCTCAGACTTCCATTTTTTTCACCCATACCTTCTTCATGCAATTCAGCTTTGACTCCGTTCATGGCGATATTTTTGCGAATCAGTTCATGGTGCTCTTTTACTGGTTCATAGATGATGACTTTTCTTGCTCCTTGACTTGCAAAGAAAACGGCTGATTCTCCGCAAAATCCGCCTATGTCAAGTACAGTTTTACCATCATAGTCGTAATCGTATAGTCCTTTTTCGCATTCTAAGAAATAGGCTGTTAGCGATTCCAGAGGACCGGTAAATGAAATTCGTTCCGATTTGGCAAGGAATAGTCGGTCACCAAAACTACATATTTTGTAAGAAGAAGCCCTTTTGTCAACTTTGAAGGTTGAAGCGTCAATTTGGCTGACATTCCAGTTTTGATTGGTGAGTGAAAGGAGAAAGTTAAAAAATGGTAGCGTTTCTACTGAAGGGACTAAGCAATTAAATAATGGACGTTCTTTGCTAACAACAAATGCTTGCCCATATTTTTTGATATTAAATTTTTGGTTACCGAGGTAATAAAGCAAGTCCCTAATTTTGCGGTAACCTGTCAAATCAACTTCTATTGTTATTCCGTTTCGGAAAAACACTTTTCTCTTTCGGGGACTTGCTTTGAGAAAAGCTAATTGCCAGAAATTTTTTGTCGTCTTTAGCGTGATAATAATTAATTTTAGCTTTGCCATTTTCTCTCCAATTTTCTACTCAGATTATTTTCTACTAATTATTCATGCCGCCAACCAATATAACGGCAGTTTCGACCTTTTTCACATTAAGTCCTCACGAAAACTGGGATCATACTTAAAATTACAACTATATAAACTTGAAGCGCCTTTATAAAACGGAACTCAGGAAAGCAGCAATGAAAATTGCGATGATTAATACACCTTTGTTGGGACGCAGCGGAGCAGAAAGACAAATTCTGAGTTTAGCTATTGGTTTGCAAAAAATTGGAAACGAAGTGGAAATATTCACCCCTGCAGTTAACGAAAAAACATGTTATCCCGAATTGTTAAAACAAGTAACTGTTAACGCTTTATCACGTAAATATTTTGTTCCTTTTATGCAACCGAGTAATTCACTTTCTCATAGTAGCAACATTGGAGAAATTACAGCCACAAAAAATCTAATTGGCAAAATTGCGGTTAATCAGTTTTACAAGATTGGGCTTCCTGCCATGATCAACGTGGGAAGAATGATTCCGAAAGGATTTGACATTATTAATAATCACAATGCCCCAACGGAGTGGGCAGCTTTCATTGCAAAAAATAGACTGAAGATTCCCGTTGTTTGGATGTGTAATGAACCACCTTTTTTTTATTTTGAGCCCCCTGGAAGAGGAATACGGAAAAAACTCACGTTGGAGCCGCTTCTCAAAATGTGGGACAAGACTTCAGTCAGATACATTGACGAGATATTGGTCTTGTCACATGCTGCAGAGGGTCTCGTCAAAAATGTTTACAGTAGATCGTCAATAGTGGTAAGAACAGGATTAGACATTGCAAAGTTTCAAAATGTCTCGGGAGATCAAGTGAGAAAGAAATATGGTTTGGAAAACGATTTTGTTCTCCTCCAAGTTGCCAATTTAGCTCCGATTAGATCGCCTGTTAAACGGCAGTATGACTCTATCAAAGCTCTCTATTATTTGTCTAAGAATTACAGAAATGTCAAGCTTATTCTTGATGGTGCGGGTCCTCAGGAAGAGCTAAGAAAACTAAGCGAAAAACTAGGGTTAAAGGATAAGGTACTTTTCTTGTATTCAAAATGCGACCAAGAACTCGTTCAGTTATATGCTGCTTGCGACGTGTTCATTTTTCCGTCCCAAATAACTTGGGGGCTAGCAGTCATTGAAGCCATGGCTTCTTCGAAACCAGTGATCGTTTCTAAGGGATGCGGAGTGTCTGAGATTATTGAAGATAACACGAATGGAATGCTAGTCGATATCGCAAAACCGGAAGATATAGCTAGAAAGATTGAAATCTTATTTAATGACTCTAGTTTACGCAAAAAAATTGGAGAAAATGCATACAAGTACGTCAAAGAAAATTTGTCATGGGAAAAATTCAGTGAGCACATGAATACAATCTTCAAGAAAGCAATTCTAAAGTATTAACAAATGAATTCTCGCAGAGTGCGTTCTTCAAAGACTTACGACAAGCTAGTGATATCAGTATCGCTTATCTTTTTAATTAATTGAAAATCATAAGGAATACATGCAGAGGCTTGTTGGAAGCAAATTATTATTTCCCAACTGAGAAAAATTTTTATTCTGTTTTGAAAAAGACTATTTAATTCGCGCAAAAGTATCACTTGAGCATTATTCCATCTTGAAATAACTAATAGCTATTCTTCGGAAGAAACAAGCTGTTCCTCCAAGAGAGCTATTACCAACTTCCTGCTTTAACCGCAAACGCAGCTCAACTTATAGCTTACTTGGCTGAGCGGAGCTTCAATCGCGTTTTGGTTCTGCTTACCCAGTTCAAAACTGGAATAAGCGAATACTTCAAAGACTGCGGTAAAGCATCTTTAAAGTCCTTATGTAACCTCAATCGGATAGTGACTCTGCCTTTCCTTGTCAAAGGTATGTAGTAACGTGTTATTGGGAATCTGACAAACCCGTTGCTTTCTTTAAACTTATCAAGTGACGGGTGGTTTCCTATTCGTCCATACATTAGCCATCGCACGTTTTTAGATGCGCAGATTTCAACCGCTTTAGCAAGGAGCGCATTGTTCAGTGCTTTATCCCAGTGCTTCTGCATCGAAAGGATCTGGGAAAGGATAGCGATATTATCGCCGAAGATAATTTGGATGAATCCAACAAGATCTTCCTGCAAAAACGCGCCGATGAACGTGGAGTTTTGGGCTGCAAACATGTTCCAAGCGACTGATTGAAGAGACGCACCATAGTGTGGGAAAGCTCGATCTTGCCTTGTTGGGGTTTCATTGTAAATTTTCCAAATGCCCTCAGCGAATTTCTCGCTTGGCTGGACGACAGTCACGCTTATGCCGCTTTTCTCTGCTCGACGAACCATATTGCGAGTTTTCTTCCCAACATTATTCCACCAACTTTCATAGTCTTTTATTTCAAGCAACCCAACATTATCGTCTACTTTTACCCAAGTGCTTGGCGGATTAGGGATTGGGCAACACCATTTTCTCTCAAGAAAAGTAAAAATATCTATGTCTCTTTCGCATAGTTTCTCAATAAACTCATCTGTAGGAATAATGTTTCTTTCGTATTCTCGGCTATCATGGGCTATTTTGGCAAAAGCTTTTTTCTCGATCCTTAAAGTTTCAAGCTCTTTATCAACTTCTAAAATGCTTCTTAATACATCGTAAAATGGTCCTCTTTGGTTTTTTTCTCCCTTTTTAAAGAGCCAATCAGGATGAATTGACAAGACATTATTTTGGTTAATCCATTCTTCGGCTTCTTTTTTTGTTTCATCTAGACTATGATGATAACTTACAGTGTCTAAACTCATGGTGAGAAAATCATGAAAGGATTTTAATGGAAAATCGCTGGGAATCTTGGCTTGCCTCTCCCCGAGTTTTCGTCTCCACAATACCTGGGCAGATAATCGTGAGGTTCCATGTATTGTATAGTACGTTACTTTTCGTTTGGTTTCATTTTCCAAGATTTTCCATTCTCGATAGGGGTTGTTTGCAACGTGCAGAGCTATTTCATGCTTGTCTGGATTTAGCAAATCGAGCAGGTTTTCGTCCGGAATTGTGTACGGCGTGAAGAACCAGTAAGCCATGACTTGTTTTGGGGATTCGTTAATCATCTTAGCAATGGCTCGAGCGTTTTTCAAGTAATCATTGCTTTTGCTTTTTTTGATTCCTAGAGCTACGTACAGGAAGCTTTTAGACCTTGATGGGTAAGCGTAATCTACGTCGATTCTTAGCTTTATCATTGCTTGTTCATTTGCCACTAAGTGGATGCTATTTTAGTTATAAACCCTCTGCCATTAGGTGACAATCAGGTTGTTCTTATACGTCTCTCCAACTCCAATGTGGTCAACGGTTTGTTACTTGCGCTTTGTTACTGGGATAATGGGAAGATTATTTGAGGGTTCGACTTAAAGTCTATATGAATTTGCAGTAAATCTTTGCAAGTTGCGCCGCTATCTTGTTGGCTTCAAATTTCTGTAAAACCCATTTCCGGCCGTTTCTGCCGAAAGTGTCCCTTTCTTGTTTGTTTAGGATTAGCTCTTCTATGGCAGACTCAAGTTCACGCGAGTTGTTGGGTTTGACAAGAATTCCAGTAGTGCGGTTTTTAACAATTTCAGGTATTGAGCCGGTCGAAGTTGAAACGACGGGTTTTCCACATGCCATAGCTTCGACCATTGAATACCCGAACTGCTCGGCCCAGGTTTTGGTTGGAATGCTTGGCAAGCAGAATATGTCTGCTAGATTGTGAATTTGAGGCATATTGGAATACTCGATGTTTCCAAGCAACTTCACTTTGTCTCCGATTTTCAGGTTTGCAACAAGCCGGCTGATTTGAAGTTGCATACTCGAAGAACCTGAACCGACAACCATGAGCTCAACGTCTTGGACATTTCTCAGCAGCATTGAAAAAGCTCTTAAAAGGTCAAGTATGCCTTTTTCAGGAACCAGCCGCCCGACAAACAAAATTCTTATCGAATCTTTGGAAATACCTAGTTTTTTAACAACCAGCTCGTTTCTTTCAGCAGGCTTAAACCTCTCGCAATCTATTCCGGCAGGCACCACGGAAATCCTGTTAGGACTCACGCCTTCGATGATCAGTGCTTCTTTGGCTTTTTCTGTTATGGCGACAAAATGGGTTGCGTACTCGCGATTATACCTCTTAATTTTTGAGTAAGGACGCGCTTCTACGTTTTTAGGTATGTTTTCCCATTCCATAACTATCGTAGGAATTCCGGTCTTCACCGCCTGGTAAGTGTATGGGTACCACATGTCAGCTGAATAAATAATATCGAGGTCTGCGGTTAGTTTCTTCAGGTCAAATACTAGAAGATTCCAAGATCCAAAGTTGTATTTTGCCAATTTACCCGCGACAGATACCAATGGCCGAAGCTTCCCTTTAGTTAAGGTTTTGAAGTTGTGCCCGACTCTTATGGGAAAGTGAATTTCTGACAGATTAAACGCATTATCGTAAGTGGTGATACCTATAGGCTGAAAGCCATACTTCGGGAGTTTCTCCAAATACTGACCTTCAAACGGGTTTAGACTGGGGCCTCTTAGGATACCCACTTTATGCAAGGTTAATCACCGCGTGCATGTTGATCTGCTTTTGAAAGTCAATAATGTTGTCCAGACATAATAATTTATCACGTAAAAGCCAGAAATCCGTTAACTCTTGTGTTGCGGTTGACCTAGTTCTTGTTTGAAGAGTTGCGAAGTATTGGAAACCAGCCCAAATCCGGAATAATTAGAAGGCAGTGCTATTATTTGATTAAAAATACTGCTGTTCCAATTTGCTAAAACGTCTTCAAAAAATCGCCTGCGATCTTAACCTATTAAGGTTTGTATATGGGACCAAATGCTATTTTGGAAGGCTTCAGGATTTAGAACTGAGATTTTACCCCATAGTTCTTTGCGCTTTTGCTCCCAGTCTAGGTTTTCATCTGCTGATTCCATGGAGCCCACAATTTTTTCTTTCAAGTCATCGTAGCTTGCCCATCTGAATTCTTCAGGGACAAACTCTTTCATTCCTCCACTATTGTGAACTAACGTAATGCACCCGCTTGCCAGTGCTTCTACTGGTGCTATGCCGAAGTGTTCGCCTTCCATTAAATGCACGTAGACTCGGGAGTCATGAAGTGTTTCGATTAAGTCTGAGCCAGGCAAGTTAGTCTTCAAGGTATAGTTTTGGGGCAGGTTTTCTGAAAATTTCGTAAACCAGCTTTTTTCGCTTTTGATTAATCCGCCAATGCTTACAAATTCATATGATGACAAGTCAGAGGCTAACTTTTTCATTATTTCATGCCTTTTCATGGGAATAAAACGAGCGACATAGATTACTCTTTTGCGTCTATACGATAGTGGTTTATCGCACCAAAAATTATCCAAGTTTACAGGAGGGTAAACGACAATTGGGTCTTTTACACCATGACTTTTCCAGTAACGTACAATCATTTCTCTGGTATAGTTGCTGTTGCAGAAAACCATGTCAAGTTTGCTTATTCCTTGTTCAACCCACTTCTTAAAAAGCCAGAGGTAAAGTCTTCTTTTCAGTTTAGCCTTGTCGTAGTCGAAGTGTATGTCTGGAAAGTGAACGTAAGCAATGTTCTTTTTGGCCTTGTTTAGGAAAACTGGTTCGAAGGGAGCGGATGATTGTGTGGAAAACAGGTAGTCATATTCTAAGCTGTCTCTAAACTTTTTCAGTAATTTTACAAAATTACGGCGTCTTTTGTAAATGGTGAATGGTGGTTCAACCTCAATTCTTTTTCCTAATGAGTGAATAATGACGTTTTTAGGAAATTCTTCGCCGACAATTTCTCTATATCGATCAGCTTCAAAATCAAAAGTTAATAATTCTACGTTTTGACCGTGCGCGACTAAGGTTTTGATTACGTTGTGGCAAACTCTTTCGCCTCCGCCGTAAATGTCTAAATATGGATGAACTACAAGGAAATTTGTCAAGTTACTCCCGCCTATTCTCTTGCTTTCTTGACTATTTGATATCCGCCATTTTAGTTAACCTATTGAGAATTCACTTATAAGCTTACATTAACAAGTAATAACATAACCTTAAAGTTTGAACAAGGCACAACGAAATTAGAAGAAGATTAATAAAGACACATCTTAGATTTTTCTGTTGTACCTTGCTAAGGAGGATAAGGATTGAAAGTTGATTTGGTAATGTGGACTCTAAATGGTGAAAAAACGTTACCACCCGTGCTTCACCGCATTAATGGCATTATTCCTAAAGACGTTGCCAATCAACGTTTGATTGTTGATGATGGTAGTAACGATAATACAGTTTCTATTGCAAGAAAATATGGTTGGAATGTAATAAAGAATGAAGGCAAAGGAATAAGTGACGCGGCAAACACAGCGCTTAAACAAGTCCAAACCCGTTATTTTTGCAGTTTTGAACAAGATGTGTTTTTATCCACTGATTGGTGGAATAAAGTTTCAGCTTTAATTTTGAATAAAGAGGATATTGGTGCAGCTTGTGGACTACGTTTCCTGCCCCGAAATAATTTTTGCTTTAGTGTCGAACCTTATCAGTTAACTAGGAAAGATATTGATTTTTATGGTGGGTATGGAAAAACATTAGATAACACGATTTGGAACACTGAGGCTTTAAGGGTTATTGGAGGATTTCCAAAGGTTAATTTTGCGGGAATCGATACTTTTGTTTTTCATTTGCTTGAGTCGAAAGGATATAAATGGTTGGTGGATTATAATGTCAAAAGTTTACATTTACATTACGGAGGCCTTTTGAATGAGTTTAAACATTATTACTTTTACGGCTCAAGTTTACCTCAAATTTACAGTCGCCTCAAAACCGTTAGCATATATGAAAACGAAAACCTAAGTCGCCTCCTTCTTAGATTTGCAAAATCTCCAATTTCAAGTTTCAAAATGGCTCTAAGAATGCATGATGCCAGATTAATGCTAAGCTATCCTATCATCAGATTATGTTGGCTCTTAGGATATATACATGGTACAAGCTATACGAATATCAGCCAATGAAACAAATTCTCTGGTTTTTTTCGTTGAGAAATCGAAGGTTTTCTATTTTGCCTGTGAGAAATTTCTAAAACATTTAGAAAATAACCTTCTCTTGACAAGCGTTAGACTAAGTAACTACCTGTGAAGCCAGCCGCCAGTTATCGTTATTTACTTGCTATGTTGCTGTAAATGTGGAATATATTTCTAGCAACCTTTTTGATAGCAGTTGCGCTGAGTGGGTAGAGTTAACGTACGCTAGTTGATTTCTAACTCGTTCATCCCTTTCTGTTTTATTGATAAGCAAGTTGGAGATTATTTGTGTTGTCTCGTTGATAGTCTTGAGTTCTTCCAGTGGGCATGTTGGAAAAAAGTTTTTGGAAATCGAGTGCACAACTGGGCGTCCACATGCCATAGCTTCAATGGCGACGGTGTCTAACTGTCCGACCCCTAAACTTCCTAAAACCAAGTCACTTTCCCAATACAACTCGTTCATCTTGTTGTGGGGCACTTTGCTTACAAAATCAATATTTAGGTTGAGCTCTTTTGCAAGTTGTTGTGCTTTCTTAAGATCTTTTCCAGAGCTTACGCTCTTTATCATTATCTGATCCGATAATGGGGATAGTGCATGTAGGAATTTGTCTGTACCTTTTATATTGAAATCGTGTGCAGAAGCGAGGAAAACGTGAGCTTCTTTGCGTTCATCGGGTAATTGTTTCGGAAAGAAAATTTCAGGGTCGAAAGGGATCGGAAAATACTCGGCCGTTTCGTTAAATTCCCTAGCAGCGCCTAAAATACTCGGCTGAGCCACGAGAATTTTGTTGCAACTCTTCAAGTTACTTTTAACAATCCAGCCCCATTTTTTGCTTCTAAGCATTTGGCGTAAGTCGCTGCCATGTGCGTGTCCAATTAACGGTTTTTTGCCTAAGCGTGATGCAATGTAACAGTCTTGCAGAAGATAGTGTACGTGATACAAATCTCCTTGAGCTCTGAGAATTTTATAAGCCAAACCGAAAGTTTTACTCCAAAAACTTCTACTGCGCGTGATATGTTGTTTTTCCAAATCAGGCGGCATGTACTTGAGTAGAGTTTCTCCAACAGAGGCGCAATCATTAATCATAACTAACTTCATGTCGCACCACTAAACAGTTCTTATCCTCAATTTTTCCGGGATAATAGCGGAGAATTCTGAAATATAAGTTTAATGCGCATTAATGGGAGGATGCTTTCACCCTAATGTTTTTTCCATCAGTTTTTTCTCCAAGGCTTCAACTCTATTGCTAACCTTTTCAACTTCCTTTTGGACACTCTTGTCTGTAATCTCTTCCTTTCGTTTCTCGTTTGACTTTAAAATTAACCGCAAGAACTCCGAATCGTAAGCCGCCAGCAGCAATTCGGTGTTCGGTATTAAACAGTGACCTCCAATTACTCCTGGAAACATAACAGGCCTATCAAACCTCAAGCGATGAGTATCCTCAAGGAAATCAACCGTTTCATCAAAATCAGCGCCAAAAGCTCTAGAAATTCGATGCATTTCTTGAAAACAAGCAATCATCCATGCACGATAAGTCGTCTCAAAAAGTTTAGCCAACTCCGTCTCTTTACAACTCTTCAAAACCTTAACTTTTAGGTTCAATTTCTCAAAATGGGCACGAGCAGCCTGTGCCGCAGCTGCATTTGCGCCGCCAACGTACTTAGTCCATCTCCTCATTTCCCACTTCATATACTCGACATTTTTATGCACGCCACGAGAAGGAGAATGCGCGACTAGACACTTGCATCTTTTGGCTACTTCTTTTGTGGTTCCTGGAGGAACAGTGCTGTTAATAATGACGAGACTTGGCTTAAACTCTTCAATATAGCTAGCGACTGCGTCTGCAAAGTTTTGTTGATTACTACATGGTAAACAAACATGCATGGTATCTATTTGAGTAGGAAAACTACTTCTGTTTTGGTTGAGCCGGCACATTTTTGTTTCATCTAAATCCAAGCCATAAACAGAGAAACATTTTTTTTCCTCATTTAACAGCACAAAAAGAGTATTCCCAATCTCTCCTAAACCTAAAACCAGAACTGTCTCCTTAGTCAAACCGCTTGCCTCCATCGATGGAAAGTCAAGTTAAAGTTAAACTATTTAAATCTGGAGCCAACAAGACAGTTTATGCTAAATCCAAAGAAAGGCACAGGCATAATTACAGGAGTCAACGTAGAAATAGGCCCAAACGCCACCATATGGAATTACGTAGTAATAGGCGACAACACAAAAATCGGCGACGGAACCCTCATAGGAAGCTTCTGCGACATAGGCAAGAACGTAACTTTAGGCAAAAAATGCAACATACAAGCACACGTGACCATCTCAAACGGCTGCATACTAGGCAACAACGTATTCATCGCTCCAAACTCGACACTTCTAAATGACAAGTACCCAAAAAGCACGTTCATGACGCCACCAATCATCAAAGATAACGTTGTAATCGGCGGAGGCGTAACTATACTGCCAGACGTGACCATAGGAGAAAAAGTTGTGATTGGCGGCGGAAGCGTCGTAACCAAAAACGTACCTCCGAGAACAATCGTAACTGGCGTTCCGGCAAAAGTGATAATGACTCTGCAGGAATATGAAGGCAAACGGGGCGTTTTCATAAATGCAAGACGCAAGGTGAATAAATGAAAATATGGTATGACGCCTGCACAGGCAAGCACCTCAGGTACGGTACATCAATTGGACAGCGTCTCAGGAAATCAGGGCACGAATTTATTTTTACAACGCGCGAGCACCCAGACACGATACAATTGGCCAAAATTCTCGGAGAAAAACCCATCGTAATAGGCAAATACAACCCATCAACGCTTTTCTCAAGACTGGAAGAGAGCGCCCAACGCGTAATGCAGTTTTCCAAGCTATTCAAGGATAATCCTCCAGACATTGCAATAGCTCACCAATCGGTTGAGCTTTGCCGAACCGCTTTTGGTTTAGGAATCCCAATAATTTTGACTGCCGATACACCCTACGCAACAGCAGTCAACAGGCTAACGATACCCTTTGCGCACACTGTCGTGGTCTCGGAGGCTTTACCCAAGCATTTTCTGAAAGATCATTGCGCCAAAAATATTGTTATCTTCAAGGGAGTTGATGAGGTTGCCTGGACCAAGAATTTTAAGCCTTCAAAAATCAACGGGTTAAAGAAGCCTCTGATAGTTATTAGGCAAGTGGAAGTCAAAGCAGCCTATGCTAAGGGGGAGCAAGATCTTGCAGAATCCATCACAGATAAACTTGCAAAATTAGGAAATGTAGAGTTTATCCAAAGATATAACCATCATGGAAAAACGTTCGAAGCTAAAGAAGCCTTTGTGGATTCAGCAAGTTTGGTCGCAAACGCTGATTTGGTTGTTAGCTATGGGGGAACTATCGCAAGAGAAGCAGCCCTTCAAGGCGTTCCTAGCATAGCTATTTCTGATATGGCGAAAACTTACGTTAACCAGTATCTGGCTCAGAAGGGTTTTCCACTATTCATTACAACAGAGCAAGGAGTGATAGAGTATGCGGAAAAGTACCTTGGTAAGAGATTTGATGTTCATAGTGAGCTTGAAAGATTAGAGGATCCTGTTGATGTAATTGAAAAAGTTGTGGATAGTTTGAGAATTTAGAAATTAGCCGCTTACCCTTTAAGTTGCTGTAACTGCAATTTTGTCGCCAGGTTTCACATGGAATTTTTTGGCCGCGTCGCCTTGATTTAAGGCTATCTCCAAAAAACCATGACTTCCTATTAGGATTATGGGCTCTTTAGGTTTCGCTTGGGCATAAGCTTTGCCGAACGTAAGTTTCAGAGAAATAAGAGGCAATTCTATATTGACTTTTTTAATTTGGTCTTGAACTATTTCTTTCTCGGTTATGTTTGTGATTAAGTTGCCAAAGGCATCTATGTGCAGTATTTCTCCTATTAGAGAACCGCTTCTTTGTTTGACTTCGGAGAATTCAGGTTTGATTAGATCTTCTATTTTTGGCCCAAATTCGGTAGGTTGTACTCCTTTCTCTAAATGAGCTGCTGCAGGCGCAAAAATGTCTCTTCCATGAAATGTGCTGGAAATTCTATGCAGCATAAACTTGGGATTTGTAAGTTGGTATGCTTGTTCTATGCCTTGGCTTTGGGCAGCTAAAATTAAAATGCCATTATCAGGCCCAACAAAAAAGCTCTTCCTGGTCTTTATTATTATGGCGCGTCTTTGAGTGCCGACCCCCGGATCCACAATTGCTAAGTGAACGGTGCCTTCTGGAAAGTATGGCGTCGCCGAAGCCAAGATGAAAGCGGCCATTCGAATATTGAATTTTTCAATGTCATGTGTTATGTCGATTATTGCGGCTTTTGGGTTTATGGTTAAAATTACTCCTTTCATCTCTGCCACATAAGGATCTTTTAATCCAAAGTCGCTAGTTAATGTTATCATTTAAGGGTTAACCGCCATGAACAACTGGAACAAAAACGATTTCGTCTCCGTCTTTTAATTTGGTTTCTAAACCGTTCAGAACGCTGATTTCCCTGCCATTGATAAGAATCAACGCATTTGATCTTGAATCATTGAGCGGTTGGTCGCTGAAGGTTTTTTCTAACTGTGGCATTTCTTGGCTGATTCTGGTTATTAGTTCTTTTAGCGACATCCCCTCTTGGGAGTTGACTGTTAATTGTGTCTTACCTGAGATATGACGTAGTGCACCAATGAATTTTACGGCTATGGGCATTTGTTTTCTTCGCTCACAATATTTATAGAATTATTCTGTTTATGTTAAAATTGTTTGTGCACTTTCTAATGGTAACTCAAAAATTTTGGAATCTTTCCTCTGTCAATGTTTCGACAATGTCTGTTGCTGTTTCAACGATTGAATCAGCCTGTTTCATCATTGCATCACTGTTTACTTCTTCCAATTGTGATATTTGTTGTATGATGCTTTCAATTTCTATTAGAAAACGCAGAATTGAATCATTCGTGATCGGGTTCTTCATTACCTCTTCTCGTATGAGTATTTCTATAAACGCAGGTTCACCTAAACTGTAGTAAATAGCATTTCTCGCTTTTCTGATTGCTTCTAAAATTAAGCCTGGTGCCATGTAAGGTATTTTTCGCGCTGCGTCCAATTCGGCTTTTGCTTCACGAAGATACCTTAGTGCCCACCCTTTCCTGTAGTCATCCATCATAGAGGTTCTTTTCCATAAAATTGATTGATTATTCCTCTGCCTCTTCATCAACGTCAGGTTCGGTTAAAGAGTGGTCTTGAGCTATTGAAAGGGTATGGGTTATGTATCCAGCAATCTGGTTTCTTACTCGTGTGGTTGTTCCTTGCGTTAAAGAGTCAACTAAACGCTTGTTATCTTCAAAGTTGCTGTTGAATTTATCCGGAAAACGTTCCATTAGCTCTTTGCCGATCCGTTTTATCTGTTCAGTTTTAACTTTTCCCAAATCTATGATTCCTCTGGTCGTCAACGTTTTTAGTGTCCGACGCTTGACAGCGTAGGAGCAATTCTCAATAGACGAGAGGCTCAATTTAAGGTTACGCCTTAAAGCGAGTATTAATTGACCGATAAACTGCTGCTAACACTGAAAACCTCGAAAGTGCAGAATCTTACGCTAACTTAGTTTTATTTTAAAGAAAACCTCAAAGTTTTGGACTATTTGCTGGGCAACTTCACCAACTTGCATTTTCTTAATTTCAGCCACCGCTTCAACCACATTGCGTATGAATGAAGGCTTGGTTAACTGTCCATTATAAGGACGTTTCCAATATGTTACCGGACCATCGGTTTCTGTTAACAAGTTTGTCAAAGACACTTTCTCTACGACCTCGCGGATGCCAGTAGAGTAAGTTACCGGTGGGCCTTCCGTGATAAAGTATCCGTTGTCCATGGCTCTGTACAGTGCGCTTATTGGGTGGCTAAACCAGTGCAGTAGCACTCGCTTGAGGTTGTATGAGGGAAGCATGTTTACTATTTCGTCGGTTGTTCCACGTGAGTGTATAATTACGGGAAGGTCAAGCGTTTCGGCAAGGTGAAGCATTTTGTCGAAAACCGTCGTTTGTTTTTCCCATATTGTTTCGTACTTACGGTCTAACCCGATTTCGCCTATTGCTTTAACAATGGTTTTTTGTTTTTTAATTAAATCGATGGCTGCTTCAAGTTCGTTTTCCTTAAGAGCATTTACGTTCCATGGATGTATGCCTAAAGCTGGATAAACAAGACCAGGGTATTTTTCAGATAGGGCAATGTCATTTTGGCAGGTTTTTAAGTCCATTGAATTTGTTACCAACGCTGTTACGCCTGCGTTTTTTGCGTCCGCTATCAATTCATCAATGTGACCGACGTATTGCTCATCTGAGAGATGAGTATGTGCATCTATTAGCTTCATTTTTCTCAGCGCTATATTCATGGTTGAGCATTTTTATAATTTTCTTGTCTATCGGCATGTTTGATGTTAACGATATTTTAGAGGAAAAAGCGATAACAAAGGTTAAATATTGCTTTAAAAAGAAAAAGAAGCAACGGAGTAGTTGTAATGACTGAATTAGAAATAGCTGTAGCTCCCATGCACAGATTATGTAAGAAAGCTGGCGCGGACAGAGTAAGTGAAGCAGCGGCAAAGGAACTTGCAAAGGCACTTGAAGAAATCGGCGTTAAGATTGCTAAAGAAGCACTGGATTTTGCGATGCACGCTGGAAGAAAAACCATCAAAGCTGAAGATATTGAGATTGCAGCTAAAAAAGTCATGGGAAAATAGTAATAAATAACTTAAGTTCTCCCTTTCTTCTTTTTTGTTAAAGTAGTTTGAGCTCTGTCGCGCGGAAGCAAATACAGCCTCCTCATTTAAAGCACTTTATGATTGCAAACGGCTTATTTTTTTGGTTAAGAACTGCTATATTCTCTGAATGGTTTTTCTTGATAGTGCTTTGTGGTCATAAATTAGCTCTAAAAGAGACATTGACGTCTTTCTAGCTCATGCAAATATTGAAGTTTCAGATAATGGCGCTCCGAAATTCTAAAACATCTAAATAATGATAATTACTTGATTTCCTTATTGACAGATAATTATGCAGAGTCCACATGGGGAAATCAAGAAGCGGGATATATGATGGGAAAAGGCGGGAAAAACATTTCCCTTGCCCTCGATGGTATAGATTTCAAGAAATTTGGTTTTTTAGAATCACTTTATGGAATATGTGTTAATCAAGATAACATTGACGCCTGCATAGATGAAATTATTCATCTTATAGTTGGAGACTAGTAATGGATTAATAGTTTAACTATGTCGTTTTCCCTTATGTATACCCATTTGTTGGCTTCGGGAGAAAAGACAATACATTGTAATTCAACCCTTTGGAAAATACTTGGGCTAATCTGCCTTCTGCTCAAGAAGCTATTCATCTCTTCCGAACTGGGCGCTTTAATCATAACAAACCTTGCCACGTCTTCCAATCTATAGTAATCCATTTCTCGGTTTAAACTATTCAAGTTATCCTGAATTTGCGTTAGCATTCCAGTCATGTTTGCGATTCGTAAATCTTTTGTTTTTTCCATTTTCGAGCGATACTATTATTACATCCTGATCGTTGCGGGAGTCCTTCTCGAGAATACTCATATAGAATTTTCTTATCTTATAGTTCTGGTATTAGCTGAACCAGCTTGACCCAGTTTTCAGCAACGTTCTGTTTTATTAACGGTTTGACAACAGCAAAAACCTGCGGTGGCATCAGAGTCATCCAACCTTTCGTAACCAAGAATTGGTCTTCAAAGTCAAGCAAAGGGAAAAGCCATTTAGCTAGAGTGGGAAATCTGTCAGGAGGCACTTTTTTTGACATAATACCAACAATGGAGGCTTGCTCGCTTTCTGTTGTTCGCTCTCTAAGAATTGGGTACAGATGAGCGTCTTCCTTGTCCAAATGAATTCTTAAATGCGAATTTAGGACTGCTGTCGCCCTAGCGGCTGCAAGAGGATCAGGGTTTTTACGCATTGCTTCCAACCCACTAACCATGTTATCAAGCTCGCGATGATCCATCAGGTAAGCCTCAGCAACAAGAGGTGCCACTTTGTCAACAGCGGGGAAAACCGCTGCCTCCTCACCCCTAGCGTGATAATCCAGAACCTCGCCCATAGTATGAAACCGATCCAAAACGACAGTTAGATCCCCTCCCCCACGGGCTATTTTAAAGACTGAATCATCAATTTGAAAAATATCACGACGAAACGCATTATGCAACGAACGCACTATATCAATCGGTCCTGACAAAGATTCACATCCAAACTTCAAAAGTTCTATCGAGTTATTAATAATATGTTATTGTGGTCATACAGGTACAAAAAGTAAAAAAGAGGTTTTTCGGGTGACATCTCCACTCGGGCAAGGGTTCAAATCAACTCCTGCTTACCAATTTATTTTTTATTGGATTCCTGAAACAATTTAAACTAAAATCTAAACGAATACCTTGTCAAACCCTAAACCGAAAAAGCAATCCAAAACAACTTCACAAAAAAACGAAGAAAAAAACAAATTTTCTTACCCAACTAGACAACCACACCATCAAATAAAATTAGAGACAGAACAGTTAAGTACGGAATAACTTTACGTGGTAGTCGAGGAGTCCCACAAGAACTGGAAGTATTCACGCGCGAAACCTACCAAGCCTAAGTGATTGCTCCATATGACGAGACTAGGTTTATCTTCGCCTAAGAAAAGCATGGCTTCTTTACCGTCAACAATGACGCCGCCACCGAACATGTGGTCTCTAATTCGTAACTCATTTAAACCTGCGTATTTTTTTAAGAAGAGCCAATCTTCCTTTTTTCCAGCCGCCATAAGTTTAACTTTAACCGTTTTCTTTAAGCCACCGCCCAGAATGGGTTCAGCCAAAGCGATTATTGGTTTTGCGAATGCTGGCGCTGCAATAACGATTTCCATTGTGGCTTTTTTGAGTACTTCTTCAAGTTTAGTTAAAACGGCTTGTTGACCACGCAGTATTAGCATGTCTGGTCGTTCCACGAGTTCTCGTTTTTCATATAAAGGTTGTAGTTCTTGGGCAACGGTGTTTTCCCAGTTCAAGTATTTGTCTTCCAGCCGCAGTTTCGTGAACCTTGTTGCTTCGAGTGGCGGTACTGGGTAGTATTTGAATGGTCGGCTTTCGCTGCTTTTAATCCAGCCCTTTTCCTTGAGCGAATTGAGAACTTCGTACATTTTGCTGTAGGGCACTTTGGCTTCTTGGCTTATCTCCATAGCTGTCATTTGCCCAACTTCCAGCAGCACTATGTAAGCATCAATTTCGTAGGCATTTAGACCTATTTCTCGTAAAGCATTCCGTGTGTTCTCGTTAATTGACATTCTTTCCCCTCAATCACCTTAGGAATCGTTTGGAAACCTTATTATCAACAATGGCTCTTAAGCACTTCGAAAACGCTTAGATACAAGAAGGCAAAAAAATGAAAGACATCAAAACCACAAGAAGCATTTGCCCTGAGTGCCTTAAGGCTATAGATGCAACCATTTTTGAAGACGATGGCAAAGTTTTTATCAAAAAAGAGTGCCCTGAGCATGGGGCTTTTCAAGAACTTTACTGGTCTGATTATGATCAATATGTGCGGGCAGAAAAATTCCGCTATGACGGTGAAGGAGTAAGCAACCCTCGAACCGAGAAAAAAAACGGTTGTCCATACGACTGTGGCATTTGCCCAGAACACAAGTCTCACACTGCCCTTGCAATAATTGATGTCACAAACAGGTGCAATCTTACCTGCCCAGTTTGTTTTGCAAATGCCGCGGCTGCAGGATACGTTTACGAACCCACTAAAGAACAAATCACTGGAATGCTAGAGAACCTTCGAGCCAACAAACCAGTGCCAGCCACAGCTCTACAATTCTCTGGCGGAGAACCAACAATACGCAAAGACCTCTTCGACTTCGTTCGAAAAGCAAAAGAGCTGGGCTTTAGCCACGTGGAGATAAATACGAATGGACTTCGACTCTCGCAAAGCGTAGATTACTGTCGAGACCTCAAAGCGGCGGGCGTAAGCACCATTTACCTGCAGTTCGACGGGTTAACCCCCGACGTTTACAAGTTCATTCGTGGAGTAGATCTTCTTGACATAAAAATGAAGGCAATTGAAAACCTTCGCCAAGCAGGAATAGACAGCATTGTTCTAGTTGTCACATTGGTAAAAGGTGTTAATGACCACCAACTTGGCGATATAATCAATTTTGCTGCCAAAAACTTCGATGTGGTGAGATGCGTAAATGTTCAACCTGTAAGCCTCTGTGGAAGACTGCCACAAAAGCAACGCGAAAACATGCGCATCACAATCCCGGACTTCATGAAAAAAGTTGAAGAGCAAACAAACGGAACAATAAAAGTATCAGACTTCTACCCCGTACCCACGGTTGTGCCAGTTTCAAAAGCCGTCGGCGCACTAAAAGATAGACGGTATTTAGAGTTCACTGCGCATCCACATTGTGGAATGGCAACTTACCTATTAATTGAAAAGGGAAAAATCGTTCCAATCACACGCTATGGAAACATCGACAAATTCATTGGCGTAATGAACAAAGTCTACGAGACCGCATCAAAGGGAAGCAAGAATAAGGCTAAACTGCGCTTGGTCGGTTCAATGCGTCATGTAAAACTCGGTTTCCTAAGAAAATACGTTCTAGGTGTAATAACAAGCGGCGACTACAAATCCCTCGGCGATTTACAAAGGCAAGCAATTCTGCTTTCAGCTATGCATTTCATGGATCCGTACAACTTCGATCTTGAAAGAGTACAGCGCTGCCTAATTCACTATGCTGTGCCAGATGGGCGCATAATTCCATTCTGTACTATGAACTCCATTCACAGAACTGGTGTTGAAAAGAAACTTGGCGTTCCAATCAAAGAATGGAAGGACAAACATAAGGTTGAAATAAGCCAGCCATTCTAGGTGTGAAGAACAAAAAATTAACAAGGTGAAAAAGATTATGGGTGGAAAAAAGAAGCTCGGCATAAAGCAGATGGAGAAGCAGCAGGTTAAGGAAGACGAAGACAAGACTAAAGAGAAGAAGAAAGAGAAAGCTGGACCGCCGAAGGAAAGAAAAAATATCGGGATATTGTCTCCAGACGCCAAGAGTGATAAAATCATTAGTGAAGTAAAGAAAATGAACGTTCTAACACCGTACGCTGTAGCCACAAAGTTCGGGATCAGGATTAGTATAGCAAAAGACTTCCTAGAACAACTGGAAGCAAACGGAGCAGTGCAGCTTGTGTCCGGAAGCCACAACATGAAAATTTATAAGCCTGCAGCAAGCTAGCTTGCTCCAAGCTCTAATCCCATTTAATATTCTTACAATAGGAGTTGTTTTCATTTGAGTTTTCCAGAAAGAGTTTATACGGCTGAAGAAGTAAAAACCGCTAAGACATTAATAGACGAAGGCTACAAACACAACTTAATAGTCGAAGGAACTCCAGATTTTAAACAAAAAGCCCACAAAGCACTTGAACTAATCAAAATAGCAGGGTACTTCGACTTTTTGAGAGCTTACATAGGGAAAATAAAGGAAATCGACGGCATAACTCAATTGCGCGAAACTGAAATAGCCATCTGGGCAAACAAGTTCGCCGTAGAAAACCCAGTCGATGCCGCCAGCTTACTCGTCCAAAAAGCTTACCACATGAAAGAGTATCTCGAAGGGGAACTCTACTATGGCGGCAATGCAGAAAAACGCTCAGTTGGAAAACGCGTCGAGTTTTTGCAGGTTCTTAGGGATAAAAGTGAAGACAAAAATGTTAAAGATGAGTGCGAACGGTTACTCCAAATGTGGAAAGAGAGCTCATTAGCTTTTTAAGATGTTAACAGTTCAACCCTAATTGTTGCTCCACTCTTAGCTTGCTTAAATATCTCTAAATTATTTGTTATTTTGCCAAGTATGTTCACGGGACTATAGGGCTGCGACTTGCCGTAAAATATGCACAAGGCGCTGCCCATGGGCCAGAACGCGATGGTTCCAGTTTCAACTGTTGGCTTGGCTTTTTCTTCACCCATTTTAACTGAGATTTCAAAGTAAACCTCTTCTTTCCATAATGCAGCTCTACCTTCAACTGGAAGTTTCCGAACGATAGTATCTACTGTTCTTGGTGCTAGGAACCTGACTAGCTCACCTTCAGCTTCACCTAAACCTTCGATGAGAAACTTGACTTTTATATGGGAAACGTCTGCTTCATTACTCAATTGGTTTCACGCTCCTTTAAAGAAAATCCAGTAAATCTCTGAGGATAGCCTATTCATAAGGCGAAGTTCAATTTAACTCTTACAGTTTGTCGTCGGCGGCATATCGTAAAACCCAGACGCTAATCTGGCTATAAGAGGCTTAGAAGAGTCCTACTGATGCAATCAACTTGTTCAGCGGTGACTCCTGGATGAATTGGCAGAGAGAAAACCTGTTTTGCCGCTTTATCTGTTTCAGTCAGTTTATTACTTCCAAAGTTTTCTCTGTAAAAAGGCATCTGATGCACTGGGTTAACGTAGTAGACTTCTGCGCCAATCCCTTTTTTCTTTAACTCTTCCACAATCTTATTGCGGTCAGTTTCGGTGCCATCCTTTAGTCTTGCAGTGTAAAGGTACCAACTATGCTGTCGGTCTTTTGATTCGCGTGGCAAAATGAGCCTACTACTTTTTTCCAACGTTTTTGTTAGTTTTTGCGCGTTTTGGCGACGTTTAGCCACAAACGAAGGCAATTTCGCCAGTTGTACGTTACCTATTGCGGCTTGTATTTCTGACATGCGATAGTTATTTCCAAGCATGAGTGATGCGTACTTGGCTTTTTCTCCGTGAGTCCTGATCATTCGCAACGTTTCGGCTATTTGGTCATTGTTTGTAGTAATTACTCCGCCTTCGCCTGTTGTAATATTTTTGCTTGCGTAGAAGCTCCAGCAAGCGGCGTCAGCGAAGGCTCCTGCAGGTTTACCAGCATATGTTGCTCCGTGCGCTTGAGCAGCATCCTCAATCAACGCTAAGTCATGTTTAGCAGCGATTTCCCGCATGGGTTTCATATCCGCTGAAAAACCGTATAGATCCACGGGCAGTAAAGCCTTGGTGTTTTTCGTTATTGATTTTTCAACCGCGTTTGGCGAGAGATTATAAGTTTCAGCATCGATATCGACGAAAACTGGTTTCCCACCTGCTAGCACTACCGCTTCGGCGGTAGCTACGAAAGTAAAGCTGGGCAAAATAACCTCATCACCTTGCTTTACGCCAACAGCTACTACGGCAGCGTGCAATGCTGCAGTACCAGTGTTAACCGCTACAGCGTGCTTCACACCGGAAAATTCGGCAAAGCTGTTTTCAAATTGGGTAACCATTGGACCAGCCCCAAGCCCGCTTGTTAACATCCCGCTTCGCAAAACTTTAACTACTGCTTCGATTTCTTCTTCGCCAATTTTTGGCAGGTTGATTGGTATCATTTTTTAGCCTCATTTTGTTAGGGATACTGTTCACGTGCTACTATTTCATTTTTTCCGATTATTAATAGTAATACGTTTATTCAACAGTCATTTTTTGTACGTTCTTGTAGTCAGTTACAACATTAATTTCGTGTGCTCTAAGCTCTTTATCCAGATCGGGGTCGCCAGTATCAACCCTTAGACATTTCAACCTGTCTAATTTGCTTTTAGTTGCAACCACAACAATGTTTTCTAAGCCTACTTTGCGGATTACTTTGGTGCTAATCTGCTGATTCCCTCTGCCAAAAATGAAGCCTTGTCCCCCAATCGGCGTCACAATTATCTTTGCTGGCTTTCCGTCTATGGCGTTCATTGTTTGTTTTTCGTTCACGTCTCTAGCGAATAGTTTTTTGTTTTGGAAGATGTCTACGCCTAAGAGAGTTTTTTTAGCGTCCAAAAGGTCACCGATGGTGCGGGTGGTTGTTCCTGGACCAACAACGTAAATGACGTCAGGTTTCATTTCTTCAATAATGTAAATCGCTATTGCCGCTTGGTTGCGGACTTCATTCTCAGTCATTGGACTTTCAAGTTTGTTTCCCTGAATCAAGTGAGGTTCATATGGACTCAACATGTACCCGTATAGTTCTGCAGAAAGACGGCCTTCCCTGAAAGCTTGCTCGTCTACGTCCATTACCTCCGCTTCTCGCAGGGGCAAGCCACCCCACAAATACCTAACGGTAACTCTTGCTGCCGCTTGAGGACTGACAGCGAATAAGGCGCTGTGCATTTTGACGCCGGTTGGAACACCCAGTACAGGAACCTTCATGCCAACGGCTTTTAGCATGTCACGGGTTGTTCCGTCGCCACCGCAAAAAACAAGCAAATCAACAACAGCTTCAACCACTTCTTTAGCGATATTTTGCGTGTCTTCGGATGTTGTTTCTCTTTTTCTTTTGCCCTTAACTTGGCAGGTGGAGTAGAATTTTGTAGCTTGATCCTCGCCCATGCAGCCAGCGCCAACAATGAGTTTTAAGCTTTTTTGGGCTGGATAAAGTTCAGAAAGGAAGGTTTCTGCTCTTTGTGATGCTATAGGTTTAGCGCCCAAAGATATGGCTTCGTTTAGGATAGTTTTGCCGTCTGTTCCTTTTAACCCGACAGCTCCGCCCATTCCAGCAATAGGATTTACGATGAATCCAATTGTTTTTGTCGGCAGGGTTTTTTGGGGAGCGTTCAAATTGGATAACCTAAGTTAGTATTATAGGTTAGCAGAGATAAAAAGAAGAATAAAGAAAATAAAGATGGTTACGCGATTTAGATTGTTTCGCAGCTTATGTATTTCTTGTTAACTTCGTCTAGCCACGGATACAGTTTGTGCAGTTTCTTCATTGATTCATCAACTTTCTCAGCCGGATACTCGTATGGTTGCAGGTTACCGCTGAAATATTCATCGTACGCTGCCATGTCAAAATAGCCGTGGCCGCATAGCACGAACAGGATGGTTTTTGCTTCTCCAGTCTTCTTACAGCGTAGTGCTTCATCGATGACCCCTTTAATTGCATGAGAGGGCTCAGGCGCTGGGATAATGCCTTCAGTTTGAATGAATAGTTTAGCTGCATCAAAGACTTCTATTTGGTTGAATGCTTCCGTTGTCATTTGTTTTTCTTGAACAAGCACGCTTATAGTTGGGGCAATGCCGTGGTAGCGGAGTCCACCTGCATGAATGGGTGCTGGAATGAAGTCGTGACCTATAGTGTGCATAGGAACCAGGGGCGTTAGTTTCGCTGTGTCGCCGTGATCATATTGATACTGTCCCTTAGTGACCTTGGGGCATGCTGTGGCTTCAGTTGCAACGAACTTGGTTTCTTTGGGTGCTTTCTTTGCGACCTTGTCGTAGTAGAAGGGCCACATCAGGCCGGAGAAACTGCTGCCTCCACCTATGCATCCATAAATCACATCTGGATAATCGTCCACCATCTCCAGTTGTTTTTTCGCTTCTAAACCTTCAACTGTCTGGTGTAAACATACGTGATTAAAGACGCTCCCTATCGCATAATTGGTTTCTTCCTCGTTAACTAGGGCATCTTCGACGGCTTCGCTGATAGCTATGCCGAGGCTACCTTTGCTGTCAGGATCTTCCTCTAGGATTTTTCTGCCTGCTTCGGTATGGGTACTTGGACTTGCAAAAACTTCTGCGCCGAACGCGTTCATCATCATTTTACGGTAAGGTTTCTGGTCATAGCTTGCACGTACCATGTAAACTGTGGCTTTGAGCCCGAACATCATGGCTGCAAATGCCAAGGCGGAACCCCATTGACCTGCACCTGTTTCTGTTGATAGGCGTTTTGTACCTTCTTTCATGTTGTAGAATGCTTGGGGCACGGCTGTGTTTGGTTTGTGGCTTCCAGCCGGACTTACGCCTTCGTATTTGTAGTAAATTTTTGCTGGCGTTTTTAGCGCTTTTTCTAGGCCAGTGGCTCTGAAGAGTGGTGTTGGCCTCCAGATTCGGTAGATTTCTCGCACTTCTTCAGGAATGTCTATCCATCGTTCTTGGCTTATTTCTTGACCGATAATTGCTTTTGGGAATATTCGCGGGACGATTCCGACGCCTGGCTGTTTTGTTGCCGCATCTATGAATGGAGGAAGAGGTTTGGGTAAATCGGGGACTATGTTGTACCATTGTTTTGGAATTTCATCTTCTTTGAGTAGTATTTTCTTATCTGGCATATTGTTCGCCTTTTCTTTTTTTAGGTTATGAATCGTACGTTAAAGTCTTATTTAAGGCTTTTGTGTACAGTTTTGTTCATTAAAACGCTCAACCATTAAACAACACATTTATACTCAAATGAACAAAAATACACATAAGCGAAACAAAATGTGGAACAAAATAAAAAACCAACTGCAAGAATACCCTGAGCGACTCAAAGTAGCACGCGTCCTCATAGAAAACGGATTAAGCGCCCGAGACAACAAAATATACCTGAACCAAATCGAGATCCCACCAGTACGCATAGCAAGAGTCGCAGGAGTTGACCGACGAACAGTAAACGAAACATTAAACAGCATCAAAGCAAGCCCTGAACTCAAACTAATTTTTGAAGAAATACGTCCAGCAGGACATTCACTCAAAGAAATCGCAAAACACCTCAACCTGGGAGTTATAGAAATAACCCCTGTAAACGCAAAATCGCCAGGAATCTTATCCAACTCAGCCATGATTCTAAACAGTGCAGGATTAAGCATTAGACAAGCAATCGTAGATGACCCGGAACTTTCACCAGAACCAAAACTTACCTTGATAGTTGAGAAAAAAATTCCTGGAGAGCTAATTCCAGATATTCTGAAAATACCAGGTATTGCCAAAGTTTCAGTTTATTGAGCCATAGCAACTTTGAAACGAAGAAAACAGCAAAAACAAGTTAATGATGCAAAAATCGCTTGCCTAGGCTTTATTAGTCGTGCCTTGCCTAGAAAAACTTATATGGCTAGTAATATTCTGTTGTTGTTCGCGTTAATCATTAATGGAGGTTACTTGATTTGTCATCATTTCCAACACAAGCTGGCGGAGTGCCTGTTCTTGTGTTAAAAGAAGGCTCGAACAGGTCCCGTGGAAGAGAAGCACAACACGGTAACATAACTGCCGCTAAGGTCATAGCTGAAAGCGTCCGAAGCGCTTTGGGTCCAAAAGGTATGGACAAAATGCTGGTTGACAATTTCGGAGACGTAACGATAACCAGTGACGGTCGCACCATCTTGGATGAGATGGATGTTCAGCATCCAGCTGCAAAAATGTTGGTTGAAGTTGCCAAGACACAGGACAACGAGGCGGGCGATGGAACAACATCCGCAGTTATAATAGCAGGCGAACTTTTGAGCAAAGCTGAAGAACTAATCGAGAAAAACATTCATCCGACTATAATAATTGATGGTTACAAGAAGGCAGCTGAAAAAGCATTAGAAGTACTTGACAAAATAGCCATGCCAGTTGACTTAAAATCAGAGGATTACTTAAGGAAAGCCGCAATGACTTCTATGGCAAGCAAATTAGTAGCTGAATATAAAGAATACTTAGCAGACATGGTTGTCAAAGCAATGATGACTGTGGCAGAAAAACAAGGTAAAACCTACAAAGTAGATGTGGACGACGTAAAAGTTGAAAAGAAAACAGGCGAATCTCTCAGAGATACAAGTTTAATCAACGGCGTAGTTTTAGACAAGGAAATCGTTTCCTCTGGAATGCCCAAGCGAGTAGAGAAAGCAAAGATCGCTTTACTTGACGCTTCGCTAGAAAATGAAAAACCAGAGTTAGACGCTAAAATTAGCATTGAAAACCCCGCTCAGATTGAAGCGTTCTTGAAGCAAGAAGAATCAATGCTGAAGGACATGACGGATAAAATTGTAGCTTCAGGCGCAAACGTTGTGATATGCCAAAAAGGCATCGATGATTTGGCTCAGCATTTTCTTGCAAGAAAAGGAATAGTTGCAATTAGAAGAGCTAAAAAATCAGACATGGAGAAACTCGCAAAAGCCACAGGCGGGAAAATAGTGTCAAGAATAGACGACATTTCGCCGGCTGACCTTGGATACGCGGCTTTAGTTGAAGAACGCAGAATCGGCGATGACAAAATGACCTTTATCGAAGGTTGCAAAAATCCCAAGGCAGTGACCATTCTAATTAGAGGCGGAACAGAACGTCTGAACGCGGAAGCAGAACGCTCGATCCACGATGCACTTTGCGTTACTCGAGACTTAATCATGGAACCAAGAATTGTTGCTGGGGGAAGCGCTCCAGAACTTGAAATGGCAAACGCACTTAAAAAATACGCTGAAACCTTGCCAGGCAGGGAACAGCTAGCAGTAAGAATTTTCGCTGAAGCCTTAGAAGCAATAACAATAACATTATCCGAAAACGCAGGCTTAGATCCCATCGACATACTGTCCGAGTTAAGGTCGAGACATGAAAAAGGAGAAACATGGGCTGGCATAGAAGTACTAGAAGGCAAAGTGCAAGATATGACTAAAGCAGGCGTTTTCGAACCAGTCGCAGTTAAAAAACAAATAATCAAATCTGCAACCGAAGCAGCATCCATGATACTAAAAATTGACGACATTATTTCCTCTAGCAAAATGAAGGCGCCTCCAATGCCACCGGGAGGAGGAATGCCAGGCGGAATGGGCGGTATGGGTGGTATGGGTGGATATCCAGGCGCTGGAGAGTATTAAAATACGTCAGAACAAAAAATAACTGTAGGCCCGCCAAAAATTACTCGTTTCGAGAAAGCAAGAATAGTTGGAGCCAGAGCGCTTCAAATCTCGATGGGAGCTCCGATTTTGGTGGATGCTAGTGAAAATACAAACCCTATTGACATCGCTCTGAAAGAACTTGAAGCTGGAATACTGCCTATAACCATCAGAAGAACCTTGCCAGACGGCACCTTCCAAGATATCCCATTAAAATGGCTACTATCTTAACCACGGAAATCCTTTTTTTCTAATTTTGCTGTTGCTTCGTTAAGAATATCGCAGATTTTTTTCCAATGCGCTCCTTGCCAATAGACTTGACCACAATCAGGACATTTCCAGAACTCATCATAATGAATAAATGTATTTTTCTGTAATTCGCCTAAAAGCATTTCTTTTGGCGTTGCTTTAAGTTTGGTGTTGCATTTTGGGCAACGAGATTTTTCCATATCTATCGCTAAGGTTAAGTCGTATCGCTTGGCAAGTTCTGTTAGCCGTTCGGATTCCGTTTTGCCTTCAAGGTAGAAAGCGTCTATTCCTTTGGCGACGGCGCGTTGGTAAAGCTCCAAATCTTTTGTTAACAAAACTCGGTTTTCCTTTTTTGCCAGTTCAAGGAGTTCAGAATCATTTAGCTTGACAGAATATATGACGTCTTGTCCTAACATGCGCAGCCAGCGTGTCAGTTTTCCCAGCATACCGTCTGCTAGGAACCTCACGTGTTGTCTCTCCGTACAATCGAGCCGCTGCCCAGTTTAGCAACTATTTCTCCCTCATCGAAAACTAGCAATCCGTTGACGATAGTTTTTACTGGTTTACCTTGAACTTCCTGCCCATCGTAGGGAGAGTATTTGGCCTTGGACTTGAATTTTGAAGCGTCTATTTTGAATTTGCCATAAAAATCTACTACAGTCAAATCTGCATTCTTGCCTTGCTTCAAGCTACCGCTGCCATTCAAACTGTAAATTTCTGCAGGTTTTTCCGCGAGAAGTTGAACCGCTTGGGCTAGGGATAACCTTTTCTTGTTTACAAGAGTTAAAATGAGTGGTAAGGTGGTTTCTAGACCTGGCACACCGACTTTGACATCCCAAACGCTGCTAGCTGACTTCTCACTCAAAGTGTGTGGCGCATGATCTGAGCCTAAGGCATCAACCCAGCCCGCTGCCAAACCGTTCCATAATGCTTCAACTTGGTCGTTACTGCGAAGCGGTGGGGCCATAATCAGCAATTGCCCGTAATGTTTCAAATCAGCGGTTGATAATAATAGGTGGTTGGGGGTAACTTCGCAGGTTATTTTTCTGCCAGACTTTTTAGCTTCCGTAATGGCGTTTAAACCTTCTTTGGTTGAGACATGGCAAAAATGCAATTGTACATCCGTTGGCACACTTATATTCAAAAGGCGTTCGATGGCTTTTAGCTCAGTTGTTTCTGAATGTGCCTTTAGGAAAGCGGCAGTGGTGTTTTTTTTGGCTTGCTTTAGTTTTTCTTCGTTGGTTGAAAGCAAAGTTTTGTCTTCGGCGTGCACTGCCACTGGCACACTCAAGTTGGCAACTTCTTTGAAGGCATCCTGCAAGGCGTTGTCATCATCGATGTTTAATCCGCCGATTTGGCAACTCATAAAGAGTTTGAAGCCTACTGCTCCTTCGGAAATGATGTCTTTGGCTTCGGACATTTTTTTGGGGAATTCAGAGTGGAACCCAACGTTTACGAGAATTTTTCTTTCAGCGATTCTTATGCGGTTTTTTAAAGTTTCCGTGCTCATTGTGACTGGTTCGTTGTTAGGCATATCTAAGACGGTGGTGAAGCCACCAGCAGCCGCGGCTGCGGTTCCTGTTTGGAAGTCTTCTTTGTAGGCTTTTCCCTCATCTCGCAAGTGAACATGCTCGTCTATAAAGCCTGGTAGAACTAGAAGGTTTTTTAGGTTAGTTTTTTGGTCAGCGTTTGGCATTTGGGTTTCTTTGCCAATTTTGAAGATTTTACCTTCTTCGATGGCGAAGCTGCAATCGACTATTTGTCCGTTGATGTATGCTTTGGCGTTTGTGAGAACGGAATCAACAATCAATCAGTTCACTGTCTGCACTGAATACGAGTGATTTGATTAATTAAAATGTGTTTATTTGGCTGGGGCTCCTTTTTGGCTAAGAACTATTTATGGTTTAAGTTTCTCAGAATTTCTTGTATTGAAGTTATTGTTTTATTTAGATGTGCAGGCAGAAATATTTTTTTTCTTTTTTTGGAAGGCCTTTTTTGGGGTTGCTTTCTTGAATCAAAGCTTAAATCATTTGCAGGTTGCGTACAAGAAAGTACATAGACGTACAAGCACGTACAAGGACGTACAAGGAAGGTAAGAGAACGTACAAGAACGTACATAGAAGTAAAAGGAAGTATCTTCGAGTCTCAGAGAGATGGTCTTTAAGCGGAGAATGTTTGAATTGCCATAAAAGTGTAGAAAACGTGACGTATCAAAAACCAAATAATGACAGCTTGAACCTAAATTATCTTTCAGGTGATATTTCTAGCATCACATTTTTTTGTTATTTTTTGTTCAAGTTGTTTTGGGTTACTTTTTTGGTTTTGGGTTTGAATCGTTTGCAGGTTGCGTATTAAAATGTCCTAGAGTGTCCTAGAATGTCCCTGAAACGTCCTAGAGTGTCCTATAGTGTCCTAGAATGTCCCAGAAAAATGGAAGGTTGACTTTTTGGTTCCGCAACGTTTAAAACTAAATCACAAACGGGAAATCGAATTGGGGATAGATACGCAAATTAAGGTTATTATGAATGATAAATCGGTTAACTTTAGGCTAAACATTTTGGAAGCGGATTTTGTTCTTAGGAGGTTTTGGCAAGTATTGGGTTTGCAGCAGCTCTTGATGATAGAGCTAGAATTGAGATTTTGTTTTCCTTAGATTGTTCTACTCCCGATTCTGCTTTACCGGCTGCATTGTGCTTTGGGGGTGGCTGCGCTTATAGGGTACTTAGATTTTTTTAGTTGAGGAACGGGAAAATTTAGGGTTTATCGAGTTGTAAATGGATAAGTAAAAAAGAAAATATTATTTTTCTTGCTCCAGTTCTATTCGACATTCATCGCAGATGTTTTGTCCATTTCGTTCCTTCAAGTTTTCAGAGTACATATTACAGCGGTCACAGTATCCTGAGAGAGGAACCTCTTCAGTTTCTTCAGTTTCTTCAGTTCGAGCAACACCTTCGATGCGCGACTTTTCCTGGATTATTTCTATAAGCTCAGGCATTACGCCAAGGATGTCTTTGCTTGAGATTATTCCGACAAGGTTGCCTTTGTAAATTACGCCTAGTCTTCTGATATCTAGCCTGTTCATTCTTCGAGCTGCTTCACTTATTGTGGCTTCAGGTTCGATTGTTACCAATGGAGTTGTCATGATTTCTTTGGCTTTCATTGTGTCAGGTTTGAGGTTTTTAGCTAGAACTCTACTCACCAAGTCTCGTTCCGTAATGATGCCAATTGATTTTCCAGATTTGTTCGTAACTATTATGCAGCCTAAATCGTTCTGATCCATACAAACTGCTGCATTGTTTGACGTTTCATTTTCATCCATGGTTACGACTGGGTTGCTCATTACGTCTTTTACTAGCATTTTTGTTGTTAATCCAATTTCTGACATCGCCAAATTTCACTTCCAACAATTTAGTGTAGGCTAGCCTTTACAGTCAACAATAAAGAGACGCATAATTTAAGAGTTGCTTAATTGGAAATGTACGCTGTGAAGTTTTATTAGATTCCTTATAGATAAGACACAACGCCCAATGAGGAATGCTTTATGCTCCGAACAAATGCTGAAAAACTCGTAAAAATATCAGTCATCGGTGAAATAGCCAGCCCTACAATCCGGTCAGTCTACAACGTTTCAGCAACGGGGAAACCGTTGGTGTTGCCTGGAGTAGGCGGTATAACCTATAATTTAAGAGTCGGTGATCCAGCATGCGGGTGGGAAGCTGATCATGTGGAGCCAAGCGTCAGCGTGGAAAACAAGGAAAACGATTTCCGCTCGGGGCAGTCGGCTAATACCGCGTTTAACGTTCTATCTTGTGTAGGAAACGAAGCAAAAGTTACAACGGGTGACGCGAAAGGCGCTAAAGGCGTGGTCACTGGCAAGCATGGTGGAATCGAGCATGTGTTGGTTGATTTTCCTTCAGAAGTTTTGGAGAAGCTTGTGCTTGGGGATAGGATTCTCGTGAAAGCTTTTGGCGTAGGCTTAAAGTTGGTTGATTTTCCATATTTAAAGGTGTTTAATATGGATCCGATGTTGCTTGAGACTTGGGATCTCAAGCCGAGGGGTGACAAACTCGAGGTGCCTGTTACGCATATTGTTCCAGCGGCTGTTATGGGTTCAGGTTTAGGAGCAAACCAAGTTAACTCAGGCGACTATGATATTCAATTGTTCGATGAAGCAGTCATTAAGCAGTATGGGCTGGAAAGTTTGAGGCTTGGCGATTTAGTCGGTATTATCGACGCTGACCACTCGTTTGGCAGAATTTACCGTCAAGGCGCCGTTTCAGTGGGCGTGGTAATCCACACAAACTGTATTACGGCAGGCCATGGACCTGGAGTTACAACTCTGATGACGTCGCCGGAAGGAAAAATCATCCCGCAAATAAGTCGAAAAGCAAACATCGCCTCTCTCTTAAAGTTACGAGCAGATATATAAGATAGTTAATTCCATAATTGGAAGATAAGGAAGAAAAAGAGGTCAAAATAATTGCCATTTAAGCGAAAGAGCCGAGGAAGATCGAAAGGAAGCAAGGGAAGCAGCAGCCTTGTTCAATGCGCTAATTGTGGATCGATGGTACCGCGCGACAAGGCGAAGAAGTCCACGCGGCGTGTGTCGTTTGTTGAGCCTCAGTTAGCAAAGGAGCTTAGGCAAAAAGGCACGTTTTTAGATTCTTGGGTTGACACAAAATATTACTGTATCTCATGCGCCGTACATCGTGGTATCGTTAGGGTTAGAGCTGAAAGCGAGCGTCACTCAAAGGCCAGAAGAAGGTACTAAGCGGTTACGCTGCTTTTTTCTTTCAATGTTTTGTAAACGTGAAGTGCTCTTTGTATAACGGTAAGGTTTGAAAGCACCGCTAACAAAATTATTCCATAACTTAAGGCGCCCAGCCAAAAATACGCGATTATGGATGCTGCAGCCAAGATAAGCATGCGTTCGGCTCTTTCAGCAAAACCTACTGATTCCATTTTAATTCCTGCTGCTTCAGCTCTTGCTCGGCTGTAACTCACCAGCATTGAACCTGCTAAAGCGGCTAAGCCCCAAATCGGATTGCATAATCCAGCGATTATTATTCCAGCGTAAACTGCAGCATCCGCGTATCGGTCGAGAACTGAATCGAAAAAGCCGCCGAAGACTGTTGCTTGCTGAAAATTTCGGGCTATAATTCCGTCTAGCGTGTCGCAGAATCCTGAAGCTAAAAGCAAAGCCGTAGCTAAGAGAAGAAGCCATGAGGGGTTTGGAGCAAATTTGTACGCTGTGGCTGAGGAGAGAGCGAGTATAAATCCTATGATGCTTACTTTGTTGGGAGTTAAGCCTATCTTGTGGGCGGCTTTTGCTTGTGAAGTTAGCATTTGCTGAACTTTTTTCTTTAGTTTAGTAAGCAAGTTAACTCTCAACTTGATATTTGTCAAAGTTCTTTATGGTTTGGCTGTAGAAAAGCCTTTCCAGTTAACTTGCTCATGGAAATTGGTGAACAGTTCTTATTTGTGGGTGGTTTTTCAATGGTCTTATAAGGAAGAAAGGTATTAAGTTGGGCAGTAACGTTCTGACGCGCAACAGAGCGCATTACAGCTACGTTACACAAAGCAATAACAAAAAAGGAGTAAAAAAAAATGACTCAAAACGCAGATGTTATCTTCGTCGGAAATAAACCTCCAATGAGCTATGTTCTGGCAATCATTACGAGCTTCTCCTCAGGAACCCTCACAGAAGTTACTCTGAAAGCTCGAGGCCAAGCTATAACCACCGCTGTTGATGTCGCTGAGATAACAAGAAACCGGTTCATAAAAGACCTTAAAGTTAGCAATATTGCTATCGGAACAGTAGAGATGCCACCACGTGAGGGAGAGAACAGGTCCAGAATGGTTTCAACGATGGAGATAACGCTAAGCAAAAAGTAAAACTGAAACAAGCAAATAAACAAGAAACCACCTAAAAACTTTCTTTTATTTTTTAATATCAATTGCTTCTTTTATTGATAAGCAGACTCGAAAGATAAAGTCAAGAATGATAGTTGGCGTCGCTGTGGTTGATGACGTGCTGGGATTTGATCTCAAGTGTCATAGTTTTTCATTCATTTCAATCTCACCGCCGATAAGCCCCTTAAACGTGGTTGTGGTAATTTTCAACGTCTCTTGAGCTCTGGCGGTTTTTGCAGTGATTGTTCTTCCAAGGATAATTAATTTGACTTCAAGAGGGTCAGCGGTAGCAGTGAGGGCTGCAACCACGGCTTCATGTTTCGGTGCTTCCGCATTAGACTCCCAGAATGTTAGAGAATTATAAACATGTAATTCGAGTTACTGTTTGCAACGCAAGGTTAAATAGCTAATTTTGTTAGTTAGAGAATTATTCCGTGTGAGAGCAATGTTAGATATCAAGCTTATTCGTGAAAATCCCGGGCTGATAAAAAATAATTTGGAGAAGCGTGGCAACCCTGGAACCACCCAAATGTTAGAGGATCTAATCGCTGTTGACAAGGAATGGCGGTTGAACCTCACTAAACTAAACGAGTTGCGCCATCAGCGAAAGCAGGTAACAATAGAAATCGCTAAGCTAAAAAAAGCCGGTAAGGAAGCCGACAGCGAAGTTGAAAGAGCGCAGGACATCGATGAAAAAATAACATTATTAGAAAAACAGGTTACCCAGCAAGAACAGAAGACACACGACTACCTCATGCAACTTCCGAACCTGCTGGATGGAAGTGTACCGCTGGGTAGAGACGCCAATGATAATGTTCAAATAAAGACTTGGGGAATAGTCCCAACATTTAATTTTCTGATAAAAAATCACATTGACTTAGCCTTAGATTTAGACCAAATTGATATGGAAAGAGCCGGAAAAGTATCCGGCGCAAGGTTCTTTTATCTAAAAAACCAAGTCGCACAATTGGACATGGCACTAATGAGTTTTGCTATAGAGGAGTTGACAAACAAAGGTTATACGCCAATCATTCCGCCGTATTTGATGAAACGGGAAGCATACGAAGGCGTAACAGCGCTTGGAGACTTTGCTGATGTTCTATACAAAGTGGAAAACGAAGACCTTTACTTAATCGCTACTTCAGAGCATCCCATGGCTGCAATGCTCATGAATGAAGTCTTAAAAGAGCAAGACATGCCGCTTAGACTAGCTGGCATAAGCACTTGCTTTAGAAAGGAAGCTGGAGCACACGGCAAAGATACACGAGGAATATTTCGCACTCACCAGTTCAATAAAATAGAACAATTCATCTTTTGCAAACCAGAAGACTCAGCCAAGCTGCATGAGGAACTGCTGCAGAATGCGGAGGATTTACTTCAAAAGCTTGAATTGCCATATCGTGTTGTTAACGTGTGCACAGGTGACATTGGAACCGTGGCCGCCAAAAAGTATGATATTGAAGCGTGGATGCCCGCGCAAGATGGTTACCGCGAAGTTGTTTCATGCAGCAACTGCACCGATTATCAAGGAAGAAGATTGGGAATACGTTACCGAGAAAAAGAGGGGGCTCCGCCAAAAGGGTTCGTTCATACATTAAACTCGACAGCCATAGCCTCAGGCAGAACCATAGTTGCTATATTGGAAAACAATCAACAAGAAGATGGCACAATAAATATTCCGAAAGCCTTAAGAAAGTACATGAGTAACAGAGAGAAAATAGATAGAAAACGCTAAACCTTTTAATATTTCCTTGAGAATGTTGAGGCACGTTTGGAGAAATAAATTTGTCTTCAAAAACTAAACACGTACGAGATAAATGGCGAGGGAAAGTTTGGTACATGGTGATTGGGCCCTCCTTCTTTGGCAACGTTGAGTTAGGTTCCATTCCAGCCCAAGAACCGGAACAATTAATCGGCAGAGTTGTTGACGCAACTTTATATGATATAACTGGCGACTTTTCTCACCATTACCTGAAAATGTTTTTCCAAATTAACGAGCTTGACGGAAAAACCGCAAAAACGCTCTTTAAGGGTCATGAATACTCACGAGATTACCTTAGAAGCCTGGTTAGAAGAAGAACAACAAAAGTTGATGCGTTAATCAATCTCACCACAAAAGATGGATTCAAGCTTAGAATTGCAGTTTCGGCCCTAACACTTTCAAGGATAAAGACCTCACAAGAAAAAATAATCCGCAAAATAATGGAAAAAATAATACATGAAAAAGCCAACGCGTTAACGCTTGACCAGTTTGTTCAAGAAATGGTTCTTGGAAAAATCGCTTCAGACATCTACAACCAATCTAAAGAAGTTGCACCACTCAGGCATGTTGGCATAAGAAAATCCAAATTAATAGCACAACCGCAGGCACCAATACAAGAAGCCCAAGCTCAAGCATAACGTACTTTTTTTCAAACCCTTGCTTAAGCAGTCGACGCGGATTTTCGATTCTCTTTTCTTATAAGAGTTCGTTCAGGAAGGGTTTGGCAGGTTAATTTGAAGTGGAGATGACGCAGTCGTATCGAAAGAGGATCGCTTCGGATTGCTCTGACCTAAAAACTCGAATGTTAATGAAACTTACTATGATGCTACTTACTAGTGGGATTCAGGTTTTTTCGCGTAATTCTTATGATCGTCAAGCGCCCCTATATCTGAGGGGATATATTTGCTAACAAGTTTCATGATACGGGGGGTTCTCTGAAAAATCGCATCTAACACTAAACCAAAAAGTGACCAAGCAACATACGTTAAGGGCAAAATTCTTTAAGAGCAATAATGTAAAATAGAATATTTTAAGGAACTTTAAGGAGCATCATATTTGTCGGTAAATGCAGGAGTTCATGAAAAAGGAACCTTCACGGTTCAAGACACTATTAATAACATTAAAAAAGATGCCAATTACCATAAGGCTGGCGCGATAGGGCTTTTTATCGGTGTAGTAAGAGGAGAAACCTTAGAGGGAGAAAAAGTCGAAAAGCTCAACCTTGAAGCATACGAAGAAAAGGCCAATCAAGTGCTCGGTAAAATATGCGATGATTTATCCCAAAAGCCAGGAATAGTTAACGTTCAAATCCACCATTTACTGGGCGAATTTAACGTTGGAGACGATTTAGTTTATGTTGCGGTTGCTGGTTCTCACCGAACAGATGTTTTTCCAGTCCTGCGAGAAGCTGTAGAGAGATACAAAAGTGAAGCGCCGGTTTTCAAGAAAGAACATGTAGTTGATGCAAAGGGTTCAGCGGTTGAATACTGGGTTTCAGAAAAACACAACCATTAACATTCTTAAATCATCTATGGCATGAAAGGTTATGATTACGGCTTTAGCAGGTGGTGTTGGCGCAGCCAGATTTCTCACTGGCTTATTGAAGCTTGTTAAAGAGGAAGAAGTGTCGGTAATCGTGAATACTGGTGATGATATTGAATTGTTCGGTTTGCACATTTCGCCAGACATTGACATTGTGGCATACACTTTAGCTGGTATTGTTGATGAACAGAAAGGTTGGGGAGTAAAAGGTGACACTTTTCAATGTCTTGAGATGCTAAAGAAATTTGGTTTAGAAACATGGTTTGCTTTGGGCGATAGGGATTTTGCAACTCATATTTTTCGAACTGATTTGTTGAAAAAAGGTTTTACGCTTTCGCAGGTAACTGACGAAATTTGCCACGTTCTGGGGCTTAAACTTAAGATTTTGCCTATGACGAATGATAAGTTTGAGACTAGGATAAAAGTTGAGGAAGGGTCGGTTCATTTTGAAGATTATTTTGTTAAGAGAGGATCAAGGGACGAGGTTTTGGGCGTTGAGTTTGTTGGCGCGGCTAACGCGAAACCTTCGCCCAAAGTATTAGATTCAATTATAGATGCAGAAGTGGTCGTTATTTGTCCCAGCAACCCGATAGTTAGCATTGGCACTATTTTGGCGGTTGACGGAATAAGGGATGCATTGAGGAGGACAAGCGCCAGAGTTGTCGGAGTTAGTCCTATAGTCGCTGGTGCCCCGATTAAGGGTCCTGCGGATAGACTATTGCGTGGTTTAGGTTTTGAGGTTTCAGCATCTTCTGTTGCTAAGCTTTATGCTGATTTTCTTGATATTTTCATCATTGATAACGTGGATGCTGCTGAGAAAAGTCCCATAGAGAATCTTGGAATCCGAGCAAAAATTACGAATACTGTAATGAGGAGTTTAGAAGATAAGGTTGGGTTGGCAAGGATTGCTCTTGAAGGGTAAATCCCAAAGGATCATCCCATCAGGAACTGGTAAACTGTTTGAAAAAATAGAAAAATATGGCGAAGTTTGAACTGCGAATGCTGTTAGTAAGAAGAAGGGTTATATCTGAAGCCAAGTCAATATTGTAAGCAGTGAGTTAGCAATGGAAAGAAAAAGTTACGATTGGTTTGAGCAGCGCCGCAAAACAAGGGGATTAGAACTAGCTCATGACCAAATAACGAAAGCTTTTGATACGGTAACGTTGTTGCATAAAGCAACCAAGAGCTTTTCAGAAAACAATCTTAAGGAAACTAAGGAATATGTTGAAAAACTGTACAAGGCTGAAGAAGAAGTTGATCAGCTTCGAACAGACGTCTTCATGGAGTTATCCAAGGGTGCAGCTCTTGTGGCAGATTATCGTGAAGACCTTTTGCACCTTGTTAAGCGTTTAGACACGTTGGCAGACCACACTAAAGATGCTGCAAGATGCCTTGAAATGCTCTCTGGAGCAGAAATCCCAGAGGAGCTTCGGGAAAAAACTGTTCTTATGACTGCAAAACTGGTTGAAACAGCTCAAACATTAAGAAGCAGTATAGAAAAAATCTCATCAAACCCAACAGAAGCCGTTAAGGAAGCGAAACAAGTCGGTGAAACAGAGCACGCAATAGACATTGAATATCTTAAGGCTAAAAGCTTATTCGTGAAATACGGCGTAAACATAAACTGCGGAGCTATGGTAATATTTGACGATCTGATAGAATTCATCGAGCAAGCAGCTGACATGTGCGCTGATACTGCAGATTACATCTTGATACTCTCAAGCAGAGAATAAACAACTTTGAACATTTCTTCGATATTTCTTAATCAACACACTCATATTTGTACGATAGCTATTCCTTATCCCCTTTTAAGAGCGAACGAACGCCAAATGCAATGAAAGAACCCAACCCCACATTATATGCAGCAAAGAGTGCCCATCCTGTTGTTCCCCAGCCTGGCGTTGACACCACAAAGTCTTGGATTATAACATATAGTACATAATCGCAAACCACTCCGACAAGTACTCCAGCAACGTACTTTTGTATGTTCATGTTTTTTCTCTACCTGTTTATGAATACTTATCCGAAAAATACATTTTTGACAAGTATGCTTAAGCTTTTGCTTACTGTCAAGTCAAGTTTCTAACGTTACACTCGTAGAGCATTGCTGGGAACGCTTTTACGGCTCTGTGAAAGCGCGAATGATTAAACCAATCCTTGTAGTCGTCTAGTTTGTCTTTGAGCCATTCAGGAAACTTTCGCAGATGATTGACAAACTCTCGGTTGAGGTTTTGAATGCAACACTCAACCTT